>JBGSKY010000001.1:0-6531 GCA_041740995.1 Pirellulaceae bacterium
CGGGCGGCCAGATGTCGAAGCTCAATCTCCACCCATTCTTTGCGATGGTCAAAGTTCTTGCCGGTCAGTTAATCGTTTCCCACCATGAAGCACCGCCGAACCGTCCGATTCATGACATGCACGATCGCGACTTCGCCAAGCGCAAAGACTTTGACACGGACAAGACAAACCATAAGTAAACTCTCAGAATTGACTGTACCACCCGCCCCCGTCGTGGGTTTATCCCACCGTAGCGAAGCTTCGTCAGCTAACCCTGTCACCGCTACGCCTCCCGCCCCCGCTGTGGGTTTACCCCACCGGAGCGAAAGTTCTTTGACGTTTCAAGCAAGCTGATTCACTAAACGGGGTAAACCCGTTGGGGTCTTCTGGTGCATCGTCGCCGTCTTAGATCACCAAGCTCATTCACCGACGAGCAAGCTCATCGGGATCTTACTACTTCTCCAGGACGACTCGCCACAATTCGCCTCGATCGGTGTAAATTTGCTGAACCACGGTGCCGTCAGGATAAGTCATCTTCATCAACTAGTCGCGGTTGTCAAACAGACCTGTGCTGGTGTAAGTCTGACCAGAAATCGTTATTCCTTCCGTCTTTTTTCGACCAGCGGAATCGTAGGTAATGAACGGCAACGCGTCGATTTCGGTTGACCCAACCATCAAAGAGGCCTGACCACTTAGCCCCTTAAATTCGGTCTCGTCCCGACCAGCGTCCCGAGTTGCTGGGCTGGTTCGCTGGTGAATTGGATGTTGGTGAAGATGTCCAGTCAGAATCTTCACCGATATGCTTCGTGGCAATTGTTGCAGCTCTTGTCCAGTTTGCTGATCGCTTCTCGGACGGCGGCGAAATCAGACTTGCCAGTTGCAACGATCAACTCATCACATGCTTGCACCATCTGTCCTGACATTTCGACGTACTCTTCCGTGTCGGCATCAGGCATGTCCTTTTGCGAGATGATCTCACCAAGGGCCGCGATCAGTTGCGCGTACTTCACGATACCGTCTTTCTCGTTTGCAAAAGCCGACTCGCTGGCAATCGCAACGTTCATGTTGTCACGCAAGCTCCAATCCAGAACAACCATTGTTGCACCACGGTCGAGCGCCGCGTTCCAGTCAAGCGGATCATCTTTGAGGTCGTCTAGCCGTACGCCGTTGAGCAAGTCGCCGAAAACTTGCGTCTTAGACTTCGCCTCGTTGAAAGCTGCAATGGAGCCGACTTTGGAGTTGGATGCAACTCGCGCAAAGTCGAACTTCGCCCGCGCTGCCGAATGTTTCCAGCGTACGTCGCCTGGGTATTGTTCAATGATGCCAAAGAGAGCTGTCAACATGGTGAACTCGCGACGAGCAACTTGATATCCACCGCTAGCGAACTTGGCAGGCGAGCTGACGGCTGGATCTAGCCGACGCTTGGCGGACTTTACAAGATCTTCGATCGTTGCAGTATCGATTCGCTTCTTCCACACGCTATCGGTCATTTCAGCATCGACGCCATCAGCCGCCGGATCTGACTTTGTTGCAATGTCGGAACTTTGAGTGCTTGAATTCGGCAACTCGCCATTGAGTTGTGACTTTACGTCGGCGTAAAAAATGCCATCGAACGACTTCGAATCGAAAGTTGGCGGGCTAACTCGGCGCATCTTTGGATTTTTGCTTTGCCCCTGCGCTAGGCCGCTGCTTACTGCCACTATAAGCAATGAGCACACCAGAAAAAGTCTCTGAAGGTTTCGCATTTTTTCTCCAACAATTCGTCGCCAACATTCCGCTAACGGGCATGTCGCCAAAGGTATTTGAAATTACAGTATAACTTACTTTTGCCTCCCAACCGATGTCGACCCTCCGATATCGACCGAACAGCGACGCACTTTTGGCAACGTTATTTGACAATTTACAACTGGGAAATACTGATGGATGAACAAGAAACAAGATCAAGCAATACATTCCACTGGCTGCTTGTATTTATGATTGCGTTGATATGCCCGTCGATAAAAACCTTGCGGGCGGACAACTTTGTTGCTGTTGCATTGCAATCGGAAATCAAGCATGTTCAACCGATGACCGGCATTGTTTTGTGGGATGATTCCGACGCTTTAAGCGTTGCTGGCTCCTCCATTCAACTGGAATATTCCTATGTTAAATACTCCGACGTGGTCACTGAAAAAGGTGTTTACGATTGGAGCAAGATTGACAAAAAGCTTGACGCAATCGCAACCAGACAGCATCAAGCAGTCCTCCGTTTTTATTACACCTATGTAGGCGAACCAACCACGGTCCCAAAGTACATTCAATCGTTGCCTGGATATAAAGAAACGTCTGGCATCGTCGAAGGCAAGCAGACGAGCTTCCCGGATTGGACCAGCGCGGAGTTACAGCAATTTACGCTCGATTTCTATTCAGCTTTTGCAAAACGCTACGACGAGGACCCACGGCTGGCCTTTTTACAAACCGGTTTTGGGTTGTGGGCCGAGTACCACATCTATGAAGGACCGTTCGAACTGGGAAAGACGTTTCCGGACAAAGCGTTTCAAGCCAAATTTCTTCAGCACCTCGATGGTCAATTTAAGCAAACACCGTGGATGATCTCCATTGATGCTGCCGACACTGACGTCTCGCCAATTGTTAAATCAGCAGCGCTGTCGAAGTTAAATTTCGGACTTTTTGACGACTCGTTTTTGTCCAAAGAACACGCCAAAGTCAACGAAGAAAATTGGAATGCGTTGGATCGTCAACGCTTCCTTCGCTCGCCTGCTGGCGGTGAGTTTAACTATTACACAAAAAAAGATCAGAAGTTGGCGTTGAGCGAAAAAGGCCCGAACGGTGAAAGCTTCGAATCCGCTGCGAAGCGATTTCACATCTCGTTTATGATTGGTGATGGTCAACCGAAATTTCAAAAAATGAATCGGATCGCAGAAGCTGGGATGGCTTGCGGCTATCGTTTTCGAGTCACCGAATTACAAACTGACCGAAAGGTCACAAGGGTTGTCATCACAAACTCCGGCGTTGCGCCTTGCTACTACGACGCCTATCCAGCGATCAACTCGGTTCGAGCGGCAGAATCATTGAAGGGTTTGTCGCCCGGCGAGACGAAAACTTTTAATATCGATGCGAACGCGTTTGACGGTACGCTGACAATTCAGTGCGATCGCTTGGTCGCTGGACAAACCATTGAATACGAAGCCGGCGCAGCTGGCAGTAAAAATTGAGAGATGAATTTGCAATATACTGGCCGTTACTTTGATCGTTTAGATCTTGATCAAGGTATTGGCAAGACTTGAACACGGCTATGGAAAATCCGCACACCAGCAAGTCAAGGGTCACTTCGTTAATGCTAAAATCACTGTGATCAAAAATGGCTAACGCATATTCGCAATCAGAAGTCGAAGTCGTTCGCGTCGGCGAAAGGATGGTTTTGCGGTTTCCGGCGCGTGAGCTTGGCCATTTATCACAATGGGGCTGGGCACCGCTGGCGGTTGGTAGCTTCGGCATTCTGTTTATGACGTTTTGGATGGCCCAACCTACAATCTGGGGAATCAGAATGATTCTTCAAGGTCAATGGATGGGTTTAGTCAGTATTGCGTTTGGCATGTGCGGTCTGGTTGGGATGTTTTTTGCGATCAAAACTTTTGCCTTTGGGCTTGCGGTGATCCAAAATCGAACGCGGTCAGAAATTGAGCTAAACTCGAAAGCATTAATCAGTCGTGAGAGGTTTGGTTGGTTTTCATTAAAATCGCGGTGGAAGATAAACTCAATTGAACGCTTTGAGTTGACTCGTCAAGCGTCAATGCGTGATGCTGCAGATGCCGAGAAAGTCAATCAGTGGCTTGAAAGTCGTTTGCCTGCTCATTGGTACGCTTTGCGAGTAATTTCGAGCGAATCGGCAAAGACCTTCTCTGTCATTGCGATTGCCTATCCTCGTGATTTGGTTATCGACGCAGCTAGGAATATCTCTGAGGAGCTTGAGCGAGTTTCTGATCAGCGGCCAATTGATGGAGCATACTTTTCAAAAGATGACTCACTCTTTCTGGGCGAATCGAATGTTGATCAAAAAATTTCAACGAAAACGCTTTTCGATCCGTCTTCGCTGGAAGAACAAGTGGATACGCCGGAGCGACCATCGAAAACATCGGTGACAATCCATCGTAGTTTAGATGGGCCACTCGTGTTCCAAATTCCTGCAACTGGACTTACAGGCACCGCGCGATGGCTTTTCGGCTTCAGTTGTTTTTGGAACCTCTTCATGATTGTCTTCACCGGCATTTGGATTAGTGCGAACGCGCAGCAGCCAATGGCAGTTTTAGAGTTGACAGGTTTGATTGCTTTTTTACTTGTCTTCTGGATTGTTGGTATTTCGATGCTGGTTTATGCAATTTGTCTCAGTCGTCGATCGACAATGATTGGTATAGAGCAACCACTCTGCTTTTACGAAACCAAAGGGCTCTTTAAGACGCAATGGCGTGAGTTTGAGACCGAGCATATTCAAGACGTGCGAGTCGGTCCCTCGGGAATGACTATCAATGAGGTACCGGTAAACGAATTGCAAATTGTTGTCAACAAGCCAGCAGCAAGTACGTTTGGGCTGCTTTCAAATCTTACCGACGAAGAGCTTAGATGGATTGCTTATGAGCTAAGAAACGAATTAAGTTTGACGGTTCAAAGTAAATCGGACTGACTTTACAGAGCAACAAAATACAGGTTGGTTTGATGCCACACTAAAACCAAGCTCGATTTCTGATCAGGATTATGAGCGGAGCCGATGAACAAAGGATTTGATATTTACTGGCATTTAAGAAGGGGCACATCGCAAACCTGTGCAGTCGCAGGAATGATGCCATAGAGCTGCCAGAACGCCTACTTGTTATCCAAGCAAAATTCGGGGCCTACGAACGTTTGAATTGCTTGGGGCATGACTTCAAATTCGATTGGTTCTTCATCGACGATCTCGCCATCGAGCGTGAATCGCATTTCAGGATGGGAATACAAAGAGACTTTTTTCACTTGCCGGAAAAGTACTTGTTCGCATTCCAGGAAATTGCCTAAGACGGCTGTCGAAACGATTTCAAAAATGTCTAAGATTCCTCCGTCGCGGATGATAATAACATCCAACAATCCGTCGGTCGGAGATGCTTGTGGCGCAACGACGATTCGACCGGCATTGGTTCGTCCATTGGCAATAAGGATCGCCCAGCAATCCAATTGATTGAAAGATTCATCGTCGCATTGGACATCGACCCGAAAGCTTTTCAAGTCGGCCAGCACACTCAGGCCGCCGCGAAGATAGCAGAATGCACCCCAGCGAGTTTTCATTTCAGGCGTCATTTCTTCGGTGACTCGAACACTATTTCCGCCAGCGGCGACGTTTGCGAAATAGCGTTCGAAGTTTTGCGAACGAATTCGAACGACATCAATATTCGCTTCACAGCCGGTTTCGATCAAGTGACAAGCGGCGACTAAATTGTCCGGGATATTTAAAGTCGCGGCAAAATCGTTTGCCGTACCCATCGGCAGAATGGCCAGTTTCGGCCTGCTTTGAATATCTAATCGCATCAAGGCGTTGACAACGGCATTGACCGTTCCGTCACCGCCAGCAGCGATGACGACTTCGCACCCGGCAACGACTGCATCTTCAATTGCGGCTACAAGATTGGTCTCTCGATCTAAGGCAATCCATCGCGTTGAATCGCTTGGAAAGATACCGGCCACCGTTTCCTTTTCGGTTGACCGGCCTGATGAATCGTTGCTGATGATTAAGCGACAGCACATATCGTTTTCCATGAATTGGTAACCGTCGACAATCAATTACCGTTTTTGCAGGACTGGGTAATCTTTCCTGTGCCGTGAAACCGGAGGGATTGCGTTCTACCGCTACAAATTATGTCGGTAATTCATTTTCGGACAGTCGTTCGTTACCGTGGTTTGCTGCGTCAGATCACGCTCGATCTTGCGAATAGATCAAGCAAGTATACGCACCGATTGTTACTGTTGATGAAAATGCGTAGCCGTCTTGTGGCTCTTCTTGGGCGACTAAGTCTTTTGATTCTGTCTGGTCTAATTGTTTGTTGTAGTCCCGGTCATCGCTGTTGAATCGCAGTTTCCAAGTCCCAGTCGCCGGTAGCCCGATACGATAACCTTCACGTTCCCCATCCGCAAAATTGAAGACGACGATCGTGTCATCGCATGGCCCGCCTTCTTTCCAGCGGCGCATCGCGATGACTTTGTCGTGATCGTTGACATGAAACACCTCAACGTGCTGGCCATTGAGACCGGCTGACAGATCGTTTTTGTTCAGCCGCAAAGCGATCAGATCAGTGTACATTTGAATGATGCCTGAGTATTGTTCGGCTCGTTTCCAATCGATCGGTCGGCCATCGTCGAACCATTTGTCGCGTAGGAATTCTTGGGCCTGCAGCAACATGGGTATCCCCGGCGCAGTGAGTACTAACGCCGCCCCCAGTGTCGACCGCTTGATCGCATAACGACTCGGCTCCTCGCTTTTGTCGATTTCCGAAACGACTCGCTGCTTGCCATTTGCGACTTCATCAT
>JBGSKY010000002.1:0-31819 GCA_041740995.1 Pirellulaceae bacterium
GGCAAGCCGCGTTGCTCCAGTTCCTTGTCCAAGTCATCTAACAAGATGTTGGCCAGGAGTGGAGATGCGGGGCCGCCTTGCGGAGTTCCTTCGGTCGTCGCTTGATAGATTCCATCGACCATCACGCCCGCTCGCAAGTAACGACCGATCAGTAGCAGTAAAGTCTTGTCGTGAACTTTCCTCGATACGCGCGACATGAGAACATCATGCTGCACGCGGTCGAAAAACTTGGATAAATCCATGTCCACAGCGTGACGATAACCCATTCGGATCGTACGACGAACTTGCTTGGCTGCTCCGTGAGCGGAACGCTTTGGTCGAAACCCATAGCTCGATTCGCTGAAGTGCGGATCGAAGATCGGGGTCAGAATTTGTACGATGGCTTGTTGAATCAGTCGATCAACTAAGTTTGGTATGCCTAGCAATCGCTTGCCGCCATCGGGCTTGTCGATCGTCACTCGCCGAACCGCTTGCGGTTGGTAAGTGCCATCGAGAAGCTGTTGTCGAATCGCTTTCCAACGAGGTCGAAACCAATCTGGGAATTGCGTGATGGTGATCCCGTCGGGCCCTGCGGCTCCACGGTTTGCCTTCACGTTCTTCCAAGCGGCTTCGATGTTGGACGGTTCGACTAACGCCTCAGTAAGAGACATTGGGAATAAACTCAAGGCTGGTTTCTCAAGCGACGCTGCTGCGGTATCGTCCGGTCGGACTGTTGAACCTGTGGTCCGCTCGCGTGCGGAGCCCGAACGATACGAGTCTCCTGTCGAGTGGGGGTTCCCTCGCGGCAAGTCGCTTGATGGCTCTTCCTTGTTCTTCATTGTTTGGCCCTTCCTGTTTCAACTGGATGTTGAAGTGTAGTACTACGGCCTCTGCTGACTTCTGCATTGCCCGATCCAACTTGCGTCGGTTCGTTCCAAGTTTTCAGCCGATGATGCTTACTCGTTGAAGCGATGCAGATCTCCCCGGATAAGAGCGTGATGCTTCGCTGCACAAGCTCGCCATTTACCTGATTGACCAACTGGAAACGGCTTCGTGATGTTTGGCTCACTGGCCTAGTCGATCCGGCCTTGTATGGCGTTTCTGTTCGTAGCCTTGCAGCTTTGACGAGATCGCGTCCGGGTGGCGATAAACAAACCCGGCGTTTACGCACACGATCGCAGGCTTCCTCCCCACGGCTTGTTACCTTGCCGCAGTTGCCTTCGTCTAGTACTTTGACAATCAAAGAATTCACTTGGTATACTGACCTCTTTAAGTCTTCCAGTCTCGTACAGGGGACTCGCACCCCATAACAATCACGCCCATGACGGGCGTACCAAAGCGCTGAACACCAAGCCCTCGATGGGCCGTTTGGGCAATGGTTGCTCGACCACTCGGGCTGGGTTATCGCGACCGTTGAACTAAACCGCTTCACTTTCTCGCTGTGAAGTAGGCGCTTGAGTGGGAAGAATTGAGACTGTCTCAAGCTCTTGAGCAGTCTTTGGTTGGGTGCCGATTAAAACGATTGTAAGGCTTGCGCTTTCTGATGCGCTGATCATGCTGGAGTCTTGCGGCGAAACATCCTTCGCCGATTTGACTTCCCAACTTCCTACTCATCGGAACGCACCATGACGCCTTAAGTCAAACGACTCAACCCCGCCATTGCTCGCATGGCCGAAGACATGCTGCTGCTGCTGCGCGGAATGGCCATCAGTACCATCGATTCCTATACCTATCATGTCGATCGCTTCTGCAAACGCTTCGGCAAGATGCCCGAAGATCTCGGACCCGAACAGATCCGAGAATTTCCAATCTGGATGATCCGCGAGAAAAAATGCTCCTGGTCCTCTTTCAACCAAGCCGTTTGTGGCCTACGGTTCCTCTATACCACGACTATCAAACGAGATTGGGCGGTCGACTATCAAGCGAGATTGGGCGGTCGAAATGATCCCCTTTGGCAGCCGTCCCAAGAAGCTGCCTGTCGTCCTCGGGCAAGAAGAAGTCCATCGGCTGATCCAATGTGTGAGCGTACCCAAACATCGAGCCGTACTGCTGACGCTCTATGCCGCGGGCCTGCGACTTTCGGAGGCAATCAACCTCAAGCTGACCGACATCAAGCTGACCGACATCGATTCGGCTCGGATGCAGTTGTGTATCCGGCAAGCCAAGGGGAACAAGGACCGTTACGTACCGCTCTCACCGCTAAATAGCCATCTTGCCGTCGACCTGAAATTGTGGCGATTTGATCGGCTGGAAGCTTACAGACGCGAAATTTGTGGCGATGCGGGGCATTCGGTGCCGATCGGCGGGATACCAAAGCGATTGCCGCCGCAGACGAAGCTATTCGACGTTCCAAAACAGTTGGTCAAAATCCTGGATCGTGATTTGGCCGCCGTTGGTATCGACAAGACGGACGAGCGAGGGAGAACGCTTGACGTTCATGGCATGCATCACACCCATTGCACGATGTTAAGTCAAGCGAGTGTTGCACTGCGAACGGCACAAGCTGCGATGCGATACAGCCGAATTGATCTAACGATAAACGTCTACACCGACGAAACGCAATTGCGGGTACGCGATGCGGTCGAAAGCTTGCCAACGTTGGATCTTACCGCGATGCCGACGCGATAATCGCTAATAGCTATTGGCACGGATGGTGCCGAAACAGCTTACCGTGATTCTTACCGGAGCTACCCGCAAAACGGGGCACAATCTGGCACTTTGGGACATTTTGACCAGACCGGCAAGAGTGCAAAGAATCGCATTTTCCCTAGTAAAAACGCTGAAAATGCTGAGGGTGATAAATGGGACTTGAACCCACGACCTCCGGAGCCACAATCCGGCGCTCTAACCAACTGAGCTACTACCACCATGTTTTTGCCATTGCTGACGACCAGAGTCTATCGATCCTTTTTCTCGACGTCAATCGACCACATGGACGATCCGCACATAGTATCGCGACGAAGTTCAATGTTCGTCGAGGCCGAGGCCGATCCCGTTATTCTAAGGAAGTTTGCCAGGACCGGTCCTGGCCTGCGTGGAGAGGAAAATCTAAGTAGAGAGGAAAATTATGTGCGGCGGAAGCTTTTTGCGTACAATGGATTGATTGCGTTTTGAAGTTCTGGAAATTTCAGTGAACTGACTTGATTGTTCAAGCGTGAACATTGTAAGGTGCAAGCCAGTAGAAGGTGTCTTGCAGTGCTCCCGAAAGCCAAATTTATGAAACCCTGTCAAACAACTCGAGATCGGATTGCCATTTGGGCGATTCTGCTTGCGTTCGTTTTCACGACAGGTATTTCAGGCGGGAATCGAGCCAGTTGCTGCTGCACTGTGTTGTCGATTCCTAAATTAGTCGGACTGGAAACCAGTGTCGCCACGAACCAAGTTGCTTGTCCGAATTGTGCTTTGCAAACGCGGTCACAAAAGTCGAGCAACTCGTTGTCGAAGCCACCCGTGTCAAGCTGTTGTGCCTCGGACCGGCTGACAAATTCGGAAAATTTGCCATCGCATTGCCGTTGTGAGCTCAGGAGTTTGCCATACGCGGTTCTGCCGGTCGATAGTCCGGAAAAAGCGAGTTCGCAGCCTTCGGATTTATATTTCTTGGCGGTCCATCCGATTGATGGAACGACTGATCTTCCTAGTCTTCGTTCGACCGGCCAGTTAGACGCTTCTCCACCGAGCGCCGCTGTTCGCTGCGCCGAACTTTGCTCCTGGCAAAACTGAATGGATTGCGGTCGGCGAGTTTGCCATTTCGGGAACTTACCAGGGCCGCTGTCTAAATTTCCATTCGCATTCCATGTGGGATGCCGTTTCTAAAAATGTGTTTTGCAAGGTTTATAAATTTATGTCTACAAAAGTTTTATTGTCGCTCAGTTTAATTGCCGCTTTGGTCGGTTTTGGTTCGGCTGCTTCGTTGGTTAAGCCAACAGTTGCCTTGACCAATGCCTCGGCTGGTTGTCCATGTGGCGAGTGCGAAGTCGGTTGTGATTGCTGTTCAGAAGCTGAGTGCTCGTGTGCGGACTGTGTTTGCACTGGTTGCGCGTCGGGAACCTGTCCGGCAAATTCTGCGGCTAGCGCGTCGACCGCTTCGTTGGTTTTGATTCAGAAGACCAGCGATGATTCTGCAAGTTCTGCTTGCGGGTCAGGTTGCTGTGCAGCGGCTGCGAAGGCAGTGGCTGAAGAAACCGCTGAATCGTCGGTCGCGGCCAAGTAAGCGTCTGACGCTTTTCGAGTTATCACTGTCAGCATGATTTCGAAATCGTGCTGTGAATAGTTCTTGCGATCGCACTGGGCTTATGCTTCGGTGCGATCGTTTTTTTATGGGCGAATTGGTGAATAGAAAAAATCGCGATCCGACATTGGTCGAGGTTCTGGTGCGTCTGGATAAAATTCGTCTTGCAGTGGCGAGAGCGCATTTTGCGGTCCCGGAAGAACAGTTCCGCCGGCAGGTCCACCAAAATTCCCGTTGTAAAAGCCCGCGTTAGGATTTAGGACTTGCGGGTCTTGCAGCTGACGATTTTGACCTTGGCCGATCGGGCCAAAATTGTTGCCTCTAAAATTCGGTGATTGGAAATTCGAGTAGACCTGCGGCAGTTGTGGGCCCCAACCTTGGTATGGCACAGAATAAGGACGGTATGGATATCGCCATTCGCCATACGGACGGACGTTGCCGCCGTATTCATCAACGCGATGGTAGTGATCGGTAGAATTTCCGCCTTGAAGGCTGCTTCGATGGTGGCGGTAAACGCTTGTTGATCGCAGTTCGTCGGCGTAGGTCGTGGGTTGCACAGCGGAAGCGAACTGATCAACTTGGACGCCCTCGCGGTGGGTGAAAGTTGAAGGCAAGCTGGTCCAATCGACCGCTGCAGAGACACAACCGGTGCAGGCGGCGGTTTGAGCTGAAACTGCACAGCTCGGCCCGCAAGTGATTCCGGCCAGCGTGAGAATGTGCACCAAACGTCGAATTGAAGATGAGCGTTTCATTCATCTCAGATTAATCGCCTAGCTTGCGATTAAAACAATCGTCGATTGTTTCGTGTCAAAATGTGCCGGTTGGCTCGCGAAGCATATCGTTGATAACGGTCGCGACGGATGTGCCGACTAGTCTAGCCGGATTGTCGAACAGCAATAAAGTTCGGATTGAGGTATTTAAGGAACTGTCCTGAATAAACGTCCGTGTTTTGCGATTTTAGAGCAGATCAAAACTGCCACGTTTTACGCTCCAAAAGAGTCCAGTCGGATCTTGCCCGCAGGGTTACGGTTTAGCTGTTTTTGCGAAATGCGACGTTTGAACCAGATGGAGGCAAAGACTTGCAAGAGTCGAGACCACAGGTTTTTCAGGTTAGGTAAGTCTGACAAGTGGTTAAAATGAACTTTCGCAGCAAAATAAGAAAAAAGTTCGGTTTGACGCAACTTTAGATATCAATCCGCTTATAACAGTAATCACTGGGATTGGATTGATAGATTTTTTGTAAGGTCCGAAGAACTGATGTCGCAAGGCGACGATAAAACACCGTCCAGCCGTGGTCAAGCGTATCGCGGCGATTCAAGCGCGGATGCCACCGATGCTAGTGTCTTGCGATCGGTTTTGGAAACGACGCTTTCTGGCGGTACAAACCGATTGACCGAAGAAGAACTCGCGGCGCTGCATGCTGTGGCAGCGGAATACGGTCCTCAAGCACCGCCGCTTTCCCAAGTGGCGGAGTTATTGGTTGCGGCGTTTTTGAAGGCCCGTTTCGGCTTGGCAAAGAACCAATCTGGACACGTTTCGGACACTGCGACACCGAGTGAGTCTCGCAATTTGATGTCCAAGTCAATTGCTGCGACCTTGTGCAGCGACCCGACGAGCATCAAACGATTGACACAGCTCTGGACGATTTTGCAGGAGTCGCCGCGATGACTGCCAGTTCGGCTCAAGAACGAACGCAACTGATCGAGGAGGGGCAAGCACTGGTCCGTTCGTTGGCGCTGCGGACCTTTCGCAACATCCCTGTCAAAGTCGATTTGGACGATTTGATCGCATATGGAGAGGTCGGATTAGCCGAGGCCGCTCGTGATTTTGATCATGAGCGTGGCAATCAGTTCAACACATTTGCCTACTATCGAATTCGTGGCGCGATCTACGATGGATTGGCGAAGATGACGTGGACCAGTCGGGCGCGTTATCGTCGTTTACGCTATGAGCGAATGGCAGACGATGCGTTGGAGGCCGAACGGGATGTTGAAATGTCTGATCCGCCGTCATTGGATCAAGCTGGTGATTGGTTTGCGCGGGTTACGGAAAAGCTCGCGGTTGTGTACCTCGCTAGCGGCGGGGATGAAGCGATGGAACGGGTTGCAATGATGGAAGACCCTGGTCAGTCGGCGTCGCAGAGCGTTTTAAATCTCGAAGCGAGCCAGAAATTACGCTCATTGGTTGAAACTTTAGATCCGACCGAACGCCACTTAATTAACGCGGTATATTTCGAAGGATTTACGCTTCAAGACGCGGCCAATCAAATTGGCATTAGCAAATCATGGGCAAGCCGGTTGCACGCGAAGGTTCTTGAAGCGTTGGCGGTCAAGCTGCGGCGGTTAGACTTGCATGATTGATAGTTCACGAATTTTTAGAGTCGCATCCGGCTCGGCAACTGACAAGTATTGCGATTGATGAGTAGCCCACACTTAATAGATTTTGAAGCCTTCTTGAAACCGATTGCGGAGGACAATCCTTGCGGTTTTGCGCTGCGGGAGCACTCCGAGCTGAGTCGCAAGTATTATGCAGCTCGCGAAGCGCGTAACCAAGCCGCCGAAGCTGAGAGGACACGCGAGCGATTCGCGCAGATGACCGACGAAGAAATCCAAGTCGAGTTGGCTGGTCGATCCGACGACCCACGGCGAGCGCCCGATTGGAACAAAGTTTACGATCTTTCTCAGTCGCTAATTTTAGAGCATTCCAAAGATCTTTGGGTGCTGGCTTGGATGGTCGAAGCGTTGATTCGAATCGAGGGCTTAGTCGGGCTGCGCGATTCCTTGCAATTGTGTTATCAAATGGTCGAGCGATATTGGGGCTCGTTGCATCCCATTCCTGCGGAGGACGAAGAGCCTAGTGAGACGCTGGCGCAACTGAACGCCGTCAGCCCGACACTAGCCAAGCTGCTTGACAGTTCCGCGATCGTCGATTCTGACGGCCGATTGACGTGGGGCGGTTATCTGATCGCCCTGCGAATGGAATCAGATGATCCGCAAGTTCGGGCGGCGAAGATCGACGCCGGGCAACCATCTGTCGAAATGTATCGCACTGCGATGTCGCAATTGGGCTTCGAAAAAGTGACTTCGATCCGCGAAGACATTGTGGAAACACGACGCCAATGCGATATCTTTAACGAAACGATGGAGCGTTGCTGCGGACGCGATGAGTCGGGTTATCCAATCAATCCGTCGATCAGCAAAATTGTAGAGACGGTCGATCGCCTTCTCCAAAACTTTGACGAGATGGCCGAGCGTGTGTTATCCTCAAACGAAGCGACAAATGACGGTTCCGTTTCCGATCCGCTTACGGGAGAAGTTACCATGAAGGGCGATGGGTCCGTTTCAGTGCTGCGTCCCGTGACATCGCGCGAAGACGCGTTGCAACATTTGCTTCGTGTGGCTGATTATTTTCGCAAGACCGAGCCTCACTCACCGGTTTCTTATGCGTTGGAGCAGGCGGTTCGATGGGGCCGACTTTCGCTGCCAGAATTATTGAAAGACCTGGTCGGCGATGAGGACGTGTTAAGTCAAATGTACAAGCGTATGGGGATCCAAAAACCGCCTAGCGAAGAATACTAGTGCTCTGTCCAGATTAAAAATTAAGGTTGGCGGTAGTGGAACTTGTTAAAGTTCCCTGGACGTGAGGAAGTTTTACAACTTCCACTACCCTAAAAGTAATCTGGACAGAGCACTAGGGCGTCATGCAAACTGGCTGGTCAATGCCCGTGATTGATTTGGCCTGCAACTCGCCGCAAAATAGTCTGCGAAGCGAAACGACGCGGCGTTACGCTTCTGATTACAATAGGGCCCATTCGGCAAGATAAATCGTGTTTCAAACCAAATTTGACTTTAAGAACTAAGCCTATCCGAAAAGGGGTCTGACCCACTGTGTTCCTCCGAAGGGTCAGACCCCTTTTCGGATAGGTTCTAAGTCATCCAGCAACCATCGGTCAATCCATTTTTTCTCGGTTCCCAATTAAAGGTAAGGCCCAAATATGAGCTCCGTCCACGGTAAACTTAATCGCGTTCGCAAACCACGCGTCCACATTACGTACGAAGTCGAAACCAATGGGGCGATGGAAAAGCGCGAATTGCCCTTCGTTGTCGGAGTACTAGGTGATTTCTCTGGTAATCCAACCCAGAAACTCAAGCCGTTGGTTGAGCGAAAATTTGTTCAAATCGATCGTGACAATATCAACGATGTGCTTCGGCAAATGACGCCGGGTTTGAATATGCGGGTTGAAAACACGCTTGCGGGTGACGGAACCGAGTTGGGTGTTCAGCTGAAATTCGAGTCGATGGAAGACTTTGAGCCAGCCAAGGTTGCTGCCCAAGTTGAGCCGCTCAAGAAGTTGATGGAGACTCGAAATCAATTACGCGATTTGATGGCCAAAGTCGATGTTAGCGCGGATTTAGAAGCGACTCTCGAAGATGTGCTCAAGAGTACCGAGAACGTGGCTAAACTTGCCAGCGAGTTAGGGCTGAAGAAATAGTCCTTTATTTAGCCACTAACAATTCAACTGACTTACAATTTTGCACAACGAACATTTTGCCCTTGGAGAGAACTGAAGTATGGCCGCCAAACAAGAAAAAGCCACCGCTGAAGCCACCGTCGTCGAAGGCGGCGTGAGCCTTTTAGAATCGGCAATCGCCGCTACAAAGCAGACTGAGCGCTCGCGAGCCGAAGAGCTGTTGCGAACATTTACTGAACAAGCGATGGAAGGTTCTGTCACTTTTGACAAGGATCTGTGCCGATCGATTCGAGCGACGATCGATAAAATCGATGCTCAAATTTCCAAACAACTAAGCGAGATCATGCATCACGCTGATTTCCAAAAGCTCGAAGGCAGTTGGCGCGGGCTGAGCCATTTGGTGATGAACTCCGAAACAGGCACTGAGCTGAAGATTCGGGTCATGAATTGCAGCAAAAAAGATCTGCAAAAAGATCTTGAACGAGCGGTTGAATTTGACCAAAGCGATTTGTTCAAGAAGATCTATGAATCTGAATTTGGTATGCCTGGTGGTACCCCCTACGGTGCGCTAATCGGCGACTACGATTTCGGAAATCATCCTGACGATATTGCGATGTTGAAGAATGTTTCGGGTGTTGCAGCCGCCGCATTCTGCCCATTCTTATCCGCCGCTGCGCCAGCGCTTTTCGGCATGGAAAACTGGCAAGGGTTGTCCAAGCCGCGTGACTTGGCCAAGATCTTCGACACAGTCGAACATACCGCTTGGCGAAGCTTCCGAGAAAGCGAAGATTCACGATTCGTCACGCTGACGATGCCGCGAACCCTGGCACGCTTGCCGTATGGGATGAACACGAAACCGATTGAAGAGTTTGGCTATGAAGAAGTCGCTCTTGGAGCCGACGGCAAGCCGGTTTCGGTCGGGCATGACGATTATTGCTGGATGAATACGGCTTATGTTCTGGGTGCACAATTGACCAAGACGTTTGCTGAAACCGGTTGGTGCACTGCGATTCGTGGTGCGGAAGGTGGCGGTAAAGTTGAAGGGCTCCCATCGCACGTTTTCCGTGCCGATGACGGCGATATGGATTTGAAGTGCCCAACAGAAGTCGCGATTACGGAGCGTCGTGAAAAAGAGCTCAGCGATTTGGGCTTCCTGCCGCTATGCCATTACAAAGACAAAGATTACGCCGTCTTCTTCGGTGCGCAAACGACTCAAAAGCCGAAGCAGTATCAGGGCAAAACGGGTGCCGAAGCGACTGCCAACGCGGCCATCAGTGCTCGCTTGCCGTACATGATGGCCACATCGCGAATTGCTCACTTCCTCAAGGTCATCGCACGGGACAAGATCGGTTCGTTCCAAGAACGTGAGGACATGGAAAAGTGGCTTAACGATTGGATTATGAACTACGTCTCGGCGGATTCGAAGGCTGGCCAAGAAGTCAAGGCACGCTTCCCACTGGCCGACGCAAAGATCGAAGTCCGCGAGATTCCTGGCAAGCCAGGCAGTTACAACGCCGTCGCGCACTTGCGTCCTTGGTTGCAATTGGAAGAGCTGACAACGTCGTTGCGGATGGTCGCTCAGATTCCGAGCAATAAGGGTTAGTCAACACGCCACGATGTGTGACCTAAATGAGTCGTAGCGGTAGGGCGCGAGTTCTCCGCTTCTTTGCCCGTAAATCAACAATACTCGCAATTCAACAATACCCGCCAGTCAACAAGCGATTCGAAGAATCGGGCAGCTTGCACTGTTCCGCTATTGAATACTGACGCATTCGTGGGCGATGGCTAAAAGTACAAGATGTTCAACGGGCAATGCAGTCAACTTAAAGCGTACTGCACGGCAAACACAGTGCGGTCCTCCGGAAACGATTGATTCATGAGCAACTCGGCTGCCTTCAATAACGACTCCAAGCAGGAAGTCGTTCTCGAGCGCGAGCCGGATCAATTGGTAAGCGGATCGGATGGTCTTGCGGAGCATACAGTTTCGTTGCTAGACGAACTGATTGGATCATCTTTGGCTGGCCAATCAAAGCGCGAGGCAGCGGAACAATCGGCCAGAGCGCGAAATCGAGTCTCGCTAGCAGACTTTTTGGCAACCGGCGATGTCGCGACGAAGCTTCAAATGTGGCTTGGCGAACAAGCGATCGAAAAGCTTGCCGGGCAACCGTGGAGCAAAATCGCTCGACAGCTTCAACGCGATATTGCGAAGATTGACGAACTGCTCAATCGACAAGTCAACGCAATTTTGCATCACGAATCATTCCAGCGGCTGGAGAGCAGATGGCGCGGTGTCGACTATTTGACGCGATGCCATGAAAAGGCCGGCGATGCTCCGATAAAGATTCGAATCCTGAACGCCAGTTGGTCGGAGTTGTGCAAGGATTTCGATCGGTCCATTGAGTTTGATCAAAGCCAGTTGTTTCGCAAAGTTTACGAAGAAGAAATTGGCACCCCAGGCGGTATACCGTTCAGCACGCTGATTGCGGACTACGATATTCATCCCCGGCCCAATGCGGAACATCCTTACGATGACATCGCGATGTTGAAGTCGCTCTCGGCGGTTGCGGCGGCTGCATTCTGTCCGATAATTCTCAACGCAGCACCGGCAATGTTTTCGATGCAGAACTTCGAAGAGATGCAGTCGACCATCGACTATTCGAAGGTTCAGCAAGATCTCTCATTTCTTTCGTGGCGGCAATTTCGCGAGACTGAAGACGCCCGGTTTGTTGGGCTCGCGATGCCTCGGATGCTCATGCGGCAACCGTATCGCGATTGGAGTGATCGCCGTGATGGATTTCCGTTTACCGAGTCGATTGAACAGCTTGACGACCAGCTTTGGGGTGGGGCATGTTTTGCAATTGGTGAAACGTTGATGCGCTGCTTCGCCGAGAGTCGATGGCTGGCCAGCATTCGAGGCGTTCAGCGGGGCAAAGAGGGCGGCGGTGTGGTCTTGGGTGCGGCCTTAGAACACTTTGCGACTGACTCGAAAGGTATCCGTGAAAAATCGTTGACCGATTTAATGGTCTCTGATGCGTTGGAAGTCCAGATGGTTGAGCTCGGTTTTATGCCGCTTTGTAATTGCAAAGATTCATCGCAGGCCGCATTTTACGCTTGTCCATCAACTCAAAAACCGCGTGTCTATCAAGATTTGTCCGCGACGACGAACGCCAAGATGTCGTCGATGTTAAATTATATGTTTTGTGTATCGCGGTTCGCGCATTATGTAAAAGTCATTGGACGCGAAGCCGTTGGTTCGTTTGCTGAGCCAGAGGATTTGCAGTTCCGTTTGCAAGATTGGCTGCACCAATACATCACATCCGACAGCGAAGCTAGCGACCAGACGAAAAGCCGATACCCGCTGCGTGATGGCGAAGTGAAGGTGTATCAAATTCCTGGAGCGGCTGGTCACTATGGTTGTACCATCCGACTTTCACCACACTACGAGCTGGAAGATATGCAAGCGTCGATCCAACTGCGAGCGGAATTGAATCGACCAAAATAAGTTTTGCAACGTGAGACGTAACGAACGACATAAGATGATGAACATGACTACCAATGAGAAGGGCGAAATAACGTGAGTGCAAGTGAACTTTTTAAAGCTGGGAAACTGACCGAGGCGCTTGAAGCGGTCGTCAGTCATGTAAAGTCGAAACCGACTGACATTGAACAGCGATTGTTTTTCGCAGAGCTATTGTGCTTTGCCAATCAATTCGAGCGGGCCGACAAGCAGCTCGAAGCAATCACTCAACAGACGACTAAAGCGCCAGTCACAATCGCTCTCTATCGTCAAATCTTGCGTGGCGAAATCGCTCGGGAGCAAGTCCTTCGCGAGGGCCGTAGCCCCGAATTGCTTGGCGAACTGCCTGGCTATGCTCAGAAGACATTGGAAGCTTTGGTCGCCGATCGGCTGAACCAGGCCGAGGATGCTGCCAAGCTGATTGCTGACGCTGAAGTTGATCGTCCCAATTTTAGCGGACGAATTAATGGCAAAGAATTCAAGGGCTTTCGCGACCTAGACGATCGAGTTGCGGGTGTGATTGAAGTTATCACCAGCAGCGGCAAGTACTATTGGGTACCAATGAATACGATTGAATCGATGGAAATGCAAAAGCCTTCGGTGCCATTCGATTTGCTGTGGCGGCGGACTCAGATCGATGTCAAAGGTGGACCGCAAGGCGAAGTATTTATTCCGACGCGTTATGTGCCACCCATCGACGAGACCGACGACGCAATCAATCTCGGCCGCGCGACCGATTGGTCGGAACCAGAGGCTCCGATCATTGCCGGTCGAGGCCAAAGGTGCTTTGCCGTCGACGATGACGAAGTCACGATTTTGGAAATCAGCTCGCTCGAATTTGACATCGCAGCGGGCTAGTATTTTGTTGCAGTTTGAAATTTAGGTCGCCCTCAAAATGTACGATAGGCTTCCAGACTGTCGAAGCAGCGCATGCCAGGTGTAGCGCATGACAAACTTGATGCCTGTCCTACGTTTTTGCTAAACGACAGTAGAATTGGGTTTTTGGAGAACGATTAGAAGATGACCCGCATTCGCCCTTTTCAACTGTTGTTGCCGTCGGTCCTTGATCGCTTATTAGACTTTGAACCGGAGGTCAGCATCGAGACGCCAAAGAACCGTTCACAGTTGCTTCGTGAGCTGAAACAAAGCGTGCGTCGGGACCTAGAAAATTTGCTTAATACTAGAATTTGCGTCTATCCAGTTCCTGAAGATTTGCCGGAGCTGAAAACCTCGGTCGTCAATTACGGAATTCCCGATTTCACAGGCGCAGCGATGGGCAGCAAAGAGAAGCGAGAAATGCTTCGTGAAACGGTCGAAGACGCGATCCGGCGTTTCGAAACACGTTTCAAAACCGTCCGCGTCGAGATTGCCGACGGCTACGATCTCCGCGACCGCACGCTGCGATTTCGAATCGATGGTATGCTGCACGCTGAACCAGCGCCTGAACCAGTGGTCTTCGATTCGGAATTGAAGCCTCAGTCAGGTGATTTTTCAGTGCGGGGAACAACCACTTGATCGATCGACTATTAGACTACTATCAGCGCGAGCTGAGCTTCGTTCGCCAGATGGGTAACGAGTTTGCTGCCAAGCATCCCAAGATTGCCGGTCGATTGCGGATCGATGCCGATGCCGTCGAAGACCCGCACGTGTCGCGGTTTGTCGAAGCGACGGCCTTGCTGGCAGCGCGAACTCGTTTAAAGATTGATGACCAGTTCCCGCAAATTTGCCAAGCGGTGCTGAACACGCTCTATCCGCACTACCTAGCTCCCTTCCCACCAACTGCGATTGTCGAGCTAGCGATTAGCGATCTAAGCATCGAGCGTACCGAGCCGCTGGTGGTTGCGAAGCACTCCAAGATCGAAACGGAATCGATTGGTGGTGAGCCTTGTCGTTTTCGAACTTGTTTCGCAACCGAGCTTTACCCGATCGAAATATCGACGGTCGATTATCTTGTCCCGCCGATGCCAATCGAATCGTCGCCTTGGAATAGGGACGTTCAATCGGCAATTCGCATTCGTCTCTCGGCGCCGAGTTCGAAGTGCAAAATCGAAAAGCTGAAAATGAACAAGCTTCGGCTCTATCTCGGCGGTTCGACGGCCTGTTCCAATGAATTGATACACGCAATCTTGGGGCAAAGCTTGGGAGTTGCGATTACCGATGGTACCAAGACGCACTTCATGCCAGCGGATCGATTGGCTCAAGTTGGATTCGCTGAAAATGAATCGTTGCTGCCGCATAACCCTAGAGGTCAGTCAGCATATCGTGTGCTGAGCGAGTTTTTCGCTGCAAATGCGAAGTTTCGTTTCGTTGATTTTCATGTGGATCCGGGTGTTTGGAATACCTTTAAAGATCCTGCATATATCGATTTAGTTGTTTTTCTTTCGCGATCGCATCCGTTGCTCATGCGCGAATTGAATAAGGATGTCATCCGGCTGGGTTGCACACCGATGGTCAATTTGTTTTTCCGTCGCGCTGAACCGATTCGGCAAACAGCCAACCAAACCGAATATCGAATTATTCCCAGTTCGCGAAACAACAACTCGCTAGAAATATATTCAGTTGATCGAGTCACGTCGCTATCGTCGGCTGGTCGCGAGACATACTTTCTGCCGTTCTATCATCCCCACCATGCTTCCGAGACAAATTCGTATTGGTATGCTCGTCGCGATCGAGCGATGGGAAATGTTTCCGACGATGATCGAGGCACCGAGCTGTATATTTCGACAACCGACTTAAGCGGATTGGCCGGGACTGAAGATACGCGGACTTTGGATATTGAAATGACTTGCCTCAATCGTGACTTTGTCGCATTGTTGCCCTTCGGCGGCGGTCAGCCACGATTGCAACTGACCGACGCGGGAGGTTTTGTAGCAGCCAAGTGCGTAACGCCGCCGACGCCAACGTTGCGCATGGATGACGATTCGGAAATGCACTGGCGGCTAATCTCACATTTATCGCTCAATCATGTTTCGCTAGCGAGCAGCGAGATGGGGGCTGATGCCTTGCGAGAAATCTTGCGACTGTACAATCCAGAGGCCGACGGCGAAAATCGCAAGGCAATCGATGCGATCATATCGGTCAGCTACAAACGTTCAACTGCTCGCGTCACTGACGATAATGGAGTCAGTTTGTGCCGCGGGATCGATGTCTTGATTGTGTTGGACAGCGAGCGGCTGGCTGGCACTGGCGAGTATTTGTTCGCCACGATTTTGGAACGATTCTTTGCTCTGTATTGCTCGATCAATTCGTTCACCCGCGTGACAGTTCGTTCTCGCGAAAACAATACGATCATTTTGGCAGGCAAACCACGCTCGGGTTCGCAGCAACTTGTATGACCATGTTCAGCTAACAGAAATCTATCGTTCTCGAGCTAGATGGATTCGTCATGGTTTTAGCTGCGAGCTAACGCGAATAGAATTTCAATGCACATCTTTAACCGGCTGTTTGCGGCAAAAAACGGTTCATTTGATTGTGCAGTACTTCACCGCGTGAGCTTCTGAATTTTACGCCACCTTCGCTTACCAACTACCAGCGGCTTTGGCGTTGAATCTGAAGCGTTTCAAGAACGTCAGCGAACTCAGGTCTTGCAAAAAGCCCCCATTGCTCGCCGTCGTTGAGCTCAAGGTAGATCGCGTCAAAAAGTTGAAACAGCTTTTCGACCTCGTTCGGTTGACCGCCATTCAAATAGTCGGCCAAATCTTTGGGCTGCAGCGACGTTGGCCCGTCGGCACAACTGGCGTCGCGGAACTTGAGCAAAGACGATTTGAACTCGTTTTTTTCGAGACTCGTCAAACCTAATACGCCAGTGTTGCTGCCCCAGGTTTGTGAGAGCGGCAACATCCATCCGGCATCGTCAGGGCTGGCGGCAAGCAACCACTCGTCGGGCGGTAACGCTGTTCCAGCCTTCGCTTGTTCCAGCCATTTTTCGATTGTTGCGGCGTCGATCCAGTAACCAGGCGCGGCGAACAGCAATCGACGAGCGACCTCGACTTGATCAAACTTTTTGCCGGCTGCACGATACAACCGCAATCCACTGGCGCAATGAAAACCACGATAACGAATTTTCTCTTCAAACTGCAATTGCTTGGCCGCTACGACGGCTGGATCAATCGGCGTCCGATGTTTCGGCGCTACTTGCAAATTACTTTGCATTGGATCAGGAATCGACCCTTGAACGATTGGTGACTTTGCAATTGTTTGTTCCTGCGCTTCGTCGTTGAGTTCGTTGTCCGAATCGGAACTTGGCGTGTAGGGCTTATTGCAAAACAGCATGACGGTGTCGCCGAATTGCAGCAGCGTTCCGTCCGGTACCAAAACCTTCGTCGTAACACGATCGCCATCGACCAACGTGCCCACTGGACTTCCAAGGTCTTCGATGATGAGCATTCCGCCGGTCATCAGAAGGGTTGCATGTTGTTTGGCTACCGCCGGGTCGTGTCCCAATTCGATATCACATGTCGCGTCTGAACCAACAGTCGCTGTTTGCTCCGCCGTCAGCGGGAAAGTTCGTTGGTTATCGGCGAGGATTTTAATCGATCCGTCATAGCACTTATTGACTTGACCGGCAGACTTCGATGGCGTGTTTTTCGCGTTAGCGGCAGCCTTGGAAGAGCTGTGAGCCGTAGAATTGGAACTCTTCGAAGCGGTTTCCGCTGCGGGTGTCGGCAACGGTTTTACAAAAGGTGGCGTTTCCGTTGGAGCCATTGGATTTTGCACCGGCGGAATTGGGATATCGATTTGATGAGCGAATCCTTGCGGCGCGTATCCGTAACCGTTGTTCGCCGGTTGTTCGACTTGCGTGATCGGAGTTGGGCGGCCGTTTCCATAATTGGAATTCGTTGGAGGCGGAGGCATAACGAACGGTACATCGGACTCCGTGATCGGCGGTGGCTGATACAGGTTGGGCCGGGCCGATTTCTGTGTTTGCAGAACGCTTTCGAATCCGATTTGGAACTCAGTCGATCCAGCAATCAGTCGATCGCCGTGTTGCAATTCGGCTCGTTGAATTCGTTCGCCATTGCAGAACAGACCGTTTGTGCTTTGCTGGTCGACGGCATACCAACGACCGTTTTCGAAGTAGATCGCAAAGTGGCAGCTTGACATTCGCAGGTCCATAAATTGGATCTCGGCCAAGTCGGTCCGCCCAAAAGTCCGTCGATCGCTCGGCAACAGCTTGATTAATCGATTGTCGCCAGTGGTGACGATCAAATTCGGAGCATCGTCAGTCGCCGAACCTGCCGCATTGTCAAACGCGACATAGCTGCCGTGGTTCGATGTTGGTCTCCGAAACTGCTCCAACGCGGAGTATTGATCCATTGAAATCGGAGCGGTTCTCGGAGCGGGCTCAAGAGCCTCAACCATGACTTGCCAGATCGAATGTCCGGCACGCAACGAATCGCCATCGTGAGCGACAATCTCCTGGATTCGTTTGCCGTTTACGAAGGTACCGTTAGTGCTGTTCAAATCGGTAATTCGACAACCTTCGAGCGTTGCTTCGAGCGTTAAATGCTCGGTAGATATCCGTGGATCGACCGGAATCGGTAGCTCGGCGGGAGGACACCGGCCAATCCGAAGCGGCTTAAACATCGATAGAACAATTTCAGCTTCGCCAAGAATTGGACCATCGATCGGAATTAGCCGGACGCGAACGGACATACTGAAAAATCTAGGCCCTGAAAGTAAACGGTTATCGACACAGCCTAAAATTGTTTAAGTTTCAATTCGCCGAGACGTTTACAGGCCCTAACGGGTAGCAAATGTCGTAGCCAACGAACCAATTAAGGGTGCCGAAATCAAAATTTTCTTGGACGCCATCGGTGTATATCTTTGCGGGTCGCCGATTATAACGCTCCAACGCCAGACGAACAGTCTCGAAACGTAGCTCGAAAACCACTGAAAACGTCTGCTCCTTGCGTTTGTTAGGCGAATCGCGAGACATTTGCTGCGTCAAATCGCAGCTTACTAGTTTAGTTGCCGCGACAAGGCGATGGGGGTTTTCTGTCAGACTATTTTTGAGCAAACGCCGAGTTCGATCGCTCTGGAACGATGCTCTGCAGCAAAATTGGCCTTTTTCTATCGGAGGGTGCGTGCCTTCACTCTAACGCTCCGTGTCTCGCTGTTTACTTCAATGCGGCCCTCCGCGATCGCTTGCAGAACCGAAGGGAGCAGTAATCGCTCAAGCTCGCCGACACGGGCTTGCAGCGACTCCGGTGCATCGTCTGGCAAAACTTCGCAGGCTGACTGCGCGATGATCGGCCCATGATCGTACTCGTTGTCAACGAAATGAACGGTGCAACCAGAGAGCTTTACGCCGTATTGGAGCGCGGCTTTGTGAACTGACAAACCATAAAAACCTTGACCACTGAAAGCCGGAATAAGCGACGGATGAATGTTGATCACTCTGGATTGATAGTCGATCGGTATCAAAATATGCGATAGAAATCCGCCCATGACAACCAAGTCAATATTATGACTGCGAACGAGATCAAAAACGCGGTCGGAAAATTCCTTCGGCGTAGCCGATTCTCGTGGCCGAACGACATGTTGAGCAATTCCGTAGCGTTGAGCGTACTGCAAACCACCAGCTTTTGAGGACGATGAAATGACCAGCTTGATTTCGACGTCGAGTTTTCCGTCAGCAATATATCGGCAAAGATTCAGCAGCGTGCTACCACCTCCAGAGATCAAAACAGCGATCGGAAGCTTAGAAGTTTGCTGATTCATCATCCAAGTATGGTAACTTATCGTAAGGCTGGGGGTTGTTTAAGAGCGACACTTAGATACTGTCCACCAAAATGCGAGTGTTTTAGCGGAACGGCGCGAGCCGTCCGGTTCTTCAACATGATGGTTTGCTAACGAGCAAAGAACCGGATGGCTTGCGCCCTACTGCTACGAATCAATATTTGGTGAGACGGGCTTCCAATGGGCAGACATTATTTGCAATTTGAACTCGGAACAATAGGACATACGATGAGAAAATTTGTGTTGCTGGCTAGCTTGCTTACAGGTCTAGCAATTCCCACCTTTTCACAAGCCGAAACGTCGAACTGGAATCCTTGGCGTGGTCCCGACGGGGACGGTGTCGCCCAATCGAATGAATTGCCTTTGACTTGGAGCACGACTGAAAACGTTCGCTGGAAAGCGCCGATCGCTGGCAAAGGCTCTTCTACGCCGATCATCTGGGGCGACAAAATCTTTATCTTGACAGCGGTCAACACGGGCAAATCCAATGCTGCGGAAACAACACCGCCAGCGGCGGGTGGAAGACCTGAACGCGGCCGTGGAATGTCAGAGCCTGTGCCAACAACGCCGTTTGATTTCGTCATCGTGTGTTATGATCGAACCAACGGAAAAGTCATCTGGCAAGAAGTCGCCACAACCGAGATCCCTCACGAGGGCGGTCACTCGACTAACAATTTTGCCTCTTCGTCGCCGGTTACTGACGGCAAATACGTTTACGCTGACTTTGGGTCGCGCGGCATTTTTTGCTTTGACATGAACGGCAAAAAAATCTGGGGTATTGATCTCGGCCAAATGCAAACCCGTGCTTCGTTCGGTGAGGGCAGCTCGCCAGCTCTTTATGGCGATACCTTGATTGTTCCGTGGGATCACGAAGGCCAGTCGTATTTGGTTGCGCTGAACTCTAAGACCGGGGCTGAACTTTGGCGGACGCCGCGCGACGAACAAACTTCATGGGCCACTCCGTTGATCGTCGAACACAAAGGCGTCGTGCAAGTCATCACCAACGGAACTCGCGTTCGCAGCTACGACTTGGCCGATGGCAAGCTCATTTGGGAATGCGGCGGACAAGTTCAAAATCCGATCCCGACGCCAGTGAAATATGGCGACCAAGTGATTTGTATGACTGGCTATCGTGGCGACGCAATCCAGTCGATTTCGCTGGATTCTAAAGGCGATGTAACAGGCCAACCGTCAATCAAGTGGAGCCGCGATGATGCGGCACCATACGTTCCATCGCCGGCACTTTACAAAGATACGCTTTACTTCGTGAAGCAAAACAATGCGATCATCTCTTCTGTCAATGCACAGAATGGCGAAGTCATTCTGAAGCCGCAAAGGTTACCTGACATTGAAATGCTTTACTCGTCGCCGCTGGCTGCCAATGGACGCGTCTATTTTACTGGCCGCGATGGGACAACGGTGGTCATCAAGCATGGACCGGAACTTGAAGTGCTGGCAACCAATCGCATCGGCGAAACTGTCGATTCTTCGTTAGCTGTTTCGGGCAACGAAATTTTTCTGCGTACCGAATCGAATTTGTATTGCATCGCCGAGTAGCCGTCGTTTGATCGGCTCTTTGTATAGCGTCGTACTAAAACTAATTTTTAGCGGAACGGCGCAAGCCGTCCGGTTTTTCGTCATGTTGGTTTGCTTGTGAGCAAAGAACCGGAGGGCTTGCGCCCTGCCGCTACGAATGTGCTAGGTTACGAACTTTTGGCTTGCTACTTTTTTGACTTGCAATACTTGTCGAGCCATTCAAACACTTCGGTGTGCCAGCGATGCCCGTTGGCCGCTTTGTTAACCCAATGGCCTTCGTCTGGAAAGTTTACAAATCGGCTTGGCACATTCAATCGTTGCAAGCACGTAAAGAGCTCAATTCCCTGACCGATCGGACAACGAAAATCTAAATCGTTGTGGATCACCAGCATCGGCGTTTTGAACTTCGCTAAGTCACCCGCTTTGGTGTGTGGCGAGAACTCGCGATAGCTGCCTGGCTTCTCCCAAGGCATGCCGCCATGTTCGTATTCATCGAACCATAATTCGTCAGTGCTGCCCCACATGCTCTCGAAATTAAACACGCTGCAGTGGGTTACCAGTGTGCAAAATCGATCGGTGTTAACCGAAAACCAGTTCATCATGTATCCGCCAAAACTTGCTCCGGCAGCGGCAATTCGATTGCGATCTACATACGGCAAACGCTCCACTAGATCCATACCAGCCATCAAATCGCGATAACACTTGCCGCCCCAATCGCCAGAGATTTCATCAGTAAACTTTTGACCAAAACCAGTCGAGCCGCGAGGGTTGGGCAACACCACGACGTAGCCCTGAGCAGCCCACAGCGCAGGATTCCAGCGGAAGCTCCATGCATCGTTCCAAGCGCCTTGAGGCCCGCCGTGGACCATGTAAACCGTTGGGTATTTCTTGTTCGGTTCCATATTCGGCGGCTTGATAATCCACATTTGCATTTTGACATCGCCTTCCACTGCAACATCCATCGACCACTCCGGTACTGTCAATGACAACGTTTCAATCAACGCCGTATTTGCCTTGCTCAAGTTGATTACCGATTTGTCAGTCAAACTTTTCTGGACGAACACGTCGGCTGGTGCGTTGAATCGCGATTCACTGAAGGCCAATTGCCCATGTTGGCTGCAACTCAAATCGTGGACTCCGCCCATCTCGTCGGCATAGACACGTCCTTTGTCGGAATTGCCAAGCACGCTTTGTTTATAGATTCGCGCGCGGCCTTGCCATTCAGCTGTAAAGAGAACGCTGGTGTTGTCTTGCCAAATAAACTCACCGACCGAAACATCATCGGCGATTTCATGCGTCGTCGGATTGCCGGTCAGCTTGCCATCGGGAGAAACCGCCTGCGTCGCAATCAGCCAACGGTCCGCTTCGGCACCGGGAATCTTTTGCACTCGCCAAGCGAGCGTGCCACCATCGGGCGAAATTTGTGGTCCGCTGTCGGCTGCCAAGTTGCTGGACGTGATGCAGTCCCAATCGCTGCTCGTATTCTCAACGCTCACACGGCATAGATCGTAGTTTGTGCTCCACGATTCCAAGCTTCGTTGGACCGGATCGGAAGGCGTCGCGGTGAAAATCAGATGCTTATTATCGGGGCTAAAACAGAAATCGCGACCAGACGAAAAAGTAGACGACGTCGGATTGGCGTCGCGATCGCCGAGCGTCGCATCGTGTGGCAGACCCTTGGCAATAAGTCGGCCATCAACCTGTTCAACGTTGATTACAAACAAGTGTTGTCGTTTGCCTTCGACGTAAGAATCCCAGTGGCGATAAAACAGTCGATCAAAGACGCGGACTTTGGTCGGTGCTTCGGATTGTGCCTTCAGTAGATCGGAGTTCTGTTTGGCGAGTTCTTCGTCGGAGCCGCTCATGAACTTCGGGAAAACTTCACTAACAAACGCGATTCGTTGACCATCATGCGACCAGACCGGTGTTGACGCTCCAGTCTCGATTGTCGTGAGCTGGCTTGCTTCGCCACCATCAATTGCGATAGTCCACAGCTGCGAAGTGCCCGATCGATTGGATACGAACAAAACCGTTTTTCCATCTGGTGAAAATTTTGGACTGTTGTCGTTGAACTCGCTATTGGTCAGCGTGCGGCGCTGGCCGTTTTCGACGCTGACCAACATCAAGCGACTCTTGCTCTTATTTGTTTTCGCATCGACGTTGGCAACTTGATAGACAATCATCGTCCCGTCGCGTGAAATCTCCGGTGATGAAATTCGATCACAAGTGTATAAGTCGTCGAGTTGCATAATGGATTGTTTCAAATTGGTTGATGAACTTGAAGTCTGTGCGGCAAGCGGTCGGTTGGCAGACGCTGTAACGATAAAAACCAAACCGATGCAGAGTGTCAGCGATCGATCGGTGAATGATGTGAGTCGTCGACGTTTCATGGCTTGTTCGGATTCAGGAATTGAAGTTGTTGATGCAGCATGATCGTTTTTTGCGGACGGAATCCATGCTCTAATGCCGCGATGATCGGCTGCTGATAAATGTATTCCAGCTCCATCGATCGGCCTGCGAGGAAATCGAGCCGCATCGATGAATCGTATGGAACCATTTGGTCCGTGTGCTCCATCATCTGGTCCACATGGCCAGCTCCGACGTCGATCTTCATCGCAGACGCCGACTGCTCGACTTCCAACATTAGATCGTACGCCAATTGACGCGAAGCAGGGTGCTGCATGATTCGATCAGTCATCGAGTTTAAGACAACCGAGAGCCCATTGAAAGGGATGTTCCACATCAACTTCCGCCATCGAGCTTTGAGTAAGTTGTCGGTCGTTGTGGTCGGAATTTTAGCTGATTGAAACAAGTCGGCCACTTGGTCAAGCCGAGCAGGCGGCAAACGTGGCGAGCGATTGTTACGACCCGCATAAGCTCCCATTTCGATTCGACCATAGGCGGAATGCCGAATATGGCCGGGACCGATTTTGATAGAGCACAGAAAACAACAGCCGCCAATGACGCGATCGGACCCGAGTATATCAGCCGTCTTTTCTTCGACGAACAATCCGTTCTGCAAAACAATCGCGACGGTGCTGGGCCCAATCAGTGGCGGCAATAATGTTTGCAACAATTGATCGTTGGTCGTCGATTTCGTCGCAACGATTATGTAATCGCACTTCGGGATTTGGTCGACATTGTCGTAGACACTGACTTCAGGCAAAGTGAAATCGCCCCAAACGCTTTCGACAATCCAACCTTGCTGACGAATTTCGGCAGCATGCTCTCGAACGAGGAAGTGCACGTCATGACCGGCACGAGCGAGACAGGCTCCGTAGATTCCACCCAGCCCACCAGCACCAACGATTGCAAAGCTGCTCATTAGACCTTCAGTTTGGGTAGATCCGGGAATCGTAAAACGAAATACGCGGAAGCGTTCTAGCTTTTCGGAGTATCGATATTGGCTGTTGGCGGTGGATCGAGCGGAGCGGGCGGGGCTTCCACAATCGGGGTTGCCGTCGAATCGGTTGTTGAGGTTGACGGTGCAACCGATTTTGTTGGCGTCTTTGGCGGCGGTGGCGTCACTTCGGGCTTATCGCCCGCCGTTTTAGCCTTTGGTTTCGGACGCGGCTGGAAGACCAACACCATCACCGCGCCGGCGATCGAAGTTGCAAGCGCTCCGATGAAAAGCGGCTTGATATTGCCCAGCGTCCCGGCGACTCCCATTGAAGTAATCGTGTTGATGATTGGAGCGAAACCAAAAACCAGTGGCATCACAAAGATCGGCTTGCCACCGAAATTGAAGGCATAGATGATTCCCAACGCACCAATCGCTCCGGCGGCTCCGGCGGTGATCGACCAAGCCATTCCCGACAAATTCCAATTGCCAGTATCAAAACCGGCTTGCAACATGATCAGCGGCAAGGCAACTGCGATTCCAAAATACGCAAGACCTACACAGCAAAACGGTCGAAGTCTCGAACCACCCATGTGGCCTTGCCCGATATGCAACACCGGCCCATAAGCGCCCCAGCAAAATGCGGCGATAATCATCGAAGAAAGAATTGCCATCATGTTGGCCGCTTTTTCTTCCGTCACGGTTTCATTAACAGCCGCGGTTTGAACGACAGATGTATCAACCAAAGCGGCATTGCGCAAATTCGGTTCGTCTGCGTGCGCCAAAGTCTCGTGAACTTCCGCTACGGTTGATGAAGCCTTTGGGGCTCCTGTATCGCGGCTCATCAACACTCCGACCGCGCCACAGATGACCAAAAACAATCCGACCATGAAGAGAAACGAAATCTGTTTGAACGTCCGGTTGATAGTCGCTGTGACCAGTGTGTTAACAACGGGTGCGAGTCCGAACACGAACGGCATCACGTAAAACGGCTTGCCGCCAAAATTCAGCGCTAAAATAATTCCTAACGCTCCCAGCGCTCCGACTGTTCCAGCCAAAAGGGAAAGCAGCGTACCGACCAAAGACCAATGCCCTTTTTCACCCTTCTGCGACAATAAAGCGCCAGGGATCAAGACGGCGATTAAAAAATAGGCCAGTCCGACGCCAACAAACGGCCGTAACGACGAGTGATCCATCGCGTCCTGGCCGAAGTGCAGCAGCACGCCATAAACGCCCCACGAAAGGAAGGTCACAGCAGTAAATAAAAGGACTAAAGGGAGTCGGATCATGGTTTCATTGTCGTTTGAAAGGGCGGCGGCGAGACAAATCGACTCGCGTCGGAGCTGAATTGTACTTTGTCCGAGAAATTCGCCCACCGCGAAGCTGAGAATTTGCAACCTTGGCGGTTACGAACTACTATTCAAATTGCTCCGGTCAGGACGGCTGAACGCCGCGCATGGGCGTCGTCGATCGGACAGCATTCTCGCAGCATGTGGTTGCAAGTTGGGCATCTTTGTTAATCGGATTCGGAAAAACGGGTATGAAACGCTTCTTCGCATTGCTTTCGGCTACGTTCTTGGTCGCTTGCAACTATTCCCCTTCGGCCCAGGCACAGAGCGTCTTGGATGATGCTTATGGTCGCGGCGTCCACGCTTACTATGCCGGTCAAACAGATCGAGCGCTGGAGTGGTTGGACCTAGCGATCAGTTCCGACAGCAAAGACCCTCGCGTCTATTACTATCATGGGCTTGCAACCATTCGACAGGCCGGTGGCAACATCGACGCGGGGCTAGGCGACTTTGAAACAGCCGCCGATATGGAAATCAATTCCGGACGCGTGGTGAACGTCAGTGCCGCGCTTGAGCGAATTCAAGGTTCAGTTCGGCATCAAATCGAAGATATTCGCCTGCGAACAAAAGTGGCGAACAAAGATCGCTTGCCAAGCGTCCCAATGACTCCCGTTGTCCCACGCGAAATGGGCCGCGACGCCGATCCGTTCGTCGGCGGTTCGAGTATGACTGGCGGCGAACCAGAAGTGATGACCCCCAAACCACGTCCAACAACGCCTGCACCGGCTACTGGTTCCGACCCGTTCGGCGCATCGAGCGAACCTGCAACAACGCCACCATCGGACCCATTCGGAACTAGTCCTGCCCCAGCTGCAGGTGATGACCCGTTTGGGAGCACTTCACCAAGCCCATTCGGTGGTGACGCAGCCAGCGATCCTTTCGGTGACGATTCCGGTAGCCCCTTTAGCAACTAAAAAGTCACCGTTTTAGCGGAACGAAACTAGCTAAGTAGAATCCCTCTGTGAGCGAAAGAACCAGAGGGCTTGTGCACTACCGCTACGAATCGAATCGGTAACGAGTTCGTGAAACGCTTTCGACAAGCGTCGCGTCTAATTCATTTCGAGGCCGTCGAAGTGGCGGTCTGAGGCGGCAATAATTTGTCGATGAATGGATAGACTCGCGGTGGGTAATCGAGCACTAAGACAGTGGACGTGACTTTGCCAATCAGACCGCTTAACAAGTCACCCATTGTACGGTCCTCAACGATGAATTCATCGATCTGTTGCTGCTGAACAGAAGTCAGCGACATCTCGGTTTGCTTCGCGTCGCTAACATTGGCAACCATCTTTTCGTAAGCATCGAAAAGTTCTGGGAACTGACGGGCTTGATTGTCGTAAATCGCAGTTTTGTCATACCGCTTGCGTTGTTCTAGCCATTCCGCTGCGAGCGCGTCCGTCGGAGTCTCTTGGGCAGCTTGATCAACGATTTCGAATCGCGATTCCAGCGACTCAGCAACGCGCGGCCACTTCTGGCGCAGCAATTCGATTTGTTCCGAAATAGCGGTCAATCGCTCGTTGAGTGTCAGCCCAAAAACCAAAAGAACGCCGACACCGATGGCGAAGAGGACAGTGAATGATCGACCGCCGAAGCGAATTGCCATACTAAAATTTCAATCTGAAATGACCTTTGGCAACCGAGTTTTAAGCGGTAGGCCAGGACCGGTCCTGGCCTATGTCAACTCGCTGCGGTGAGCTACACCTTGTAGTCAGCGAGTTCTTGCATTTCGCGTTTGACGTCGCTGCCGTCAGGAGTTTTGTCGCTGTCGATTTCGAACCACTCTTCATCGAACTTGACATATCCCGCTTCGCCGCTCAAGCCGCGTTGAATCGCAACATTGGTCGTCAGTGCGATAACGGCATCGCCCATCGCGACCTTGGGGTAACATCGCGGTTTGTTTTCAGGGGACGGGTTTCGTATACAGTACGCCCAGTGTTCGATTTCTTCAGTATAACCTCGGCTGATCGGTCCCGATGCGGCCGCTTTGGCGACCGGCGCCGCCGATCCACCACTAGCTTGCGTGTCAAGTGCATATCCTCCGCCGGCGGCTTTGACACCGACCGATGAACTGGTGTCCGAATCGGCGTACAGCATGACTTCCTGTTCTTTGTCCAAAATCATCGTGCCTTTGGTGCCCATGACGATTTCGCCATAACCGCCGTAGCCATTACCGTTGATAGTTGAGTATGTGACGACAATCTTCTTGCTCGGATCGACTCGGTACGGATCGATGATGTTGTCGCCTTTTGTCGTCGGATAACCAACATCGAAGCGACCGTCGTAAGTCGGACCAGGGAACTCGAACGAGCAGTAGACGTGATCTTCAGCTTCTCGATCATTCGGGAATATGTGTCGGCCGCCGATCGCGTGAACGGTCAGCGGGTGAGCCTTCTTGCCGTCTTCGCGGAGTGCTGAACAGAATATGCTGGCCGCGTCCAATTGGTGCGATCCCAATTCAGCCATCAAGCCACCGCCTGTTCGTTCCCACAATCGCCAGCGAATCAGCTCTTCCAAAGCACTGCGCTCGCGACCGGTGTCAAGCATCTTGGTTGTGTAACCGGCGGCTTTGGCGTCGACTTCTTTGTCTTGGTTCCAGGCTGCCCACTGAGCAACTCGGCGTTCGAGGTCTTCGATGTCAGCCGGGCTCTTTGCCGCTTTCAATTGTCCCTCAAGACTCTTAAGCTGTGACGCAATTTTGTCGACGCTCTTGCCCGACGGATCAATTTCACCGCCAGGAATCGGTGGCGACCAAGAATCGCTGCCTGGCAAATTGCCGCGATGCCATTGAGCGCGGATGTGATGCAACTGGCCGAGGATTCCGCCCTTGATCAAATGAACTGCGTTGTCATAGAGCACGCTATAATGCCGTTGATGGCCCGTGGCAAGATGGATTTGTTGGCCATCGTTGGTCTTTAATTCGTCAGCGAATCGTGCTAACGCTTTGCATTGGGCAACGTTGTGCGCCATCAGTTTTTCTGTCAGCACGTGCAGCCCAGCCTTCATCGCTTGAACAGCAATTGGAGCATGCAAATGCAGCGGCAACGCGATAATGACCGCTTCGAGATCCTTCTGCTTGAGCATCTCGCCGATGGCCGATGGGCCCTTGTAGACCTTAACGTTCTTTTGAGCTTCATCGATCGACGCGTAGCCAGCCTTTTTGATCAAGCCGGGGCGAGCTGAAATCGCTGCCGGTGAAGACCAGTCGCCGTGAAACGCACGGTGAATCGAGAAGGGGCGGATGTCAGCAATCGCCACGACTTGAACATAGTCCGGCGAACAGCCACCGATCAGCACGTTGCCTTCATCGCCCGTACCGATGACTCCTACACGAACTGGGTCGTTTACCTTGCTGTACCCAAAGTACATCGCACCAAGTCCAGCGCCTGAGACAGCCCCAGCGGCGACGATGCCTTGCATGAACTCGCGGCGGGTGAACCCAATCGCCTCGTCGAAGTTGTTAATGCCGGTGGTTTTTTCTTCTGGCGTAAGCTGGTCCATTTTGGGAAGGCCTCAAAAGCAGGGGGAGCGGATAATTTTGGTTAGTCTAAAATGTCAATTGTCTGAGTATTGCTACGACCGAATGATCGACGCGGCTCAACCGCGAAGTTGACTTGAACAAGAGTATTATTGTGCAAGCCAGTCAACGTTTCTTTGTTACGCCGCACTGAGATTTGGCTTGGCGGCAGCCTGGGTTTTCTTCTTCGAGCGGTGCCAAAATGCCCATGGGATGAAATCTAGACCAGCGTAACGACCGGCATCGGAAAACGCGATGACGAAGCAAGCAAGTGCCTCGATCGCTTGATAGTAAGTCGGTTGAGCCCCTGGATAGCCTGGGAATTGTGTCAGCACGACGGAAACCAAGAACAAGCCGCCAGCAACTCCCGCGACCGGAGTCAACAAACCGATCATCAACAAAATCCCGACAACCATATCGAAAATCGGAATGATCTTGTCGACCGTTTTCGTATCGAGGGCTTTTGCTCCACCCAAGCTGACAGGCACCTCGCCAATGCTGGCTCGCTGTTGTTCGGTCGCGATGCTGGCAAGTTGAGAGCTGAGCAATTTCGCAGCCAAATCCACTTCTTTGAGGGCCGGCTTGACCGACGCTTTCCATTTCGATTCGATATCGGTCCGCTGTCCAGCTAATGAAGCGACGCCAGTTTCCAACCAGCCAGCACCGCGTGTTTTGTCTTTGTCGAGCGATTGGATTCGATCGAAACCCATGCGATACTCGCGAATCTCTTTTCCGTAACTGGCCCACACCGAGCCGATGTTTTCTTTTGCCGCTGCGACGGCCTTATCTTTTTTAGCGACTTGTTCTTCGTTGAAACCATAAACTTTTGCAGCGCGATTGCCATACTCATCAAACTTTGAGATCAACAGATCGTAATCAGTTCGAATTCGACCATCGCTATCGTTCAACATCGATTGAAACATCGGTGCCAGCGGTCCAACTGAAGCCCCTAGGAAGCCGGCGGACGAAAAATCGCCAGAACGAACTTTCGCGACGCCTTCCATATAGAAATGCCAGCCCACGCAAACTCGCAACGCAACCAAGCCGACAATGGCCAACATTCCCAAACGGTTATAAGAGGGCATAACTTTTAGATTCTGATCGATAACTCGGGAGGAAAATATTAGTAGTCGAGCCGCGTCCACTCGATTAAATAACGTTTGTCGGTTAACCGACGCTAGCAACTTCGATTTAACAATTTACTCGAATGCGGCAGCTCTATTGTACGCTTCTTGCGCTTCAACCCGTTATTATGAACTGAACCGCGACATTAGCCAAGCGTAGATCGGCCAGATGCGGCGAATTACCCCGTCAACGACTAAGCGAAGTCGATAGTCTGGGAGCAAGACGCTCTATTCAGGTTTGTCGGCAGGTTTATCGGCAGAAAGTTTTTCGATTTTTCCGAAAAGATGGCCACCTTTGCTGCCATGCTGCCAAGTCCCCGCGTAACGGTCTCCGTCAAAAAGCACGCTGGCCGAGAACGTACCCAATCCAGGGATAAAAAGTTCCTGCATCGAAATGACTGGCGTCTTTCCAGCCCATTTAACAGGAACGGCGATTGGTACCGTGATATCTTTGTCGCCATAAGCGATCCGAGTTTGCATGCCCCACAATCCGTCTTCTAATTTAGTAACGTTGCGAATCTCATATCGTTCGGCTTTGCCTTCGGCGCCACCGCCATCAATTGTGAAAAATCCGGTTAAGACCGAATTGTTCATTAGTGCCAGAAACGCGGCGTCCAGTTCGCTTTGCTCGGAGGGCGATTTTGACGCCGCCGGAAGCTCTGCCGTCTCTTCCGCGCGACTTCCACTTGCCAGCAGACTACAGAAGCAGCATGTCGCGATGATAAATGCGAAGCCGGTAAACCGAAGATTGCGATCTAAATGATTCATGATAAAACGTGATACTTTGATGGAAGATGGCGAGTGCCAGAAGACTGCCGTCCAAATACTGATGGGCGGTTCTGATTGTCGTATTTTAATGCCTAAGAAACAATAACCCGCTAACAATTACCTTTCATTCAGCCAAGAAAAATCGACGTGGCTGATTGACTGGAACTAAAACTCAGCAGACTGATTGGACCGCAATGCCGAAAGATTTCCTGGCCGGAACGAAAGACTATTACGACTGCATCGTTATTGGAAGCGGTTTGGCGGGGATGACATCGGCCAACATTTTGGGACGCGCTGGTCACCGCGTCTTGCTGCTCGAACAACATTACAAGCTCGGTGGATTGGCGACATGGTTTCGTCGTCCGGGCGGTCATATCTTTGACATTTCGCTGCATGGGTTTCCCTACGGCATGATCAAGAGCTGTCGTCGTTATTGGGGCGATGACATTTCTAGCCGAATTGTTCAGCTTGATAAAATTCGGTTCGACAACCCAATGTTCTCGTTGACCACGACCTTCAATCGTGAAGACTTCACGCGGCTGCTGACCAGCCAGTTTGGGATCGCTGAACAAACCGTCAGCGACTTTTTTGACACCGCCCGTGGGATGAATTTCTACGACGATCAACGGATGACGACAGGCGAGTTGTTTGAAAAATTCTTTCCTGGACGAGAGGACATCGTACGGCTATTGATGGAGCCGATTACCTATGCCAACGGATCGACGCTTGAAGATCCGGCAATAACGTACGGTATCGTGTTTTCCAATTTCATGGCTAAAGGCGTTTTCATTTACGAGGGCGGTACAGACGACCTTGTCATGCGAATGCAGCGAGAATTGGCAAGCAACAATGTCGATGTCTGCATTCGCTCGCAAGTCACCAAAATCGAAGCCGATGCCAGCGGCGTAAAAGCGGTCATTGTCAATGGCAAGCGAATCGGATGCCGCAGCATTGTGAGTAACGCCAACCTACGCGTGACTATAGAACAAATGGTTGGCCCGGAGAATTTTGATCCCCAATTTGTCGCCGACGCCCGCGCTGTGCGGCTGAATAATTCCAGCACGCAAGTCTACATGGCGATCAAGCCTGGCGAAACGATTGACGAAGACACTGGCGATTTGCTCTTCAGCTCGACTGCATCGTCCTTTCGAACCGACCTGCTACTCAGCCGCGACATCACTTCGCGTACTTTCAGCTTTTACTATCCACGGACCCGCCCCAACTCGAAAGTTCGATACGCGATCGTCAGCAGCAC
>JBGSKY010000003.1:0-3990 GCA_041740995.1 Pirellulaceae bacterium
ACTTGGTTGTTCGCCGAGTCGACCACCCAGACTGCGGATTGATTGCCTTGTCTTGAAAGAGATGTCCAAGGAAGGCGTATCAAATCGACCGGTTCAAAGTGTGCGACGCCGACGATGATCGAACCAAGCGTCATTTCATCAGGTGGATTCTTTACGCCCACTTTGACTTGAACGGTGCCGTTGGTCGGGTCGATCTTGGGCGACATCTCGCGAATAAAACCGACTGCTTTGACGGACGGGTCCGACTGCAAGGACAGGTCGATGTTATTCTTTTCAGGCGGGGCGGGAGGGAACGCGTCCAAAACCACGTCCCGTTCACCATCCACGGCAATCGTGTAAACCGGAGCACCGGCGACGACAACTTGCCCCGCCTCGGCCTGCCTCCTCGTAACCACGCCCGCGACGGTCGCCAGTAGGTCGGTGTAGGAAAGTTGCAACTCTGCCAACTCAAGGCCGCCTTTGGCGATCAGCAGCTTCGCCTTCGCCGCCAACGCTTCTGCCGTCGCATTGTCAAATTCTTCCTTTGAAGCCGCCATGCGGGGAAGCAACTGCTCGATTCGTTTGAAATTCGCGTTGCGTTCATCAAACTCGGCCTGGGCTGACCGCACCGATGCTTTCGCAGCGTCGACGTCAGCGGCCTGCTGAATGGAGTCTAGCCTCGCGAGAAGATCGCCCGCGGCAACATGTTGGCCGACTTCGGCGATCCGTTGCTCGATCCGGCCGCCAGTACGAAACGACATGTCGCTTTCAACACTCGCCCGAAACTCACCGGTCAGCGACTTGGTAACCGGGCAGGAAACGACACTGGCGACCACCACTCGAACTCGTATGGGCGAATTTTCGGGCGACCTCAACCGCGATTCACATCCGAGCATCAGCGCCAGGGTTACAACAAGTAGCGTAGCGCGCCCTTGGAATTTATCGCGTTTTATGCGAAAATACGTGATTCGGGGCTGCTTCATAAAAATCGTTGTTCGTTGCAAGTTATCCATGAGTGGCCGCAGGAAGCTGGACCGTATCCGATATGAAACATGACCTTCGTTCAGATTGCCCGATCGCCGCATCGCTGGATGTGATTGGTGACCGCTGGACATTGATCGTTCTTCGCGACGTGTTGTTGACTCAAAAGGTTGCGTTCTCGGAGATTGGAGTGTCGGAAGGCATCGCGACCAACATCCTGATGAATCGGCTGGAACGACTGACCGAGGCCGGCATCATCGAATGCTATAGTCATCCAACTGACGGTCGTCGGCGGGTCTACTTGCCGACCCAGCGTGGCATCGAACTCATTCCTGTTTTGGTCGACTTGGTGGTCTGGGGCACCGACCACACAGCGGCTCAGGGCGTCAGAAAAATCGCCAAAGCGATCAAGCAAGATCGCGAAGGGATGATCAAAAACATCGAAGCAAAGGCAGCGGCTAGTCGTGCCGCCAATTTGCCCAAGGCGTGAAGATTGGATCATTCGGCCACTTCTGCCTTCCCGCCAAAGTGCTCAACGACATCATCGCGGAACAGCATGGTCAGTGCGATCAACTGGAATACCAGGAAGACTGAAATGCCTAGGTAGACGGTCGTTGCCGTTGCCATCTCTACTGGCATGGGTGAGATCCACTGGGCTGCCAATCCGTTGGCGTAGTCGAACGCGCCTAGGGCGTTATAGACCACCATGGCACCCCAGATCTTTGTGCCGCGTCGCGTCAGAAACAGAAAGACCATCACTGGAACAAGAAAGCCGATGATCGCATCACTAAGCCAAGGCGCGAACCAAGCATCAGGTGCTGGGCCACCAAACATTTCAACCTTCGGAAGAAACAAAACTGTCTGGGCTCGAAAGATCGTGAAAAACATGAGGATTGCGATCGTCCATTTGATAACTTTCGGCATGCTAGCTCGTCATTGATTGGAAGCAAAATTTGAAATACTGACACCACTGGTCCCCAACGTGAATAGGATGGGTCAATCGCGACTGGGACCGCCGATCTTCGATGTTGCACCGCGAAGATGCGTGATCAAACGGTAAGTGATGTAAATCTGTGTCAATAGGACAAGCGGTACGTAGTACTGGATCACGATCCACATTCCGCCGAGATACGACTCGAATACGCCGGCGTTCAGGCCTGTTGGGATCGCAATCGCAAAGTCGACTCCGCCGACGACTACAAACACGGCAACCAACGGAGTTGCCATCTTCGACTTGGTGGCAACCGCGATTGCAGCAGCCAGTGCGGTAACGGCGGCTGCCAGATCGCCGAACGCCATAAGCTGAATTGAACGTCGGGGAAGTTCAGGATCAATCTGTCCATTTACCAACATTGTGAGGCCGACGAAGCGGAACGAATGGACAAGCAGTCCCGGCAAGACCGCTGGGCCAAATGGCTGCGCAGCGAACCAAGGCCGTAAGTACGTAAAGTAGATGACTAGAATGGCAGTGAGGCACATCACTGCTTGGATGTTCAAAATGATGAGGCTGTTCATGCTTTGCGGTTTCCTTAGCGGTTTGCAACACTTAAGTTTGAGTCGGGAACAGGCCCACGTTGGACAAGTAATCGGTAAGCGATGTAGAGATGACTGAGCAGCAACGCGGGAGCAAAGATCACCAGAAAAAACCACATTGTGCCGATACTAGCGTCAATGACTCCGGCGTTCTTGGCCGTCGGAGCGATCATGATCAAATCTCCAATACCGACTAAAGTGAATAGTGCGACCAGAGGAACTGCCAGCTTCGACCGAGCCGATACCGCGATCGCGGCAAGTAGTGCTGAAACGGCTGCGGCTAGGTCGCCGAAAGCCATCCACTGCAGCGCATCGCGCGGAACCGTCAAGTCGATTTGCCCCGTCACGAGTAGACACAAACCGAGATAACGAAAAATGTGGAGGATGAGCAGCGGCAAAATCGCTTCACCCAACGCTCTGGCTCTGAACCAAGGCTGAAGGTAGTTGCGAAATATCAGCACGTAGGCTGATATCGCCATGACGGTTTGGATGATTTGGATGACGGTGTTGCTCATGCTGACGCTCGCTTGAATGTTTTGTTGAGCTGCCCATAAATGAATCCTGGAGCGAGTCGACTGAGCCATCTCAGTTGCGCTGACTGACCAGGCGCGATCTCGTCACGCCCTCGCTTAAGACCGCTGATGAGAGCCTCAACAAGTTTCTCGGGCGGCATTTTTGAAAACGAGTGGTCGAGAGTTGCCGCCAGCGGCGTATCGACGACGGGAGGCAGCAACTCGACCACTCGTACCGATGTCCCAGCAAGCTGTGTTCTCAAACACTGCGTGTATGAATGAAGGAACGCCTTGCACCCGCAGTAGACAGGTGCCGCCGCGAAGGGGACGTAAGCCAAGCCCGAGCTGACATTGACGATTATCGAAGGGCGTTTGAGTAACCCCGGCAGGAAGTGATGCACTAAACGTACTGGGCCGGCGGCATCAATCGCGATCTCGGCGAGCTGCTTTTCCAAGGGATGGCCCTGAGTAACGTCGAAGAAGTCCATCACCCCCGCATTGTTGATTAGAACGTCGGTACCACCGCGTCCGTCCATGAAATCGCGAAGCGCGACAACTTGCTCGTCGTTGGTGACGTCGCAAACGAATGGAGTAACGCGAGTCATTCCGGATGCCGCTTGATCGAGCGTCGATTGATTCCGTCCCGTGATCACCACGTCGGCCCCAATTTCCGCGAACTTCTTGGCCATCTGAAGACCAATTCCAGAACTGCCACCCGTGATGACGATACTTTTCTCATTGATTTTCATCATGCAATGCTCGCCTCATGGGAAAATATGCTAACTTGTAATTCACAAGCTATCTTAGCCGCTTGCTCTTTGCAAGGTACATACCGTGTCTCCGAATGAAAATCGATCAGATTGTCCAATGGCAAATGCGCTCGACTTACTCGGTGACCGCTGGACGCTGCTAATCGTCCGCGACATCGTATTGGGTCAGCGTTTCGCTTACACAGAGATCGGGGCCGACGAAGGAATCGCGACCA
>JBGSKY010000004.1:0-2743 GCA_041740995.1 Pirellulaceae bacterium
GTCGTGAATCAATGGGAATCGAAGCGCCGATTCATAAAATAGTGGATAGTGCCAAGTCCACATCACTGCCGCATATACCATCCAGCACATGACCAAATTTCTGTCTGGGCGTCCGAACAACGAACGAATGAGACGCCGAAACTTGCGTAGAATTGACACGCCAACTGGCGGTAGGCCCAAGCCTAGCAACAATCCAGGCGATCCTCTTGCGATGAGTGGTGCTGCTATTGTCATGATGGTCATGTGTTGGACCATATGTGCCGATGCGAGTTGCGAACTGAGCTGATCGAGTGGTGACACTAAACAAGCCAGTAGAACCGCAAGTCCGGCAGCAAAGCAGAAAACGTTTTCCTTACCAAAGGAGACTCGCTTCTGTGATGACTGGCGAAGCCTTGTGATTCCGCGTGTATAAAGCCAGGTGACAAGTGCTAAGTTCATCATCAGGGCTGGATCGAATTGCCAATCTGTAACGTCAACTCGACGAGTAGTGATCGCCTCGTCTGCTCGCGCTGTTTGAGTGGCGAACATAAAATGGACCAGCACCGTTATCAGCGCACCAACCGTATATCGAAGATATCGATTATCAGGCCGGCGAAATAACATGGAGATTGTCATGCGTTAGTCTATCCCCATGAAAAACATTATCGGAAATGTCTGGGCGCAAATCACGGCTAAGAATACTGTACCGCTGTAGAATGCGACGTTTACGAGAAACGGTTCTGAGTGTTCCGACGTACTTGGTTCGCCCAATGTTCGTTTTATGCGGGAATCGAAATGAATGACGCGGCTCAAAGATAGAGCCGTCAGTCCAACGGCGACCAAAGATATAGCTAGAATTAGCCAGGTCGTTACCGACATACCGAGCATGTGATTTTGATTCCAACCGGAAATTACACCCCATTCGGCTGTAAGCGATGCAACAAATAGATGCAGAAACCAAATTATGGCTGGCGCAAACAGGCCAATCGTGATTGAGTAACCGCTTCGTCGTTGCGAATCAGATGAATGTGTAGACACGTATCGAACCTCACTGGATCAAAGAATGATCGGAGTTAAGTAGACGGTTACAAACGTCAAAACAGCAGTTCCAAGCATCAGTACAGACAGCAAACTGATAATCTCGAAGTGAAGTCGGAGCGACTGTTGCGGCACATGAAAATCTGCGATCAATCGTACTGAGGCAAAGAAAGAGAATGCTCCCACAAGAGTTGCGACAAGAATGCTAGTTGCCGTGAGCAGGAAGAATAATGAAGTGTACGCATTTTGGCTGGGCGAGAACCCGCAGGTGGTCCAATCCCAGATTTGAAAACCGATATACAGCATGCAGCAAAACATGACTGCAAGTGCGCCGGCGCACTGCGTCCATCGGCTTAGGAGTTCTAGCTTACTAGGCACAAATCTCGCGATTAAAACACCACATGCCACTGCTATGAGTCCGAAGACCGCAGTCCAGATCGATGGATTGCTTAATCCCTCTTGGGGCCACTGTGATGAAAATAGGCGGATGTAAAAGTAGGAATAAACCAGTGCGGCAAAAGCAGACCCAATAATTATGTTAAAACCGATCGTTGCCCACCAAACAACCGACATGGAAGAAGTCGGGATTGTTGGCAATGCAGTAAGCGACGCAAGCTCTGATTCTGAAAGTCGATTCAATTGGTCTGCATCGGGATAGAGCCAAATTACGAGGCAGATTGCTAGCATCAGAAGTGCAAACGCAGAAAGGATATATGCTTGTGTAAGAACTCCGACGGCAGCGCCGAGTGTCGCAATCGCGGTCCAGAATGGGACATAACAAGGCGACGGCAAAAATTGGATGGCTTGTGGAGTTGCATCGGTCGAATCGGTAACAAGAGTTCCTCGCCAAGATTGCGGTTGGCCAGTCAATGCTATGTTCAGTTCGCCGTACTGCTCGGATTCACGTGACGTTTCGGTGATCCAAAGCGGATGACGACTTGAGACGATCGGAAAGGAGTAAAATGTGTAGTTTGGCGGTGGCGACGCAACGCTCCACTCGAGGGAATCGGCTTGCCAAGGGTCATCACCCGCAGGTTGGCCCTTAAAAAGACTATAGATTAAGTCAACCAGCAATAGCAGCGTTCCGAACCCTAGTAGTGCAGCGCCGGCGGTTGCTGCAATATTGTAATTTTCGAGCTGCAGTTCTTCGGGGTACGTGTAAACACGACGCGGCAAACCGAGAAAGCCCATGATGTGCATGGGGAAGAAAGTGAGATTGAACCCAATGAATGTCGTCCAGAAGCTTGAGTAGCCGAGCCAAGGCACAAGCCGCCGCCCGGAAATTTTGGGAGTCCAATAATAAATGCCTGCAAATATTGGAAAGATCACCCCGCCGATCAGGACATAATGAAAGTGTGCAACGATGAAGTAGGTGTCATGGACTTGTTGGTCGAACGGCACCATAGCGACCATAACACCGGTCAAGCCACCGAGTGTAAACAGGAAAACGAAGCCCAGTGCATACAGCATCGGGACACTGAGCGTGGGCTTGCTTCCCCACATCGTTGCGATCCAGCTAAAGATCTGAATTCCGCTGGCGATTGCAATCATCAAGCTTGCGGCGGTAAAAAAGGTCATGGCCAGATCAGGAAGACCAGCGGCAAACATGTGATGAACCCACAAGCCAAAGCTCACGAACCCGGTCAACAGGATTGCTACGGCGATCCATACATAACCAACAATGGGCCGACGCGAGAATACGGGTATCACCATTGAGATGATCCCC
>JBGSKY010000005.1:0-1886 GCA_041740995.1 Pirellulaceae bacterium
AATAGGAAATCGCAAATGGGAAATACAGCCGCCTTGGTCAGCCGCAAGTTGCCGGAACGAATCGTCATAGCGAGCGAACTTTTGCTTAGCAACATTGGTTTCGCACTCTTCCTGCAAATTGATGAATGTCCGAATGCCAGCGCCGTGCAACGATTCAACTCGTTGTCGATGTTCCGCCGGTTCCGGTTTTCCAGGAAACGCTCCTGCTAAAATCGCATGCTCCACTAGCCAATAGGTTCGTGAGCATGGCGGCAACAACGCCGGAACGGTAAATGACGTCGGCGGGTTCAACTTTGGGCTCCGTGTAAAAGGTTAAGATCAGTACTTTATCAAAGACTACGGAGCGACACACATGAGCTGGTTTACTCAATTGACCGGTATTACCGAAGACTCGCCCGAACAGGTGCGCTCGCAATTGGTCGTTGATGGCGATTGTTTGGTGTGTCCCGATGGAAAGCGACTCGTATTGGGACGATTAGAAACGCCGACGCTCGCGGAACTCCGGCAAACCGTTGCGACCGCGAATCCAAAACGTGGTCGATTAAGTCTACGCGAAATTGTCGGCGATGTGCAAAAGATGCACGCCGACGCTGCTAATGCCAATGCGATGTTTCAAGTCGCATCGCAATTCAACCTTTTAGAAATGACATGCACCCGTTGGCGACTCGATCGGGCAATCCGCCGACCAACAAATCGATTGCTCCGCTGATTTGGGGACGCTTCTTGGCAATGAGAACGGCAGGCTATGGTCAATGGAGAACGGTTACCTGTTTCCCACGGACCAGGGACTCACTGAAATTTCCAATCGGCTGCAATCGTCGGACGAGTCGCAGCGCGATCAATACCGTGCAAGTTTGCGAATCGGCCTGCAGTTGAATGCCGCCGTTACATTGCCTAGTCCTTAATCAAGCGAAGCTTGATTAAGGAAAATTATGAGAAACTCGAAAACCCTCGGCGTTTCCGCGTGTTTTGATAGTTGATAACCTTTCAATCCACACACGCAATCGAGGGTTTCGAGTGAACGCTAAAGTACGACGCAAGTTGATGCAACGCAAGCGAAAAATGTCCCAAAGAATCGACAAAGCGAATTGGTCGGGTGCTTCGCCGATGATTCGCCCGCCGGCGATCAAGTATGAACTTGCTGAAAAGCAACAAGCGATTGCCGCTGGTGGACTCGGCACGATTGTACAGTTGACCAAGCAGCTTCAGCTCCGTGAAGAAATCAACAAGGCCATCCCGCTCTTCAAACTACATCTGCCCTACGACGAGACCGACCATGTACTGAACATCGCGTTCAACTTGTTGGCCGGTGGAACTTGTCTGGATCATCTTGAGGTCCGTCGCACCGATGAAGCGTTTCTGAATGCCTTAGGAGCTGAGCGGATTCCCGATCCGACCACTGCCGGTGATTTCTGTAGGCGCTTCGACGAAGCCAGCATCATGCAGTTGATGGGAGCCTATAATCGAGTTCGTGAACGTGTTTGGAAACTACAGCCCAAAGCGTTCTTCGATGTCGCCGTGATTGAAGCCGACGGAACCTTTGTGGAAACCAGTGGAGAGAAGAAACAAGGAATTGGCATCAATTACAAAGGCCAATGGAGTTATCATCCGCTGGTAGTCACACTCGCCAATACGCGCGAGCCGTTATTCATCGCCAACCGCAGCGGCAATCGTCCCAGCCATGAACATGCTGCCTTCTATTTTGACTTGAGCATCGAACGATGTCGCCAAGCTGGCTTTCGTAAGATCGTGTTGCGCGGTGATACTGACTTCGCGTTGACTGAAAACTTCGACCGCTGGGACGACGACTCAGTCGAGTTCATCTTCGGAATCGATGCGATGCCCAATTTGGTCAAGCTTGCTGAAGAGCTCGACGAATCAGCCTG
>JBGSKY010000006.1:0-1555 GCA_041740995.1 Pirellulaceae bacterium
CCATTGCAGGAACAACAGGAGCACAGATTCTAAATGGTGCTGATGGTAATGACACGCTGGTGGGTGGCGGTGGAGCAGATATCCTTATCGGTGGTCGCGGCAATGACGTTCTAGCCGTAAGCGACTTGAATTTTAAACGAATCGTCGGGGGCAGCGGCAGCGATACACTGAGGCTCGATGGTAGTGGAATAACTCTGAACCTGACAACCATCCGCGATAACCGCATCGTGGATATAGAAGCTATTGATATCCGTGGAACTGGATCGAACACTTTGGTCCTAAACGCACAAGAAGTGCGGAACATCAGCAGTCATAGCAATACACTGCTTGTTCTCCGAAACCTTGACGACACCGTCCATATTGGAACGGGATGGACTCAAGGTGCCAACGAAACAATCGGACTCAATACCTTCAATGTCTTCACCCAAGGACAAGCTTTCATCAAGCTCCAAGAGGTCACAGCAAGCGTAGCCGCTCGACACGTTTTTTACAATAATGCGACTGGAGCCAACGTGAGTAGTGCTGGTTCTGCCAACGCTGCGATTGCCGTCGATAAGAGCCCGCTTCTTCCAGGAAACGCTTCTGCGTTTGCCAACTATACGAACTACTCGCGTGGTCTGAATGGAATCATTTTAGACGTTAACAATTTGCCAGCGGCGACCACGAATAGTCAAATTCTCGCAAGTTTGCAGTTTGCCCAGTGGAACGGGATTAGCGCTGCCGGGTTTGCTGCGTTGCCAAGTGCGGCGGTTCCAACAGCTACGATTCTTCCAGGCAGCGGCGTTGGTGGTTCCGTTCGCGTTAAGATTACCTTTCCCGATAATACAATTCAGAACACTTGGCTACGTGTGACAGTTGTTTCGAACCTGCAGACAGGACTAGCGGCGAACGATGTCTTTATTTTCGGCAACGTAATCGGCGACTTTAACACTGGCAACACGGCAACCCGTTTGCGAGTCAACGCGACAGACACAGGAGCAGTGCGCAGCAATCAATCTACAGCGGCGAACTCGGCATCAGTGACGAACATTTTTGATATAAATCGAGATGGACGTGTCAATGCCACCGATACCGGCATCGTTCGAAGTAACCAGCAAACATCGGGAATTGTAGCTCCACTGTCGGCTCCCTCCGGAGCTACTCCCGCTGCCTTTATGCCAGGAAACCCTGGTAACACTGGCAAACCAACTTTGCCGGCTCCGTCCTTTGGGTTTTTATCAAGCTGGAGCGTTCTGAGCTCTCGCGAATCGAAAGCTATCGAGGCCTTCAATCCGCTCACGCAAGAATTGCAAGTTCCTTTGGACGTACCGTCATTTGCTTCTCGAAACCTACCGTTGTCGAAAATGATCGACGATACAATGCCTGTTTTGCGAAGCAAGCTACAACCCCCCGACGACCTTAGGTTCAAGATAAGGGACGATTTCTTTGCAGGCTTAGATAGAAGAGACTCGTTTCAGTGACTTTAGCAAATGTTCCAAAACTTGAAATCAACGCATCCCGTCAGTTCACAAATTGGCTGGCAGAGTCCTCTTTAAGTCTCGCATTCACCACAACC
>JBGSKY010000007.1:0-3067 GCA_041740995.1 Pirellulaceae bacterium
CACGCTGCCCAAACCCGAATGGTCGCTGCGGTGGATCAAACGAATTTACGAATACTATCGAATTCCGGTGGGCGTTGATCTGACCATTGAGGCGGAATCGTTGATCGTGTTTTTGAGGACGATGCGGGACAATGGCGTTCCAGCTTGGCAACGTCATCAAGGGAGCATTCCAAAAGGATGGGGGTTGATTTGACCGATTTTGCTCGTTCAACCCCCGTCTCCTTTTATTCGCTCGCAGTGGTGAATTGTTGGTGATCTCGCCGCATCTGCATCGTTGCTCTTGGCAACATCAGCGCTCGCGACTGCCAAAAGATATCTGTTCGAGCCTTTTCTATTAACTCCAAGGTTCGTATCTCGCATTGAACCTGCGAATGGATTGCGTTTGAGAAAAGTCTACGAACTCGTTTCGATCTAAAAGCACGACCGAACGGGGCTAAAACTGATGTAAGTTTTTTTCCACAGCACGTTCAGGTGAATCGAAAAAGAGCGAATTGTTACGAAGAGGGTTGCGTTCGGAGGAGTGCCAGTCTCAAACGAACTGATCCAGATGTCGTGTTATCTCAGAGGTTAAGCGAGATGGTGAGTCTGGTGGAATCCGCCAGCATGTTTTGACGCTTTTCCTGATATGCAGCCTCGGCTCTATCCAAGAAACTGGGAACTGCGAAAGCAATGCGAAGGAGGAGTATCGCGTTCGCACAAGGATTTTCTCGTCGCTTTTAACATCAGCCGCCGTGCGTTAGCACCCGGTTCATGTAGCGAGAACCGGACGCAAACGCATTTCGGCTGTTTTGGTTAAGGAAGGCGTCTATTGGATTCGAAAGCTTTTATGCAAGACGCAATGAACGATGTACCGCTCCGTGCTGAGTCCGATGAACTGGTCACGAAGCTTATTGAAAGCGACCGCAACAAAAATGAGTTCTTGGCGTCATTGGCGCATGAACTACGCAATCCGCTCGCCCCGATTAAGTGTGCACTCGATGCAATGGCCTGATGGAGTTACATGCGGAAGTCGAAGGTTTACGACAAATGATGAACCGTCAGGTTGACCAATTGGTTCACTTGGTCGATGGCCTACTGGATGTTTCTCGTATCAGTAGCGGAAAGCTAGTCCTCGAAAAGGAAGTTGTTCCGCTGCGCGCGATCATCGAAAGTGCAGTTGAAGCGTCTTCGACAGTCATCAATGAGTCAGGACAGATATTGACGGTATCCGACCTGAGCAACAATGCCTTCGTATTCGCCGATCCAACTCGAATAACCCAAGTCGTTACGAACCTGTTGAACAATTCCGCCAAGTATAGCGGTCCTGGATGTCAAATCGGATTGACCATAAACCAGGACGCTGGGTTTGTTACGATTCGCATCCGCGATGATGGTAGCGGCATTGCGGCTGATAAACTGAAAAGTATCTTTGAGTTGTACACTCAAGTTGGAGACAAGGGTGAACGTGGCTCGCCAGGTCTGGGTATTGGCCTTTCAATTGTTAAGACTCTTGTTGAATTGCACTCCGGCAGTGTGATTGCAGAGAGCGAGGGAACCGGTCACGGAAGTGTCTTCACCGTTCGCTTGCCTACAGTGGAAGCACCAGTCGATGTTGTTCCTGGACCGGGCGACTCCAACGAAATCACGAACAAACCGCGGCAAATGTTTCGTATTCTGGTAGTCGAAGACCAGCGTGCGCTCCGTCTGGTGATGGCACGCTTGCTGGGAAAATTGGGGCACAAAGTCGAAGTTGCGGAAACGGGCTATCAAGCCATTGAGACATTGGCTCGCTTCACACCCGAAATCATATTCTCTGATATTTCGATGCCGGGGATGAACGGTTACGAACTGGTTCGGATACTGCGACACCGTTCCGACACGAGTTCGGCCTTCATTGTCGCTCTGACAGGAAGTGGAACGGAGATTGATTGCAAATCAGCCCTCGACTCCGGTTTCGATGAACATCTGACAAAACCTGTGGACATTCAGAGTTTGCGGAAACTGTTTGAACGCCTATCCGTAACAACCCCTTCGTAAGCACTACTCATGAATGCTCACAACGCCATCATCCATCATTGTCTTAAATGTGGCGACATTGCTCACCAGGAGTTGACGACGACGCCGCCGAGTTGTTGTGACTCCTCTATGGTAAACGCCTGAAACGAGACGATCCGCGAATCTGGATTGCCTGTTGCGAAGACAAGTGACGAGGGTTTAGAGGAACATTTTGTCGTTAGATCAGCCGCAGTGCGTTAGCACTTGGTTCGGTCTTTGCGAACCGGACGCTAATGCGTCGCGGCCGAATTCTTGGCCGCGTTACCGAAATTGATTGGGGACGTCGAGGAATCCGCCATTTGCGATTGGCGGAAGTACTGATGTTCGGAGTCGCACTTTGCATCGACACTTCAATTGGTTTTGTTGCGGTTCCCCTCTGAAGTTTTCGGAGGAAGCAACAATGGTCTCTGCACCAGCGGGGATTCCCAGTCAATCGAAGGAGAATGAAAATGGATCGAAGAAACATGTTGGTATCGACCGGTGCGTTCGCTCTGGCCGGCGCCGCGGCGGGAGTTTCCCGAGGACAGGAAAGTGGGTCGGCTTCGAAATCGACCTCTGGTTTGGACAAGATGCACCAAAGCTGTCTGGAGATCTCGCAGAGCTGTGAGTCGACATGTAATGCGACGGTCAAACATTGCATGACTCATTTGGCGGAAGGCCACAAAGAGCACGCAGCGTGTGCCGCAGTGGCGATGAGCTGCCAAGAGTTTTGTGGCTTGAGCGCGAAACTGATTGCACGTTCCTGCGCACTGGCTCCCGCCGCTTGCCAAGCCTGTGCAACGGCCTGCGATGCATGCGCGACCGAATGTGAAAAAATTAAGTCCGATGTGCAAATGACCGCTTGCGCCAAAGCATGTCGAGAGTGCGCCGCCGCCTGTCGCAAGATGGTTTAAGCATCCATCGTCAGCGCCAGAATAGAACTGGATCAACCGGAAAGGGTTGGCTGACGGTTTTCGAATGCTGATAAGAATCCGACGCTAAGGCGTTGCAGCTGATTGGACGACGCACATAGTGTCTCTGGTTGTATTCGCCA
>JBGSKY010000008.1:0-2149 GCA_041740995.1 Pirellulaceae bacterium
GCCTTCCGCGGCGCGTCAAATTTTACTCGTAATTTCGTTCCGTTGGACGTCGCAACCAAGTATGACTCGAAAATCGACCGCGCGTAAACAAATGTCGCTCGCAGGCTTTGATGAAGAAGTCCTTTCTAACGATACGACCGATTCTAACGATCGTTCACTCGATCGCGTCCAGGAAAATCCTCCGTCGAGCCTCGATTCGCTCAAGCTGGATACGCCAGTCGGTCCGGGGGATCTGGTCGTTTTGGTCGATTCGCATTCGTTGATCTATCAAGTCTTTCACGCGATGCCGACGATGACGGCCCCCGACGGAACCGAAGTTGGAGCGATTCATGGCTTTTTTCGCGACCTGGCCGAACTGCGAGACCGCTACGACCCCGATTTCTTGCTCTGCACCTTCGACGTCAGCGAAATCACTTTTCGGAACGAGCTTTACGACCAATATAAAGCCCATCGTGATCCGATGCCGGCCGCGCTGGTCAGCCAGATTGACCGCATCCGCGACGGCTTAAAACCACTGGGAATCCCTTGCCTGTTTCTAGGCGGCTACGAAGCCGACGATTTGCTGGCCACGTTGGCTTGGCAGGCCGAACAGGCCGGCGCGCGAACTTTGCTGGTGACCAGCGATAAAGATTGCCGACAATTGCTTAGCGACCAAACGCTGATGCTCAATCTTCGCAAAGGCACGACGTACGGCGCGAGCGAGCTGGCCGCTGACTGGGGCGTTCGGCCTGATCAAGTTGTCGATTTTCAGTCGCTTGTCGGCGATAGCGTCGATAACGTTCCGGGAGTTCCGAAGATCGGCCCCAAAGCGGCCAAAGAATTGCTCGACGAATTTGAAACGCTCGATGGCATTTACGCTAACGTCGAGAAGATCAAAGCCAACGCGCGACGCAACACGTTAATTGAACATCGCGACAACGCTTTCAAAAGCCGCGAGCTTGTGGAGCTCAAACGCGATGTGCCGATGAAGATCGACTGGGCCGCTTGGCGACGTCCACCGGCGGACCGGTTGGCGATGGAACAGATGTTTCAGTCGCTCGGCTTTCGACGGCTAGCCGAACGTTTCTTGTCCGATGCGGAAGTCGCATCAGAAAAATCTAGCCTAGCCAAATCGTCGCCCATAGATCGCGCGCAATATCGCTGTATCGATTCGCTGGAAAAGCTTTCAGCGGTCGTCACTGAAATAAAAACAGCGATCGATTCGTTGGATGGCAACGATCGGCTGCTATCGATCGATACCGAAACGACCAGCACCGCTCCAACGACTGCCGTGCTAGTTGGAATCGCGTTGGCATGGCCTGGCGGCAATCCAATTTACATTCCCGTCGCTGGACCGGCTGACCAGAACAACCGGTTGCTCCCAATTGACGTTGTTCGATCCTCATTGGCCGATGTGCTAGCCGATCCGTCGATCTTAAAAATTGGTCAGAACATCAAATACGATTTGATCGTGTTTGCCAATCACGGCTTTCAGATTATCAACGTCGGCTTCGATACAATGATGGCCGACTATCTCTGCTCGCCAGGAGATCGCAATCATTCGCTAGACGAACTGTCAAAGCGATATTTGCAACACGAAATGATCCCGATAACGCAGTTGATCGGCACTGGAAAAACGCAATGTACGATCGACTTAATCGATCTGGACGATGTTACGCAATACGCAGCCGAAGATGCAGACGTCGCATTGCAATTGGTGCCGATCATGAGGCAGCGGCTCGCGACCATGCATGTCGAATCGGTGTTTCATGATTTGGAGATGCCGCTTATTGATGTGCTAGTTGAAATGGAACGCAACGGCATTCAAGTTGACCTGGAACAGTTGCAAGATTTGAGCGTCGAGTTTGCGGGGCGAATTGAAAAGCTGCGCGGTGAGATTTTTGAACTCGCGGGCGAAGAATTTAATATTGACAGCCCCAAACAACTCGCCGCTCTGCTTTTTGAACGCCTAGGGTATCGCGTCGTAAAGCGAACCAAGACAGGGCCAAGCACCGATGTCGAGGTGTTGCAAGAACTGGCCATTGAGCATGAATTGCCGGCGAAAATCATCGACTATCGCCAAGCCACGAAGCTGAAATCAACGTACATCGACGCCCTCCCACGGCTAGTCAATCCAAACACAGGCCGCGTGCACACTTCGTTTCGTCAA
>JBGSKY010000009.1:0-33275 GCA_041740995.1 Pirellulaceae bacterium
TGGTCCAACGCGGCAATGGCAATGGCAATGGAAGAATCGAAAGCCTGGCTGCTCCAACTCGCGAAAATCGAGCGGTTGTGCCTAATCAACAGGCTTCCGAATAACAAAGAGCGCGTACGCGATGGGGTTGGCATCATCACCTGCAAGCAAGCGTTGCGCTCCGTTGGCAGGCGTGGCGCGGCGAACATCGAGTGGCATTTCGGGTTGTCGTCGAGCCGCAAAACTTAAATCTTTAAACCGGTCTCCGAAAGCCAATTTGCTGGCAACACTAACGGTCCCGGAATTCCTCTCTGTCGAAGATAAATCGACTTCTTGAACATGTTGCAACTCTCGAAACAATTCCATCGATGGCGGATCCATCGCGACGTCCAATGCAAACTCAGGAAACGCTTCAATGTCGCTCATGACATTCAGAATTGCGGCATCAAGCCGGCTTGCACGCGATTTCACGAATACCAAATCGACAGAGACACTCTCGCCGCGCGTTGAATCATCGGGTTTTCGTACGTCAACTAAGCGAGTTTGCTTCAATGCCTCAAGCGTAGAACCATCAACTTCCGCTTGTCGCGCCGACGCAATGTCAAAATTGATCAGAATCCGTGATAGGACTTCGTTGGTCTCAATTTCCGAAGAGGACGAAACGTCAACTATCAACAAAAAGCTGCTTCCAATATTCGTGGCTTCTTGTTCGGAATCAATGCGAACCGTGTTAGTCTTATCAATTGGCGAGTTAGTTCGCGGTGAGCCTAGAGCAGACTTTTCAATCGCAGACGGCATCGATTCAACACGAGAATCATTGGTCGCGATACTATTTACTTGGTCACCCACTGTTTCAGATTTCGGTGGATGAATTTCGGAAAGCTCAGCTGGAGATGTTCCCATTGGAAGAGGTGTAGCATTTGTTGCGATCGAGGAATCGTCGACGTCCAATTGCCTCGACGGATTCGAATGCTGAGCGTCAGCAATCTGAAAACTTTCAGATATCACCGAATCATTATTGTTGAACCGAGCCAGCAAAACGTACCCGCCGACCAGCACCAGAACGGCTGCCGCCAAAGCAAGAAGCGGTCTTTCCCACGCTAACTTTGCCCTTCGATGATCCCCCAACAAGACATCGCGGCCGAAAGTTTGCTCGTATGCGCGGCCAGACAATCGCGATGGAGCCGGAATCCAAGCTGGCCTCTGAAGGCCCATAGCAACCGTCTGCTCAATCGCTTTGGAGACTACTTCACCCCCGATGGGACGCAAATTAGGGCCTGGCAAGCTCGCCATCAAAGAACGTAGTCGATTTAGCTGCTCGAATTCCGATCGCAAATCGGAATCGTTTTCAAGCAGAGACTCGATTTTCCGTTGTTCGACAGCATCCAACCGACCGTCAAGCAGGCCGGTCAAAAGTTCATCGATATCGGATGGAAGCCTGGACATAATATGGAAAAATCAACGAATAGCCTTGTTGCAAGCTAGATCCGCAATACGAAGTTTTTAAAAATCTGTTCTAAGGAATTACGAAACGCGAGGATACAACTAAAAAACCATTTGCCCCAAGAAATTCAAATCTGCGTCAAAACGCCGTCGTTTTTTTACGCCCGACATGACTTGGACGCTAATGTCACGCGAAAGTTCCCCAGAAATACAAGGTGAACTCTCCGGGACGGAATGTCTTGCCTAATTCCCAAGTCGGCTACAACCGTAGGATAGGCTTTATGCCTGTCATTCCCAAACTCGAAACTGAAACGTTACGCTTGGATCGAAGAGATGGAACCAAGATTGCAGGCACTTTGTACTGGTACCTAGCGATTGAGCGTTTCGGCTTTTGATCGTTGTCACAAAAATGGGCCACACAGCAATAGTTTCTGGCGACCGACGGTGCGCAAAACGGGTAGTTGCCAGTTGCCTGTAGTCGCCAATCCTAGTGCTGCATTACTGACAATCAATCAACTTTGGCCCTAAGGGCAGTGTCAACTCGACTTAAAGGCTTTGATCTTCGACAAAATTTCGTTGAAAACCTCGTCGGGCGGATTCATTCCGTCGACGCGAACAAGCTTATCTTTGCGATGGTAGTAGTCGATCAGCGGCGCTGTCTGAGTATAAAAAACGTGCATCCGTTCGCGAATTGTGTCGTAAGTATCGTCGTGTCGACCCTCAAGCGTTGCACGATTAAGCAATCGGGTGATCAGTTCGTTTTCGACCACGGCTAGTTCAATTGCGACATCGACCGCGACTCCTTGCTCCGCCAGCAGATCGTCAAGCATTTGCGCCTGGATCAGCGTCCTGGGCATACCATCGAACAAGGCTCCAGCTTGACAATCATCTCGCTTAAGACGATTTGATACGATTCGCATAACCAAGTGGTCTGGTACAAGTCGACCGGAATCGATGTGCGAAGCAACCCAGCGAGCTAACGCAGTATCCTGCTCGCGGACCTCGCGCAGCATTTCACCTGTAGAAAGATGGGGAATACGAAACTCGGAAATCAGGCGTTTGCACTGAGTGCCTTTGCCTGCTCCGGGTGGTCCAATAAATACGATCCGCATCCCCGGCGGTCCTTCTATCGCGTCTTCAGGATTCCAAAAGTCCGCGATAGTTTCTCATCAGTAAATGAGAATCGATCTTCTGGATTAAATCAAACGCAACGCTCACTGCAATCAAAAGACCGGTTCCTCCGTAGAACGCCGCCACGTTAAAGGACACATTGAACTGGCCCGTAATAATTGTTGGAACAATCGCAACCAAAGCCAAAAATGAAGCGCCAACGTAAGTAATTCGAACCATTACTTTTTCCAAGTAATCAGCAGTTCGCTTGCCGGGACGGTAACCGGGAATAAAGGTTCCGTGATCCTTTAGGTTCTCCGTAATTTCTTTCGGATTGAAAGTGATTGAAGTCCAGAAGAAGCAGAAGAAGAAAATCAAAGCAACGAATAGTAAGTTGTACGTGAAGCTCGACGGGTTCTGGAACATAACCGAGAGGTTCCGCAAAACGCCGGACGCATTCTCGCTGCTGGAAGCGACGGCATTAGCGATCAACCCAAGTATCACGCCCGGAATGAGCAATAAGCTGCTCGCGAAGATAATCGGCATGACTCCAGCTTGATTGATCCGAAGTGGAAGATATTGTTTCGTGCCGCCATAGACTCGCCGGCCGCGAACGTGCTTCGCAGACTGAGTCGGAATCCGGCGCTGGGCCATCGTAATGAAGACCACCGCGAAGACCACCGCGATAAATATGACGCCAAGCACAATCAATACGTCTAAGCCTATTTGCCCGCTACTCATGCCGCTCAAGTCAAATGACATCGAACTTCGTAAATCCCAGAGCGCTTTTGGCATTTGTGCCAAAATTCCAGCCATGATTAACAAGCTAATTCCGTTGCCAATTCCATATTCGTCGATCTGCTCACCTAACCACATCAAAAACATGGTCCCGCAAGTCATGATCGCCACGCTAGTAATCTGCCAACCAAACGACAAACCACCCGATGCGAAAAACTGCTCACTGACCCTTGCACCACCACCGGCGGTCATAATGTTCAGATAGACCCAGCTTTGCACCAAACAAATAACAACGGTCAAATAGCGAGTGTAGTTGTTGATCTTCTTCATTCCCGCTGGGCCCTCTTTACGCAATTGCTCAATAGGCTTCCAAACGGTTCCCAGCAATTGAAAGATAATGCTTGCCGAAATGTAGGGCATTATGCCCAAGCCGAAGATCGTAAGCGTTCGAAGATCGGTAGCTGCAAAAACCGAGACTCGATCAAGAAACGAACTAAGGTCGCCGCCTTGGTCGTTAAAACTGCTTTGCAAGATGGGCAAGCGAATCTGGTAACCAACGCGATAGACCGCAAGCAACGCCAAAGTTAAAAGAATCTTACGGCGGAGTTCAGGTATCGTGAAGACAATCCGAAGTTTTTCGAACATGTCGCTTTAATCCAGACAGAGATTTGAAGGTTGAATGCGAGTAATTGTCACGAGCGTAACCGAATTTTTGCTCGGACCGTACTCCGACGCCCAACTCGATCATCCCTGTTCCGAAAAACGAGTACTTGGTCTCACTAGGCCTTGGCTCGTTTTGCAGCAACCCTTTGCTTGGGTGTCTGTTTCGCGGCCACGATCCGAACTGATCCGCCAGCTTGCTCGATTTTCTGTTTTGCCGACTCACTGATTTGAGTAACGACCAAAGTCAACGCTTTGGTGACCTCTCCATTACCTAGAATCTTGATTTCATCGCTGCGGACTTTGATCAGATCGGTCGACCGCATCAGTTCGGCATTGATTTCTTGGCTTCCGTCGAAAGCATCATTGAGCTCTCCTACGTTTATCGCGAATACCGTCGAGGCAAAACGATTAAAAAAGCCGCGTTTTGGAACTCGACGTGCCAAAGGCAAGTCACCGCCATTGAACGCCGGGTGCCGCGAGTAACCGCTGCGTGACTTGTGCCCTTTATGACCACGTCCGGACGTTTTACCAATGCCGGAACCGACACCGCGCCCAATTCGCTTACGTTTACGATTGCCTACAATGTCCAAATGGACTTCGTGTTCATTCATTACAATGTGACTCCACGCAATCGCTCGACGTCATCACGCGTTCGCAATTGCTTCAATGCTTCGAAAGTTGCTTTTACTAAAATTGTTGGATTGTTAGATCGGAAGCTCTTGGTCAGGATGTCATGAATTCCTGCCGCTTCGCATACCGAGCGAACTGCCGGACCAGCGATGATACCAGTACCTGGGCTAGCCGGAATCAACAGCACTTGAGCTGCTCCGTAACGTCCCTTGACCGCGTGCGGAATTGTTCCGTTAACGATTGGAATGTTGATCATCTCTCGCGAAGCTTGCTTCTGGGCCTTAGCGACACTCGGCGGCACTTCATTTGCCTTGCCATAACCATGACCAACTTTGCCACGACCGTCGCCGACGACGACCAACGCTGCAAAACTGAATCGACGGCCACCTTTGACCACCGCAGCGCAACGTTTAATCTTCAAAACGCGATCGATTAGGTCGCTTTGGTTGCTATCTTTGGAAACCGCTGAACTCATCCGAAAACCTACTCTGTATCAAAAACCATTGCCAACCGATTCGGCATGCTTGGCGTGATCGTAACGTAATGTACTAAAACTGCAAACCGCCCGCTCGAGCGGCATCTGCCAACGCTGCCACGCGACCGTGGTAACGGTTTGGTCCCCTATCAAAGGCAACGGTTGTAATACCGACTGAACTAGCACGCTCAGCGACGACCTTGCCCAAGATCTCCGCTGCTTTGCAGTTGCCGCCGTACCCGACCTGGGCACGCAAATCTTTCTCTTGCGTGCTAACCGAAACCAAGGTCTTGCCCTGAGCGTCGTCAATCAACTGAACCGTTAAATTCGAAAGCGACCGGTGAACACACATTCGAGGGCGTTCAGCACTTCCTCGAATCTTATTGCGAACTCGATAGGTACGGCGTTGACGCTGGGCAGCTAAACTTTTTCGATGATCCATAATTCAAACTCAACAACAAAAAACTGATCTAAATCTAAGTCGCACTCTTGCCAGCCTTCAGCTTCACTACTTCGCCCTGATAGCGGATGCCTTTACCTTTATATGGTTCTGGCTTGCGAAGCGAACGAATCTCGGCAGCGAATTGACCAACCATCTGCTTGTCGCAACCTTTGATCACGACGTGCGTCTGATCTGGGCAGGTGACATCAAGACCTTCTGGAATCGGTCGCTGCAGTTCATTGGCGAAACCCACCCGCAATTGCAAGGTTTTGCCTTTGATGGCCGCCAGGTAACCAACGCCGACAATCTCGAGACGCTTCTCATAACCGGTTTTGACACCCAAGATCATGTTATTGACCAATGCTCGTGTCAAACCATGCAGTTCTCGCGCGGTCCGATCATCGGAATCTCGCGAGACGGAAACACTTTTTCCACCGTCGTCGACTTCGACGTTGATTTCCGGCCGATGCTCAAACTGCAACTTTCCCGCAGGGCCTTCGACTTGGATAAGCCGATTGTTGACGGCGACTTTTACACCATCGAGAATCGCAACAGGTTTTTTACCAATACGGGACATGATTTCGGGATCAATTACAAAGGAACTGGATAACTAAATTTAACGAGACTAGCTGATCTCGCAAAGCACTTCACCGCCCAGCTTTTGCTGCCGGGCTTCACGGTCGCTAACCACACCGCGAGAAGTGCTCACAATCGAGATACCCAAGCCGTTCATCACGGGCTTTAGCTCATTGCACTTCGCATAAACGCGACGTCCGGGTTTGCTTACTCGCTTGATAGCTTGAATTATTCGCTCGCCGTTTGGGCCATACTTTAGCTCAATGCGGAGTTGCTTGAAGGGTTCACCCTCAACTTCTTGAAAATCCCAGATGTAACCTTCGCGCTTCAGCACTTCGGCAACACCACATCGAATTCGGGATACAGGCATGTCGACAAATTGCCGTTCAACGCGAACTGCGTTGCGGATTCTTGTTAACATGTCAGATATAGGATCGGTCATCATCGCTTTTAAATGCTCCTACCTTACCAGCTTGCCTTACGAACACCCGGAATCAGACCCTTGTCAGCCAACGACCGAAAGCAGATCCGGCACACACCGAACTTGCGGTATACGGCTCTTGGACGACCACACAGCTTACAACGATTCTCTCGACGCGTTGAAAACTTTGGCTGACGATTCGCTTTTGCAATTTTGCTTTTGCTAGCCACGACTTCAATATTCCGATTGGGTTAGGCGAAAGTGGTAAAAACGTTCATTAATCTATATTAAACTCAGTACCTCGGAGCCGACGCTTCAATTATGAAGCAGCTTTTCTCGGAGCTTTAAACGGCATCCCAGCCATTTCCAAAAGTGCAAATGCATCTTGGTTGTTTACCGCAGACGTCACGATGGTAATATTCATACCTTGTGGACGTGTGTATTTGTCTGGGTTCAACTCGGGGAAAACCAGCTGTTCAGCTAACCCCAACGAGTAGTTCCCTTTACCGTCAAAAGCCGTTCGCGAGATTCCGCGAAAGTCACGAACACGTGGTAGAACCACGCTGATCAGACGATCTAGGAATTCGTACATCCGAGCGCCACGCAATGTGACTTTGCAACCAATTGCGGCTCCTTCTCTCAATCTAAAACCAGCAATCGAACCGCGAGCTAGCGTCATCACAGGCTTTTGACCAGTAATGTCTTGCATCGCATCAACCGCCACTTCCAAGAACTTCTTGTCCTGCATCGCCTCGCCAACACCCATGTTGACAACAATCTTTTGAATGCGAGGAATAGCCATGCTGTTCTTGATCTGCAACTGCTGCTGCAATTGGCCACGGATTTCTTTTTCGTATCGTTCTTGTAGTCGAGGTGCCATAGCGGGAACCGTTCGCGATCTCAATCAAAAATAAGTCAACCGACCAGTAAATAAAATTCTTTGCCGCCCAGTCGTTTGCGGCAACCTCACAAGACAACTACCAGTCTCGCCTACGATTTTGCGTACAATTTTCGAGGCGGGGCAATCGTATCTAACGAGCGTCCACTCGCTTTCAAAAATCGCTCCTTGCTACCATCCGCAAGATATCGCACTCCAAGGCGACTTCGCTTGCCTGTAGACTCATCCACGATCATCACATTAGATGAATCAATCGGCATTTCTCGCGATAATCGTCCGCCTTGCGGGTTTCGCTGCGACTTCCGGACGTGCTTGTACGAACGTGAGACACCTTCGACAACCACGCGACCTTTTTCGCGATCCACTTTCAGTACTTTGCCCTTCACACCACGGTCGCGTCCGGCGATCACAACAACGATGTCATTAACTCGAAATAACATAGCTACACAACCTCACTGGCAAGGGACACGATTTTGGTGAAGGATCGTTCACGCAGTTCGCGAGCGACAGCACCGAAAATACGCGTGCCACGAGGATTGCTGTCCTTGTCGATCAAGACGACCGCGTTGGAATCGAATCGTATGTAACTGCCGTCATTTCTTCGGCACGGTTGTTTGGTTCGTACGATTACCGCACGCACAACAGCCTTCTTCTTAATTTCGCTTCCAGGAATCACGCTCTTGACCGAGCAAATGATAATGTCGCCAATGCCAGCAAAACGGCGTCGGGAACCTCCTAAAACTTTAATACACATAACCTCGCGGGCGCCAGTATTGTCGGCCACCGCCAAGCGACTTTCTTGTTGAATCATAATTAACTACCTGCCTGCTCTTGCGTGTCACCGGCCAAGCCGTTCAACGCCGAATCTTGTTCACTGGCACTCTGCGAGCGAGCCAATCGCAACGCGGCAACATCCACTTCTTTGCTTTTCTCAAGAACCTCAATCAACCGCCAACGCTTCAGCTTTGACAGCGGTCGCGATTCTTCGATTCGAACGCGATCACCGATCGCCGACTCGTTGTTCTCGTCGTGAACATGGCAAACAGTTCGGCGGCTTATAATTTTTGAGTAGCGACTGTGACGAACGACACGAGGAATCTCGACACGTCGAGTTTTGCTCGCGCGATCACTGGTCACAACACCTTCTAAAATTCGACGTGGCATATTTCAAATCGCTGAAAAAAAACATTCTCAAACTAACATTGGGCAAGGGAAGCAATGTTGCTGTCCCGCCGCGACCTATAGCTCGTGCTCTAGGCCTTAACTCTTTTATTCTGAAGCGTTCGAACTTGAGCGATCAAGCGTCGATTCTTCCGGACTTGGTTGGTTGCATCGTTTCGCTCGGTCTGCGATTGAATCCGCATTCGAAAAATATTTTCGGCTGCTTCTTTCGCAGTCGCTTCCAACTGCTCGTCGCTCATCTCACGCAAATCACGAATACTCATATCCCAAAATCCCTAAAAACAAATCTTCCACACTCTTGCTCAATGACAGTCGACGCATGGCGTCAACCTACATCGGACGGCGTCGGACCAACCGCACTTTGACAGGCATTTTTGCCGCCAACCGTGCAAAACAAACTTTCGCTTGTTGTTCGGTCACACCGCTTAACTCGTACAGCACCGTGCCAGGTTTCACTACCGCGACCCAGTAATCTGGCTCGCCTTTTCCTTTACCCATTCGCGTTTCCAAAGGCTTGGACGAGACTGGTTTGTCGGGAAAAACTCGGATGTATAACCGGCCTTCGCCACGAACATACTGATTTCCAGCAATACGTCCCGCTTCGATCGTTTGTGCTGGGATCCAGCCTGCTTGTTGACTTTGCAAACCGAACTCGCCAAAAACGACCGTGTTACCGCGGGTCGCGTTACCTTTTATACGTCCTCTTTGGCTTTTTCGGTGCTTGACCCGCTTGGGCATCAGCGCCATCGTTACCATCTCCCGCGTAAGAACCTTGATTGACCCAAACCTGAACACCAATGTTTCCCTGGGGCGTAGATGCCTCAGCGAAACCATAGTCGATCTTTGCTTGCAACGTGCTCAACGGCAACGCTCCAGCATTTCCTTTTTCACATCGCGCCATCTCAGCACCGCCAAGCCGCCCCGACATCTGTATTTTGATACCCTTTGCACCAGCATCCATCGTCTGTTCGATCGAACGCTTCATCGTACGACGGAAACTGCTGCGTCGTACAAGCTGGTTGGCAATATCTTCAGCCACCAACTGTGCATAAATCTCTGGCCGAGCTAACTCTTCAATTTTCAAATTCACTCGACGACCGATCAAATTTTGCAGCTCTTCCTGCAAAACTTCGACCTCCTGCCCCTTTTTCCCGATGATTAGCCCCGGCTTGGCTACAAACAAAATCACACGAACTTCGTCTCGTGTTCGCTCGATCTCAATCCGATCGATGCCGGCTTGTTTGTAGTTGGTTCGTTTTGGATGGTTTTTGATAAAATGGCGAATCTTTTGATCTTCGACCAACAGCTCCGCAAACTCCTTCTTTCCGGCATACCAACGGCTTTTCCAGCCAGTCACAATGCCAGTACGGAAGCTGATCGGATTAACTTTTTGACCCATGATTACCTACCTAAAATCGTTCTAATCCAACAGTTCCAAACTGACCGTGATGTGACTAGTTCGCTTGAAAATTGCGAACGCTTGACCGCGAGCATGTGGTTGAAAGCGCTTGATGATCGGACCACCGTCAACATGAGCTTCCATCACAACCAATTGCTCAGGCGAGCTGGATCGGCCATCATTCTGATCAGGGTTTTGAGCACTACCGATCGCACTTCGAAGTACCTTTTCAAGCATTCGAGCACCGCGATGCGGTTGGAAACGCAAAATTTCGATCGCTTCATCTGCGAATTTACCACGCACCAAGTCGGCCAAAGGCCGCACCTTGCGAGCGCTAATCCGAGCATAGCGATGTGTCGCTCGAAATGTCATGACTACAAAACTCCAAATTCGACCACTGCAACCGAAACAAACCGATTCGCTACCGAGCGAACCACACCGCAAACTATCGCTTATTGCCTTTACCACCATGACCACGGAAAGTTCGCGTCGGTGCGAACTCACCCAGCTTGTGGCCTACCATGTCTTCCGTTACCAACACTTTGATATGCTGGCGACCGTTGTGAACCATAAATGTCGCACCGACGAACTCAGGCACAATCGTGCAGCGACGGGCCCATGTTGTAATTGGAGCCGTATTGCCAATCTTGCTGAACTTTGCAAACAATTTCGGGTCAACAAAAGGACCCTTTTTCGTCGAACGTCCCATGAACTAAACGCGCTCTCGTAAATGCTCGTTAAAAACTGAATCTTCCCAGCGACCAACCAACAATTGATTATCGCAACTTCAACTGACCGTACCGAACCGACTTTCGACGGCGAATAATCGACGTGTTGGACGGTTTGCGTGGACGACGGGTACCACCACCCTTGGCTGGCTTTCCAGTCGGACTCACCGGATGGCGACCGCCCTTTGTCCGCCCTTCACCACCACCGTGTGGATGGTCGATCGGGTTCATCGCGGTTCCTCGAACGGTCGGGCGAATACCCTTCCATCGATTTCGTCCGGCCTTGCCAATAACAATCGCTCCATGATCGGGATTGCTGACCTTACCAATCGTTGCGCGACAACGACTCGGAACACGTCGGACTTCACCGCTTGGCAGTTGCAACTGCGCCCAAGTTCCTTCGCGGGCCATCAAAACTGCCGACGTACCCGCCGAACGGCACAACATTGCGCCTCGACCAGGCTGAATCTCTATACAGCAAATTTCAGTACCAGGTGGAATATTCCGCATCGGCATGCTGTTGCCTTGGACAGGACTTGAACCCTCACCGTTGGCAACCTTCTGCCCCGCCTTCATGCCGTCCGTTGCAACGATGTATCGTTTTTCGCCATCGCCATATACAACCAAAGCAATCCGGGCTGAACGGTTCGGATCATACTGCACCGATTCGATTTTTGCATCGATACCATCTTTTGTCCGATGGAAATCGATCATTCGGTAGAGCTGCTTGTGACCACCACCTCGGTGACGAGCTGTAATCTTGCCCTGGTTATTGCGACCGCCATGCCGTTTGAGCCGCTTCATTAACGACTTTTCAGGCTTGGCACCTGGCGTTAGTTCAGCAAAATCGCTAACCGAAGCACCGCGTCGGCCTGGCGAAGTTGGTTTGTAATGTCGAATTCCCATAACTATTTCTCAAATGCTGGTGACCAAATTGATCACAAAAGTCATCTTTCACTATCCGAATGTCTGGACGCCCAATGCTGCACAAAAAAACTAGAAAAAATCGAGTTTGTTGTCTTCATGCAGCTTCACGATAGCCTTCTTCCAGGCCTTCGTTAAACCTTCTTTTTGCTTATATCGACGTGTCTTGCCTTTGCGGTTCTGGGTTGCAACGGCAATAACCTTCACGTTAAACAGCTCTTGGATGGCAAGCTTGATCTGGTCTTTCGATGCCATTGGGTTCACTTGAAACGCATAGCGATTGTGTCGCGATGCCTTGTGAATACCCTTTTCAGTAACCAATGGCTTGATCACTATTTGATGCGGCGAAAGCTCGATCGAGGATACGATTCGTTTTTTTGTTGCAGTTGCCATATTAACCGTTCGCCTCCGTTTGATTTGCGGTCGATTTGGTCAGCAGGCTGTCGAGTGCTTCTCGAGTAAACAGAAGCTTTCGAGGCCGCAGGACATTGAGTGCATTTAAGTCCGAGACGGGCGACACCGTAATTCCAGGAATATTGCGTCCGCTTAGGTAAACGTTCCGATCGACTGCAGCGGTTGCGATAGTTGCGGTTTGACCAGCGATGCCCAAGGCTTTGATAGCCGAAAACATTGCCTTCGACTTTGGGGCCGCCATGTTCAGCGAATCGACGACGACAACCGAACCGCTCTCGATCTTCGAAGCGATCGCCATTCGGGTCGCAGCTTGAATCGCCTTTCGAGGCATCCGGTAGTAATAGGATCGAGGCTGTCGGGCGTTAGCATGTCCACCGCCACGTCGAACTGGCGAACGGCGTGAGCCAGCACGAGCGTTACCAGTTCCTTTTTGACGATAAAGCTTTTTGGTCGACCCGGAAACTTCGCTGCGAGTCTTTGTCTTATTGTTGCCCTGGCGGAGGTTAGACAGGTACATCACGACAGCATCGTGAAGCAACTGTTTAGTCACTTTAGGGGCGATCTGACGCGGGTCGACTTGCATTTCGCCGACTTGTTTGCCAGACATGTCTAAAACCGGAAGCGTAATCATTTCTACTTAACCAACTTTATTAGTTTCACGGATTTCAACAAAGCCGCCAGCTGCTCCGGGCACGGCACCACGGACGAGCAACAAATTGTTTTCCGTATCTACACGAACAACCTTTAGGTTTCGCATGGTGACTCGATCCCCACCATAACGGCCAGCCATTTTCCGACCTTTGACCGATCGGCCTGGATAAGTACCGGCTTGCGTACCCCCAGCATGACGATGGCATTTTTTCACGCCGTGCGTGGCACGCTGCCCGGCGAAATTATGTCGCTTCATGACCCCGGTAAAACCACTACCCTTGCTGGTTGCGGTGACGTCGACAGCTTTGACTCCATCAAAAATATCAACTTTGACCTGTGCTCCAACTTCGAAAGCAGGAGCATCATCGCGGAATTCACGGACGTATCGTTGTGGTTCGCAATTGGCCTTTGGGAGCGGCTCAACACCGGTCTTCATCCGAGCCGAACGTTTGGAAGAGATTGCCGCGACGTGCCCACGAACGCTGCGAATCGCAGAACGGCGCGGCAGATCTTGGAAACCAAGCTGGACTGCAGAATAGCCATCGCGATCAACAGTTCGGACCTGCAAAACATTGCACGGACCGACTTCAATAACAGTGACAGACATGGCGGAGCCATCTTCTAAGTAGACTTGCGTCATGCCGACCTTGCGGCCGAGTAAACCTTTCACCATCGTCAGTATTTCCTGTTAATCGCTTTGCCTAGCGGGATCATCGCATTTGCGGCTTAGTTCAAAATCGAACTAAACTCAACGGATTCCGACCAACGCAATGAGCGGAAGCCAATTCGCGATAATTACCTGCCAGACTTCCAAGCCATAATGCTTTTCTGCTGGGAAGCTGAGTCCAAAAACCAAAACCAATACGCAATGCGACTATCGGGAAGTCGCTTTGATCTTAATGTCAACGCCAGCGGGCAAGCTCAACTTGTTGAGTGCCTCGATGGTGCGAGCCGTAGCCTGCTTGATATCGATCAACCGCTTGTGTGTGCGGATCTCAAATTGTTGACGAGCCTTCTTGTCGATGTTGGGACCAGAAAGCACCGTGTACCGCTCGATTCGAGTTGGCAATGGGATCGGGCCATGGACTTCCGAGTGCGTCCGCTTGGCGGTTTCAACAATGTCCTGGGCACTTTGATCCAGCACGGCATGGTCGTATGCTTCCATACGAATTCGAATCACTTCATGCGAACCAGTAGACACGATTGTAACCCTCTGACCTAATTAGCATCTGCGAGCGCCGCAGTGCTGACCATCAACGAAACGTTTGAATCAAGCAGCAGAGAAGATATCGACTTGCGGTCAAGCGACAGCTTCCCTACGTGAGAGGCGAAAAGGATACGAGTGCAAAGTTTTCTCGTCAACACCAAACGTTGTCTTGTTATCAACATTTTTCACTTATCAAGCGATTCAATAGCTGGCATTTACAAGCTCGGGCGGCTCGTCCTGTGGAAAAGATGTTCGTATTCAAAGCCGCTTCGTGCCTACGGTCTGAGACCGCGAAAGGGCAAGACGATCAGCTTCCTTGAGGCTACAATCGCTCGCAGGGCTGGATTGCATCACCGATTCCAGGCCTCAGGTTGGAAATCTTCGGCAATCCTTGAGTAATTTGAGTTATGAGCGGTTCGGCGGCAAGTGAGTTTGATCTGGTTGCTCAAGAAAAAGGACCTCTTCGCGCCGCATGTTGGCTCGTCGACTACTTGCGAGCAGAAAATCGCTATGGCGAATTGTTTGAAGCACTCAAGATGCGAATACGGCTCAGCATGGGGCTGGCTCCGGTCGCTTCCGAATCTGATGCGCCACTGAGCGAATCGCAAAACGACGAGCTGGAGCGAGGGCTAATCGAGGCTTGTCGCGAAGTTGGCGTCAAACTACTGGCCGCCGGCAAGCTGGAAGAGGGATGGATGTATATGCGAGCGGTTGGGGATTTGCCTGCCGCAGCAGACGCAATGAAGGAGGTGCCGGTCAACGAAGCAAATCTCGACACCCTGCTCTCGCTTTGGATGCAAGAGGGCATTGATCCGGCTCGGGGGACTTTGGAGTGCCTTAAACATCGCGGAACTTGCAACACTATCACGATGCTTGAATCAGTCGTCGCGATGCGCGGACGGACCGATCAGCAATCCGCGGTTGCGGTTCTAGTCGACAGCGTGCACGCTGAGGTTCTGGAAAACGTGCAGCAAGATATTCTCCGCCGTGAGGGAAAATTGCCCCATGAATCGACTCTGGCCGACATATTGCTCTCGCGGCCAGATCTTCTTAAAGACGGGGCCTATCACATGGACACGACGCACATCGCGTCGACCGTTCGTTTTGCCAGAGTGCTCGACAAAAGTGAAAGTTTAGAAAAGGCGCTCGATCTTGCGATCTACGGACGGAATCTGCACTCGCAATATCAATACGCAGGTGAAGAACCGTTCGAGCCGCTTTATGCGATGTCGCTTGCTTTTTTTCGGGCTTTGCTTGGTGTGCAAATCGAAATAGCGTTGCAGTTGTTTCTGCGTAAGGCAGAGGAATTGCCGGTGCCAGAATTTGGAACGGTGGCGATCGAAACTTACGTCGATCTGCTCGCTCGCATCGGGCGTTATGACGCTGCATTAAAAGCGATGTTGCAAAAGATGCCCGACGGCGTCCGTCCTGTAGGCGTTGCGCCGTCGCTTCTGGAACTTAGCAAGTTAGCCAACGATTATGAGCCAATGCGCCTGCGGTGCAAAGAAATTGGTGACTTAATCGGTTACGCGGCGGCAACGACGGCCGAATTGCAAAGCGCCGGAACGCGCGACAAGTAGATTTCGAGACATGCGATGCAATCCTTCAAGTTTTCGCTTGATCGATCGCCTCACTCCCACGGATTGGTCCAATCTTTCCAGTGAGAAAGATATTGTTTGTAGGCAGCGATTTCTTCGGCCTGTTCCTCAAGCATTGATTTGACTTGGCCGGTCAAAGTTGCCTCGTGTTCCAAGTCGATGTGCCCCATCAGCAGCGCTAGTCGCAGGAAAACAAAATAAGTGTCGAGGACATCGCAGCGGCAATAGTCACTGATTTCAGTCAGTTTTCCCGCTTCGTATAGACGCTGAACCATATCGCCTTGGACGTCCATTTTGCCTGGCTTGTTGAGCATCATGGCCGCAAGGTTTAGTCCGCCGCGAAACCAAGTTCCGCCGAAGTTGGTTAGCACTTCATGTAGGTCCATGTGTGCGGCAAGGTTGTAGCGATTTCGGTTTTGTTGATAAGTTCGCTCAAACATATTGAACCACGCAGGGACGCTGATACCAAATCGATAAGCGCATAGTTCCATCAACGGCAGATCGAAGCCGCGGCCGTTGAAGGTCACAAATGTCGGACGCTGATAAGCCTCCCAACCTGTCCAGAAGTGCTTTGCGATTACGTGCGGTCGATGCAGCGGTTGGTCCAGCGAAACGATCTCTGCGAGCGAGAGGTCTTCGCGGATTTTTGCGATCACCACAGCGACTGGCAAATGGTAGGTGTGCGGAATAAAATCACTGCCGCTGCGGGCAAGCAATTCTTGCTGGAATTTGCGAATCGCTTCCGATGGCGTGAGGCCTTCGCCAGGATAGCGGCTGGTGGAGATCAATTCGCCATCGGCAATGCTTTCGATATCGAAGACGAGATACTTTATTTTTTCGCGAGTTGCCATGATGGCACTATGTTAGCGGGTTTTGTACCGTAAAGCACCTGGGCGAGAATTGTTGATTTGTCTTACGAGAATTGTTGATTTGTCTTACTTGTCGCGATCGATACAACCAGGTTTTAGCTCCAATCATCGGATTGTTTTATGAAATGGCTGCTGGCCAATTTGCTTTTCTTGCCGACTTACGCATGGAACATAATGCTCGGTCGAGTATTAAAGCATCGTCGTTGGTGGGACTATGTTGATCCTGATGTGATTTTGGGTGCGCGTCCAATGCAACGCGATCTCAAGCGGCTCTACCAAGAGGGTGTTCGCGGCGTGGTTAATATGTGTCAAGAATTTCCTGGGCCGGTTGCCGCTTATAAGTTGTTGGGCATTGAACAGCTGTGGCTGCCGACGATCGATTTCCAGCCACCAAAAATTGAACAGGTTGTTCAGGGAGTCGACTTTATTGAGCAGGTCACAAATCGCGGCGAAAAAGTTTACGTCCACTGCAAGGCTGGTCGGGCGAGAAGTGCGACTGTCGTGCTATGCTGGCTGGTAAAACATCGTAAGATGAGCGTCGACGAGGCGCAGCGGCACTTGTTGTCTTGTCGTCCACACGTGAACCCTCGACTTACATCGCGGGCCGTTGTGCTAGACTACATTCGCGCGCTCGACAAACATGAGTCTGACGTTAGCTCGGTCGCGGACCGGTCCGTCAAAGAGTCTTAAGCATTGCAACGTAGGAAGTATCCATGTCAAGCTATCCACCAAATCAAAACTTTGTCGATCCAAATTCGGCTCCAAAAAAGAGCAAAAAGACGCTCTGGATTGTATTGGGAATCGTCGGCGGATTATTGTTACTGTGCTGTGGCGGTTTTAGCATCCTCTCTTACGTTGGGTACCAAGCCGGGACGTCTATGTTAGGCGAAATTGCAAAGGACGCGGCCAGCCAATCGCCGGAAGTCCAAGCGGAATTGGGGAACATTGAAAGCGTCAAAATGAACTTTGCTGAAACTGGCAAGGCAGGCGGTGCGGGTAATATGGCGTTCGATATCGTGGGCTCCAAGGGCAGTGGCGTGATCATCATTCGAATTAATCAAGCGACCAACCAGCTCGATAGTGCAACGCTGCGAACGTCCGATGGTCGCGAAATTCCACTAACGGGTATTCAAACGGGCGCTAGTGGGATGAGCTTCGACACGGATACCAATATTAACATGGAGCCAGAAATGGCGGCCCCATGACAATCGTCAATCGCCCGATTGCTTTCGATTGGCAGTCCTCTTTTCCGCGTTATCTGATGCCGTTGCAGTCGCGACGGATGATGCACTACTTCACCGATGTTTTGATCATCGGCGGTGGGCTTGCAGGTCTTCGCGCTGCTCAAGAAATTGATCCTTCGCTCGACGTCTTAATCGTTACCAAAGATCGCTTGCAAGAATCCAACAGCTCGTATGCTCAGGGAGGCATTGCAAGCGTCTGGGATCCGGAAGATCAATTTCACAATCACGTCGCTGATACCTTGACCGCCGGTGGTTCGCTTTGTGAGCCATCCGTCGTCGAACGCGTAGTTCAGGAAGCCCCTCGACGAATTGCAGAATTGATTCAATGGGGCACCAAGTTTGATCAGCGGGATGGCGAAATTTTACTAGGCCGCGAAGGTGGTCATTCGCATCAACGGATCTTGCACGCTCTTGGTGATGCGACTGGCAAAGAGATCATGCGGGCGGTCATCGATCGGACCCGCGATCAAGCAAATGCCGAGATTTGGGAGTCGGCTTTCACGCTCGATTTGTTGACCCACGAAGGCCAATGTCGAGGCGCTGCGATTGCTCGAACTGGCAGCTCACAGCCAGTGTTGGTGTGGGCGAAACAAACAATTCTATGTACCGGCGGATGCGGCCAAGTCTATCGTGAATCGACCAACCCTCGTGTCGCAACAGGCGATGGGCATGCAATTGCTTTCCGAGCTGGCGCTATGATTCGCGACATGGAATTTATGCAGTTTCACCCAACGGTGTTGTACATCGCTGGTTCATCGCGGACGTTGATCACCGAAGCAATTCGTGGCGAAGGCGCATATCTCATCGATTCCGAGGGCTACCGTTTCATGCAGGACTACGACCCCCGTCTGGAGCTTGCCCCGCGTGATATTGTTTCTCAATCGATCGTATCTCAGATGGCCAAGACGCAAAGCCCATGTGTTTTTCTAACACTCAAGCATTTGAATGCAGACTATGTTCGTCAGCGATTTCCTGGAATCGCTCAGGTTTGCAAAGACTTTGGATTGGACATAGCAACCGATGCGATTCCTGTCCGACCCGGCGCACATTACATGATTGGCGGCGCTGCGATCGACGAGCAAGGTCAAACGACTCTGCCAGGACTGTGGGCCGCTGGCGAAGTTACAAGTAGCGGCTTGCATGGTGCCAATCGACTTGCGTCCAACAGCTTGTTAGAAGGTTTAGTCTTCGGTGCATCGGCTGGTAATGCAGCCAGTGAATTGGCAAAATCGCAACGTCATCAGGTTGGCCCCTTTCCTATTCAGCAACATCGCTCGCTGCAAAATCAGCAAATTGACATCGTTGACATTCGCAATGCACTGCGATCCTTGATGGGGCGCAATGTCGGAGTTCAGCGGTCGGCCGAACGACTCGAAGAAGCCCGGCAAAGTATTTTGCAATATACGCATTATGTTTTGACTCAGTCGTTCAATACGATTGAAGGCTGGGAGCTTCAAAATCAATTGACCGTCGGCTTGATGATGGCGATGTCAGCCGAAGCAAGAAAAGAATCGCGCGGTGTTCATTTACGAACCGACTTCCCCGGTTCCGACGATGCAAACTGGCGCGTTCATTTGGCGATCCAGCGCAAAGGTGAGTGATCAATGTATGTTTGCGTGAACGTAGCTTGCGCATATCTGGACAGGCAAATTTTCTTGATATATCTCGACTGCCATTGGTAGAATTGGTTTTTGTGGTTCTCCCACTTCTCTTCTTGCTATCAAGGTGATCTTATGGGCATTGTTCTCGTTCCGACGATCGCGGCGATTCTTGCGTCTGTCTTCTATTGCAAAGCGACTCCCAAAGCGTGTCTGATTGGTGCAATATTCACCTTATGTTTCAGCATACTGACCGCGACGCCGCTGATGTTCGCGTTCGGACTTTTGATGTTTGTTGCTTCGCTTTTCTGTAAGCTCTCCGAAATTCCGACGCGACGGATGACTATTGCTGCTATGACGGTTGCTGTGCTATTGTTGCCCGTGACTTGCGTGTCAATCGCGGAGACTTATTCCAACCTGCTTTTGAAGAAGCAATATCCTTGGGTTTCGCTAAAGGAACGATTAGAACCGATCGCCAGTCAGGAATATATTTCTGCTATTGAGTTTGAAATCCCTTCAGAAAGGGATGGCGGCGGGTATTCCTGGAATTCTCGACAGCTGGCACTTCAACGACTGCACTATTCTGCTGTCGGGCATTTTCTTACCAGTTCCTCGTTCGGTCTGGTGAGGATGCTCGAGCCGGACATGCGGCAGTTGCGCAACAATGACGAGTCGCCGATTTCTATACCGGCATTCGACTATCAAGATTCCTGTAATTTCGAATCACCATCAAACAATTCGTCAGAGATAGATTCAAAGACACTAGAGGACGAGCATTTTCGATTACAAAGTTGGTTTTTGGACGATCAACGAATGGGTATCGTTCAAGACGTTGATCACGTGACGGGCTTCTTACCTCATGCCGTGACCGATAAGGCATTCGATTTTCGAAGGAAGTCTTCGGGTTTTGCATTTGCGGGGGACGCAATAAATTACGTCGATCGTTTTCGTTCATCTCGATTTGACGAGGGTGCAGCGTACACTTTGATGAAGCTGCAATTGGTTGGGTTGCTGTATCACGAAGAGCCGGTCGTTTATGAGATCGAATCGTTGCCGAACTTAGCGACCGCACAAACGGCATCGACGAGGCCATTGGACGCTTTTGAAACGCGCGGTCTACAACAAATTTTGGTGGGCAATCCTATCTATTGTGAACAACAAGACCAGTTCATTCGCTTGATAGGAGGAATGCGAAACGCAGAGTCATGCACACAATGTCACGCTGGCCCTTCGACGCAATTGCTTGGCGCGTTCAGTTATACGCTACGATTAAACGCGCAAGCGGTGGCTGAGGCCGATCAGTTCGTGAGCCGATAATACTTTCTCCTAATACTTGGGTTTAAGTTGGCAGAATATCTGCATCGTTAGTTGGTGAGTCGTTCGCAATTCGCAATGTCAAATGTATCTCCATCAATGAGCCCGCCAGTTGTTACTGATTTCGCCTCTCAAATCTGTGGTGTAGCCGACGGGCATCGAATTCATGTTGCCACCGAAATGATGTTCGGCCTGAGTGGAGCGTTCAAATACCTCGAATGCGGCAATTGCGGGTGCGTGCAATTACTGAACGCGCAGACGGTTATGAGTCGTTCTGCTTGCCGCAATTCGCTTTTTCCACTAGCTCGTGAAACTTGTCTAGAGGCCGGCCTGAATTCTCAATAAACACAATTCGTCGAATTCCAAACCTCTGTTTCAGCCAAAAATTCAAGGCTGACAAATAGTCTTGTTCTCGCTGTTTTGGGTCGGCGTATTTTGCGGCGACGTTCCCAGGATCAACGGTCGCGGTCAGAAGTAACAGGCAGTTTTCAGGCCGAATCATGATAGATCAAGTGGTTAAGCCCATCGTCGAATGTCGAATCGTCAAAACAATTGATAGTAGATTGCGATCAAACCTTGCGACAAGTTGCAATTTAAGGCTGAATGGTCGAGCGTAAACGCGCCGCGATTGCGTTCAATTTCTATTGGGCTTCTCTTGGGCGGTATGACTATTGATCGATTTTTTTAGCCGAGTTGGTTTGCATTGTTGTAGCTATCGAGAGCTCTCAGCACGAGATAAATTGTCATAAACCCTCAACCGAACGAGCATATGACCACTGCGCAAGACAGAAAAGTTGAATCGAATCGACCGTAAATTGAATTGGTGGCTTTCGCAGAATTTCTGTTCCAAGCTTCGGTCAGCCGGTCAACTTGTTGCAAAGTTCCCGCGGACAAAATCTATTCGCGCGAGCAGAATTTGTTCGAATGAATTCGAGTTTGAAGACTAGATTTGAGAAACATCAACGTTTTCGCGGTCTAAACGCTGCCGGGATGAAATTGGCACGGCGCGTGCATTTGTAATCCAATCAAGATCATCACGGACTAGACCCGTCAGGCGGGCGTGGTCAGGTTCGTTTGGTGACCGGTTCTCGAGCCGCTGTGAATTTCATGGCTTTGATGGTCTTGCCGGTCAAAATTTCGTGAGGGTACAAACGATGTTAAAGTTCGCAAACCGATTCGTTTTGATTGCTTCGTTAATTGCTTTGATGGGTATGTCGGGTATTGCTGTGGCCAATCCGATAAACAATTCGATTAGCCGACATCAACACCCAGAGATCGGATTTTTCAAACACTTAAATACGCATCTACATACGCATCAAACGAATTCCAGAACCGTTCTGGGACGCTTGTCACGTTAGTGAGTTTTTTGAGTGCTTGGTCGCGGCTGAGTTCACTTAGCAAAACTTGCAACGCAATCTCGATACCGAATATTTGGACTAGTATCGCAACATTTAAAACGTTGTTGCGCGTGGTCTTGAAAGTCGGAGGTAGATATTGCGTTTGGGAAAGCAGAAGTTCGATGCCAGATAACGTTTGTTGTCTGGTCTTTGGTATCTCGATAATAATGTTCGTGCAAGGATGAATTATGTCTCGCATCACAAAAACTATTTCGTTAGTCACAACTCTTTTGTCAGGCGTTGTGTATACCTCAGCGACGGCGAACGCTGCAAGCAACCTGCAATCAAGTCGCGCTCCTGTAACGCAGCCAATAGATACTGACGAAGAAAGCCGGCAGATTATTTTGGATGCACGGATCGCAATGGGTAAAGAGCTGAGGCAAAAGTAAGACTGACCTGATGTTGTGCAATTGAAACTAAGTTACGTCCGTAGTTTTTTCGATCGACATTCCGAGCGATTCCAATCTTACACGCAAGGTCGCGCGAGTGATTCCGAGTCGTTTAGCGGCCTGCGTAAGATTGCAATCGGTTTGTTTTAAAATCTCAGCGAACATCGCTTTCTCAGCGAGGGCAATCATTTCATGGTAAATATTGGCGCTGCCAGCAGCAAACCGCGCGCGAGTCAGCTCGGCGAAATATAGTCCATTTGTTGAGCTTGGCGGCGAAGCGATCGAGTCAGTTGGTCGTTGAAAGTCGCGAACTGTAGCAGGCAGGCAGGCGGGTACAATTACTGGTCCAGTCGCTTCTAGCAGCGCGTGTTTAATTGCGCTTTGAAGTTCGCGAACATTGCCCGGCCACGAATAGGAAGCGATCAGATCGATTGCTTCAACGGCAAAGCCAGTAACCTGCTTGCCAAGCTCTTTGGCGAATCGCCGTAAGAAATATCGGGCCAATAACGAAATATCGTTCCCGCGGTGGCGAAGCGGCGGCAGTTTGATGGCGTAAACATTTAAGCGGTAGTATAGATCGCTGCGAAACTCTTTATCCTCAATCGCTTGTTCCAAGTTGCGATTGGTCGCGGCAATAATACGAGCGTTTGTATGAATCGTCTCCGCTCCACCGACCCTTTCAAAGCTCTGATCTTGGAGGACACGCAGAATTTTCGTCTGCATCAGCGGCGTCATGTCGCCGATTTCATCTAAGAACAGAGTACCATCGTTGCAAAGCTCGAACTTACCAACTTTTTTCCGGTCGGCACTTGTGAACGAGCCCTTCTCGTGGCCAAAAAGTTCGCTTTCAAGCAGGTTTTCAGGGATAGCGGCGCAGTTGATGGCGAGAAAACGGTTCGCGGATCGCTCGCTGTACTGATAGATTGCCCGTGCAACCACTTCTTTACCGGTACCGCTTTCCCCAAGAATTAAGACCGTTACATTTTGCCGGGCAACGCGTCCAATGGAGCGATAGACTTCCTGCATCGCTGAACAATCACCAATCAGCAAATCAGCGTCAACTTCGTTAGTATGGTCGTCAATATTGACTGACGGAACAACGGCGCGAACACGCGTCATGCGACTGGTTTCAGCGGCATCCTTGATCAGTGGAATGAGCGTGTCGGGATCGAGTGGCTTGAGAATGTACTCAAATGCGCCGCGCTGCATCGCTTCGATTGCAGTTCCTGCGGTGCCGCGTCCGGTCATCAATATGATAGGCACTTTTGGATCGATGCGATGCATCTTTTCGAAAGCTTCCATTCCCGAAAGGTCCGGCAAGCGAATGTCACATAGAACAACATCAGGCGTCCTATCTAAAAATGCTTCAAGTCCCTGGTTGGCCGTCGGACAGGTAGTCACTTCGTCGTCAGGAAACGCCATCTCAATGGTTTCGAGAATCAGTGGTTCGTCGTCAATGACGAGCAAATGTGTCATGGGGTAATGTTACTGGAAATTGCTGGAAGTCTTTTTGTCGAGCACGATGCGAACTAATCGTAACAGTTGATCATCGGTGTAGGGTTTCGGCAAGAAGCCATCGACGTCTTGTAAGCGATCTTCGTGGTTGGGGTGACGCAGGCCGCTGCTGGCGATGATTAGTGCCGACGGATTCGTCTGGCGAATCGCATTTTTGGTTTCAAGGCCATCTATTCCTGGCATCATCATGTCCAGCAGAACGGCGTTGATCTTATTCGCGGAATTTTGACATATCGTAATTGCTTCTCGACCGCTGCTCGCTGTGATGACGTTGTACTGATTTGATTCCAGTGTTTCGCGGGCCACTTCTAATATCATCAACTCATCGTCAACGATCAGGATCGTCTCGCTTTTTCCGATTGGGGCTGCAACTTCGTCTTCCTTGATTTTTATCAGTTCTGCCGAAAGTTTTGACGAGGGTAAATAGATCGAGAATTTGGTCCCTTTATTCAGTTCGCTTTCAACGGTTATGTCGCCGCCATAGGATCGAACGATGCCAAGCGAAGTCGCCAGTCCCAAGCCTGTCCCTTTACCCTGGGCTTTTGTTGTGAAGAACGGGTCGAAGATGCGGTCGATAATTTCCTTTGAGATCCCGTCGCCGTTATCAGAGACAGTTAACAGGACGTGCGGGCCTGCGTTAAGGATATCGCTACTGTCTGCTCGCAATTGTTTGACGTTGTAATCTTCGACTTCAATTGCAATTCGTCCACCGCGTGGCATTGCATCGCGAGCGTTGATTGCGAGATTCATTATGACTTGCGAAAGCTCAGTTGCATCAGCATAAATTGTTCGCAGCGTCGCTGGCATGCTAACTTTTAGATCGATTGAATGCTGCAACGTGTGACTGAGGATTTCCTTGATCTCGGCAAGAACCTCTCGCAGGTCGACAGCGGAGCGATTGCCATCCTCGCCGCCAGCAAAAGCGAGCAGTTTTTTAATCATCTTGCCACCGCGGTCAGCGCTGGTGACGATGTTGTCGATCAATCGTTCTGGTTTGCCGCTGCCACGCCGTAAAAGTTTTGCGCTCATGACGATCGGCGTCAGGACGTTGTTCAAATCATGCGCGATCCCGCCGGCCAATGTGCCAATGCTTTCCAATCGCTGCACGCGACGCTGCTTTACTTCTTCGCGAACGCGATCGGTAATGTCGACGACAAAAAGAAGCTGTGCATTGGGATGATTGTTTTCATCGCTGATTAATGAGCGACGTTCTTCGACCACTACCTCACGGCCGTTCGGCAAAACTCGCGATCGTTGTGTTGTGATGCACCCGCGCCTTGATAATTCATCGCGGTCGCTGTTCCAGTTTGAGCAATCTCCAGCGAATAGGATCTCGCAAATATTTTTTCCGATCGCCTCGAATTCTTCGATACCATAGAGCGTCGCGGCCCCTTGGTTCCAGCTTCGCACTTTGTCTTGGAGGTCGCAGATGACAATGGCTTCTCGGACTTGTCCAAGGGCAGCAACAAAAGCACGTTGACGATCTTGGCTGTCGACTAGTTTCGATTCTGCTTGTCTGCGTTTGTTGCGGTCTAGGTAAGCCGCAACGCCCGCGAACAAGATCAAGCCGAGAGCTAAAAGATTTCCGGCGGTAATTGTCGCCCGCGATATAGAAGAGAGGTAGTTGGTTGCTTGCTCGGATTGCTCCAATTGTTCGCTTTCAGCCGTCACAATTCCCGCAGCGGCTCGTCGCGCATCTTCCATTGCTAGCCGACCGCGTCCCGATTTCACCAGGTCGAGAACCTCTTCGCTGACCCGACCAGCAGGCTGTGAGCGGCGAAGATCAATTGTTTGCCGAAAGTGGGCTTGTTGCTGGTCGAATGCGCCATGCAACTGTCCGACTCGGCTCTGCAAGTCCGCATCATTGCTGACCAGGTTTCGCAAAAGTAGAAACTGTTCGTCGGCTTTTTTTAGACCGCTTTCGTACGGGGCTAAAAACTCATCGTCCCCAGTTAATAGAAATCCGCGCTGGCCAGTCTCTGTGTCTCGCATCGCCGCAAGCAATTGTTGCGTCGCCTCACGGATCGCGTACGAACGGGCGACATTCTGCTCGCTATTGCGAATAGCGATTGTGTTGGCGTAGGTAACTAATCCAAAAATTGCGACGGCCAAGAACGCGGCCACGATGGCAATAGGGAGCCAGTAAGTGTGTTTTGAATTGGTCATCAAGCGGAAGAAAAAGTTATGTCTTGCGGTGGTACAAAAAGTGCGAGTTGTAGAAGCTATTGCTTTCAAAGTGCCGCCTCTCCAATGCTAGTCGTTTTCGAAGTTCAGGCGGGCTGGCAAACCTACGAAGATTTTCAAAAAGCAGTGGAAGGAAAAGTAAGGAGAAGGATAGTGATTTCAACAACGATTCAGATCGCTTCGCTCGAAAGTCTGCGACGAATTCTTGACCGAGCGACTAAAAATTGGAATGGTTGCAATTGGCAGACCGAATTCGGGTCGAGAAAACTCGACCTGTGCGGCATTCGTTCGCACCAAGCGCACTGGCTGGCCGAAGCAACCTCTGGCGATGAGGCTTTAGCGTGGCAAATTGCCGAGCGTTTTCTATCGCAGCTCGAAGAGGATGCAAAGAGGGCCGCCAAACATGGCGAAAGATGTTTCGAGCTCTTCGCTGCCAGCCGTTGGCAAGAAGCACTTGCGTTCGCCGAGGCTGCGGTTTTGCTAGAGGCCACCTATCGCGATCCCATAGCATGGCCACCCTTGCGCGACGCAATCGCTGAACATTAATCGTTCGCGTCGAACAAATTCTGCTCGCTTGATCGAACCATGTTTATCTTCGTAGCGTTGATTTAAATTAACTGGCCTGACAAATTGACTCAGCTTGATCTTGAGTTGGCTTTTGGTACCGGCAGAAATGAAATTTGGCTACTGAGCAACTTCGCAGCTTACCCAAGCGATTTTTCGTTTGATTACTTGGTTTTTAAGCTGTTGCGAGTATAAAAAGGTGACAGCCTTCAAAATGTTTTCGCCTAGGGAGGCGATTTGCAAAATTATTCCCTGCCTTCCCAAACCTTGATCGATTTCTTGTCCCATGAATTTTTCGCAGTTGTTTGCTCAATCCAATCTTTTATTAGCAATCGCTGACGACGAGAAAATCGGTCTTGTCGAATTGTTCTGGATGTGTCTGCCGTTCGCTATCGCAATCTTTGTTGGAATCTGGTTGACGCGACGCAAAATAAAGTCGCCGATGCAGACCACTTCGGCCACAGAATCAGCCGTGGTGTCAGTAGTGAAAACTACACTGAATCCAGTGGATCGAACGTCGAAAATGCAGGTCCAGGATGGGGCGTCAGCCAATGTAGTTTCAAAGGGCAAATCTAAAAAGAAGCCGAAAGAGACTTCGTTAAACGGCGACGGATCAAAAGCCGATACGAAACTAACTCGAACGAAAGACAAGCTGTCACCTAGTCAGCGGTCGATCCCCAAGTCGACAACCACCGAAGTGTCGCTTCAACCGGAGTCTCCCAAAGCATTGACTCCACCCCCGATTTTTGAACCGATGCGCGAGGTCGGAGCACTACGTAGAACGTCGCCTGAAAGCGGCAATCAAGAACTGGCTAAAGCGAATAACGATACGAAGAAGTCGATCGCTGCCAAAGCAAACGCCGAACAAGCCAAGCTCGAACGGATCAATGCTTCCGCTCGCGCTTCGGAATCCATTTCCAATCGATGGCCCAAGGAAGTTTCGCAACCGGTAAGCCAACGATCAACCGTTCCGGTTTCGTCAGGCAATGCGGCCCCTGTAAATGAAGCACCTAAAGCCAACAGCGAGACTATTCAATCACAGCCTACGGTCGCCAACGGGCTTAAGGATTTTATGGCTCGTTCGAAAAAGTAGATCAACAAGATCTGCGGTTCGAAACTAAAAGGTTCTTGCAGGAGGCACAATGCGTTTTGTAGCGATGGATTTTGAAACCGCTTCTCATCGGCCAGACAGCGCTTGTCAAATTGGTTTAGTTGTCGTTGATGATGGCAAAATTATTGCCGAACATGTGCAGTTAATTCGACCAGCGAGCATGTATTTCTCTCCGGGGTGCGTGGCGATACATGGGATTCATCCTCACCAAGTCCAAGATGCGCCGACGTGGGATTCTGTTTGGGAGCAGTTTCAAGGCCTGCTAGAAGAATTTCCAATCATTGCTCACAACGCATCATTCGATTTGAATGTGTTGTGCGGGTGTATGAAAGCGTATGGGTTGACGATCCCTTATCTTGAATACAATTGCACGCGCTTGTTGGCTCGCCGAGCTTGGCCCGGCATGATTAGTTACGCACTCAAATCGCTGGCCAGTTCGATGGAAATCGAGTTCAAGCATCACGATGCGCTGGAAGACTCGCGAGTATGTGCAGCGATCGTTTTGGCGACTGCGACCACTGCGAAAGCATCAACGCTTGAAGAGCTCGAGCGAAACTTGGGCGTGGAACGTGGCCGTGTTCAGTTTGGTGCGAGGTTTTCTCCGAAAGGAAAAAAAGCCAGCCGGTCGAAGCTCGGACAATCCGCCGAAACGAACGATTCGTCGCCATCAGTTTCGGTCGCCTCAGCTGCTCGCAGCAGTGGATCAGCAACGCTATCGATGGCTCGCGCGATCGCCGCTCATTGTGGTCACTCCCAACCATTGGCTGGGCGACACGTGGTCCTCAGTGGTCGATTGTTGGGAATGGATCGTGCCGCCGCGAATGGTTTCTTGCAGCAGTTGGGTGGCGTGGTCCAAAGCGATATCAATCTTCAAACGGACTTCGTAATCTGCGGCACAAACGAAGAACCGACCAACGAATCTCATACCGAAGTAACGTCAGCGGCCGCGATTTTGACCGATCGCCAAAAATCTGAAATCGAAATCCGACGCGAGTCCGGACAGAACATTCGGATGTTGTCGCAACGCCAACTGCTCGCGTTAATCCCCGGCGCAGCAGCCATCGCTCGAACGGGTATCGGCGGATGATTGCGACACATTCGTGTGTTGCTTGCCACAAGCTCAAGGCAATCTACTATCATTACAGACATGATACGCTCGAAGATCGCGGGCATTGTTAGATCAAAAAACCAGCGACGAAAATTAGATTGAGGCAACATGAGTTCTGATGCGAACGCAATGAAGCAGGAAGCCGAACTGTTTCAGGAACGCTATGGCGAAGTGCGAAAACAGATTGGTCGCGTAATCGTCGGCCATGAGGAAATTGTTCAGGGCGTCTTAACAGCGATCTTTGTAGGTGGCCATTGTCTACTCGAAGGCGTACCTGGCCTCGGAAAGACGATGCTTGTCAGGACGTTGGCCGATACATTGCAGCTTGACTTTAATCGAGTTCAATTCACGCCCGATTTAATGCCGTCGGACATCTTGGGGACAAATATGATTGTCGAAGATGACAACGGGCGGCGCAGGTTTGAATTTCAACGCGGACCAATCTTTACGCAGATTTGTCTGGCGGACGAAATCAATCGTGCAACTCCAAAGACGCAGTCTGCATTGCTGGAAACGATGCAGGAAGGAACGGTCACCGCTGGCGGAACGCGGCATGTGCTTTCCAAGCCATTCTTTGTTTTGGCGACTCAAAATCCAATCGAACAGGAAGGAACTTACCCGCTTCCGGAAGCGCAACTGGATCGATTTCTTTTCAAATTGGTTGTCGGCTATTCAACTCGCGAGGAACTCAATACGATCATCGACCGAACGACGCAAGGCACAATCATCGAAGCTTCCAAGGTCATGGACGGCGAAGAAATCAATCGTTGGCAGCAACTGGTTAGGCAAGTCATTCTTGCACCACACGTCCGCGATTACATTTCACGTTTGGTCTTGGCGACGCATCCTGCTGGACCGTATGCCACAGCAGCGACCAATGAGCACATTCGCTGGGGCAGCAGTCCTCGCGGTGGTCAAGCGATCGCGTTGGCAGCCAAAGTTCGTGCATTGCTTGACGGTCGATACAACGTTGCCTTTGAAGATATCCGCCGCGTCTTCCTGCCAGCACTACGGCATCGCGTGGTGCTGAATTTTGAGGCGCAAGCGGAAGGTGTATCGACTGACCAAGTCCTGCTCAAACTCCTGGAGAGCGTGAGCGAGAAATCGGCCAGCTAACTAGAAACGCTAGCCGGCGAATCCCACAACTGAACTCAGCTATCGACTTCGCTCAACTCTTCGGTGTCTTCGGTTGCCTCGGACGATTCTGGTCCAGCGTAGCCGCCAGCGGACAAAATCAGCTCGCGGATTTCTGCGGAAATCTCAGGATTTTCAATCAGGAAGTTTCGAGCTTTTTCTTTGCCTTGCCCTAAGTAGGTTTCGCCGTACTTAAACCATGAACCGCTTCGCGAGACAACTTTATGAGTTGTGCCCAGATCGATCAAGTCACCTTCATAGCTGATGCCACCGGCATGCATCATGTCAAATTCGGCAACTCGGAATGGAGGCGCGACCTTGTTCTTGACGATCTTAGCCTTCACACGTTGCCCGACAACTTCTTCGCCATCTTTCAGCGAGCCGATGCGCCGAACATCGATACGGCAGGAGCAATAAAACTTTAATGCGCGACCGCCAGGCGTGGTTTCGGGCGAACCGAACATCACGCCGATCTTTTCGCGGATCTGGTTAATAAAGATCACGGACGCTTTACTCTTGGCGATTGCACCGGTCAGCTTCCGCATCGATTGACTCATCAATCGAGCTTGCAGGCCGATATGCGAATCACCGATATCGCCTTCGAGTTCGGCTCTGGGCACCAGGGCCGCGACCGAGTCGATCACGATGACATCGACCGCGTTGCTCTTGACCAACATCTCGGTGATTTGCATCGCTTCTTCACCGCTGCTAGGTTGCGACACGAGTAGGGTATCTAATTGGACACCAACTTTTTTGCCCCACGAAGGATCAAAAGCGTGTTCAGCGTCGATGATTGCTGCAATGCCGCCGTTGCGTTGAGCTTCGGCACAGATATGCAGGGCTAGCGTTGTTTTACCACTAGATTCCGGGCCAAAGATCTCGACGATTCGTCCGCGAGGCACGCCGACTCCGCCAAGCGCCATGTCCAACGACAACGAACCAGTGTTAATGCCTTCGATCTTGAGCAAGCCTTCTCCACCGAGCGGCATGATTGAGCCGTCGCCGAATTGCTTTTCAATTTGTTGCAGCGTGGTTCGCAGGCCTGGTTCGCGTTTGTAAACCGCTTCCATGCCTTCGTCGCATTTCCCGGTTGATTTGACTACCGCCGCCGTTTTCTTTTTTGCAGCCATGGTTTCCCTGATTCCCTTATTGGCGATTTTCCAACGAAAAATTTGTGAGCCGAACTTTCGACAGGACTTGCAAAACAAATCCAATTGGAAATGGAAAGCAAAGCATCACAAGTGACACAATTAAACGCGATTGAACGTCTGTTTACTAGTTACTTCCGAAACAGTTTTATAGAAAAACTCTTCCGTTTGCTGGCAAATCACTGGCAAGTGGGATCAGCTTCGAGCCCGTGTATGCCAGGAATGACAGGCTGGAAGCCTATCCCTCTTGTTTCAGACGTCTTCGTGCGTCGTGTTATCGTATTATTCGCGGATGCTGTGACACGTTTGGTCACGACTGAAATTAATTTGCGGATTTGTGTTTCGCTTTGTGCTTCAATCACATTCATTATCAGGGTAGCCGATCTCGCCAGAGATCGGATTGCCCAACGAAAAGGCTCCGAAGTCTGAGGACTTGGGCTACGAGTTTCCGCCCTTTAAATTTGATTGAAGCACTAGAAAGTGAACAAGCCGTTATATTTGGCTTCGAAGAAATCGGGCACGCTTCCTAGAACATCCAAACCGCCCAACAATTCTGCTTCTCGCATCCACATCACTTCGGCGACCTCGAGTGGATTGGGGATCGGCGTTTGGGCTGCGTCGCGCTCGATGAGCATCCATTCCAGCTTGGTGCCCCAGCTCGTGACCGATGACCAAAGATGTTCGCGGACGATGATCGGCAACGAAAGCTCTTCGTCCATTTCGCGTATAATCGCTTGTTCAAACGTTTCATTGATTTCAATGTGGCCACCGGGAAAGCAAAGCATCCCTGGTGCGCGAACACTTTGCGATCGGCGAATCACTAGGTAGTGATCGCTTTCGAAACAAACCGCTACAACTCCATGGCGAACGCCTTGCGGGTTCAGGCCTTTTGCAGGACGATTTTTATCTGACAACCTTACAGCCTCAACAGTCATGAAATCGGAGTCTTCACGCGATGGAGGTCCAGCCAACTTGGAGCGAGATTCAGCGCGCGTTTGCTCTAGAAATCGCCAATCGTCTGGACCACGCCAAATTTATAGCGTATTTCGCGGGTGGCTGTGTTCGCGACGAAATGCTTTCGCGACACCCAAGTGACTATGACGTAGCAACCAATGCTTCGCCACAGCAGGTACAAAAACTCTTTGGGCCTGCCAATACATTGTTAGTCGGCGCCGCTTTCGGAGTCGCGTGCGTTCATCGACGCCATGAAAGTAAGCATATCAACGTGGAAGTCGCGTCGTTTCGCAGTGACGGAGAATATATTGATGGGCGGCGACCTGATTCCATCCGATTTGCGACGCCGCAGGAAGACGCTGCCCGCCGAGATTTTACGATCAACGGTATGTTCTGGGACCCCAAGAGTGAGCAGATCATCGACTTTGTGGGTGGTCGCGCTGACTTACAAAGCGGAATTATTCGAGCAATCGGTGACGCAAGTCATCGAATTGCCGAGGACAAGTTACGCATGATCCGCGCAGTCCGCTTCGCCGCTCGTTATGACTTTGAAATTGAGCCAGCGACGTGGGAAGCAGTCTTGGCGGCATCAAATCAGTTGGGGGTCGTTTCAATCGAGCGGATCTACGATGAAATGCAGAAAATTTGCAAACTGTCCAGTGCGGCATCCGCTACGCAACGGTTGCACGATAGTGGATTGTTGCAGGTTATCTGGCCACGCTTGGAACAACACTTTTCAGAATCCAAAACGTTTTTGGCGGATACATTATCGATCGTAGACGGCTTTTCTGAACCATCGTTCTCGTTGGTGATGGCCGCATTTGCGAATCAGCTACTGCGCGTCGACAAGTCGTTTACCAGTGCAGATATTCGAAGCGAGTTGAAGTCACATTTCAAGCCGAGCAACGAGATTTTGGATGAAGTTCTCTTCGCGGCAGGAAATGTTCAAATCCTTCGCGAGGCAAACAAACATTCCTGGTCTACGATCCAACCGTTGTTAATTCATCGGCACATCAATGTCGCCCTTGAGCTCGCTCGGACGATTGCAGGCCATGAAGCGAGTAGCTTAGACGGCATTCGCTGGGTCGAATCAAAACTGCAGCTTGGCAATGCAACGCTTGACCCGCCACCTTTGGTTAATGGCGAAGACTTGCGATCATGGGGACTTGTCGCTGGTCCGTTGTATCGCCAAATTCTAGATGACATACGAAAACAGCAATTGGATGGATCGTTAAATAATCGGGAAGACGTAAAAGCTTGGTTGGCGA
>JBGSKY010000010.1:0-6195 GCA_041740995.1 Pirellulaceae bacterium
TGACATTGTAGAAGATTTGCTTAAACTTGGTTGTGATCCCAATTTAAGTCGACCAGCTTTATCTACACTCAAATGTAATGATAAAGCGCAAGGATTAAAGCTGCTGCAACTGCTTGTTAAATATGGTTTAAACGTCAACAACCTGTTCGAGAGTTTTGGCAATAAGGATCAACTGTTCACCGTGCTCGATCGGGCAGTCGATCCCGATCATATCGCTTACCTTAAGAGCCAAGGAGCCAAACATGCTAGTGAGCTGGTGGGAGAAGAGCGGGCGCTGCACAAGGGGATGACAGCCAATCCAAAACAAGTCGAATCTGCACCGAAATCGGAGTCTGTAGCATCCAGCGATCTGGCGCAGGTGTGGGAGTGGTTCGCTAAAAACATCGGACCGGTCGAAGCCAAATCGCACGCCGAAATCGTTCCCAATGGTCCACAAATTACCATCCATGCGATTAAGCCGGCTGGCAAACGCAAACACTTGACGCTCTTCACCGTCGGCATGTCCAATGCGTCGATGACTTTGCCAGCAGGCGAGACAGATTACGCCTTCGGTGAGATCTATGTCGAGTTGCCCGGCGATTGGGATTGGGAGAACATGACCGACCCGAAGCTCAACTGGCCGATGCTCTGGATGGGAAAGATGGCCCAGCACGTCCATAACGAACAAACATGGCTCGGCGGTCAAGTCACGTTGATTGCGAACGACGAACCACCCCAGCCGTTAGCTCCCAACACAAAATTCACAACGATCATGTTGGTAGCCGATAAAAAGTTTCAACGGACCGACGGACAGCCGGTTTATTTCTATCGCATGATGCCGCTCTACACCGAAGAGCGCGAGCTGGAGATCAAACAGGACCTGCCAACACTTTTCCGAGCGTTAGACAAAGGCAAAGTCCCATTCATCATCGACATCCACCGCAAAAACGTTGGCCTGCGCTAGGAGAATACGGCTGAGCGTTGGCAGTCCAGGTATTGATGGTCGCCAGAATCCAAGCAAGCTTCTACACCAACCAGTGGTGGCAGTTGACCAATACCGCCCACTGGGTCGAATTCACAGCCTTTGAAGTGGCAAGCCAAGTTCACTTGATCAATCCAGGCGAACTGTTCGACTTATGCTTCTTGAAGATGGTGGTAAGAAAATTTCGTTCAGTCAGCGCATTAAAGAAAGTATGTTTGCGATTCTTTGTGTCAAAAAAGCGGCACATGGTATTGAACGGTGTTACTTGACTGGTCCGAGGTCGAGAGCGAGAATTTTTATAGTGAATGTGTCCTTCGGGTTTGGGGTTGGAATTTTGTGACTCGCTGTGTTTGTGCACAGAGATGATCACGGGTCAGAGTCGCCAGATTTTATTCAAATGACTCCCACCCCAAACCCAGAACTTACATGGATTCTTTACCCGACGGAAATGTTGATGGACGAAACAACGCTTCACATCGTTCACGGTTTTGCCGTCGCGTCACCAGTATTCCGGCCGTTGATTCGCCGTTTGCACGCCGCTTCGTTTGAAGCTTCGCTTTTTCGCTACCCAAGTGTCGGCCTACCACTTTCCGACATCGTTGCTCGACTCTGCGCGAACCTCCGAAAAAATCGCCCCGATGCACTTATTGCACACAGCCTTGGCTGTATTGCCACCTGGCTCGCCGTCCACGAAACACAATGGCATGGACCGATCGTATTGCTCGCACCACCGTTCACGACGATCCCGTCGACTCGGCTCATTCCGCGTTTCCTTCGCTGGCCATTCGCTCCGTTGCTCGATCATTGCGATCTCACCTCTAATCCGCATTTCCGATTGCCAGACCTTGTTAATTGCCACGTCCGAACCATCGCTGGACGGTTCGACTTTTCCGTTCCCATGTCGTGCACGCATCACGCCGACGTTGACGATTCGCAACGGGCGTTACATACTCACAACTCGATGCTTTTCGCGACGTCCATCGCAACGCTCTGCTCCGACTGGGTTGCTCGTCATCAAACGGCGGATGAACAGATAGAGGATTAGATATTGAGTCGCTATGAAGAGAAGTAGGATCGTGCGGTTGAGTTTTCCGAAAACTCGGCGGATAGCTCGCCGGGGAGCAGCCAACATCTGATCCCGTTTTCATGAGGCCAGAGCCACCTCAAAACCTTGTTTACTGCATCATCCTCATGCCAACTTGAAAAGCATGAATCAGAGTTGCAGCAACAGTCCTCGGGAACCCTCTTGCCTAAGCTACCTAAATTACCATGCAAGAATCGTAAATCTTCGGGTTCAGGGATATCATCAAACCTCAAGTTCTGTGACATAAATCGCTGTCGGCGGCATAGCAAAGACTATGAAACGAATCCAGAATCAAGCTTGGCGATGATTCAATTTACTATGATTGAACTTATGCTGCGCAGACTTGAAAATGCAAAACGCTAATTTCGGGACACGCTCTAAGATGCGAAGTTAAGCCTATTCACGATGGAGGCAGAAAATCGCTGTGTCAGAATTTACGTGCAGTATTTCTTAAAACCGACTTCTCTGCTGGCGGGTTGGAATTGCAACATTATGGTAAGTCCATAGAATCATGCGGTTTACGACGGATCTTTGTCGGTTGAGGTCCACGTTCTTTCATATTTGCTCGCTAGGTTTACAGGATGTCCAGCCCTTTCAACTTGTTTCGCAAAAACCAACGCATTTGGATGGCGGCCATGGTTGTCCTAGCCGTTGTTGCCTTCGTTATTTTGCCAAGTGCATCGATAACCGACCAATTGGCCAGAACAGATGGCAGCATTGCTGTGCGTTGGAAAGACGGCACAATGAGCCGCGATCAAGTTCGTTCGCTGACGGCAAATTACCAGCGTTCGTACCAATTCCTCGAGCGTTTGGCTCGTGAAGTCGTACAGCTCGGCGGTCGTCCGCGCGTTCCGAATTTCGCTAGCGAGGGCGAGCAAATGTTCTTGGGCTTGCAGCAACCGACAAGTCCAGACGTGGTTGTGCAGACGAATTTGCTGGCCGAAGAAGCACGCCGCCGGGGCGTGAACGTCGACGACCGAACCGTTGATCTCTATCTGCAACAGTTGACCGACGGCAAGATCACGCAGAAGCGATACCAAGAGTTGCTGCGTGAAACAGCCGGAACCGATCTGACGCAACATGCCATTAATTCGTTCTTGAAAGACGAGATCTGCAAGCAACTGTTGTTGCAAATGCAGTCCGCCGCCGTCAGCTTTACAAACAGCCCTCTAATTACGCCGGCTGCAAATTGGGAAAATTTTCAAAAGTTCGAGCAACGAACCAAAATCGAAGCCTTTCCAGTATTTACCGATACGTTTATCGAAAAAGTTACGCAGACTCCAACCGATCGCGAAATGCGAGAAGTCTACGATGCCGGAATGGATTTTTTGCCTAATCCGGACTCGCCAGAATTCGGTTTTGTGAAGCCTTATTCGGCGGATATTGAATATCTGCGGGCCGATATGCAGCGTTTTATCGACGCTGCCAAGCAGACAATTACGGCCGATGCGGTTCAAGCCGAATATGATCGCCGAGTTGCTGCTGGCGAATTTAAAGTTGCTGACAAAACTGGCGAACTGCAACCAACCGAGCCAGCCGACACCGAACCAGCAAAAGCAGAAGAAACCAAATTGGATCCGGCAACCACCGAATCTGCCCCCGAAGTAAGTTCCCAGCCAATCGCCGAGTCCGAAGCGACGTCACCACAAGCATCATCATCTGATAACGTCCCAAATGTGGACGCGGAGATGAAGCCGCTGATTGAAACGGAAGTTCCGACTGAGCAGCCCGCGCCAGCCGATGGCAGCCAATTGTCCGCCACTCGTTCGGGTAATCGTCTCGTAGCTTTTCAAGAAGACAGAGCCGTAAAAACTGAAACCGAATCGGCGACACCCGAAGTTGCAACAACAGCGGAAATCTCAATCGATCCAGCTACAACCACCGAAGCTGCGACCACCGAAGCTACGACTGAGAGTGCTACTGAAGTGGCAGACCCGCAGACTCCGCCACCGGCGACCAGCGAAACTCCTGCCGCACCGGCCGCAGAAGTTCCGATGCGGACCCAAACGATCGATGAAGTACGTGAACAATTACTGGAGCAAATGGCCGCCGAACCAGCCAGAGCCGCGATGCAAATCGCTTTGGAGAACGCTACAAAATCGATGCAGAAGTATCAGCAAGCGATCCAATATTACAACGATGCAATTCGAACGGGCTTTGATAAACCAAACAAGCCAGAGAAACTTAACTTGGCCAAGCTGGCTGATGAAAATGGATTGGAATACGGCATTACGGGTTTTGTAGATGCCAATAGCGTTCAAGACACAGATATCGGTCGAAGTATCATATTCAATCGCCAAACGTTCCAAACGATCAGCTATGCCGAATCGATTCTCGATCCATCGGTACCGCTGTTCACACCTTTCGATACAACTTTCTTGGGTGGGAATTCTCAGATTTCAATTTTTCTATCTTGGAAAATCGAATCGAAAGAGCAGTCCGTGCCAACCTTCGAGCAAGCTCGTGAACAAGTCCTCGCCGCGTGGAAGAAGATCAAAGCCCGCGAACTTGCGATGGCTCGCGCCGAAGAGATTGCTACAGCCCTCAACGATGCTGGCGAATGGACCGAAGTTCTTGGAGAAACTGACCAAGCTTTGTTGCTCAATCCGCCATCGTTTACTTGGTTGCAACCTCCACGTGCATCGCAAGTCATGACTTCCATCATTGACCAAATCGGACCAGTTACCAACGATTTCATGGCGGCCGTTACAAAAACCGAAATCGGAAAAGCAACTCAAGCAGCCAGTGTTAACAAAGATCGATTCTTTGCAATCAAAGTCATCGAGCGGACACCTGATGAAGCAGAGCTCTTACAAAAATTTGCTTCCAATCCTCTTAATCAGTCGTCGCAGGCGCTAGCTGGAGCTCAGATGGGAATGATGCGAGCCTCGTGGTTCGAAAATTTCCGTGACGAGATGAAGCTCGATATGTCGGGATTGATGCAATAGAACAGACATCTCGCGAATGACAAAAACTATGAAACTGCCGCTCGGGTTCCAGTTCGCAGGAGTCTCGACGGGGATAAAATCAAAGCCTGGCGCAAGAGATGTTGCGCTCGTGGTCTCAGATCAGCCCTGTACTATCGCCGGCGTTTTTACAACCAATCAGGTTGTTGCTTCGCCAGTTGTTATCTCGCGAACGCGTTGCCCAGGCCAAAATTTACGTGGAATCGTGATCAATAGCGGCAATGCAAACGCTTGCACAGGCGATCAGGGTTATGCCGATGCCCAACAGATGTGCTCACTGGCCGCCGAAGCAGTTGAAAAACAGTCCGGTGTGTCAGTTTCTGCCGACCAGTTTTTGGTAATGAGCACCGGCATCATCGGTCACCATTTACCCATGAACAAAATTGAGAAGGGGATTTACTCGGCGGCGGAAAATCTTTGTCGCTCTGAGGACGGATTCATGGCGACCAGTGATGCGATCATGACCACCGACCTGACACGCAAGATCGGTCACCGATCAATGATCATCAGCGGAAAGGAATTCGCCATGGTCGCGATGGCCAAGGGCGCTGGCATGATTGGGCCAAAGATGGCGACCATGCTCGGGATTATCGTTTGTGATGTCCCGCTGACCAGCGAGCAAGCTCAAGTTATGTTGCAGTATGCCGCTGACCGATCCTTTAATTGCATCAGTGTGGAAGGACATATGAGCACCAACGATTCGCTGGTCTTAATGTCGCCCGCACCTGATTCTCACTCTTCGCCGATAGACTCAAACGACTTGATGCGATTTCGTGACGTGCTAACCGAGTTATGCATCGAATTGGCGAAGATGATTCCAGACGATGGCGAAGGTGCGACGCATTTGATGGAAATCGAAGTCTCGGGCTCCAGCAGCGACGAAGACGCCACGGCGATCGCAAAAAATGTCGCCATGAGCAATCTAGTCAAGACGGCTATCTTTGGCGGTGATCCTAATTGGGGCCGCATCGTTTCGGCGACTGGATATGCTGGCGTGCCGATCGTGACCAATGCTTTAGCCCTCAGTTTGAATGGTTACGATTTGTTTGCCGGAGGGCAACCGTTGAAATTTGATGCCAAGGCGGTCAGCCGATCCATTCGGGAGAATCGCAATACGTTGATTAAACTAACCGTTGGTGATGGCGACGGTAGGGCGACCCATTGGACCAGCGACTTGGGCTGTG
>JBGSKY010000011.1:0-35749 GCA_041740995.1 Pirellulaceae bacterium
AAACGCGTATAAGCGTTGTTGCAGAGAGTACAAAACTGATATGAACAGCTCGAAGATATTTTGCTGGCATTGACCCATAGTACAAGCCCAACGGCGGCAAATAGCTGGCATTGCGTCGTATTGGTGAGTTCATTCGGACTGGACTAAAGTCACACAATTGCGGTCTGGAATCCGTCGACAATGTTAGTAATTGGCGGTTGCCGTTCGTTTTCGGTGAAAGCATTGCCGTGTAGATGTTCAAGAGAATGTTAAAATTCTCTTGGGGCGGGATAGTTCAAACGAGCTCCTGTCAACAAAAACTCGGTCGCGAATTTCGAAACAATTATGTTCGATTCAAAAGCAAAAAAAGCGATGCCCTATCATTTGTCGTGGATGCAATCCGTTACGGCTCGTTCCGCCATCAAGGGTTGGGTTAGTTTTCCCTTGATTGCGATGACGGGCTTGGTTTATGGCCAGCAATCTCCCTACCCTGGCGTTAACGCATTGCCGGCTGCATACAGCAACGAACAAGCTGCCAATCCTTACCAGACGCCGCAAACAATCGAGGCTTCAGAGGAATTTTTTCAGCCGGGGCGAATCGTTGCCATGGTTGGTGAAGAACCGATATTGGCCGGCGAGCTGATGAATTTGATTGAACCGATGTTGGTGGAAGCCAAAGGTAAGGCGAGCAAAGAAGAAATAGCCCGCGCTCGCGAACGACTAATGAGACAGGCGTTGGTCAGCACTGTCCAAACCAAAATGTTGTCTCAGAAGTTTATTCAAAAAATTGTCAACAACAAACCAGTTGCCGAACGCAAAGACGCACGTGGTCAGATTCGGATGCAGATTAATAAAGTATTTTACGAATCTTACATTCCCGAAATGATCAAAGAGAAAAAGCTTTCCAACGAAATCGAACTAGATCAATTTTATCGTTCGCAAGGGACGTCGCTTGAAGGTCAGAAGCTGACTTTTATGGACAGCATGTTAGCCAACGAAATGATGCGAGAGATCACACCAAAAACTGTGAACATCGACATTTTGGCCGTTCGCGATCAATATGAAAGCGAAATTGAAGACTGGCAACGACCGCCTCGGGCAAGATTCCAATTAATGACCGTCCTATTTCGAAAATTCGAATCAAAGGAGCAGGCATATAGCGAGATAACAAGCATGTACGAAGAAGTTCGGCTCGGCGGGGCACCATTTGAAAGTGTTGCCAAACGTCGTTCACAAGGTCCACGAGCCGAAGACGGTGGCGTATTTGACTGGACAACAGAAGGATCGCTTCGCAGTGATGAAATTAATCAAACGGTCTTTTCGATTCCGGAAAATCGCTTGAGCAACATCTTCGAGGATAGCGATGGTTACCATGCAATCGTAGTACTTGAGCGAGAGGCTGCTCGCATTGTTCCGTTTTCCGAAGCTTATGAAGAGATTCGCAAGAAACTAGAGGAAAAGAAGAAGACGGAGATTCGTGACCAGTTTCTCGAAAAGCTGAAAGCAAGTACGCAAGTATGGACCGCGTGGCCTGAAGATCTCAAAGGTTCACGGCATATCGATGAATTAATCGATCCAAACGCATCGCGATGAGCTTGCAATTTTTTCGATTCGAAATATTTGGTGTCTTCCACTTTTGCCTGGGCAGTTGCGACCTGCTGAAATTTCCAGGTCAACGTTTTGGGTCACAGTAAGAACCTATCCGAAAAGATGCTGCGATCGGTAATCTCTACCTAGTTCGTTCGACTCGCATTACCCGTTGGCGACGAATGCAAAGCCAGCAAATTTCGAATTGATGGTGATTCGCAATTGAAGCTTCTGATGCTTGGCAATCGATAACCTATTGCAGTGCGAGGCGGAAACACCTAGTCTCCCACGGACCTGTTGCCGCAAAGGTTGGAGCGGTCGAACTACCACGGACGAAGGAATTGAAGAGACGATGAAACGTTTTTTGAGCCTACTTGCAATCCCCGCAGTCGCCCTGAGCGTTTCAGCGACCATCAGCTCATCAGTCTACGCCCAACAGCCGCCAAACGCGGTCGAGCCAGTCTATCGTTTGAGTAAAAACGACCAGGTCCCTGCGGCCATTCCACAGGTCCATCCGCTCGATCCAGCAATCCAGCTAGCTCACCACAGCCTGCGTCACATGCAGACGACGATCAAAGACTACACAGCAGTACTCATCAAGCGTGAGCAATTTGAGGGCGTGGTTGGCGAATACGAATATATGTTCGCGAAATTCCGTAGTCGTCAAATCGAGGGTGGAAAGACGGTAACGCCATTCAGCGTATACCTGACGTTCCTAAAGCCTGCGGCGATGAAGGGTCGCGAGGTAATGTTCGTTGAAGGGGCCAACGAAGGTAAGATGATCGCACATGAAGGTGGCATGAAACGAATGCTGGGAACGCACGCTTTGGACCCGACGGGCTGGTTAGCAATGAAGGGACAGCGTTATCCAATCACTGATATTGGTATTGAGAATTTGCTAACCAAGCTGATCGAGCGCGGCGAACGCGATCGTAAGCACGGCGATTGCAAAGTTGAATTCCTTCAGGGTGCAAAAGTTAGCGGCCGAGATTGCCGCGTGATTCAAGTTACACATCCGGCTAAAGTCGGCCCGTTCGACTTCCACATTGCGCAAATCTTTATGGACGAAGAGTTACAAATTCCGGTTCGCTATGCCGCTTATGATTGGCCTAAAGTTGCTGGCGGAGAACCTGAGATCATTGAGGAATACACTTACCAGAACATCAAGGTAAACGTTGGGCTGACCGACGCAGATTTCGATCAAGCCAATCCGGAATACAGCTTCCGACGTTAGGTTTCGGCCTGATAGCTGGACAGCGAACGCCGTTACGCATCTCCTTCTTTGCTTCGTGTAGTTCAGGACCGATCCTGACGCACGAGAAGCTTTTCAGGACTCGTCCTGGCCTAGGTGAGCTTACCAGGAGCGGTACTGGTCTACGTTTGTATGAGTCGACAAAATCGATTTTTAAGCTGGCATAGACCACTAGACGATCTGCCATAATACCGCCATGGCAGACGAAAATTTCAGCGAGCTTCTGACCCTTTCGTCTTCGGGACTATATTGCCCGGCAGGCGATTTCTATATTGACCCCTGGCGGCCAGTTAAACGGGCCGTTATCACGCATGCCCACAGCGATCATGCCCGAGCGGGGTCCGAGCAATATCTGGCGGCTGCTTCAAGCGAGAAATTGCTCCGCGTTCGATTGGGGCACGATATTAACTTGCTCGCCGTTAGCTATGGCGAAATCGTAACGCTTAACGGGGTACGTGTGAGCTTGCATCCGGCTGGCCACATTCTTGGCTCTTCGCAAATTCGGCTGGAGTATCGTGGGAGGATCGCGGTAGTAACAGGAGACTACAAACTCGGGGCTGATTCGACGACCGAATCGTTCGCGCCGATTCCATGCAACTTACTGGTGACGGAAAGCACGTTCGGCCTACCCGTTTTTCATTGGCCAAGGTCAGAAATCGTCTTCTCTGAGATCAATGATTGGTGGCGAGCCAATCAAAGCGAAGGCAAGACAAGCGTGATCTATGGCTACTCGGTTGGCAAGGCGCAGCGAATATTGGCAGGATTGGATCGCAGCGTCGGGCCAATCTACTGTCATGGAGCAGTGCACGTCGGCAATCAAGCCTATCTTGAATCGGGAATTGATTTGCCACCAAGTGAACGAATCAGTGATATTGAGGCGACGCGCGGAAAGCAAATAGATTGGCATCGCGGAATCGTGATTGCGCCGCCAAGCGCTCACGGAACACCATGGCTTCGACGTTTCGGAGCTATTTCGACCGCGATGGCTTCGGGTTGGATGGCGATTCGGGGAACACGCCGACGTCGAGCCATGGATCGAGGGTTCGTGCTGTCGGATCATGTCGATTGGCCCGAGTTGCTGTCCACAATTCACCAATGCAAACCGGAAGCAATTTGGGTGACTCACGGCTTTTCTTCGATCGTCGCTCGATACCTGAGTGAGTGTGGCTGGAACGCCAAACCATTGAAAACTCAATTTGTTGGCGAGTCGAGCGATGGTGGCGAACTTGAAACCGCAGCCGATGAAGCGGTCAAGACCGTCAAACCCGAAAGCGTCGAAGGTTAGAGAAGCGATGCGAGATTTCTGTCTGCTTTATCAAGCGATTGATCAAACGACAAAGACCAATGAAAAGGTCGAAGTGATGCAGCATTACTTTGCCAGAGCGAAACCAGCCGATGCAGCTTGGGCGGTCTACTTTTTAAGCGGTCAAAAGCTGAAGCGGTTGATAAATACGGCAAAGCTTCGCATTTGGGCGTCCGAAGAGGCAAATATTCCGTTATGGCTTTTGGAAGAGACTTACGAGTGGGTTGGTGATCTCGGCGAAACACTAGCGGCCGTCATTGCTGATTCCGACGCAGATGTTCAAGGCTCATTGTGTGATTGGGTCGAAGAAAAACTGTTGCCTCTTGCAAGCATGTCGGATCACGAGCAACAAGCAGCGGTGAAAAATTACTGGAAGCAGATGACTTCAGTGCAGCGGTTTGTTCTAAATAAGTTGATTACTGGATCGTTTCGCATTGGAGTAAGTCAGCGTTTGCTAACACGAGCAATCGCATCGGTTGCAAAGTTGTCGGTCGAGTCTGTGGCACATCGGCTAATGGGCAATTGGTCGCCGACGCCGCAATTCTATTCGGACCTTATTGACCCAACGAAACAATCGGTTGCAAACTACCTGCCGTACCCATTCTGCTTGGCCAATCCAATCGAAAGTAGCGTCGAGCAGCTCGGACAATCTGACGACTATTTAGTCGAATGGAAATGGGACGGAATCCGCGCGCAAGTGATTAAGCGAGATGATGAGTTGTATATCTGGTCCCGAGGCGAGGAACGAATTGAAGATCGATTTCCAGAACTCGTTAACTTGCGAGAAGATTTGCCAAACGGAACGGTCTTGGATGGCGAGATCCTCGCGTTCAAAGATGGCCGACCACTAGCGTTTGCGGAATTGCAACGACGGATCGGTCGGAAAACAATCGGCAAGAAATTAATGGCTGATGTACCCGTTGAATTTGTCGCTTTTGATTGTCTTGAGTATGACGGAGAAGATATTCGCCAACACCCGTTGAGCCAGCGACGTGAACGCCTGCAAACAATTGTCGAGCAAGCTAGTCAAGCTGCGATCCAAGTTTCGCCAACGATCGTCGCTTCCAATTGGGACGGCTTAGAAGCAATGAGACAACAGTGTCGCCAGTATGAAGCCGAGGGGCTTATGCTTAAGCCATATTCATCAACTTACGCCGTCGGTCGAACGCGAGGAGCGTGGTGGAAATGGAAGATCGATCCTTACACGATTGATGCAGTTTTAACCGCCGCACAACGCGGTCATGGTCGTCGAGCGAGCATGTACACCGACTACACTTTTTCGCTTTGGGACAACGGGAGACTGGTGACTTTCGCAAAGGCATATTCTGGATTGACTGATTCAGAGATGCGTCAGGTCGATCAATTCGTACGTCAAAATACGCTAGATCGTTTTGGGCCAGTTCGAACAGTTGAGCCGCTGTTGGTCATGGAGCTAGCCTTTGAAAACCTGCAAGCTTCAAAGCGGCACAAGTCTGGAGTCGCGGTTCGGTTTCCACGAATCTTGAGGTGGCGGCATGACAAGAAGCCTGAGCAAGCAAACACGCTCGACGAGCTTCGTCGGCTTGCAACTTGAAGCGCATAATCGAATGTTCGAGTGTTGATGATACCCAACATTACAAGCGTTATTTTCTGTTCGTTGAAGTGACGATTCGTCGGCAAGTTTGTTGTCGAGTTGTTCAGTTGTCGTTATGCTAGAGACCCGACGGTTTTCGTCCAGATCAATTTTTCAGATGCCAGCAAAATTGCAGCTGCTCGAATAGCAGATACGGCCGGACCAGTCAGTCGAATTAATAAAATCTAAAAGCAAGTAACCTGAAGGTGGAATGATGAACTTTGAAAATCCTTATGCCTATGAAAGCAGCGGTCAAGTTGTCGCGGCTGCCGGAATAAGCGAGCGAACCGCATTTATCCGACGAGTTTATGTTCACTTGGCAGGTGCGGTAGCCGCCTTCTTGGTCCTTGAGTGTTTGTTGTTAACTCTATTTCCGCCAGATGTTTTGCTCGAAAATATTGGTCCAGCGCTCGGTGGCTACGGCTGGCTAATTGTATTGGGCGTATTTATGGGAGTGAGTTGGTTGGCGCGAAGCTGGGCGGATTCGAGCACAAGTTCTGGTTTGCAATATGCAGGATTAGGGCTTTATGTCGTCGCCGAAGCGGTGATCTTTTTACCGCTGATGGCCTTGTCTTTGATGATCGACCGCAGCGGATCAATCCCTTTGCAAGCAGGTCTGATCACAGGAACAGTTTTCATTGGGCTGACAGCGATGACGATGCTCACAGGTGCCGATTTTTCGTGGCTTGGTCGATATTTGTTTCTCGCTGGCATGGTTGCTTTGGCAACGATCGTCATTGGCATCTTTGCGGGCTTTCAGCTCGGATTGTTTTTCTCTGCAGCAATGGTCCTTCTTGCGGCAGGATACATTCTCTATGACACGTCAAATATAATGCATCACTATCGAACCGATCAGCATGTTGCCGCATCGCTGGCTCTGTTTGCTTCGGTCGCTTTGATGTTGTGGTACGTGATGCGAATCCTGATCTCGCTCCGTGACGAATAGCGAGTCAGTGAGCCTGCTAGAGCTTGACAATCATTCCATCGCTAGCGATTTCGATTCTTGTAGTTCGCAGCGAAGGATTCTGAGCAACGACTTCTAAAAGTTCATCGAGCAGTTGATCGTCAATTGTATTCAAATGCGTTAGCAACACGCGACGCATTGGGTGCTGTTTCAGGCAATCGATCAAATTGCCCAGATCTGTGTGGCCGGTCTTGGTTGCAAATTCCGCTTCTTGCGACCGAAAGTTGCACTCGTGCATCAGCAACGAAACACCCTTCATCGCTGACCAGTAATCGCTTAAACTCGTTGCAGTGGTGTCGCTGACATAGCCCAGCGAAACTTGCTCCCGGTCCAATCGAAAGGCTGTTGCACCACCCGGGTGAATAACCGGCAAAGATTGGATTTTCGTTTTACCGATTTGAAACTTTCCGCTCGCGGGCAAGTCACACCACGTAATATTGGGCTGAGCCGGAAATATTAGGGATGAAAAAAGGTGCTCTTTGATCGCGTCAAGCTTATCGTGCGCGCCCCAGACAAAAATATCTTTCACTGGCGTATGTAACGTTGCGTTCCAAAGATAGGTCAACCCAACTATGTGGTCCAAATGCGCATGGCTGAGGAGGATATGCAATGCAGATTGTGTCAGCAACGGAAACGATCGATACAATCCGCTCCCGGCATCGAGCATTATGGAGTCTTCGGGCAAAAAATAGCACGATGTTTGTCGTTGATCATTGGGATGGTACCCAGCGGTTCCGAGGCAGTGTACTGACTGCGTCATGCTTCAAACGCTTTGGCAGTAATTTGGCAGTGTTGTAAAATCTCGTCTGCGTTAGCTCGGTAGCCGACGTAAAAAGGTCCGAACAGACCGTAGTGTGCGCTTGCCTGATCAAATCTCATGTCATAAACAATCTGCTTGAGATACTGTGGATTCTTTGCCCACAGTGTCACGCTCCATTCCCAATCATCTAAGCCCACTGCGCCGGTGACTAATTGTGTGACTCGTCCGGCGAACGCCATGCCGCTTTGGGCATGTTCGCTCATCATTGCACTGCGTTTGGAAAACGGTTCTGCGAACCAGTTCGCATCAACTACTCGCGATTTGCTCATGGGGTAGAAACACATTGCTGGCCATTCGGGGAAGTCCGGTGCCAGTCGTTGGGCCAGCATTATCGGTAAACGTTTTTCATAAGAGGCCACCTTCGCGGCGAATCCTGGCGAACTCTCGTCTTCGCCACTTTTGAGAAGCTTCTCGGAATACTGCTCTTTCGTTGGAAGATACTCGCTTACCTCTGACATCGAAACAAACGAATAGACCTGTTCAAGTGCCGAACCCAACTTGGTCGCCATCAACCGTTGATGAACCGCATCGATCTTCAGAGGATCTGGGTCCATCATTATCGTCGCAAAATCCGCTTTGTTACCGCTGATGATATATGACTGATAACGTTCGGTCCGCGCTGTATCCTGCAAATCAACCGCGGCACGAAATTGCTCACTGAGCACTGCGAATTGGTTTCCATATCGTTCGATCAACTGCAGAAGTTTCCAGCGATCCCAGCGATAGAAATAGTGTCCTGCGTGAAGTCCCGCGATTGGTGTTGTGGACGGATCGGGAACGACGACGTTCCGCATTGGGTTTGAATTCATTGCGATTGTTATGTGACTTTGTTGGAAAGTTTAATGCTAATTATTTTGGTTCAATATCATGCATTTTGAAATCATCGAAGCGGAGAAAGTCCCCTTTGGCTCCGCCGTGGTCAATGATCCGGATGTAAACAGTTTTGCCGACGGATCCCGAGACATCCAGTGAAACACGTTTCATTAGCGAGCTATCAAGTCCAGACTGTTTGGCGATAATTTCACCGCTTGCGAAGTCAACCAATTGCATTTGAGTCAGGTCGGTTGAACTGCCAGCAATCAGAAACGAGATCCAAGGTTTGGAGAGAGTAAACGGTCGGCTGAACATTTCGCCTTCGCCGATTTCGCCAACGACTACATCGGTTGCAACGAGGTACTTGTTCGTTTGAGCGTTGGCAGAAGTAATTGGCTGCTTGTCTTTGATTTGTTCCCAAGCGACGGGTTGTTTAAAGAAAGCAGCGCCGGTGGCTTTCCAGTCTTGTAAACCACCTGCTTCAAAGTCGAGATTGAGCGGTCGCTCAGATTCGTCTGCAGGCGAAAAAGAAGGATCTTGAGTGCCGACGACCGTGATTCGATCGGCGATCTTTTTAAAACCAGATTCGATGGAAGCTGTTCGATTCAGATGTCCGCTTGGGTCGTTGTCGTTGGTTTGCAAAAATACATTCACCCCCCGTTTGCTCGCTGAAAAAACATCTTGAAGACCGTCACCGTTTATATCGAAGGCGGTGATTTCGGTACCAACACCGCTATCATCGTCGATAATGTGCGGAACGAATCGCACGCTATGGTTTCCACCGCGAATTGTCTCGAACCAAACCAAATACGGAACTGCATTTTCGGCGACGTCATGGCCTTGATGTGCCCAAAAACGTTTTCCCGTTAAGATATCGGGAACCCCATCATTATTAAAATCAGCAATATCGATCGCGTGTAGTTGGCTGATAGCAAGTTGCGTCGGCGACGTCGTTGGGTCGTCAGTCATCACCGTTTGGGATTGCCATGTCCATTGCTCGTTTTCTGAAACGTCGATTTTATTGTAGATTACCAATCCGTAGCCATGGGCTTGAAGTGACGTGATAACCTCGGTCTGATGGTCACCGTCTAAATCGACCGCAAATAGTTGTGCCGCAGTTTCTGCGAAAGCGAAAGGGTGGAAATCCCACAGCTTCGATTCCGTATCCAGCTCATCACTTCCGGTCGAATTTGTAGCCTTGCTGCCCGGATTCTTCCACCAACCGTTGGATGCCATCATGTCTGGCAAGCCGTCATCATTTACATCGCCCACGCCAATGCCGTGAGTGAAACGCTGGTAACCGCCATTTTCACTGACTGGGACAAAAGTCCAAAGCTGCTTTGGGTCGCTTGGGATTTCGGCGTAACCAAATTGTCCACCCTGGCAGCAAATGATTTCAGGTCTGCCGTCACCGGTAATATCTTTCAGCATCGGTGATTCGTTATCTGTTGATTCTAGAGCCGCAGTTTTTGACCAAGCGGAAACTTTTCGAACCTCTTTACCTGGATTCTCGAGATACCAAGTTTGCTTGCCTGGGAAGTCAAACACGATCACGTCTGGCAAACCGTCAGCGTTTATATCATGTGTGTAGTTCAGGAAATTGTCTGAATAGCCATTTATCGAAAACGGTTTCGGTTCATAAATGTTGGATTTGACTTCGAAATCTGGTCCGTAGTAAACGAACGGGCCAGCAACTAAATCGACGTGGCCATCTTGGTCGATATCACCGCAGCTACCGCCCTCGCTATAAAAATCCGTCGATAGATTTTTTCGCAGCCATTGTTCAGCCACCGCGCTTTCCCCAGTCAAGCAGGCAAGAACGGTTGTGATTCCAATTCCGAGAGCGAGAATTTTGAATAGGTTGAACACGCGTTGCTCCAGTGGTTTGATTCGCAGGACAGATGGAAGTGCCGTTCCCTCATCTTACACCAGCGTTGCGCTTCTGAGAATCAAACCGGCAATAGTCACAGGGATCGTCGCTGCTTCAATCAAGTTGCATCATGAGTTCCCGAGCGTTCCTTCCGGCTCGTGCGGCACAACCGAGCCTAACGGGCAGCGGCTAATGTATGCCGCTCAAAAAACGGAGTTGCCTTGTCGATGCTTGCTGCGTCCTTTGTATTAGTTGATGCTTGGGCTACAATTCGAAAACAGATAGACAGCCACTTTCCTGATTCAGTAGACTAAATATGCACTTCGGACAAACGATTTCTTTTTCTTGCAAGCGTGCGTTGACTTACGCTGAAAGTCTGCTTGTGGGGGTCCAGGCCGATCAATTTGGGCGTTTCGCAGCGCCTGGCGGACAAGTGATTCAATCAAATCATCCGTCTTTTATATTGGGCCATCTTAGCATTTACGGACCACAGATTTGCAAAGACCTTGGTAAACCGGCAAACTCCCTGGAGCTAAGCGACGACTACAAATCGGTTTACTCGCACACAGCGAAATGCATTGACGATCCAAACGGAGATGTTTATCCCGCAATGGGATTGGTCGTCGAGAAATTTTTTGAATCGTATCGCTTGGCAATCGAGTGCCTCAACGCCGCAGATAATTCCGCGTTCGACGTTCCCAATAGCAACCCGAATTCCGTTGCTCGTTTCCCTACGATCGCCGCGATGCACGCCTTTTACGTTGGCGGTCACATGATGTTGCATCTTGGACAACTAAGCGCGTGGCGACGTGCGACGGGTATGCCAGCCGCCTAGAGCCAAATGCTTCTCAGATGTTTTTCTGGATTTTCAGTTGAGGTCTTTGCGGTCTCCTACGCGGTTGAATCGATATGAAGAACGCTCAAATTCGTCCGTCGTATTCCAAAGTTTGGTTGCAGTTTGCCACCAATTCACTTGTCCGCGAATTAAGCTTTCGGACCAATTTCGTTCTCGACATCATTTCGAGCATGGGATGGACCGCGATGAACATAGGGTTTTATCTGATTGTTTTTCATCACGCCAAATCGATCGGCAGCGCTAGCGGTTGGGGGCAGAATGAATTCTTCGTCTTTCTTGGAACGACTTGGGTCATCAATTCGGTCGTTCAAACATTCTTCATGCCCAATGCCGAAGAGTTCAGTGAACTGATTCGCACTGGCGGATTGGACTTTGCGATGCTCAAGCCGATCGATACTCAATTTCTCGTCTCATTTCGCAAGATCAATTGGTCCGCCCTTTCGAACTTGTTTGTTGGGCTAGCGATCGGTGGCTATGGATTGGTCAATCTAGTTGGGCGGCAGGACCCTGAGTGGCAACTTCAATGGTATTCGATTCCTCTGTTTTTAATTTGCTTGGTTTGTGGCATTTGTATCTTGTATTCGCTGATGATCTCTTTGGCGGCGACCAGTATTTGGTTGGGACGAAATCAGAGCCTGTATGATTTCTGGTTTTACATTACAAATTTCTCGCGTTATCCGATGGAGATTTACGAACGCGGATGGGGACTGCCCCTGTATTATGTATTCACTTTTGTCGTTCCTGTTCTTGTCGTTGTAAATGTTCCTGCCAAACTTCTTGCTCAACCGATTGTCCCGGCCTCGACTTGGGATTGGATGTTGATTGCATTTACCATCGTTGCTGCGATATTGAGTTATGCCAGCAGTCGATGGATATTCACTAAGTCGCTGCTTAGCTATCGTAGCGCATCAAGCTAACTGATCGTCGATTCCAAGGCTAAAAAATATCGCAGCAAGAAGCTACATGAACGTTGCTGATGAAAAAAAATCGAATGCAATTCGTGTTCGTTGGCTTTTTATTGTGGCTGGTCTACTTCTTCCGACGTTTGTCACTTGGGGCTATTTCGTTGCAATGGCGGATTGGCCCGCTTGGAGTCAAAAGACGGTTTATTTGCTTGGCAAGTCCTTGCAGTTCGCTCTGCCAGTTTTAGCATTATGGACCCTGTCACCGTGGAGTGGAATTGAGTCCAAAGGCAAGCCTAAGATGCTGTGGCTTGGCTTAATTTCGGGTCTTGTCATTGGAGTCGCGATTTACGTTCTTAATCGCTGTTTTCTGTCGCCGCTTGGAATCATGGAGGGGCCCGCTCTGCAGATGCGAGCAAAAGTTTCTGATATGCAGATTGATTCCACAGCGAGCTTTGTTGCAATTGCCGTTGGATACTCGTTGGTGCATAGCCTGCTAGAAGAATACTACTGGCGATGGTTTGTTTTCGGCAATCTTTCAAAAGTTGTAAATTTCAAGACGGCCCTGATTGTTTCATCGTTCGGATTTATGCTGCATCACATTCTGGTGCTCGCGACCTATTTTGGTTGGACAAGCATTTGGACCTATTTAGGATCGCTCGGCGTCGCGACTGGCGGCATGATTTGGGCGTGGCTTTACCAGCGTTCCGGATCATTGGCGGCGAGCTGGATCAGCCACGGAGTCGTCGACGCGGCGATTTTTTGGGTAGGGTTTGAATTGGTTTTTCGCTAACCTCTGGCATTGAATAAGTTTCGCTTTTTGAATGGGCAACGGCTAGCAAACTCGGCGGCCAAGTGATGAAAATGATGGAAGGTGGATGATGTCTCGCCTCAAAATTCGTTGTGCATGCTAGCTGAGCTGGTATAAAGCATTGGATAGAATCGACGTGTTTTGTCGGCTCGCTCGTAGCCGTTTCCTTTCTGTTAATTGCAATTCCCTGATGCCTAAGAGCTCTAGAAATCGTTTTCAAGAATATCTTCTGAGTGTGCGCGAAAGAAAAGGCAAACCCAGTGCGGTCGCATCTTGGAGCCATCACGGCGGATCAGAAACGTCAGTCGTCGTCCGTGAGTCGAGTAAGGAATCTTCAAAAGACATCGTGGCTGGATCAGCCAGGTCATTTGGGCGATTGTTTTTCGAATTTCTTCGTTTGCTCGACGGTCATCGCGGCAGGATTCTGCTCGGGCTAATGGCATTAATTTGCTCAACCGTGTTAGGTCTGCTGCCACCTCTTGGCACCAAGCTTGCGATCGATTCCGTGTTGACTGATCCGCCTTTACCTCTGCCAAGCTATTTGCCAGTCGCACTCGCCCGTTCGACACCAATGCAAATACTGTGGGCAATCTCTGGGGCTGTGGTTTGTATCACCATCATCAAGACTATCGTTCAACTAACTGGTCGATGGCTGGCAACCCAAGCATTGAATCAGACAGCAGTAAGTATTCGACGACGACTTTTCGAGCATACACTCAATCTTCCACTGCATCAGATTCACCGCATGAAGAGTGGTGGAATTACAAGCATTTTACGCGAAGATGCTGGCGGCGTCGCCGATTTAGTATTCAGCATGTTATTCAATCCTACGCAGGCGATTGTGCAATTATTGGGCAGCTTCATCATTCTTGTTCTCGTCGATTGGCGATTGATGGCGTCGGCAATTCTGTTGTTACCGGCGGTCTATTTTTCGCATCAAACATGGATTCGATCGATTCGACCGCTTTACCGAGACGTGCGAAAGCAACGACAGATTGTTGATGCAAATACGACGGAGACCTATAGCGGAATCCGCGTTGTTCGAACTTTCGCTAGGCAGCGCAGTGAAGCCAACCGTTTTGTAAAAGGGCAACACTTATTGGTTCGTCAGCAATTGATGGTTTGGTGGAAGACGCGCCTGATCGAAATCGTCTGGGAAGTTTTGATACCGCTGGCATCTACCATCTTACTTATTTACGGCGGTTGGCAGATTCTTCAATCGCGGTTGACGCTTGGCGAGCTGATGATGTTTTTGGTTTATCTGGCGATGCTACTGGGGCCGCTGGCTACGTTAGCAAGCACGGCTGTAAGCTTCCAAAACAACCTTGCTGGATTAGATCGCGTGCTTGATTTGTTGGAGTTGCCTCGCGAGATGCAAGACAATCCGAATGCGATTTCGCTGACAAAGCCGCAGGTGTCTGGAGCGATGAAGATAGAAAATCTTTCTTTTAAATATCCAGGTAACCCGAATTGGATACTTCGAGACATCAATCTTGACGTGCAAGCTGGTCAGATGATCGCGTTAGTTGGGCGCAGCGGCTCGGGGAAAACCACATTATGTAATTTAATCGCTCGGTTTTATGATGCAGTAGAAGGTTCGATTTCACTGGACGGCGTTCCGCTCTCAGAGATCAAATTACACAACTATCGACAACTATTGGGCGTCGTCGAACAGGATGTGTTTTTGTTCGACGGGACGATTGCTGAAAACATATCATACGGTCGGCGAGATGCGACCGAAGAGCAGGTTAAAGAAGCTGCAAGGGCCGCCGCTGCACACGATTTCATTCTTGAGACGGTCGATGGATATGACACCATCATCGGCGAAAGAGGTGTGAAGTTGTCCGGCGGACAGCGACAAAGAATCGCGATTGCGCGAGCGATCCTCGCCGATCCCAGAATTTTGATTCTCGACGAAGCGACTAGTAATTTGGACAGCGAAAGTGAACGACTCATTCAGCGGAGTTTATTCAACTTGTTGCGAGAGAGAACCTCGTTTGTGATCGCGCATCGATTGAGCACGATTGCTCATGCCGACCAAATTCTCGTGATTGACAGCGGTCGAATAGTCGAACGTGGCACTCATGCAGAACTGCTCGAAGCGGACGGTTTTTACCGCCAAATGTTGCAACTACAAACGCAAGCATCAACTGTTGGCGTTTGAGGCTTGTCTATAAACCCTCGAAGCCAATCAGCAACCTAACGATTGCTTCAATCATGTTCAATCTCGGGGTAGCCGATCTCACCAGAGATCCGATTACCCAACGAAAGTGCTCCGAAGTCTGGTGACTTCGGCTACGAGTTGCCCCTACCGTAGTCGCGGTTTTGAATGGTTGGGTCAGACCTTTGAAAAGCGGCCAGACAAACTCGGACTTTTCATTCGTCGAAGCTTCTGACTGACTACTCTATTCGTCCAACCAATCCAAATTGAAGCGAGCTAAGGAAATCTTCTGATCGGCTTCGTAGAGGCAAAGAACTGTTTCATCGTTCAATATTGCTAAGTCCGAATAGGCACTTGGTCCGGTGTCCAAGGTTCGTAGTATTGGCCAAGTTCGTCCATCGTCGTGGCTGAGCTGGATTGATAGGTTGCGCCGCTTGCCTCGTCCCGCCGCGATTTCATTTCCAAATTCGTTGCGAGCAAGGCTGCGCGGCCCCGAGAAAATCAAACTGCCTGGTTGCTGTGGCATGGCGACAATACTTGCCATGCAAATTGGTTCCCAAAGCTGTTCGTGAAATTTTGGTTCGCTCCAGCCATCGGCACCATTAGGACTTATGGTCACCAGCTTACGACTCGGTTTCGAAACACTGCGAGTCACAAGCATCACCCGACCGTCGGATAATTCGGCAGCGGCCGTTTCGTTTGGATTCCCAAAGCCGTCAGAGTTGGGAATTGCTATTTCTCCCGCTTGCCAAGTCTCACCGTTGTTGTCGCTGTAAAGGGTCGCCGTCGCGGATGGATGGTGATCGCCCGGTGTGCCATAAGCCAGCCATATGGGCACAACCAAACGCCCAGTTTTTAGTTGAATTCCATGTCCTGGACCAGTCGCGATCACGTTCCAATCGTAAGTTGTCTTGAAAGTTTGAAAGGCGTCTGTGATATCGACGGGTTTACTCCAAGTTACTCCTTCATCAAGGCTGCGAATTGAGAAGCAACGGGCGTAATTTACGCAATACAACAAATTGATCTGCCCTGTTTGCCGATTTACGATGGCGACAGGGTTATTGACGGTTTGCTCATGCTCGCCGCCGTTCGGTTTTTTCGGATTGCCTTCAAGCCGTTCTCCAAAGTGTGCGATCTGTCGTGGAGCTTCCCATTGACGGCCACCGTCGCTTGAGCGACGAAGATGAACTTGGATTTCCCCCCAATCAGATTTGTCATGCAGTCTCGCTTCACAATAAGCCAGCGCAGTGCCCTTCGGCGTTACAACAATGCCTGGTATTCGGTAAAGCTCAACGTTGTTTAGACCGGCTGGAAAAAGATCGAGCCGAAAGATGAAAGGTTGTTCCGCAAATATCGATCTATCGAAGAATGCAGGCAGACAAGCAACAAGTAGTAACGGGATTTTTCGCCAAAATGAAAATGGTGCCAATGGTTGCGAACTATTTTTCAATGGATGGCTCCTCGGGTGTAAAGCGATGACTCTGCTCTGCAAACCGAGCGTATTATAAACGGTTTTACATCACCGGCATCAATCATCGATTAATGGAATTGCGAGGTTCCGTCCCAATCGGGCTTGGACGAAACTCACCTTGAAACCCGCGAAGCTGAGCTGAACGCTCTGCCGTCGTGCATCAAGATTGATATATGATTGTTCGTCGCATTTGAGTTCGTTAAAATATTCGCTAGCGTCAGAATTGTTGTCGGACCGCCCCTTAAACTAAGGCTCATAAAATGCAGCGCGTCAGTTTTGTGTCTGCGATTGTCTTTGCTTTATTTGTGTCGACCTATTCCCCAAACGTCTTTGCGCAACGTCCACGTCCCCCAGTCGTCGCCGAGGGAGTAATCGCGGGAGCCATTTGGACTTTTGAATTGAAACCACAAAATCCGGGTAAGCGAAAGTCAGTTGCCATTCGAGGACGATATCGAGTTGAAGATTTTAAAATCTATCAAGCGGAGGAGGCTGGTGGCGAAATGACCAAAGAGATTGGCAGCAGCAAGCCAGGTCCGAAGAAAGAATTTGCGATTGTCGAAGTCAAGTCGCTGCGTGGAAAAAACGCAAGTGGCGAATGGGTAGAAGGGATTAATGGTACTGCCAAATTGAAGTCACTCGCTTTTGGTGAATGCGAAGGCTTGTTCGTGGATAGCGAAGGTTTTCATTGGGACATGAAATGCAAACGCGTTCGAGAGTGACCTAATTCGAATGTCAATAAATTTTTTGGATCGATTCGGTTTTCAATTTGTGCAACGTTGTGCTGATTGACTGGAAACTTCAGTCGGATTTGCGGTACTGTTTTTCATAATTTAATCGAAACCTTGGGCCATTCCTTGGCTGCCGGCTTTCCGCGATCTCGACAAGTCTAAAGACTTTACGCATGGTCGACGCGTCCAAACGTGACTAAACATTGGACGAGTTCGAAGTCTGACCGACATGAACGCGACTTGACATTTGAATGTCAGCAAATTTTCAGTTAAACTCTTTCCGCGCCGGATTTTCGTCTTAGCGGCCAATGGAGACTTATGTGGCTCGGCCGAATGTTTCATTGCACTCCTAAAAGTGTTCGGGGTTTAACATTTGGGTTTCTCGCGGAGCGATTTGGACTAGGATTAGATAGGTTAGTTGCGTGAGACGAAAATACTTCGATTGTCAGTCCGCGAGTTGACAACCAGAATCGGACATTAAACGAGAGTACGAACGAAAGCGGCGTTTGTAGCTCGTGACAGACAATTTTGGCTACGGAAGTGAGCCTAACATTCATTAGAAAAGAAGCTGGAATGCGATCGAGTCAAACCGTTTATCTTGCCGCTGTTCTGTTGCTAACCAGCCGATCGATCCTTGCCCAACCTCCGGTTTTGGAAGTGCCACGGACTGATAACCATGCGATGCCTGTCGTCGTTGAGTCGCAGCAACCAGCAATCGAGTATCCCAAAGAATCACCGCCGTTTCGCGGGCTTGATTCTAACTTGTACATGCAAACTTCTGCCGAGTATCGCGCTTGTTGCCTACAAGCCTTTAATTGGGCAGCGTTCCGAGTCAAAGAAAGACTGGCGCAACCGGACGTAAGGTCGCTGCAACCAGCCGTCGTTTTGGATTTGGACGAAACCGTACTCGACAATCGCGAGTATCAGACCGAGCAGTTACGGATGCAAGCGGCTTTTGATCCTGAGCGTTGGGCCAATTGGGAACAAAATGGAAAAGAGCGAGTTGGTTTGATTCCAGGCGCAAAAGAGTTCTTGCTTCAAATCAAATCGATGGGCGTCCAGCCGGTCTACATAACCAATCGAAATGCGAATTCTCAGTCAGCAACGATGGAAATTTTAAAAGCGTTTGAGCTGGATGTTCCCGACGATTGCCTGTTGTGCGCCGACGAAAAAACTGGCTCCAACAAGACATCACGCCGGGCCGCCATCACGGAAAGATTCGACGTAATTTTGCTCGTCGGTGACAATCTGCGAGATTTTGACGAACTTTTTCGTTTCAATTCGGAGTTGTCGATCGAAGCGAGAAAACAGGCCGTAGACCAGAATTCGAACGCTTTTGGTGATCGATGGGTTATCCTACCCAATCCAGCTTACGGGGAATGGAACAAGGTCATGGGCACGGTCGAAACCGATCTGCGTTTGCTCAGCCCCACCATTCCCGATGGCTACATGCCAGTGAAGATGCCGTAAGCTGCATCCAGCAGACCAGCTTTTAAATCGCCTCGCTGCCTCGTTCGCCGGTTCGAATTCGGATGCATTCTTCCAGCGGCAAAACAAAGATTTTTCCGTCGCCGACTTGACCCTGGCCATTCGATTTAGCGGCAACTGCAATTGCGGCAATTGTTGGTTCAACGAACTCATCGTTGACTGCGATTTGCAGTTCTACTTTTCGCATCAAGTTTGTGGCGAATTCAGGTCCTCGGCTTCCAGTGTTCTGGCCTTTTTGTCGCCCAAAACCTTGACAGTCCAGCACAGTTAGTCGTGAAACTTCGATCGCTGAAAGGGAGTCTTTTACCGCGTCGAGACGACTGGGCTGAATGATTGCAATGATGAGCTTCATGAGCCAAACAAAAGTAGTGCAGCACAGTTAGTTGAAGAAACAGATTCGGACATTACCGGCAGTCTCCTGTTACCGAACAGGAATTGAGCTGATCGCAGCAAAAAAGATTCGACGCATCGCAGAAATTGGACTTTTCTCAATTGGTTAGAACCCGGCGCAGTATCGGTTGTTAAGCGATAATTATACAAAAAAAGCTCGAAGACACCCCGGCCCGGTCGAATGAGGCGGACATTCAACACAAACCATTGGGGCATCTTCGAACTTCTGGGCAGACTGTGAGGTACTGAGGCCTCGTGTCCGATCCAACGTGGACGGTCTGAACAGAACTTTAAAAGTTACATTCAGACCAGTCCAAACGCTGGGTAGTTTTGCTGTTTCGTAATAAAGCATAATGCACACTTGGTGCCATTTTCTGATTAGGTAGCGAGAAGATTTTCCTAAACTGTTGACACACATGCAGTTTACGATTTTAAAAAATCTTTTGGTTCCAATGTTCCCTTTCAGATGGCGAATAAATCAAGCAGTTTCGCCGCTGGGTGCCTAATAACGCGGCATCAACTCAAAAGAAACTGCCGAACCGCAAGCATCGCTGATCACGCTGTAAATCAAGGCAATTCTCGGCATCGCGGTCAAGGGGCGAAAGAACACCGCTTGGCAAGCCATTCATGCAATCAAACGCTCACGAATGCTGCCGAGTGAACTTGTTTCCAAGTTTCCAGTCGTCGCAATCGGTCTCATTGCTGAACGTACCTTGTAAACCGCACTTGGCAGGAAGTCTAACCAAGCATAAACTCTCGGGTTTCTGCGAGGCTTCGAGCGTCGGTGACATCGGTCACAGGGCCAGCCTCGCAGGTGCGTCCGGTGTGCATTGGAAGCACAGCCGCTGCCGTTTTGCGACATGACTAACTTTTCAGTCGTGATTGTCGAGGGTTGTGCTGCTCTGATTTCAATCGCTGGCCAGCATTTCGTCTACATCTTTCACTATTTGAACTCTCACATGTCGTCATTTTCAACTCTCTGGCTGCTTGCCCAAGCCACCGCTACTAATTCAGCAGCGGACGTCGCCGAACAGGCGGATAGCGGTTTGATGAAGGGCCTTGGAATGCTCGCCATCATCGTGGTGGTATTCGTTTTGCCTTTCGTGTTGGGAAGATTGCTGGCGAAGCGTCTGAAAATGCCAACTTATGGCTCAAGCATAGGGACGGTTTTGGCAACGACGATCGGCGCGATAATGGTTTTGGCACTCGGAACTCTGCGTTACGGGCCAGACATTGCCGGCGGGACGAATCTGGTTTACGAAATGGACAAAGAGGCCCTTAAAGAGGTTTCTACGGAAAGCGGAAGCGGTCAAATCGTTAGGGTGACGGCGAAAGATCTGATGAAACCGCTCAACGAACGGCTGAACCCGGCCGGTACAAAAGAGTTGTTGATTCGTCCTAATGGTGACGACCAGATCGAAATCATTGTCCCCCAAGTTGATCAGCTCGAAGTTCAAGATATCAAGCGAATTATTTCCGAAGCTGGAATCCTGGAGTTTCGAATTCTTGCCAATGCAAATGATCATAGTGACATCATCGATTTGGCTAGAAAGCAAGCAGCGATGGACATCGAGATCGATCGAATGTCACGCGAAGTGCTTAATGATGACGGTGAGGTCGTTGGAATTTGGCGGCCAGTCGGAAGAGACAAGGAAGTTCGCGAAGGGGTGCGAGCTTTAAAGACCGATATCGGAGATGGGCTTGCACGCGACGCGAGCACCGGTCGACTTTTGCCGATTTACACTGGAAAAAATGGAAAATATGAGTTTGAAAAATGGCTAGTCAAGCAAGGTATTCCAGAGGTGGAAGTGTTGCTCGCCCTGGAGCGAAATGGTGAAAAATTTCCCGTCGTTACTGGTTCTGACATCGCAAACGCTCGCGTATCACCTAGTTCTAACGGTGGCTACGAAGTGCAATTTTCAATGCGTAGCAGCGGCGCGGCCAAGCTGTCGAAACTAACGCTTCGCAACCAACCCGATCCCAAAACCGATTTTCACCGTCGAATGCCAATTCTGCTTGACGGCGTGCTTCTGTCCGCACCAGCCCTAAATCAGCCGATCTCGAGCAGCGGAATGATTACCGGCAATTTTACACGCGATGAAGCGGAGTTTTTGCAGAAGATTCTTCAATCTGGATCATTGCCAGCCGCCTTGAATAAAAGTCCGGTCAGCGAAAACCAGGTCGGTGCAGCGATGGGCCGTGATGCAATTAACAAGGGCTTCTTGGCGGCATTTATGGCCTTGATTGTGACCGCGGTTTTCATGCTGGTTTACTATCGGTTTTCAGGAATCGTCGCCTGTGTGGCTCTCTCGATCAACCTGTTGCTTGTCATCGCATTCATGATCATTATTCGCCAGCCGATTACGCTCTCCGGATTGGCAGGCTTGGTGCTATCTGTCGGAATGTCTGTGGATGCAAACGTTCTGGTTTTCGAGCGAATTCGGGAAGAGATTGCCAAGCGTTCAACTGGCAGGCTCGCTATTCGGAATGGTTTTGATCGCGCACTGTCAACAATCATTGACGCGAACTTGACGACTTTGATTTCGGCCTTGGTGTTGTACTGGGTTGGTACCGACCAAGTTCGCGGATTTGCCATTACGCTGATTATCGGCCTGGGCGCAAGTATGTTCACGGCCGTCTTCTGCTCTCGAATCATCTTCGAGATTTGCGAGCGTTGGCGACTGGTCAGTTTTTCTATGAGCGACGTGGTTGGCTTTATGCGAAATTCATTTCTTGGCCAGGCCGATATCGACTTCATGTCGTTCCGAAAGATTTGTTACGCGATTTCATTCGTCGCTGTCCTCGTTGGACTCATCATGCCGATGTTTCGTGGTCGGCAAATGTTGGACATCGATTTCAATGGCGGAACCTCGGTCATCTTTGTGCTCGACCAGGCTATGACTGCCGATAACGTCCGCGACTTGACGAACAAGTTATTCGAAAAAGACGCAAACGAATTACCGATTCAGACAACCTTGACGAATGTCAAGATGCAAGAGTTTCAACCAGATACGGTTTACAAACTCGATACCTCGCTAAGGGATGTAAGCGAAGTAACCTCGCGGCTCGTTGATGGCTTTAACAAGTCTTCAAACAAGGCCAAGCTGCTGACTTATGAAGTCAGCGCCAACATTAAACCGGGTTCGGCCAGCAGTGGAAGCACTCGACCTGCTACCCGAATTCGTCTGGTTGCCTTCCAGGATGCTGAAGCAGAAGCAGTTGACACTGCCGAAACTGCTGCTCCACCTGCAGCAGCAGATAATGCCGTCGAAGTGGCGACCAGCGATCAAGAATCGCCAGCTGCAGAGACGGCTGCAACTCCTGCCGATGTAAACGCGGAAACGACTCAGACGACTCTGGAGCGAACGACGATTGAATTGAAGTTTTTGGCCGAAGGAGGACAAGAGGCGGCTAAGATTAATGCCTCTGGTTTGATGGACAAGCTTATAGTGGCCGCATCGGACAGCGGATTCAAGCTCAATCCAGCTCAGATTCGAATTCAGCCTGTCGACGCCAAAGGTTGGACTGCCGACAGCGATGTAGGATACGTCGAGTGGATTGTCCGTTTGCCTTTAGATGCAGAACAGTCAGCAAAAATCGTCGATGCTTTCAAGGCACACTTGGCAGAAGAACCGATATGGCAATCGGTTTCAAAAATCGATTCTCGCGTTGCAGGCGAAATGCAGATGCGAGCAATTCTCGCATTACTTTTGAGCATGGTCTTCATCTTGCTGTATATCTGGTTTCGATTTCAAAAGGTCGCGTTTGGCTTGGCCGCGCTGATCGCCTTGGTCCATGACGTAGTTATCACTTTGGGGTTTGTCGCCCTGAGTCATTGGTTATTCAAACCGCTCGGATTTTTGTTGATCGAGGACTTTAAGATATCGCTGAATATGATTGCTGCGTTCTTGACCATTATTGGTTACTCGCTTAACGACACGATTGTGGTTTTCGATCGCATCCGCGAAGTTAAGGGCAAGGCGCCTCGCCTGACTTCTGAAATGATCAACCAAAGCATCAATCAAACGCTTAGCCGAACGTTGTTGACTTCTGCAACGACTATCTTGGCTATTTTGTTGCTCTACGCTTTTGGTGGCGAAGCAGTCCATGCGTTTTCTTTCACGCTACTGATTGGTATTTTGGTCGGTACGTATTCCTCCATCTTTGTCGCGGCTCCAATCTTGTTATGGTTCTCTGAGCGAGAAGAAGCCAAACGAGAACTCAAAGCCGCTTAAAGTTTTTGAACGTTGTGAAAAATGAAATTAGCGAAGTTTCAAGGTCATAATGGCCCTGATGTCGGAAGAATCGAAGACGGTCACCTCCACCCTCTAGATCTGGCATCTTTCGGATTTACTTCACTTGCAAGTCTGCTTGCGAGCGAGAATTTGTCAGAGGTCGTCTCGCAAATTTCGGTTCGTGATAAAGCGATTCCGCTGTCTGAAGTTGCTTTTTTTCCGCCAATCGATCAGCAAGAAGTTTGGGCTGCTGGCGTAACTTACAAGCGGTCACAAACTGCTCGGATGGAAGAATCCGATGCGGCCAAGGATTGTTACGATCGGGTCTACAACGCTGAGCGCCCGGAGATATTTTTCAAAGCAACTCCGAACCGGTGCAGTGGTCATCAAGGCAAGCTGCGAATTCGGACCGACGCCAAATGGAACGTTCCAGAGCCCGAGCTTTGTCTTGTGATTTCACCGGCCGCAAAGGTTGTCGGATTCACGATCGGCAACGACATGAGTTCACGCGATATTGAAGGCGACAATCCGCTTTATCTTCCGCAAGCAAAAGTCTACGACCAATGCTGTGGCCTTGGACCTTGGATCACCCTGATTGACGCGATGCCCGATTTGGCTGAAGTCGGTGTGCGACTGTCAGTCAGCCGTAAGGGAGCTGAAGTCTTCGCGGGAGAAACATCTATTTCGCAGATGAAACGAAACGTTTTCGAGCTTGTCGAATGGCTCTTCCGTGATAATGCGATGCCCAATGGAGCTTTCTTGTTGACTGGTACGGGGATCGTCCCGAACAGTGATTTCACTTTGCAACGCGACGATGTTGTGAAGATCTCGATCGATGGAATCGGCACGCTTGAAAACTCAATTGTGCAAGGTTAGTCGCGCAGCGCAAAGGCGTATCTAACGTCGGTTGATGAGCTTTGACCTCAGCAACGGGCAATCGTTCAAACTCGATTGCCCTGAGCCGTCTCTGTGGGTAGGCCGACGCACGGACGGTCAGGTAAATTCAGCATTTTTCCAACATGCTCACTACCAATCATAGTAAACTTCTCGTGATTCTTCCCACTTTGAATTGAGATATAAAAATGAGCGTACAACCAGTACTTATCAACGGAAAATTGACCGACAGTCCAGCCAAAAAGCAATTTCAGTCGACCAATCCAAACACGAAGCAGTTGATCGACGACCAATTCCCAATCAGCGAGTGGGATGAGATTGATGCTTGCCTCGAATCGGCCGCCAACGCCGCCGTGGCCGTCAGGTCTGCTTCGCGTGAAACCATCGCTTCATTTTTGGAAGCGTACGCGGATGCTATCGACGCCAACGCCGATGCGTTGGTCGCCGCAGCACATTTAGAAACTGGATTGCCAGTCAGTCCACGACTAAAAGATGTCGAACTGCCACGGACAAGCAACCAGCTTCGTCAAGCCGCCAATGCTGCCCGAACGGCCAGCTGGACTCAGCCAATCATCGACACCAAACTTGGCATTCGAGCGTGTTACCAGTCCCTTGGGCCGGTGTGTGTCTTTGGGCCGAACAACTTTCCCTTTGCCTTCAATTCTATCGCTGGTGGCGATTTTGCTGCTGCGTTGGCAGCGGGCAATCCAGTCATCGCCAAAGCTAACTCGTCGCATCCGCTGACTTCGTTTAAATTCGCTGAGATCGTCGCCAAAATTCTGCCTGCGAGTGGACTTCCAGCAGGAATGGTGCAAATGATCTATCGAACAAGCCATGCCGATGGAGAACGGTTGGTCAGCGATCCACGTCTTGCCGCGACAGGCTATACCGGGAGTCGACATGCTGGATTGAAACTGAAAGCGGCCAGTGACGCCGCTGGAAAGCCGTTTTACGCGGAACTCTCTGCGATCAACCCGGTCGTTATTTTGCCAGGTTGTCTGAAAGAACGCTGCGATGCCTTGATCGATGAATATGCAACCAGCGGGCTGATGGGGGCAGGACAATTTTGTACCAATCCAGGCCTACTGGTCATGATGAGCGACGCAACCGGCGATGCGTTTGTCGCTGGAATTTCCGCGAAGTACAAAGCGGCCAAACCAGGTACGCTGCTCTCCCCTGCCGTTGGTGAGTCGTTGACCAAAGGTGTGTCATCGGTCCAAAACGCCGGGGCAAAACTGCTGGTCGGTGGTTCAGCGGTTAGCGAGTCGAGGGTCGCATTCGAGAATACGATTCTCGAAGTTCCAGCGAAGCAGTTTGTCGCCGACAGTCACGCCTTCCAAACGGAAATGTTTGGCAACGCGGTTTTAGTGGTTCGCTGCGAAAGCGTCGATGAAATGGTTTCAGTTGTTAAGGAGCTCGAAGGCAATTTGACCGGCAGCATCTATTCCGCCAAAGACGGGAGCGATGACGCTGCCTATGATCAAATCGCCCCACATCTAATTAGCCGCGTTGGACGGATGCTCAACGACAAGATGCCCACTGGAGTTGCCGTTTCCCCTGCGATGAATCACGGCGGACCTTTTCCAGCGACAGCACACCCGAATTTCACTGCCGTCGGGATCCCTGCATCCATTGTGAGGTTTACGAAGCTTACTAGTTTTGATGCCGTTCGCCCCAATCGTTTGCCTGATCTTTTGCAAGACGCATCGCCGATCTCATCGCTATGGCGTTGTGTGGATGGCCAGTGGAAGACTGGCCATCTCTCCTAGCTTCGAAGCATTTATTACGATTTAACCAACGAGAACCATGAAAACTGTCACCTGCGAACCACTCTTTGCACCGGAGAGCGTCGAGCTTAAGTTTTTGCCGGAAGGTCCGTATCCGATTAATGATTCGACGTTCTCATGGGTCTCGATTCAGCATGGTGGTAACTCGAAAGTCGGTGGCCTAAATGTCTTCGACTTTAAATCGAAATCGAACAAGACATATCTGCTACCGGGTCGGCCTGGATTCGCTTTTCCAACGAGCGACCCAGTAAAGTTTGTCGCAGGTTGTGAGCGTGAAGTCGGGCTATTTAATATTGAAACAATGGCTTGGGAAGTGTTGTGCGCTGGTATTGATTCGGACTGTGATGGCACGATCATCAATGACGCCGTGCTGTATCAAAATTCGATTGTCTTCGGTACCAAGGACCTCGAATTTAAAACGAAGAAGGCCTCGCTGTACCTGTTTCGAATGTCCGATCGCAAGCTGATTAAGTTGGCAGGTGGGCAAATCTGCAGCAACGGAAAAATAATCACTTCCGACGACGCCGGCAAATTGCGATTGCTTGACATCGACACGCCAACGCAACAAGTTGCCAGTTATGACTTGGATCTCGCTGCCGGGAAAATCACTAATCGTCGCGTCATTATTAACTGCAAAGACCAACCGGGGTTTCCTGATGGCATGACAATCAGTCCAGACGGTCAATCGGTGTTTATCAGTTTTTACAATCCGGATTTTGCGCCTTATGGTCAGACGCGGCAATTTTCGCTCGCTGACGGTTCTGTAATTGCTTCGTTTCAGACACCCGGAGCGCCGCAAAACACTTGTCCACAAATCTGCAAGCTCGACGGTAAAGTCTACTTGGTGATTACGACTGCAATTGAACACATGTCGCCAGATCGTCAATTGAAATCGCCTGCATCAGGCAACCTCTTTATCGCACCGCTCGACTACGCAGAGGGCATCGCTTGCCCGCACTTACAGTTGAGCCAGTAGCAGAGTGAGGCGAGTTCTGTCGTTTTCGCGTCAGTCATTCTCGGCGGATTCTTTGACATGTTCGAGAACTCGCAGATGGATGCGGTGCAGAATCTCGTCGGTCCAAATCTTCCAATACAACCGAGGTCCCATATCAATTTGGTACCAAGTACTGCCTTCCAATCGTGTCGTCCCGTCGGGCAACTTAGCGAGCCGGAACTCGCCGCGTGTGCTGCGGAAAGTGTGATCAAGATGGGGCGGATGCAAATGTCTATAAGGTGACAATTCGGTCATCGGTTCTGGTTGACTGGCGACATCAAACGCCAAGCGAACCGGTTCTTCCCAGGCTGTGATTGGCTCGACAAACGAGCCGGTTGTGAATTCGCAATGTCGAACCGCACCAACGCCCCTGCCCTCCATGTGAGCGCGGATGGGATAAGCAATTCCAACGGCTAGCATGCCCGTCGGTCTGGCGGTAATCTCGGGAAAATCGATGACTCTCTGCCACACCGTTTCGATAGGTGCGTTGATCGTTACCGACGAACACACTTCGATCGTCGGCGAGATGTCAAAGCGAGATTCAATTACTGCAATCATCGGCAACAATACTATGCAGCCGTAAAGACCTTTGCGTTCATCATGGTGTGGACGCTGAAACGAAACAGCGATTGAATAACCGACGATGGCTCCGAGTATTCCAAGTGGTATGAAAAGTGGTATAGCCATCACGATGCAGATGCCACCCTCGACTCCTAAAAGCAAAAATGCCAGCGATGCGATAATCAACGTCGCGACCGCATGAAGCAACGTTTTGCCGATGCCGACACCCGACGTGAAATTCAAAAGGTAAGAACTGACGGCACACGTCACGATCGGAGCACCAAAGAACATCGCCGCGCCGTAGCTGCCAAGTAGGTAGGTGCTCGCCAGTACGGTAACAAATAAATAGATGCCTCCGCTGGCGATGCCGACAAAGGCCGCAAAGAATTTGACGGAAGTTTCGGTTCGAATTGGTTCCGTCGATAAATCCACAGTCGGGATCCGATACGCGTCGACCACCAACGCCGCTGCTTGATCAATCTCGCTTCGGTCTTCGGAATTGTCCTCTTCAGCTAAACTCAAAGCCGGCATCTTCGACGGAAGCAAGGCAAGCGTGATCATGCCGACAATGTTTATAAAGGGGACCAAAATTATCATCCCAAACCAAGGCGAAATGGAGGCATCGTAAGCCCGACGAACGCTCATGCAGACACCGATCCACAGAAATGGCAAGCTCCAGAACAACCAAGCCCAGCCAAGCCAATCAGGCGCGAGCGAAAGAAATTTTACTTTCGAAGCAAGCAGCGGGCTGACGAAATCGAGCGGCGAATAAAAGAGATCAGTCAGGCTGGCGATCACAACCAGCTCGACGAGATATTTCAAAATCGACAGTACAATTCCAACAGTTGCGTATTGCATCGCTCCAACTGCTCGGCCAAGGCCGAACAAGTTCGCGGGTCGAAAGTAGCCCAAGTCGCTCTGCTGATTAGATTTCACGTTTGCAGCACGCTTTCTTTATCGCGTTTTTACCCAGTGCTCGAATACGCTGGGGTATTGATTGCGATGGTCAGAGGGGACGTATTCGCTAGCGATTTGCTGCCAGCCTGCCAAATCGAATGGTTCAATTTTCGTGTCACCTTCGATATCTACCAGCACACGAGTCATCAATATTTCGTTGACGATCGGCATGCATAGATCATAGATCGTCGCACCGCCAACAATGTAAAGATGTTTCAAAGATGGAACCAAGGCGATTGCGGTGTCCAAGTCGTGAATCACACTGACGTCGCGATGAGGACTTGAGAAATCACCTTGGTGGGTCAGCACAATTGTGTGGCGGCCGGGCAGCGGATTTGGGATCGACTGGAATGTTCGTCGCCCCATCAACATGTAATGCCCCATGGTTAATCGCTTGAAACGCTGCAAGTCGTTGCGCAGTTTCCAAGGCAGTGAGTTGTCCTTGCCGATTACTTGGTTTCGTGCAACTGCAACGACGATCGAAATTTTTTCTGGCATTGAAACAAGTCTAGATAGCAACGGGCGCTGAAATATGCGGATGCGGATCGTAATTGACTAGCTTGAAATCATCGAAGGCAAAATCAACGATCGACTCTGGTACTCTGAGAATCTCCAATTGCGGCAGCGGTCGGGGCGATCTAGCTAGCTGTGTCGTCGCTTGTTCAAAATGGTTGGAATACAAGTGTGCGTCGCCCAGGGTGTGGACGAACTCGCCCGGTTGCAGACCAGTTGTCGCGGCCATCATCATCGTCAGCAAGGCATACGAAGCGATGTTGAAAGGAACACCCAGAAAGAAATCAGCGCTGCGCTGATACAACTGGCAACTCAGTCGACCATTGGCCACATAAAATTGAAACAGTAAGTGGCATGGCGGGAGGGCCATCTGTTCAATTTGGCCGACGTTCCAAGCGCTGACGATCAGCCGTCGTGAGTCGGGCGTCTCGCGGATCGCCTGTTGAACCTGAATTATTTGATCAATCGTTTCGCCAGTATTGCATTCCCAAGAACGCCACTGCTTGCCGTATACGGGTCCAAGTTCGCCGTTGTCGTCTGCCCATTCGTCCCAGATGGTGACTCGGTTCTCGTTCAAATATTGGACGTTTGTTTCGCCCCGCAAGAACCAAAGCAACTCGTGCAGGATGCTTCGTAGATGCAACTTTTTGGTCGTCAGCAATGGAAAGCCTTCGCTGAGATCGAATCGCATTTGTCGACCGAAAACGGAACGGGTTCCGGTCCCCGTACGATCGGATTTATCGACGCCGTTTTCTAAGATGTCGCGGAGCAGATCTAGATATTGTTGCATGGTCAGAGATGAGGTCGGGGACGGCGGATACGTCACAAATTCAACACTAAGCGAACTGCGCTGGCAAGCGAGCTTTCCAGGTCCAGTGACGATCCGAAGTGATTGCGACATCTGCACCGGGAAAGCCAACTTGCTCGACTAACATTTGGACTTCGTCAATACTGAGCGCCGCGTATAGACTCTGTCGAAATAACTGTTGGGCTAGCAGCGTTTCACTGTGCGTGTGAGTCTGCACCAGCCGTTCGACTTCGTCGTCGTTTTCTGGTCGGGCAAGATCGCGGACGAAGATCAGACCGCCGGGTTTTGTCAAACGAGCACACTGTTGAAAAAATGGTAGCGGTTGAGCCAAATGGTGAACTAGCGAATTAGAAATTATTGTGTCAAAAAAATGGTCATCCATCGACAACTGATCGATTCGCGCATGTCGCAATTGAATTCGGCTGGTCAATGAGGAAACCTCCAGTCGATAACGGGCCAATTCGAGCATCGCAACAGACGCATCGATCGCCTTCACTCGGACAGAAGCAACGCGCTGGCAGATTTCAATTGGAATGAGTGCCGTCCCAGTACCCAGGTCGCAAATATCACTACCAAGCTCGCCGGCGGCCACTAGGTCATCAACGAAGCAGCGATTCACGCCCTCGTGATCCATTAGGTCGTAGCATTCGGCGTCGTCCCATTCGGACATGACCTCAGGTTCAAGCTGGCGATGGAGTGGCATTATCACATATGGGCTTAAAGTTTTTCGCTTTTGTTTTGGCGGGAATTGCTTATGATAAGGCGTTTTCCCAGGCATTTCTCAGTTCACATCTCCCATGCACAGTCTACCGATTCTGGCCGCCGTTGACCAAGGCCCCCGCGAGCAATTAGGTGGCGTCGGTACTTTAGACCAGCCCGCCAAGGGCAAATACAGCTTCATTTCGCTTGGCTGCCCGAAGAACCTCGTTGACAGCGAGCAAATGCTTGGCTTGCTGCATGCAGATGGTTACCACATGGTTGACGAGCCAAAAGGCTGCGATTTTGTCGTCATCAACACTTGCGGCTTCATCGATTCGGCCCGCAAAGAATCGATGCAGACGATCGATCAAATGCTTGAATTGAAAAAGAAGGGTGAGATTCGCGGCGTCATCGTGACGGGCTGTTTAGCCGAACGCCAAAGAGATTTATTGCTGGAACAACGACCAGAGATTGATGGATTGATCGGCGTTTTTGGCCGCGATGAGATCGTGAATTTGGCCGACTCGTTTCTCGGAGGGACTTTAGAAGAACAACGCACGATTTTCCGCCCTGCCCCGATTCGGGCCTTGGCCGACGACTTTCGGCTGCCCGCAACACCAAAGCATTTTGCCTATTTGAAAATTTCTGAAGGTTGCGACCGGCTGTGTACGTTTTGTGCGATCCCGAAAATGCGAGGCAAACATGCCAGCAAGCCGATGGATTCGGTAATCAAAGAGGCGAAAGCATTGGCTGCTCGCGGTGTGCGAGAACTGGTCATTGTGGCTCAAGATACGACTTACTACGGCATCGATATCTATGGCGAACCACGATTGACGGAATTGCTGACCGAGCTGAATAAAATTGACGGGATCGATTGGATTCGGCTGATGTATTTCTATCCGATGTACATCGATGATCGATTAATCGAAACCATTGAGTCATCCGACAAAATCCTTCCCTATATCGACATTCCTCTGCAACATTACAACGACACGATGCTGCGACGAATGTCGCGTCGAGTGACTAGTTCGCAAATTACCGACCTTATCGGCAAGCTTCGCGAAGGTATCAGCTCGCTAGTTCTGCGAACGACGATGATTGTTGGCTTTCCCGGTGAGACAGACGAACAATATCAAGATCTTGAAGACTTTGTCGCGACGGCCAACTTCGAACGGCTTGGTGTATTCACCTATTCGTTTGAGCCAGATACGCCAGCAGCAAAACTGCCAGATCATTTGCCGCAACGAATCAAAGTTGAGCGTCAAAAGAGTTTGATGGCCGTCCAGCAAAAGTCCGCCTTCAATTGGTCGCAATCGATGGCCGGTCAAAAGCTCGATGTGATTGTTGACAAGCTATTTGACCCTGCGAAAAACGTCGCTGTCGGACGTTCATTTGCCGACGCTCCGGAAGTCGACGCGGTGGTTTATCTGACAGGTGCTGAGGGGCGTCCTTTGAAGCCAGGCGAGTTGCTAGAAGCTGAAATTGTTGGCTCACAGGGCTATGATTTAATCGCAGCCATCGCTTAGAATTCTCGGCCAGGTGGGACCTGCAGTTGGTCGAAGTTCTGATTACCGCGACAATTTAATTGATCGAAATTCTAATGGCGTCGAAAGTTTGGAACGTTCCCAATTTGCTCTCGATGGCTCGATTGATCTTAGCCCTGGTCGTTTGCGGGTTGATCGAATTTCATCTTTTTCTGCCTGCGCTGATCTGCTTTGTTGTTGCTGCTGGGACCGATTGGATGGACGGCTGGTACGCTCGAAAGTACCAGCAGATCACCAAGCTTGGTCGCATCCTCGATCCGTTTGTTGACAAAGTCATCATCATCGGAACGATGACAGAACTGTGTGCTCAAGCTGGTTCAGGACTTGCGCCTTGGATCGTGATCGTGGTGACCGCACGTGAGCTGTTGGTGACTTCTCTGCGTGGCATGATCGAAGGATCAGGTGGCGACTTTTCAGCAAAACAACTTGGTAAGTGGAAGATGGTGCTGCAGTGCGCCGCGATAGTCGCGATCTTCCTGAGCCTAATCTTCAGTCCATGCCCGAGCTGGCTTTTATGGACAAGATTGATCTTAGTTTGGGGAGCACTGATCCTGACCGTAGTCTCAGGTGTGGAATACGTGATGTTAGTGATCAAGTCACAAAAATCTTCGGGCAACTGAGCGGCAGAATAATGGACCGTCTTTACATAGGTTGCCGCACTCATTTTTAGCGGTAAAGCACAAGCCCTTCGGTTCTTCAACAAGTAATCTTCGACGGACAATAAGAGCCTATCCGAAAAGGGGTCTGACCCTTTGGAGGAACGGAGAGGGTCAGACCCCTTTTCGGATAGGTTTTAAGAACCGGACGACTTGCGCCGTTCCGCTAAAATCAAAAACGGTTCGTCCTATTTAACTCAGCGACCGCGTTTTGCAGTGACTGGTTTGCGTGCTGCGGCAGTCGCTTTAGGTTTTGCTTTTTGGGCCGCCGTGACTTTGGAAGCAGCGACCTTCGAAGCGGCCGGTTTCGCAACGGACTTGCTTGCGGCGGATGCTTTGACCGTTGTAGATTTGGTCACCGTTGTCTTTGATGACGCCGACGGTTTGGCTGTGGTAACAGTCAGCGGTTTTGCTTTGGCAGTCACGGCTGACTTTGTTTTTGAAGTTGCGATTTTGGCCGGTTCAACCTTCGAAGGTTTTGCCTTTGAAGCCGATTTCTTTCCACCAAAAGCTTTGTCCCAACCAGAGGAATAATTGCCGTTGGTGCCAACGCGAGTAATTGTCACGATCAAGTCTCCGAAGCAGTAAAAGAAGTTCTGGATAAACCGACCTCGCGAGTGTTGCGGTCGCAAACATTTCAAAGGACAAGTCATCGTTTGAAGCAGAAACAATGACTTATAGCCTAATCGAAAAGGGGTCTGACCCTCTCCGTTCCTCCAAAGGGTCAGACCCCGTTTCGGATAGGCTCTTAATGAGCAGCGACGGCAAACGAATTCTCATCGCGAACCGATATCTTTGAAAGGTTACACGCTGCTTGGAACGCTGGTCAAGAGCGTGAGCGAAAACATTCAAAAACTTATGACGCTTTTTTGTCTCTCAACTTATCCAACCGATGATCGACAACGTAAATTTCGCTTGGCCTAAAACGCGTGCTCGTGACCGGTATACATCCACAATCCCAAACCAGGATCGTTTAAGAAATAGAATCGCTTACCGGTGGACGTTGTGTGCCAACCGTCGGCGAGGTTAACGCAACCGTATTCGTTCATCACGCTAGACGGGCTTGCGTGTTGGTATCGGGCCTTGTGAATCAGTTCCGGCGGAAGCAAATCAGTCGCGTAGGTCACGTTGAATCGATTCTCCGTTGAGCCATGTATCAGATGCGCGGCCGCACTCAGGTTGGCTCGCAAGTCGTCGTTGTTAGCGACTGCGTCAAGGACTTCAGGCGTTGTCATGTAGCCATATTTGCGAATCAAGCGATCGACTTCGGCATCCTCGCCAAAAGTTTTAACGCCTGGCGCGAGGACGATTAAATGTCCACCGTCGGCCATCGCCATCCGCGTTCGATAGATTGCTTTATTTGCAATCCAAGTTTTGTTGTACTTGTCGGGATGCATGTAGACGACCATCGTCTCGGGAGCTTCCTCAAGGCGGTAGCAATTGACCTGCGCCGATAGTTCTCCAGCTTGCTCAAAAATGTCGTGATCGGTTCCGATGTACAAACCACGCATTACTTTCCGGCCATCCGCTTGCGATTCAATCACGGTCAAGATGTAAACGATTGGCAAATCACGACAAAAGCGATCGGCCGCTTCGTTGAGAATTCTGCGTAGCGGCGTATCGCAGCGACCCATCACACGTTCCATCCCATAGAGCGCGCTAAGATAATGGCTTTCATTGATGCCTTCGGGGCCACCAACTCCGACGAAAATGTTCTTGGTATAGTTCGCCATGCCGATGACTTCATGCGGCACGACTTGACCGATCGAGAGAATCAAATCGTGATTGCCCTCAAGCAACATTTTGTTCGTCTGGGCTGCCCAAGGCCGATCGTAAGCCCCCTCGGTAACACGCTTCACAAAATCGGACTCGATTTGGCCGAGCGTCACGACATCGTCTCGCCATCGATGGGGTCGGAAAAGCGATTTTGGCGTGCCAGGAAACATCTTGTCGAGCTGCTTGTCGGTCATCGGCTCATGCGTCCCCAAGGCAGGCATGACGTCAACCAATCGATCGCCCAGCAGTTGAAAGCTGAGGTCGGTCAACTCGCCGGCGCGAGAGTCTAGACGAGTTTGATCCGGAGGTAGTGCCAGGACTCGCTTGGGCTTGTAAGAATTGTAGAAGTCGGCCAAAACATTTTTCATCTGTTCAGGCGAAAAATCTTGGTCAGGAGCACCTTGTGCGAAATAGACTGTCATCGACTATAAAAATGTAAATTAGTTGTTTTGTTTGCTGGAAAAATTCTAAAGCTGTGCGTTTCGAAGACGGGATTGCGACCGTTGGGTTGAAATGCGGACAATTGCCAAGCGTGTTGGCGACCTGAAAATGACCCTGACGTATTTCAAACGCTATCGAATGCAAATTGAGACCGAATCACTCTCATCGCCGCTACCTAGTGTACCTGAATTCATTCAAATTTTGCCATGGCGTGACGAGCTGGTACGAAGCCATGCAAAAGTCAAGTTTGAGGCGTTCCGCAACGAAATTGATGCGACGGTTTTCCCATGTCTAGGGCAAGCTGAAGGTTGTCTAAAGCTGATGAATGACATCCGTCGTCGCAGTAATTTTGTCCCCGAGGCGACTTTGCTGGCGACTATTCGAGACGATCGAAATGGTGCTAATCTACCCATCGGGACGATCCAGGGCTTACGTCCCAACGTGGTGGAAGGAGCGATTCAGAACATCGGCATCATTCCGGAATATCGCGGCCGTGGGATTGGTCGGCTGCTATTGCAATTTGCCGTGAACGGTTTTGCGCAAGCAGGCTGTAAACGCGTCAGCTTGGAAGTTACGACTCAAAACACGGCAGCAATCGCGATGTATGCCTCATGCGGCTTCCGACAAGTCGAGACGGTTTACAAAGCATCCGACATCGCGTTCTTGTAGTTGGTTTTCTATTGATAGAGGCTGGCTATCAAGTTCAAGCCGCAGCTTCCGCTACTTGGCGGCTTTCATCTGATCGAGCAGTCGGCCGGGGCTGCCCATGATGTTGTAGCCGGCGTCGACGTGCAGGATTTCGCCAGTGATTCCGCCGCTGTAAGGGCTGAGCAGATAAGCTCCAGAACGGCCAACTTCTTCATGCGTGACATTTCGG
>JBGSKY010000012.1:0-7036 GCA_041740995.1 Pirellulaceae bacterium
ATCCGATTGGCCGCCAAACGATCGATCCGCAAACGCAAGAAGCCATCCAACCCCGGATCACCGCCCAGTTCGCCGACAGGAATGCTACGTCGTGTGCTTCGTTACGAAGTCAATCGCGAGAGGCAGGAAGCGAGTCCGCAAACGCACCTCCTGAGCGAAAAGCTTGCCGCCTTCACACCGGAGACTGAAAACAGGGTATTGTTAATTCGGTGGGCCGTAGGTCCGCTTGTTCTGACGACTGAGCAAATGTATACTTTTTTGCAAAAATGCAAACAATCAACTGCGTGATCTTTATCCGACTATGCCAGCAGCCGAAAACGACAAATCGCCTATTGACGTTGAGCGTTTTGTCACGGCCATGCAGAAACCGAATTTCGACGCGGAGTTGTTCTTCCCCATTGACCGATCAGCTTGGGTTGGCAACCAGTATCAGCTCGATGAGTCGGCGCGGAAGAAGGTCGTCAAGAATAGCGGTGTTCGATTTCAGGACACTACGTCAGAGGATGACGCTTCACGTGCTCGCGATCAAGTGCAATGGGACATGTCGCATGTGGTTTCGTCGCTAATTCAGCTTCGAACTTCGCCGGGAATGGAGAGCGTGATCGTTTCTCGCGACTTCGTTCGCTCAAGAGATCAGAACAAGGTTGATCGAATCAAGTTCGGCCTCGCGTCCAATAAAAAATTCAACGACGATAGTACGGCGGCAAAAGCAACTCATGCGAACTTCGTCAAAGTAATCCAAAAGTCCGGGTTTCGAGTTGAACATCCCAAGCAATTCGATTCTTCGACTGGAATGAGTGGTTTGCTCGCTTGGGCAAAAGAACTTTCGCTCAAAAAGAAGTGGCGACCGCCTTGGTGGTGGTTTTTGATTCCACTTTTATTCATGCTTTTATGGCTGCGAGGTTGTGATTCAGAGGAAGAGTTCATTGGAATTACCGTTGAGACGAAGAGCTTGGTTATCATTATCGACCAGAGCAGTAGCATGGCCCCGTACATGCAACAGGTGCGTGATGAAGCAAAGCAATTGTTGTCGAGATGGGAGAACACCTACACGTCTCACTACATCAATGTGATCGCGTACAACGACAACGCTACCAGTGCACTGGGAGATCTTCAGGTAGTCGATCAAAAAACCGCCGATCAACTCAACAACTTTTTAGATACGCTTCAGATGAGCGGTGGCACGAAGCTCGAATCGGCCATTGATGTCGCATCGGAAGAAATTTCTCGTCACGACCGACCCGTTACCGCAATTGTGCTCACCGATGGTGAGGATACCAGCATCGGCTCGATGCTTCAGAAAATACAAACAGTGAAAGACAAATTTAATGGCGTTGATGTGACGGTAAAGACTTGCACCCCAAGATTGTTCAATGGTGGCGATCCATCGCCGGTAACCACAGCGGAGAGTGGATTGAAGGATTTCGCAATGCAGTTTGGCGGTAGTTTCGGTTCAGAAGGGGGCACACCATGACGCAAGCTGAGACCAGGAAGGCAAACGCAACACAGGAAGACGTCGTCAAGCAGATCAACGAGGTGTTGAAACGCTTTCGATCCGTCGTCGATTACTTGCAGAAACAAGAGACGATTCCGAGCTTTCGCACACTTTGCCAAACCACTCCGGTCGTGAAAGAGGCTTTTGACCGGACGGTAGCTGCGAGATGTAATTCGCGGGTCGAGCAATGGTGTGACGGACGAATTAATTGCGCGATCATCGGATCAAGTGGTAACGGCAAGACCACCATGTTGGACGAGATGTTTCCTGGCTTGTCAGAGCGAGGATTGTTGGTTACCGAGGTGACGGACACCACTTCCCAGGCATTACATATTAGTTTTTCCGAAAACCAAGACGAACGCAATGAAGTCGTAGTCAATTCTTGGAGCCACGCGCAGATGGTTTCACTGATGGAAGACGACGACGTGAAGCGGCAAAACGATACCGATGGCATTAACATTGAATATCTTGCCGATCGAGTCGTCGTTGATGGTGGAGCTGCAAAGTTACGAGATGTTCAGTCGTTCAAGTTTCCCCTACGAACTGAACTCCGCCCATTCCCAGCCAGCTACCGAGTCCCTCACACACAATTAAATGACAAAAGATTTTTAGTTGCCCTTACGACGAAGCAATTGTCAGCCCAGATTGACCGTGGTTCACTGATTAGCTTTGACGGCAATGCGTACAACGCCTTGCAATTGCGTGCCGTCGTAAAGGAAGTGCGACTGAAAGATGGCTACAAGAACATCTTGAAATGGAGCAAGCGAACGCCGCAGGAAGCGATTCGGCTTCAATTCGTCGACACGCCTGGAATATCAGTTCAAGGTAGCGAGAAGGACGAAGTGCTTCGTCACTTCTTAGGCAAAAAGAGCAATCACATTGCTTTACAAATGTGGCTGAATGACGAGCTTGATATCGTCGTTCACTTGGTACTTTGCGGACGCAATTCAGACTTCGCAGAATTGTGGCGTACGCTGGAAGCCCATTGCGAACCCGGGCAAATGGATGATCTATCAGAGAGGTTGGTGCTGGCTGTCAATGGTATGAACAGGTACTTCAGCGATAAGAATTTGATTAACAAGTATGAATCGCCAGACCAATCGGTGTCAGGCGGCGATCACTTCGCCATAACGATTGAAGACAACATTCTTCAAAAGATGAGTCCACGAGGTCGAATCAAACCTGCGGAAATTTGTTTCTTCGACTCCAAGTCAATCGTTGAAGCCGATAAACGACAGCCCTACGCCGACTACTATCGCTCTTGCCAAGCAATAATGCAGAGCTGGACGGAACCCAGCGGCGTTGGATATGGGACGCTTTCCCGACTTGGAATTCTTGATGGATTCAAAGAGAACATCGCAGCCCTCGTCGACCCAGAAGATCGAGGCCAAGGGTACTTGGTTCGAAAACTATTCGACTTGGTCGATCGGCGCGGACCGTATCTGCTCGTCAAAAAATTCTTAGTGCGCACAAAGGTTTTTACTGAAGTTGAAAACTTACTTGAGGCAATCAACACCTATTACGACGAACTGGGATCGCTCAATCGGCGAGCGGTACTGGATGCTTTGTTAAGTTGCTTGCAGTTCATTGACCTTGATGATCCGCGGTCACTTGAGAGCTTCATTGGCGACAAGATTGATCAGGCGGTGGATTGCATAGACTTTTCTGGTGCAGATCAGCGGCTGGACACATGGGGTGCGGAAGCATTCCGTAAGATGACAAACTTGCTTAAACGAGAAATCATCGCTTCAAGCAACCCGCTCCCAGATATCGCGATCGAGTTTGAGCGGCACTTTGACGCTCAGGTTCCGAACTGGTCGTCGCGGTGGGGCTATGATGGTTTGCGAATCCCAGTGCCCAGCGTCAATTCCCCGAACTCCGCCGACCTATTGCGATACTGTCTCAAGTTACATGCACGGGAAATAATGCTTCGATTGATGGCTGAGCAAGAATCGACGGGCGATTCAGCAGGTTTCGAGCAAAGCCCTGAAGACCGGAAGCGGATTCTGCAAATCATCACTTGGCTCAAAGAGGCAAGATCAATGACGAAGACATTGTGCGCTTCACATGGAGTAAGTCTATGACCAAGAATCAGACTTCAGTGAGCAATGTTTACCAACTGATCGTGCTGCCCAAGACAGGAACGCAGATTTGCCGTGGATTCCCGCTACCTCCTGCGATGCAAGGGCAATACGCGCAACTCAGCCAGACAATCGAAAAATTGGCGAAGGCGCAGGCTGAACATGAAATCGTCGGTTTAGTAGAAGAACATGCCGCTTGCGATCGAAAGATTACTCACACACCGTGGGTCGCCATTGACGTTCAGGACTACATATTCTTTCGACTAACCCAAGTCGGAAATGAGACCCAACTCGATCTGATCGTCGACACCATGTCCGGTGCAGGGGCGATGGCGCTGAATAAGGTTCCGATTTCTCTGCAGAAAGGTATTCCCAAACTTGGCAAAGCGTTTGGCACGAACTTTCATTTAGCTGATGTGTTTGTCGAGGAGCACTTGAAAGCACGCAACGAGATTGGAAGTCTGATTGTCGATTTCGGAAATAGCGGCACTGCGTTCGTCTTTTCGCGTGAAGGTGCCGGTCCACGCGAAGCGAGATTGATCGAGACGAACAATCCGTTTGACCCAGATTATCAGTCTCGACCAGAAGGCGAAAGCAATATTCTGAAGTCGAACATGATCGTGTTGCGAGCTGGTAACGGCGAGACTGAAAATCCCTGGATTGTGCTTGGGACTCGTGCCGAGGAGCTGATCCAACAAGCCCCCCTCGCGACGTATCTTTACGCGCCCAAAAAGTATGTACGTTATTGGCCCGAGCATCTCAAAGCCGAAGAGCCGACGATGCCCTTCCAAGGGTTGCTCGGACAACGAGACCGTCTTCGTCCTGTTCTAGACTTCGTGCGAATTACTTTGGAACAGATGTTTCAGTATGCGTTAGCCGCAATCACAAATCCACTTAACACCTCTCATATCCCTGAATTCTATCCCCAAATTGCTCGGGTCATGCTGACCTATCCGTTGACTTGGCGAAAGGTCGACCAAGAGCTATTTCGTGATTTAGTTGAGCGAATTTCGCGTCAGCTTTTTGTTCACGAAGACCGTACTAAATCTCAGTTTACCGTTGAGCTAATTTGTAGCGAGCCAATGGCAGTTGCGGCGTTCGTACTTTGGGAAAATTTCTTTCACTTCGATACGCACAATCTCAGGATGGCCGCCAGCACGTTGGGAAACACCGACGGAAATGACGAGATCCGCATGCTCGTCGTCGATATCGGCGGTGGTTCGACTGATATCGCTTGCATCGACATAAAATGGGGAATTCGTGAAGAAGATGAGTCGGTCGACGTTACTTTCAAAATGATCGAGTCAATGCGGTTTAATCGAGCGGGAGATCGGCTCTCGCATTTGATTGCAACAGCAGTTAAACAATTCCTGAAACAAAAGTACTCCATCAACGAACCATTGTCCTTCAAGCAACCTTCTCGAAATGCTGCTTTCACCCGCAACAATAAACGAAAAGCCGTTTCGTTCATCGCCGAACTTGTTGAGAAGGCTAAGGTAGCTTTGTCGAGCGATGACGGAACCTGGAAACTAGAACCGAGGGATGAACATGAGTTGCTCCGGCCGTTTGAGCCGCTTGTGGGTGTCATCGGAGAAGACAAGTTGATCCAGGCTCCGTTCTTGAAGATTGATCACGGTACTCTCGAGCAATGGGTGCAAGGTGATCGACAGTCATTAGAAACTAACGGTGAACCGGGTTTCATGGACATATTTTTGTACTTAGACGAACTTCAGAGGAGCCTGAAAGCAAAAGATCGAGCTCCTCATGTCGTTGTCTTGAGTGGTCGTTCAACTCGGATGCCGTTTATTCGGTATCAAACAGCCAAGCATCTTGGTTTACCGCTGCATCGAGTCCGCACCCTTTCGGAAATTCTTCCTGAAAGTTTGAAACTGCATAACCACGAGAACATGGACAAGCTTGCTGTTGTTTTAGGTGCGCAGCGGTTTCGATTCGGGGACCACATAAGATTTGTGGCACTGGAGGATGAACCAATATTCAACCGTTTTATCGGGACGGTGCGAGAGACGCCCAATGGATTGAAACTCAATCGCGTCCACGTTCAACCAGGTGATTCGCGTCCTCGGACAATCACTATATCGGTCGATCCCGAAAAGGCAGTTCGTATCGGCCATGCGTTCCGCCAAGACGGCGTGGCACAGGTCATCGCCAACTTGTCAAATAAATCACGCAACCAACGCCACGAAGTGAAGATCAAGCTTCTTGACGATTTTTCGGTCGAGATGAGGGCGCACGAAGACATTCTGCTTGCTGAATGGGTACCGGGAGGAAATGACATAATCGTTGATAACTTCAATGACACTGGGGATATTGACCGCGAACCTGAAGATTTCATGACCCGAATCATCACCCGAAACCAGTCCGCGTGGCTTCGATCGGAAGTTGATTCGAAAGCTGAAGAAGGAGATTGGGAATGAACACCAAATGGTTGCTCGTCTTAATTGCACTGCTGGCCCTAATCTCTACGCTGTCGTCTACTGCCGCGTTGGTTCTGGTGATGAAGGAAAAGAGTGACGTAAAGCAACTTCACGAGAAGTTGATCGCAATTGAGGCTGAATCGGCAAATTTAAGTGGACCCATGCAGCAGCAGAATAGCGAAGCCGAACAACTCGCGGCAACGTTGAACCTTATTTTTCAAAGGCTCAACGCTCACGAGCAGTCACTTGATAATTCAGTTCGCGAACTCTCCGAACGCCTGACTCCCCGTTCTCCGAATAATTGAGGCGGACAAACGTGGTTATTGAAGTTTTGATGTTGGCTTGCATGGCTAATGCTCTTCTGATGCTCTCCGTAATACTTCTAATTCGACTCTGCAATCACCGAATGACGACAATGGAATCGGCAGTCGGGCAAGATGATTGGGACTGCGAGATTTTGCAGGCATTGCGACAGACACTTCTGAGCTTAGCTGAACCGGCAATGTCCAGTTCAGGGCGATACATGCCGCTTACCACTAAGATTTCCAAAGTCGAAGAAGCGGATCGCGACCAGAATCTTCAAACGCTGCTAGCGCAGATTTCAAGTGACTGCAAATCAGCATTCAACGGCGACATCAAGCTTGCAAATCTAGAGCAGTTCGTCAAATCAGTTTATCGTCTTCAAGCACCATATGAATTTGATGATGCTTTAATGGCCAACATTTTTGCTGTGACTATTGAGCGAGTCAAAGGTAGCGTTCTGTTGGCGAAAACGGTGGACCGTGTTGAGCTTGTGAAAACAAATGCGAGAGTCGACGAGAAGACGATGTGGCCGCTTAACCCAGGTCTACGAGTCAAACAGACGTTTGGAATGGTTCTGAAAACGGAGGCAGGTGAAGTACTGAGCCGTGCGAAGGCCCACTGTCATTAGCCGATATCACCCACGTCCCAGTCGGCCTGAGAGAGTTGACGCACTGCATTGACTATCACTCGACTGTTATCGAACGAACAGAGAACGCGATGAG
>JBGSKY010000013.1:0-4267 GCA_041740995.1 Pirellulaceae bacterium
TCGATGGTAAAACTGCGACCGTTTCTAGAAAAGCTCTCCACCGCGCTGGGCACCATCACCGGCTCAACAACGCTCAGAAACACCTTCGGCGCAGATTCGCTCAGAGTCCTTGACGGACTGAAAACCAGAATCGATGATTTACTAGCCCCAAAGGGTGGACATTACACGGACTTCGCAGACGAAGCTGCTGATATAATGGAAAACGCGGAACGAAGTCGCGGGCTGACTCCGAATGCGAACGTGGTGAACATGGCAATACCTCGAAAGAAGATTCTCGAGAAAATCGCGGGGAAACAGAAAGGCATTGACTATCACCTCGACGATAACATTCCGGAACTGATCGGAAAGGCAGACAAAGGGTTGGTGGAATATTGGCGAAAGGAAGTTCATCGCCTAATCGACGAAATGGAAGGCTGGGGAGGACGTTTGTCAAACAACGATGACGTGATGAACGCAGCAGCGAAGTATCGCGAACGGCTGGAAGAGATTCTAAACAAACGACTACGAGACCTCGAAGGTTAGGGACGGTGACGACTATGACGAATGAAAACTACGAGCAACTTCGCGTACGATTCCGCGCCGTGTTCGATGCGAAGTGGGACCGAAATGAGTTAGAGAATTTTGATGACTTGCGTGAGAAGTTCGCTTTCCACATGGCGGACATTGCGACGAACCTGGATAAGCTGGCGAAATCATACGAGGCCAGAGACTGTGACACCGCTTGCCTCGCAAACCAGACGGAGCTGTTCTTCGTTCATTGCGTCCCACACTTGATGGCGGCTGGGCAAATATACGATGAAATCCCGCAACTATTTGAAGAACAGAAAGGCGTCCATGACTGGAATAGTTTTGTCGATGAGGAGGTAACGAAGTAGCTGATTCAGCCTTGCCCCAAAGGGTGGACGGTACGGCGATGTACGAAGTGGCAATGCTGGCGGCCAAGTTCATCACACGCCAGCGAGCGCAATCAGTCCATACACTCACCACACTGGTCCATCTGTATGGATGGAAACCGCCGACCACACACTGACTGGTAGTTGGGGACGATCGAAAGCAGCGCAAGCTTATCGCCAGAAGCAATCCGATTTGATTGCGAATGGCAAGATTCGAGAAGCTGTGCAAATGGATATTGACGATATCCGGTCGAAGTTCGGTAACAAGTACGACGACCACATTCAAGAGATGTTAGACGCATTTGGAGATGAATTTTGAACTGGCAAATTGAGTCGTTTAGATCGGTAGGGCCGATTTCATTCGGTGAAACCCGCGAGGAGATTCGTAATGTCCTGGGGACTGGCTTTCGTTCTTTCCGAAAAACTGAGGGTGAAAATGAAACAGATGCCTACGATTTGCTCGGAGTACACGTCTACTACGACGACAGTGATTGCGCGGAGTTCGTAGAGTTGTTCACCCCGGCAGAATCTACTTTTGCTGGTGTTTCCCTCGTCGGACGAAAGGTTGCGGACGTAGTTGCCGAATTGCATGAACTTGGTTACGAAGGCGAGCGGGATGACGTTGGGTATAACTATGATCTCGTTGGAATTGGATTGACGATCAATGACCAAGTCGTCGACGGAGTCGGCGTTTTTCGGGAGGGATATTACGACTGAGTCGTAACTTGTCGCCCCAAACAGTGGAACGTTCGGACGGGGCACGCTGAGTGCAGCTCGGATAGGTGAGGAAGCACTCGGCGAGTTCTCGAGGACGATTAAGGTTGGTGCCGACGAAATTTTTGTCAGGTTCAAGCAATCGAAGGTTGGTGACACATTACTCGTCTGTGATTTTTAAATCCTCAATGCGAAGGACTACTTCGGTCGGGCTGCGACTGGAAGAGATGGGGTTCGCAAGGTCTACATTGAGTTGCTGGAGGACGCAAAAGCTCGTGGATTCGATCACATCGAAATCCACTACGATCGTTTCCCAGCCCTTGCCGATAGCGCCTCGCTGAGACCTGGTGAAATCAACGATCTGGTCAAAGACATTGTGATAGACGATTGGTTGGCACGTTTGCGAAGGTAGCTGAAATGGAAAGTAAAATTGACGAACTAGAATTGAAGTACGTCGTCTCGCACTACCGGAATTTAATGACGGAAGACGAGATAAACGGCCTATCAACAACGTCTTACAAAAACGGTGCAGGCGATAGCTCCGGCGATCGTGCAGTTGTGCGGCAAGCGATTTACGATCGTCTAATGCGAGAGGATGGCGACGAAATTACGATTCCGCGTTGCGAGACGTGTGGAAGGGTCGTGCAACAATCGTGGAAGAAGCAATGCCCTAGATGTCGTCACAAAACCCGTTCTGGAGACTGAAACCGACGGCCAAATGACTTTCCATCAGAACGAACTGTAACAGTTTAGTTCAAATATGGGTTGGTTGGGGTTGTGCAGGCGGGGCCGTTTAACGTACGGGATTGGTATCTCCGATGGAATGGATACCGATGCAGTTTTGTTTTTACCCTACGCTTGAACACGCTTGCGGTAATGTGAGACATTGCCCGCATCTGGGTGGCGCTGCGATTGGGTCTCTGGTGCAGATTGCTAATCATAGCGGTACAGCCATCGAACAGTTGCATCGACAGCTTGATGGTGAGCGAAAGCGAAGCTCGCAACTTGTTGACTACGTCCTGCGGCTGGAGAAGTAACTGCAACAGGTCAAGCTGGAGCTGAAGCTGGAGCGGCAGAACAAATTTGCTACCAATGAGCAGAAGGATGCGGAGCCAGAAACGGAAGAAGCCACCAACGAGACTCCGGCTGCCGATCCAAGCGACACCAAGCAGCCCAAAAAGAAAGGCGCTCCGGTTGGGCATCCTGGTTGGTTTCGACCGACGCCGACGCAGTACGACCGGGCGATCGACGTGAAAGCACCCAAGCGGTGCCCGCATTGCCATGCAACGGTTTCTGCGCTGCCATCGATTGAGCCGATCGAGCACCTCCAAGAAGACATACTGGACAATGTCTATCGCGTCGTTTGTTATCGGCATGAAGCAGCGAAGTGCGACGCGTGTGGTCGTCATGTCCAGCAGCCGGGCAAGGGCGAGGTCCTAGGCAGCCGAGTTGGCCCAGAACTTCGTAGCATTGCTGCTTGGCTGCGGAACGTGATTGGCATCACTTATCGCAAAGTCCCGCAGGTGATCGAGGAACTCTATAGTGTCACCTTTACGCCAGCGGCATTGATCGGCTTTGAAACGATGCTGGCGGAAAAAGCCGAACAGATTGTGGAAGACATTCGCAAGAAGCTCGCCAGCAGCGATGGTGCAGTTCATGCGGACGAAACGTATTGGACGACCGATGGGGCGCGTTCCTATTTTTCGGTGCATGGCGATGAGAAGTTCATCCACTTTCAATATGACACAACGCGTGCCGGGCAAGTTTCACGCGACATACTTGGCGACGACTTTACCGGTACACTGGTAACGGATTGCTACAGCGGCTACTTCGCATCAGCCGCCGGTGCGAAGCAGAAATGCCTCGCTCATGTCGCACGCAAAGCGAAAGATTGGCAACGACTAGTCGAACCCTGGTCGATCGACTTCCAGTACTTTTCGGATATCGGGCGCTTCGTAAATCATGCCTGCCGATTCTGTCGAAACCGTAGCGCTGGCAAAATCAGTCACCGGAAACTGAAGAAGGAAGTGGCATGGCTGCGCGAAGAATTGCAACGACTTCTCACCTGCGACGCGGCGGAAGATAAAGCCATCAAGCTTTAAGCTTTATTGATTCGTCATCCCGGCGAGTGGCTTGTATTCTTGGACGATCCGCGCGTGTCGCCTACAAACAACTTGGCCGAACGCGCGCTGCGTCCTTTGGTCGTACTGCGCAAGATCACCTTCGGCAGTCGCACCGATGGTGGCGCCAAGCGAATGGTAAAACTGATGACCGTGGCCCAAACATCGCGACGCCACGGCAAGCGAACGCGTGACATCTATTATGAACTCTACACACGACCGCCCGACCGAGTCCTCACCAAGTTGTACGCAATTCGCTAGGCGATGCGTGCGAGCACACGTTGGATGTGACGAGCAATAACGCTCGCCGCACCAAAACCCTCCGCACGCTGCAGAGGCAAAGGCACCGAACACTCACAACTCGAAACAATCATTGAATCGAGCGTGCTTGCCGCTGCGCAATATCTCAATGCAGCCCCTTCTCCATTTTCCTCGCGCGTCCCATCGAATCGCAACTCGCTGATCACACCTACAACCGTCAGCCCGCAGCCCAAGTCCAAAGCCCCCACCGCCCTGGCCAAGCGACTAGTCATTGAACTA
>JBGSKY010000014.1:0-11320 GCA_041740995.1 Pirellulaceae bacterium
TAGGTTCGAGTCCTAGCAGGGTAATTTCGGAGCTGTGCTCCAAAACTGTTTCTTCGCCAGGTTTTCTGTACCTAGGCTCTCATTTCCTGATGTCTACTCCTCTGTGAGTGGGAACAAATCGGGAATACCCTTGGGTTTGTATCGCTGGTCTCTTCCATCTCTACAGGGAAGAATTAGCCATGGCATCTATCGATAACGCGGTCAATCGTTTCGTACCATTTGTCGCTTTGATGGCAAACGATAGGGTGGGCCTAACTCGACGGGCGCGCTGAGCTCTAAAATTGTTAGCTTCAAAGCTCAACAATACGGGGAGGACCAACATGGCCAAGAAGCAAACCACGAACGCATCGTCCACGAGGCGATCTTTCACCAGACAGGGGCCTCGGGACACGCATTGAGTGTAGTTTGAAGTTTTTGCCTGCAATCGGTCTTCTTGATTTCCAACCTGGTTAGCATCGACAGATTCGTCATGCCGCTGCAATACAATCTAGTTTTGGAGAGCATCTGTGGTTCTGCTGGTCGTTTGTCCGCGTCTTTGCGTATGGGACACAACATCAGCCACCGCCGCGCGACTTTGGAAATGATGGCAAAGCACAACAGATCGATCCCCAACTGAAAAGTTACAACCTCTGGCGCAAACAATGGCCTGCTATCGCGGGATATTACCGAGTTGATTTTGACGGACAGTCGAAACAAGATGAGTTTAAGAATTACCAAACGAATAGTACTGCTCAACGAGGATTTATTCCCCTGTGTTCATATCGTCTGCTTGACGTAGCTTGCAAAGGTTGTGGTTCAACAAGTGTCTGTGCCGTCTATGAAGACCAGGCCTGTCACCTTCATGTCGGCGAGACAGATCGAACGTCGCACGAAGTGGTAATGAGCTTCGTCGGTAATGCAGGAATTGCTGACATCTTCACCGGCGACGTGATCATAATGCAATAGATGTCATGAGGATTAGAACTCGCTCGTTCTGCATGGCTTACACGTTGATCAAATAGAACGAAAGTACTTTTTAGCAATGATCTTTGGGAATCTATCACCGATGGGTCGTTTAAGTCAGATTGTAATTCTGGCGATTTTTATCGGTCAGATTTTTTCGATTGGCTGCGATGAGATTTCTGTATCAACGACCGGCCTGGCAACGAAAAAGCAGTGGCATAAAAAGTTCAATTGGGTCGCAGAAGATTATTTCCGCGATGCGAAGGTCGTTGAATTATGTCGTGCAATCGAAGCTGAAGATCTGCCAGGAATGCAAAGACTGATTGACGATGGGGCAGATGTTAACGCGATTGGGAAGGGGAATATGACCCCGCTTCTGTGGGCTTTTCCTGACAGCAAAATAGAACGTTTCAAATTGTTGCTGGAAAACGGAGCGAATCCAAATGTCTATACCGAAAGTGACTTTGGTGTACCCAATGGTTTTATGGTCGGCGACTCCGTCACGCATATGACCTGCCGAAGTCACTTTGACTATTTTGACTTGGTCTTTTCGCACGGCGGCGATGCAAGATTTCCAAATCATATCCGATTCAATATTGATGAAGAGCCGATATACGCGGTGATTCGTGCCGGGGGGCCTGATGTGCGGCAGCGGATCTTGAGATTGCTAGAATTGGGAGCCGATGTCAATTCGAGAACTGACTACGGCGACTCGCCGCTGATGCTTGCTGCGGGATTTGGTGGCCAATATGAGTTGTGTCTGTTTTTACTGGAAAATGGCGCGGATCCTTCGTTGTATCAGGTAAACGGCGTGCAAAAGTTGACGCATACATTACTCAGTGCCGAAAAAGGGCACCTGCAAGTTGCCGGGCCGGAGCAACGTCAAAGTTATGATCGATTGGTCGAAGCCATCGAAGCCAAAGGCGAATCTATGGACGAAGCCAGAGAAGATTTGAGACGTTGGTCGACTTACACCTCGGCCAATCAACGAGCCATGTTGGATGCCGAGGCTGCCGCGCGAAAAGAACGCGAACAAAAACTTAAACACAGCGATGACGACCTATAGATCGATTCGCAATTAAGAGTTTGTCTTCGTAAGCGACTTGATGGCGAATCTGGAATGGGCAATTCCATCGTCGAGACTGGCAGGGTCGTCATCGTGATGGAAGAATCGTGCACGAAAGCGATTATTTTCAAAGCAACTAAATTCGCTCTCGTTCGATAATCTTAGAGTTCGCTGATTATTGCACAACTCATTGCAAGGCCGGGGCTCCTCATCAAAACGCCCTTTGGCTTTTGATGATATCCAAGCACGTCTTGGTCTACGGCCACGGAAATTCCAATCCTAAGGTCTAGTCATCCGCACCTGAAGCAAAGGTCTGTTGAGCCAAAACTCATGTTCATCAAATGGGAAGTCGTTAACTCTACTAACTTCCAAGTACGTTCTTAAAAGAAAGGATCAATTCAGATGTCCGAGCATAGAATTGAAGCAAGTGTCGGTATCGGCGGAAAAAACAGAAAGAAGGATGTTGCACGTGTGCAAGACCTACTGAACAAGTACATCCTGGAAGGGCTCCTTGGTCCAATTTCCTTTCTCGATGACGGAGATGCGAGCCCCGCGTCGGACACCGTGCATGCAATCCGCGAGTTTCAATCACGAGTAATGAAAGTACCACCAACCGGTCGCATAGCCAGTGCATACGACGATATCTATTTATCACTTCTAAAGACTCCGAAAGATAATGAAGTCCTTAGAACGGTCGAGTCCTTCGTAAACAAATGGGCGAAAGAGAATCCTCCGGGGGAAATCGCCAGAGACCTTTGGACATCCGCGATGCAAAGCCTGCTTGTTCATGCGTCTCACCCACGCCTCAAACGCTATTCGATGATGACGCTGGTTGATTATCGAATTCCTTGCAACTTTCCACGTCTGTGGGTTGTCGACCTTTTGGACATGAAAATCCACATTCATACATGCGTGGCACACGGCAAAGGTTCTGTCGGTATGGACGAAGAAGGAGAAGATCCGATCAATGCAGTGGAATTCAACTTTTCATCTCCCTATTCATCACGTCTTGGCGCTTACATTGCCCTGAACCACTCGAATGTTCTCGCGGGACAAACCAAAAAAGACAAGAAGTTGGGCGTTAGGGGACCAGGTGTTCGAGTCCAAGGGCTCGACGAATCCAACCGAATGGCGTCCAGTATCGGAATTCTGTTTCATGGAGCCCACTACGTCAAACCTGGCGTTCGCGTAGGCACAAGTCGCGGCTGTTTTGCAACCAGTTTTCAAGACAACAGACGAATTCACGATTTGATCGTCAATGGATCTTTCGTCTACGCATACGCGGGCGAAGCAATCAAACCGCTCGCATCTAACTGATGCCGCTACCTTATGCACTAGCTTCTAACGATCTTGAACACGGGCCGTTCAACAAGGTTTGCGGGCCGTTGCAGATCGGGCAAAATTACCATTTGATGTTTGTCAATTGCTGGGCCGCTGCGTCGCATGCGCCCGAGCATTACGGTGACAGTTTCTCACCAACTATTAAGCATTTCGCCCACCGTGATCACGTCAGATGGAAGATTCGTTGCGAAGCCGGAATTTGGAATCATCGTCAATTGGACAGTGTTGGGGTAACCCCTGGTAAGTACGGAAGAATCAATCCCGTTCCAGGTACCCCCGCCGGAACCAAAACCGTTGTTCGCACCAAAGCCGCCTCCAACGACCTATTCATTCGAAATCAATTGAGCGAATGACCAATGGGTGGTACTGAAAAATAAACAATTGATGGCAAAGCAAAGCTTCCACCAAGCCGACGAATTGCAATTCCGCTAACGCAGTCCTCGACAAAAAACGCCTGTTGTTACGCAGGCGGCTTTACATGATTGAGCGATTGAGCTGATACAGTCTAGGCAACTGCCGAGAGACCGCCGCCGATGTAGGTTCCGACTGGCGCGCTGGCTGGTCCTGGTTGGGCCTTGGTGTTGTACCAGAACGCGGTGATCCAAACCTTTGAGCCTGGAGCTAGATTCGCAGCGAACTCGATGTCCATCATCATCTTGGTCGTGTTGCCTTCAAACTTCCACTTGCCCATATCGTCATCCGGCGTTGGACCGACAAAACTGAACACGTTCGCACCTTGCACATCGCGCGGGCGACCACGACGGCTGGCATCTTCGCCGTGCATCCGCACTTTGACCGTTCGCCCCATGACCGCCGAAATATCAATGATCGGTGCAGTCGTTGGTGCAGGCACCGGCGAGGGTGATTTGCGAATCGTCAGCCCCAGAGCGGACTTCATCGAATCGGTTACGCTCGCCGTACCTTCAACAACTTTGGCCAGCAGCCGCGCGTTCTCACGTAGTGCATCGGCCGCGTCGTTCTTGGCAACGATATTTGGCGGCGTGCGAGTGATCGGATCGCGAGCGGTCGTATACGCTTCGGAATACGCTTCTTGCAACTGAGCAAACAATGTTGCTTGTGCAGCGCTCAAGCCATAGTTGGCGGGCGTCGTCGCAATGCGATTGGAAAAGTTAAGCGACCAAGCTAGCAAGCCAGCATCATCTTGGGGCAAGAAACTACGTTTTGAAGTTGCCATCATGCCCTCCTTGGGCGGTTGTGAACCGATTGAATCGTTATCTGTCAATCTGTATCGGTTGTAGCGAGCGAGCACTCGACGGTTTTACGCAAAATTTTGCGTTTGGATGAATGATTTTAAATTCAATCCGGCGACAATCAGTCGTAAGCATCAGCCGAGATCAGTCGAAACCAAGGTGTAGCTGTTTACTCGATTGGTTTTCGCATCGCGCCCAGGTCAGGTCACGACCGATCAAAAGTTCTGTCATCTTTGCATGATGAGTGTTCTTCATTGAAATTTCTTCCGTGTCGAGGCCGTGCTCTAAAGCCAATTCTTTAACGCCAGCCGCGTTGTCGTAGGTCATCAGGAAATCACCTGCGAGAGACTTTGCAACGGAGAATAAACCGGGGTGATCGAGTTCGTTATATCGATACAAACGCGAACCCGCTTTCTTTCCGGCAGCCGTATAGGGTGGATCGATGAATGTCGCTGTCGTATCATCGTCTTTGTGGTCAGCCATTAGCTTAATTCCGTCGGCTTCGATGAAAGTAATGCGATCGCTGATATCCGCGATGGCCTCCAATCGCGTCGCAAGAGTCTTTGCATACCATCGTGACGACAACCCCTTTCCGTTTTCGCCCGATTTCATAAGGCTCGAACCTGGCGCAAGAATCCCGCCGTGAAACATTCTATTCTTGACTATTGTACGAAACGCAATATCGAAGTCTTTCGCAGAGTCGCCTGCCAGCACCTCTTTTACATTTGCCTCAGAAACCTCAAATCGTAAAATCTCTTCAATCAACTGTTTGTAGTTTGGTGACGTTGCGAATCGCCAAACCGCAGCCACGTCAGGATCGAGTTCGCACATGATTACGTGGTCGGCCAATCGTTCGGACGCTACGGTAAGCGAGATAATTCCTCCGCCCGCAAACGGTTCGATAAACAACTTGGGCTTGAAGGGAAGCGATCTAATCCAAGTTCGAGCTTTTGGAACGAGCCAAGTTTTGCCGCCTGGATACCTAAACGGACTTCGTTTTGGCACGGAAGCAACATTGATGATTCGCGTGTCTGACAAAGCTATGGCCCTCCAACTATTTGATCTAGCGTAGGTGCATCGGGCGGCGTCTGCTCGACGAACTTTTTATCAAGCTTCCGCTGTAGGACGTTAATGAAATCATCTACTGGCCCTGCTTCAGAACACGTCAAGGTATTCAACGCGGCATTGAACTCGGTATAGACAGTAGTGACCTTTTGAAGATCGAAGCCTTGGCCGTCCGATTGTTCCACTAAATCATAGACGAATAAAGCCATGTCCGCGCTTTCGGGTGACACTTCTCGAAGCTTTGGGAGAGTCCGAAAGAATGGCATGTCAAGCGCCACGGCAGTTTTCTTTCGCCAACTGTTAAGTATACCACCCTTGTAAAGCAACTGCGGTGCTAAACGCTTGCGTGATGAGGATAGGAAATCTGGACTTGGGTAATGTAATTCCGAACTCCAATCCATGTGCTGATTGACACCCGGATCTTGCATGTAGCTTTCAAATGGGCGTCGCACGTTGCCATAGATATACACCGCCTGGACTTCGAGTGCGCCGAAGTCAACCAACTTGCCGGTAGCGTCATACGACACTAAAACCACGTCAATGTTTCCAGCCGATTTCCCGTGTTTGTCTTGCAGTCTCACTTCCGTCAAAGAAGTCCATTTCGCATCAGCCGGAAAGAAGAATGTTGCGGCATCATCTGCAATGAGCCAATCTTGCCGAAACCGAATCGGGCACGTAATCACCGGTTTGCCGTTGTGAAGTACCGAGCAGACACCAAGAGGATTATCAGCTTTGTCTTTGGTACAATTCGGAACACGATTGTTGAACGGGCACAATCGATTCTTGCGATATCGCTGGGCACTCGCTGATTGATTGTCGAACTTGAATCCAAAGACTTCGGCTAGCGGTTGCTTGACCACAAATAGACGCTTTTTGCAAGGAACAATAGTTTCAGAGAGTAGGTTTTGCGTCAACGCTGGCGAACCTCAAACCGGGGACGATGACCCGCAGCCAGTCGTTACGACACGATTCGGACGCAATCTAAGTAGCTCTTTCAACTTGACACGTCAATCCAATAGATCGCTAAGATTCTACGCGAAATTCTATGCCCCGTGAATGATAGGTTTGAACTGACTTGGTGGAAGCCCTGTTGTGCAAATATGATAAACGACGCAAATCCGGCAATTGATTATTTTGCGGTATACTTTGGGCCTTCCGGAGTACTCCGGAGAGTCGATGGAGCATTCCGAAAACCCACTGACAGATCTTGCAAGAGATTAACTGCACTCCCGCGGCATTTCTGAGCTAATCGTGAGCGTGACAGATATATCGCATTGTCTCCACGACACTCTAAAAGCGTCTAGACATACTCCGCAAGCATTCCGGAACACTCCGGAAAATCTCCAGAGCGCACTTTGACTTCGAAAACACAGTACAAATTACCCATCCAACATCAATCACGTATGCGTTAGCGTTGATCAGGCGTAGTTGGCACATTGAGAGCATCGCGAGACTTCAAAACATATCTGCGACGCACCAAGTCTTACACAATCCGTGGTGGACTCGCATACATGCAAGCTAAACTCACAAATCTTATCTCCAAGCCTAACGTCACTTCGCGTCACCCAGCAGTTCGACAAGGTCAAACGAATGCAAAGCTAATCAAAACAGCTATCGCGGCAACGTAATATTGTCGCTGCGATAGTGCGGTCATTTACCCACAAGAACCGAATACTACACGTCTTCGTCTATATGATTAGGGTCGCTCAAAGCGGTAATCTCATCTTTTCTTAGTTCTAGTATTAGTGATTTAAATTCGTCAAGTGCCGCTGTCTGCAAATGCTCAATTTTACTCTCAAGAGTACCGCGTAGCTTTTTCGCAAGCTTTTTTTGCTCGTCGGATGTGACATGCATTTTCTCAACATAGAAACAACCTATAAATATTCCAAAAAGCAAACGCTGATCTTCTGGTGCAAATCCTTTCGTCGCCTCTGCAGCCTCAGTAATCCTCCCGCTGTCAATCAGGCCGCAAACGCACCAAAATCTCTTCAAATCATGCTTAGCTTTCTGTTTCCCTTCCCCGGAATCTTCGGCCAGAACATTTTCAAGAACTGAATGAATTAATTTTGCTGCGACCGAATCTCGACCGTAAATGTAGTAACGCATAAATCGGTGGACATCAAAATCTCCTACTGGTTCACCAAAGAAATTTAGCACCGGTTCTATTGAGTCAGCCATCGCTTCAACAACACTTGACATTACAGAAATTTTTGCGTCAAGCTTGGCGAGATAGCATGCTTGGACGGCTAATCCCAGCGTAACGGCAGCTTGGAAACGATCAGTACCAACTGAGTCGGCCAGCCCTTCATTTGCGTACGTCAATACCGATTGACCATCCGGGTTTTCGCCGAAGTAGAAGACGACGGCTCGCTTCCACCAATGATCCTTAATTGCGTGCCTGAGAAGTTCTTTGTCCGAAATGCCGCGCCCAGCGTAAAATTCTTGAAGTAAATGGTGACTGAAACTGACGAGTCCATTCAACTCTCTTAATATTCCAGATCGACTCAGAACTTCATCTAGTAATTGCTCAACTTCGGTCTCCTGCCCTCTTTCTACGAGTTCGCGAGTAAACAGCCCTCTGCATTCTGCTACCGAAAGCTCACTAACTCTAGACTCGTGCATGAAAATCCCCAGTTTGCAAAGTAGGAAGTCTTTCACACTTGCTTGATATTGCTGAGCCAAACCTTTCTGCTGATCCCAACGACCGAGCATTAATTCCGTATATTTCTTAAAAAGCTCTGTGATATTCGCCGGAATGTCGGACCGGGCGTAATCCGTTGTCGCTACGAAGACTGAAACGAGCAGGGGACTAAGCTCAAGTCCATGCACGCCCTCAAGTCGTCGAAGAATTTCTTGCGAGCTATCCGGCGAAAGAGACTTTCCACTTGCCAAACGCTCGATCATCTTTCGCGCCTGTTGGAAGCCGATTGGACTGATGCGATATTTAACCAATCCAAGGTCATCAAGACTTTCGGAAACAACTGGGCTGTCTCGCGCCGCAACAACGACGAAACAATTCTTAAACTGCATGTGGAAATCGAGCAGTTTGCTGGCTGCTCGCGAAGCCTGGTCGTGCTTTCCCAATTCATCGAATCCATCAACAAGGAGGACCACGTTTCCGGAACTGAGATCAGATGCATCAAATGCTGAATCGACATCGCGACTTAAGCTTGATGTAAACTCTGCGCAAAGTTGCAGAACGGTCTTTTCATTTCTTACTAACTCTACAGCGTTGATTAAAATTGGAATTTGGGATGACTCTCCCAACTCAAGAGAAGTATTGGCAATTAAAAACCCAAGGCGTCGCAACGAAGTTGTTTTCCCGCTTCCGGCCTCGCCCGTTAGGAAGAATACCCGATCTCGCGATTGGAGAAGTTTATCCACCGGAATTTGTTCCAGCTCTAATTCTCGATGTATCTTTCCAAGGACTTTTCTAGGCTTCGTTTTGTAGCGGTTAAGGAAAAGTTGGACGAACGAACCATCGTAGATCGGTGAGTCGCGTACACCATCCACGCTCGCAGGGGAAATATTAATCGAATCACCGAGGGCAAGCACGTGGTCTCTGAAAGCTCGCAGATATGGAACCTTTCTAGCGTCGATTCCATACCAGAGCTCCGGTATATGTTTGTCAATCAAAGGGATCAAATGATCGCATGATCGAAACAGAAGTCTTGGGTCTTTTATTTCTTCTGCAATATGTCGTTGTGCAGCTTGGTTGATTTCGCCGCTCGCTGCGAGAATAACGTAGTCTGGAAATACCTTTGTCTTGCTGGCCGCGTCATAAACTGGTGTCTGTAGTGCTGTCCGTAACTGAGAAATTGCATCGATGATATTTGCTGATGCTTTCGCCGCCATCGTAAGTTTCCCTTTCTTCGTTTGCACAGCGTATAGAACCCTCCCTCTAATTTGGTCCTCCCCCCAAAAGTAGCAGTCCTTTCCTTCTTCGTTCACTCCGCAGACGTCTTTTCCGTGGTCTACTCCAAGTAGCTGAAAAAGCGGGCGCACAACAGAATCACGAAACCCGTCCTCCGTGTATTCAAGAAGCTTCTTTGTTTTCTTAGCTAGTGGAACCTTCGCTGGATCGAATTCGCTTGTCATTTTTCCCCCTTCGTTGTTGCCGCTCTCGTTAAATTCCTGAATGCCGACCGTCCAGCATCGATCCCGACCAGCAGCATTCATTGCTTTGCTAGTAAAGATAGTAGATCAAACATGTTCCATAAAGATGATCAAGACAAAATGACTGTCGACCTTCGGGGATTTGCAAACTATTCCATTCATTTCTCTACGCTGTGAAACTGCAACGGAAGCAGCAAACATCATTCTCACCAATCAACACCAGCGAGCCATCAGCGATTTGCGTGGATGCCTTGCGATTGCGAGCCCTTTCCTCCTTGATGTACTTGGAGCCACGCACGCTGCTTTCTACATCTTGCAGCGGTGAGATAACCGATCGCGTGATCGGAATGACCAGCAACGTAAATCGCGTGACTTCCGCTGTCACGACGTTGTTGGCCTGCCGCAGCACGATCGTCGTTCCGGGAGCCATGGTCGTAACCAAGATCGGCACCAAGACGAAAAGCATAATGGCAATCGTCAGAGTAATCACAACTAGTACGAGTCCAATCGACATACCAAGATGCGCAGATGCAGGCGTGGCAAATCAAAGTTTTTCGTAACGATCCGCCGGCCCGATCGATCACGGCGCATGCACCATGGCTGTTAACTTATGTGCTGGGTGGTGTGATGACGGGCTTGGCTGCGCTGTACTGCGTCAGTGCCATGCTCGCCATTGCAAGATTTTTCATCTCGTTCAAGGCACTGCCTTGAATGCTCTCTTCCGAGGCTCTGCCTCGCGATCTTCGGACACGCCCGAATCGTGGTTGCGTTGAAAAGCTCATGAGGCGGGAGCCTCGAGTGCGGGGCATTCCAGGCGGTGCCTGTAACGAGCGAGTCGAGCAAATAGTCGCGGGCCTACTCCGGGATCACTGTTGCGCCATCGATGCGGCCCAGCAAGGCACGAAATTTAGGCAGCATCTGTCCGACTTTTTCCGATGGGTCGTCGTACAAATTGATTGCATACAAAGTTTGCTAGTCGATCGATAATGGTAAGCCGAGCACGCTCAATCGGGAATTTGCCTCTAAGGCATAAGCAATTCCAGATAACCAACACTCGATGTCGTTAGATGAGTTTTCGCGCGAGTATGGCTGGAGCAATAAACCAGCCGCCTTGAATGCATTTGCTACCTCGGATGATGGAAACACAACCAACCATTAAACAATGGAAGGTTTGATCAGCAGCAGTCGAGATAACTCGCTCGAAATCAAAAGACCTTCGAGCGCACTGAGTCAATGAAAAAACCAGAAGCCGTGCATCAACGACCAACTAGCAAAAACACGCCAGCGACGATCGCTAGTATGGCGAGGACCGCACCCATCTGGGCAAAAGAAGTAGCTACAAAAAACAGAACGCCGTAAGCGATAAGCCAAATCGCGAGCAGTAACATGCCAACATTACCAGTACCGATCCATTTCATAACGCATTTCCTAATTAGCTGACCTGATTGCCAAGATCTTTTGCTACTACAGCAGCAAGATTCCATGTTGGCTCATTGGAAGCCGAGCGTATCACAAAATCCACAATTAGGAACTCCCCGCAAGAAAGGGATCGCAGATCGGTGTCAGTTTCTGGGCAATA
>JBGSKY010000015.1:0-3525 GCA_041740995.1 Pirellulaceae bacterium
TCGGATCAGAGAGGCTGAGAAAGCATCAAAATGCCGAAAAACAACGAAAAAAGCCGACGTTTCGCAGTTTGCAAAACGTCGGCTTTTGTTGTTTACCCCTGGCGGTCAGTTTCCTAACCAAACAGAGAAGTTGCGGGAGCCAGATTCGAACTGACGACCTCGAGGTTATGAGCCTCGCGAGCTACCGGGCTGCTCCATCCCGCACATGAAATATGGCAGATCCTTAAAATTTGTCCAGTGGATAAGCGAAAATCGTTATTTTGTTTCGACTTCTCCACCTTTCGCGGGCTTTAATGTGATTAATGCAGCGAAAATAGTTCCTACAGTGCTACATTATTCCATTAACGATTCCTTCCGATCCTCTCCGGCATCGCGGGCATGAGACCGATTCCAAAGCCGACGATACAACCTGAAAAGCGCGTGAACGTTCTCGCGAAAGAGACCGCAGCACCTAACCGCAGGATTACTCGATCGCCCGCCAGCTTACCTCCCCCTATCGTCGCTCATCCAGCGAACTCAAATTTTCGACCAAGCTCAAATAGCCGGTCGAAATCGAAGTGGGATCATTTTGTTGATGCCCTGAAAGTTGGCGTGTTCTTTCGACTGCCTTCCTGGATGACTTCGATGTGCATCCATGTTGCTCTGTTAGTCGTATTGGCATTGATTCCAGTGATCACCGCGCAATCAACAAAATTGACGCTGACGCTGGACATGACTGGAAATGACGGTGAGCTGGGCGAAGATCAGAGTTTCGAGTTACCGAGCGACGACCTAGCGTCGAAGCTCGATTTGTCCGAAGCTTTTATGGTCGAAAACATCACGGTCGACAATTTAATGATGCCGCAGCCGCTTCCCGAGCTGACATTGACCGATTTAGCCGGCGATACAAGACCGGCGATTTCAATGGGGCTTGCGGGGCGTTCGGGCTCTCTGAAAAGCGCCTTGCTCGCTAAGTTTGGCGGCTCCGCGCAAACCGAAGAAGCAGTCGCGAAGGGGCTAGCCTGGTTAGCCAAAGTTCAATCGCGCGACGGAAGTTGGTCGCTGAAGGGACCGTTCGCTGACGGAGGCAATGATCACAACCGGGTCTCTGCAACCGCGATGGCGCTGCTGGCATTTGCCGGCGCAGGTCAAACACATCAGTCCGGCGAATACAAAGATAACGTTCAACGCGGACTGTACAAATTGTTGCAGATGCAGAATCGAAAAGGTGGTTTTGATTCTGAGGACGCACGTGAAAGTGGAACGGCTTACGCTCAGGCGCAGGCCACAATCGCGATCTGCGAATTGTATGGCATGACCAATGATGTGAGTTTGAGAAAACCGGCCCAGGAAGCAGTCCGATTCTCGCAAGATTGGCAGGATCGACGGCAAGGAGGATGGCGCTATACGCCGCGAAGCGATTCAGATTTGTCGGTGACTGGTTGGTATGTGATGGCGCTCGTTAGTGCAAAAATGGCGAAAATAGAGACCGATTCCGAAGTCTTGAAACGATGTGATCGCTATCTCGATGCGGTGTCTAGCGAAAACGGGTCGAAGTATGCTTACACAGACTACTACGAACCTTCATTGCCAATGATCGCCGAGGGGCTTTTGTGCCGAATGTACTTGGGTTGGTCGCCGACGGATCAACGGATTCGACGTGGTGCAAATACATTGATAGCCAGCCCTTTGTCGATCGATCTGAACGATCGCGATTATTACTATTGGTATTATGCAACACAAACACTGCATCACATCGGTAACCCGGTGTGGGAAGTTTGGAACGATAAGATGCGAATTGAATTACCAAAGTTGCAAGTCGCTAGCGGGAAAGATACTGGAAGCTGGCCTCCGCAGGGAGATCCGCATGGCAACCAAGGCGGCCGAATGTACAGCACCTGTTTGGCGATCTATTGCTTAGAAGTCTACTATCGGCATCTTCCACTCTACGACTCCCAAGCATTTCGTGCCGAGGGAAATCTTTAAGCTATTGATTGCCGATGCAAATGAGCTCTTCGTAGGTTCGAAGATAGATTTTGCCATCGACGAAAAGCAGCGTTGCAACGGTGTCGCCTTCGATTTCATTCTCGGCGACCAACTCAAGATCGTTTGAAGTATCGACAACGAATGTTGTTGCGTCTTCTCGTGTGCAGTAAAGTTTGCCATCGCAGAATGTCGGAGAGCTACTGTACTTGTTTCGATTCTTAGGCAGTCGCATTTCGGATATCGTTTTCCCGGTCGATGCTTGTAGGCAGCTAACTTGACCATCGTCGCTGAGCAAAAACAGTTTGTCCTCGCCGAGGGCTGGCGTTGGCACATCTACACCAATGTCGTCACGAAACCACGCAACTCTTTTGGCGTCTTCGAGAGTGGGGCCAAGCCTTATGGCGGTGAGCGTTGCGCCTCTGGCGTAGGGGCAAATTGCAAGTCCATCGTAGACGACCGGCGACGCGATGCTTCGAAAGAATCGTTCGTCCTTGGGATTAAATCCACCGACAGAAAAAAGCGACTTGCCTTGCGTCGTATGTCCGGTCAAATGGTCAGCACCCATGGTGACTAACACTTGAGTGCCCGCTTGCGAAGTTAAAACGGGTGTTGTGTACGATTGGTTGGATTCGGAGTTTACATTGAATTGACGGTCGGTTTTCCAAAGCTGCTTTCCAGTTGATTTGTCGAGCGCGACTAAAAAGCTCGGACCGGTTTGCATGACGGCAATCACAACCGCATCGTCGGTCAAAACTGGACTTGTTCCAAGATCCCACCACAGTGTGTCTTCGCCGTAACTTGACTGTAAGTTTGTTTCCCAAACCTTTTTGCCGTCCACATCGCAAGCGATTAAATCTCCGCTTTTGAAGTAGGCAAAAACATGCTTACCATCTGACACCGGGGACGAATTTGCACCTGAGGCTTTTTTGTTTTTAGCCGCATCAGCGTGGCCAATTTTTTCAGACCAAAGTATGTCGCCGTCCATTGAAATGCCGATCAAATAATTGTGGCTTTCGTCCGCAGCGGTGACAAAGATTTTGCCAGCGGCGAAAATTGGCGTCGATGCACCGCGTCCAGGCAATACCGCCCGCCATTGTATGTTTTCTTGATCGGACCATTTCGTCGGATAGGCAGCTTCGGCAAAAGATCCGTTCCCCGCCGGCCCGCGCCAACTTGCATAGCTCGAACCATCGTTGGGCAACGTAGATTGAGCATGTGTGCAACTAGTGTGAAACGGTGCACTTGATACTCCGACTATCAACGCAAGCCAGATGGTGATTTGCGTTCGGGACTTGATAAATTCTAGAGATCGCATTGTGGGCCTAACGAGTGAATGGGAAGGATTGATGCATCAAAGGTAGAATCTATCGAAGTAGATCGTCAATCAGTGAGCTGGTTCAAGCGTCGTCGAGCCTTCATATGGCTACCAAGGTTTTGAACGCGATCAGACAAGCTTTAAGTACCAAGTGGTTTGGTTTTGATGATGTTCGTTGGGTCGTCAGGATCCTCTTCGTCTTCGTCTTCAAAATTCAAGCTCGTCAAATCCGAGATACCTGCGGC
>JBGSKY010000016.1:0-5541 GCA_041740995.1 Pirellulaceae bacterium
TTCCCAAGTGTCGGATGCTGGCCATGTACACGTGCGATCGGGCTGGGCGAAGACGAACGTGCCGGTCGCTGGAGCGGCTCTGTCAAGACCGAATGCGGATTGCACACTTCGCAATGAACACCGCCCTCGCATATTTTTTGCTTCGTGAAAAAAGTAGCTTAATTGATGGCCAGTAATCAAGTATCTGCTCGACTGCAGTACGCGACCATCGCGATGATGGAATTGGCGCTCCGGTATGAGAGCGGCGAGCTAACTTGCGTCCGAGATATTGCTGCTCGGCACGACATACCGCTTCCATTTTTGACGCAGATACTCAATCAACTTCGAGCGCATGGGTTAGTACAGAGTGTCAGAGGCTCATGCGGTGGCTATCGACTTGCTCGCGCGCCCGATTCGATTACGATGGCGGAGATTCGAGCGGTTTGGGAATCGCCAGTCGAATCATCGATGCTTCGTCAGTCTTCCGAATTAGGCGACGCGGCAGAACAGGTTTGGGCTGATGCGAACCGAGTGCTTCAACAATATTTATCTAGCGTGCGACTGGACGCACTTGTCGATCAGCTATCCAGTAACGAGCAAATGTTTCACATTTGAAAGTTTGCTCTCGAATCATCAGGCGGAGACGGCGTTTGCGATTCGGTTCACAATCAACTCCTTGCACAGATGAATCGAGCAATTTATGGCGAGAATCGCAATCACGCGTCGAATTCCGGATATTGGTGTCAAGAAGCTTGCCGAAGCGCACACGGTCAAAGTGCATAACGGCGGCGATCCATTGACACGCAAAGAGTTGCTCGAATTCATCGAGGGAAGTGATGCGGTCGTCACGATGCTCAGCGATCGCGTCGATGCAGAGTTCATGGATGCAGCGGGTCCGAAACTGAAGGCTTTAGCGAATTATGCTGTCGGGTTCAACAACATTGATTTGAAAGCGGCGGAAAAGCGGTCAATCAAAGTCGGCAATACGCCTGATGTGCTGACCGATGCGACGGCTGATATCGCGGTCGGGCTAATGCTCGCTGCAGGCCGTCATTTTGGCGCTGGGACCGCAAGTGTCCGCGAGTTGGAGTGGCGAACGTGGAATCCGATCGGGATGTTGGGCGTCGATTTTGTTGGCAAAACGCTTGGAATCATCGGCATGGGCCGAATTGGCGAAGCGGTCGCGCAGCGATGCCATTTCGGCTGGAAAATGAATGTGATCTACACGTCACGTTCGCCCAAACCAAGCATTGACGAGCGATTTGACGCTAAGAAAGTTTCGTTAGACGAGCTACTAAGCGACAGCGATTTTATCAGCATTCACGTTGATTTGAATTCAGACACGAAGGATTTAATCAACGCCCAATCACTGTCAAACATGAAGTCGACGGCGGTGCTTGTGAACACTGCTCGCGGTGCGGTGATCAACCAAGACGACTTGTTCGACGCGTTGAAATCAGGGCGCATCTTTGCAGCCGGACTGGATGTTACCGAACCAGAGCCGCTGCCGGACGACAGCAAACTGCGGCAACTTCCGAATTGCTATATTCTGCCTCATATTGGTTCAGCAACAACTGCCACGCGAGACGCGATGGCGAATCGAGCTGCTGAGAATTTGCTAGCAGCGCTCAGTGATTCGATCATGCCTTACGCCGTGAACTAGTTCAAGCTTAACCGGCAGGCAAAATTCCAAGCGGACGAGTGTTATCTCCTGCTGCATATCCGAACCCGCGCAAGTTTGGCAGGATATCACTCAGTAGACCGCTGTTCGGAACCCCGAACCAAGTTGCAAGTTCGGCGTTGTACATGTCGACCGAAATGGTTGGCACCAATCGTCCGCGTCCTAAATCGAGATTGCCATTAAGTGCCAGCGAAGTCGGATAGTCACCGTAGACTTTACCGCCAGTGACCGCACCTCCCATCACGATTTGGTTGCCACCCCAAGCATGGTCGCTGCCGGTACTGTTGGGAGCCAATGTGCGAGCGAAATCCGAAGCGGTGAACGTCGTAACTTGATTGGCAACGCCCAGTTGTTCCGTCGCGTTGTAGAATGCCGATAGCGCCTTGCTCAAGCCAGGAAGCATTGAAGCTTGGCTGGTCAGAAGATTATCGTGATGATCCCATCCACCGACGTTTACAAAGAAAATTTGACGTGTCTGGCTGAACGCCGTTCGAGCGCGGATCACTCGGGCAACCATATTCAAGTTTGCGGCGAAAGTCCGCAGTCCGCCAGGGATTGCAGTGTTGGCGGCGATCACATCAAAGGGTGCCTGAACAGCGGTCGGTAAAGCTCCAGCGACGCTATTATCGGTGGCATTAAAGAAGCCTTGCGCGGCGTCGATGCTATTGCGTTTGGACTTGGCCAAGCTGCGTTGCAGCAAGTCGCTATACAAGGCACCCAGCGCACTATCGGCTGGCGGGTAGATGCCGTTATTGCCATTGAGTCCGTTGAGGACCATATTGTGAATTCGATCGTGGCTGCCACCAACATTCAAATTCGCGTTGTAACCGTTCGGCAAGGTTGCTCCAGTGGTACCAACGACATACGGAACAACTTGATTTCCAGTCTGGAAAATGTTGACCGAACCCAATGCAATATTCATTGAAATTTGGTTGGTCGGATTATGCGTTGACGTCAACAAGTCCGCCATCCGCCCTCCCCAACCGCTTGCCTGCGAGCGAGAGTTTGGAACCGATGTCTGCCAATGCTGGATCAAGTCGGCATGCGAAAATAGCCCCAACGGACGCGGTGCTGTACCGTTGTTGTAAGTCGTCTTTGTCGTTGGTGCGACTAAGCTTCCGATGTTGGCAACAAAAGCAGCTTTACCGCTGTTGTAAAGCGTTTGTAATTCAGGCATTGCATCGTGAATGCCAAGCTTTCGACCGCCCGGCGAGGCGATATCGACAGGAATCGGCAGCAATTCGCTTTTCGGTTTCGCAACTGTTGAACGTACCGTCGTATAAATCGCATGCTCTGCATTTTCATAAGGAGCCAGCATATTGAACGAGTCGTTGCCGCCATTAAGAAAAACGCAAACGAGTGCTTTATAGTCCGATGCGCCGGGACCGTCGGCAAAGGCGGACTCGGTGAGCTTTAAGCTCAAAAGTTGAGACAAGATCGAAGTTGAGCCCAGTGCAGCGCAACCGCCACTGAACTTCATAAAAGCTCGCCGAGCTTCGAAGGTGTCTCGATTCGAGATTGCATCTAACCAATGGTTTTTTCGCGCCATAGCAAATATTCCGGGAACAAAAGAAGAGTTTTAAGTGCTTGTTGAATGGAAACGGATTTCGAAGGCCGAGTCATTCAGATCGACCTGCGAAACGATCGATGGCCTAATAACGAATCAAATAGAATGGAGAATCCATCACCGTGATCATCGCTCCGCGAGAGTTGTCTCGTCCTCGATTTACGTTGCCACGAGTCTGTGGAACGTACCGAGACATCGCCGTCACCAGACGAGTCCGGAAATCATCGGTCATGACTCCATTGCAAAGCACTTTATCCAGATGTTCGACGATCACTTTCGGGCCGGCTGTTGATGCACCCAGCGTTTCTTCTTTATCGAAATTGAATCGTAGGACGAGCGATTTTGCTGGCGTAGTTCCAAACGATTGCGTTATCGATTTGTCGATAACATCACTTCGTGATCGATTCTGCCAAGCATTGGCGGTGACGGCGGTGAGAATCTGAAACTCGGGGGCAAATAGGTCGCCGTTGGGAATGTCTTGAGATCCAGTAGCTGTTGCCAATCCACCGGCCGGCTGAAAGTGAGGCAAGTAAAAATTGAAGACCGAGGGCGAACGGAATGGCGCTTGATTCCATGTCCCTGGCGTAGCATTTAAGAAGTATCTTCCACCAGTTTCAGACGGCGGAATACCATAACGACGGAAGAAGCCAGCATACTGCACAACCGGTTCGATCAATCGACCAAACTCGGTGCCATTGCTGCTGACGACCAGACGCGTAGGATTCGAAAGCCGGGTCATAGTGATCGATGACCACGCTTCGTTGTCAATCAAAATCGCTTTGACAACCGCTTTCAAATCGCCTTTGACCCCAGATCCATTATTGTTGAAAACCGTTGCGACTCGTTGGATATATCCTTTCGAAGGATTGGAACGAACGAAACGCTGGATCAAGAGACGACTGATAAACGGCCCGACGTTCGGATGTGCATACAAATTGTCCAGTCCCAATCCTATATCGATATTGCCGTTGGTATTGGCTGGTGTTGAATAATTGTTGAACAGGACTTTCGCAGTCCGATCATGCGCCGATTCGGTCATGATCATCGGATCTAGATAGTTTCGATCGCCGCTGGTTATTGAAGTCCCATTGCCAGTCGCGTAATTCAGACCAGTGAAAACTTTTGCAAACTCTTTAATGGTTTCGTTGTCGTAAGTCGGGATTGGTTTTTGTTCCGCGTCACGCTTGTATGTTCCATCAATGTTCAGTTCATTCAGCCCGATTGAGAACAACTGCATAATTTCGCGAGCATAGTTTTCGTCGGGAAACGTCCCTTTAACTGCATCGCCCTTTGGATTGCGAAGCGAACTGAGCCAAATACCCATGATTGGGTGGTACGTTACACCTTGAAGTACATCGCGATAGGTGTCGTCACAGTTGTCCAGCAACATGTCGTAGTAGCTGGAGACGCCCCACCAAAACGGCTTGGTTGGTTGGCCGGTCGGAATTTCAACAAAGTTAAAGTCGTTTCCGCCGTCACCAATAACGCAAATTTGCAACAGCGCCCAAGCCAAACGTTGCTTGAGTTGATCTGGCGCCGCGATTGCGTTGTGCCAAAATGCGTGATGCCGAAAACGCGTCATGTTTTGTGTCGGATCAATGTTGCTAGTGACACTGTCGGCTGTCATGAATTGTTGGATGGTCGTCAAATGCGACGTCCGCGGCACTGCGAATTGAGCATCAACCCAGTTCGAACATGCCGCTGTGATACCGTCGCGAGCCATCGCGCTAGCGAGTGTCGAAATTTCGGCATCAGTCGCACCGAACGTCGCGCGATTAAGAAATTGTTGAGCTCGCAATTCAAGCATCAATCGGACTTGGTCCGCTTCCGTCGCGACGACGAAAGTTCCCGCCCGACTAATGGACGATAGACTCAACAATACAACCACCGCCGAGAAAGCGATCGCGCAACGCCGCATAGCATACCTCAAGAATGGAGAGAACAACCGACTATTGGGAGGAGTAAGTGGGGTATGTGAACGAGAGGACAGAATTTCCTGGAACAAGAATTTACGCCTGAAAATCAAAACCCCTGACAATCAAAACCACGAAGAAACCGCATTGATAAGCAAGCGTACACTCGCGTGGAGTATCGATCGTCTGACCGAACGATTCAGCGGCAACGGCCCGCTGGGCCCCTTTTCGCGACGCTAAGGTCGCTCATCGCTACAGTACGCTTCGTTGACGATAATGATTTGCCTAACCCCAGTCAATGATTTCGGACCAAGATTTCGATTGGAATCTTCAAAATTCATTCTTACTTCTTCGCGAAGCTGCCAAATCGAACGTTTTCTGAAGTTGCAAAAAGCACTTTT
>JBGSKY010000017.1:0-39000 GCA_041740995.1 Pirellulaceae bacterium
CGCGCGCTATCAGCGAAACCAATGCGTAATCGCGTTAGCGGGCGGGCTTGATATCGAGTTGCTTTTCCTGCCCGCATATTCACCTAATTTAAATTTGATCGAGCGGGTATGGAAATTTGTCAAAGCGGAGGCTCTGGCGGCGCGAGTGCTACCGGACTTCCATTCCTTTTGCACGTCTATAGAGACCACATTGACAAACTTAAGCACAACTCACAAAAGTAAGATGAAAAGCCTAATTACTCGCAATTTCCAAATGTTTGACGACACTCAACTCCTAGCCTGACGCGGTATAGCGTCAGGCACTCATCGACTATTGGCGAGAATAGGTAATCAAATTATTGCGTCTAATAATTTTGAAGTAGTGCCTGGAAAAACCAAAGTGATCGACGTTTTGGAAGATAATCTTGCGGCTGCGAAACAGGTTTTTCGGGTTGGAGGTGCAATAGACGTCCAGAGCGCAGACAAATTCTTAAAAGGCTTGACTTCGATCGATGAGTTGGCGAAGGGACGGTTTCAAATAAAGACTGTCTTCTTTGGCGACAACCAGCAAGTTAAAGATTCAGACTTGCAAGCTAGTCCTGCCTTTGAACCACTTGAAAAGCTGCTTGCGTATCGAAGCAATTTAGGTGATGAAGGCTTCAAAATATTTGAAAATTGCACTCAATTAAAAGAGATAAACGTTCCTGATAGTCGTATTACGAATAGTGCTCTCGATTTGTTGATTCAAAACAACCGCAACTTACAATCGCTTTACATTTCCGGATCTGCCGTCGGCGATGATGGTCTAAAGTCTCTTGTCGGATTGAAATTACATATTTTCGATTCCAGAGATACGCAAATCACTGATGCAAGTATGCCTGCTATTGCAAGTGTCGCTCGGGGCTATCTGAGGATCCACGGTTCAAAAATTACTGATGATGGCCTAAAACATCTCGCAGGCGTCAATTTGATAGACATCGGACTTGACGCAACTGCAGTCACTGACACTGGCCTAAAGCATCTTGAAAAACTTCGGGGCATTCAACTTATTTCAATCAAGAATACCTCGATAACTGATCAAGGAATTCAGTCTTTCCTGGCAACGTTTCCAGATTGCAAAATTGAGAAATAAGCCTGCTGAAATTTTGTTTCTTCGTATTTTATTTAATAGTCAGTGAGAGCCGATCCGAAAACTGTCATCAAAGCCGGTAAACAACTATTTTTTAGGTTGAAGTGACTGTGAAAATTTTTGGTGCCTCATTCGATTTCGTGTTGCTGCATTTCATCTAACTTGCGAAACGCGTTCTTGAGGCTCTCGCTCGCTAACGCTCGTTTCCATTTATCTGAAACGGCCTTGTCTTTGCTTGTGTACTTCATCCAAAGCGGTACGAACGTCGCAATAATCCCGACGACTCCAACGACGACCGATGGCCAAAAAGCATTCGGCTCTGTAACGATCACATCGAACCCTAACGCAACAGCAAATGGAATCCAGAGCAACCACCAGGCTAGGCCAATAACTGATCCGAAGCCTAAATAGCACCAACGGACTACTTCAAGGCCTTTCCGAATTTGAGTAACAGATTGGCTATAGTCGATTTTTTTAATCTTCACGCTTACGGTAGCGGCACTGATAATCGCCAGCACTCCATATACATGCAACGTGATGCCAGAAACAAAACGATGGGGCATGCCTGTGCTGTTTGACCAGCAACGTACGCCGATCACGATGATCGCAATTCCGACCACTATTTGTGCAAGTTGACCGAAAAAGAGTGGACGCAGCGCGGCAGCAACTTCTGACATCAATTGCCTTCTGAATACGAGCAGCCGAACTGATAATTCTTGGCCTTCCAATCGAGCTGCCTTCGTCGACTCCGTGACTTGACAACCCACTGCCGCCGACAGTTTAGCCGGCTCGGAGGAGCTTGCGATCAATGCCAAGTCTGATTTTACTTCACTGGCATGCTGGTACCGACGCTCTGGCTCTTTCTCCAAAGTTCGCAGAACCACTTCATCCAATCGGACGTCAATCACGACCTTTTCACTAGGTACAGCAAATCGACCAATCGGCAGCTCGCCGGTAAGCATCTCATAGAACACAACTCCCAATGAGTAAATATCTGCGCGATGATCGACACTGTGCGTGCTTTCCATCTGTTCTGGAGCCATATAACGCAGCGTTCCCATGACTTGATGCGTTCCAGTCAGACCAAGATCTTGACTCTCTGGACCAATGAGTCGCGACAGACCAAAATCTGCGATCTTTACGTTACCGCTCTTGTCCAGCAAGATGTTCTCCGGCTTTACATCGCGGTGGACGACGCCTTGATCGTGCGCGTACTGCAACGCGTCGCATAAGTGCGGCACAATTGCTAAGGCTTGCGGCGGAGTTAAGTTGTGAGAGCGAATGACATCTCGAAGTGTCGATCCATCAACGAACTCCATGAGGAAAAAATAGGTTCCGTTTGCGTTGCCAAACTCATAGACCGACACAATGTTAGGATGATTAAGACGAGCCAATGCCCGAGCTTCGCGCGTAAACCTCAACGCAAATTTTGTTTCATGGCTGATTTCATCAGGCAGGATTTTGATCGCTACCAATCTATCAAGTCCTTTTTGCCTCGCCTTATATACAGCCCCCATTCCGCCAGTGCCGACCAGGTCAAGCATCTCCAACGAAGGAAATATTTGACTCATGCGTTCCAAAGATGGTGGAACAAATCGATGCCCCGATGCCTTGGTTGACGCTTCATCGAAAGTGGCATCCACGATGCTGCGAAAGCTGACAAACCTTTCAGAATAGTCTTCTGCCGACGGCGATTGTCCTGTCTTGCGACGGTAATCGATCTCGAGCACGAGCAGTTCTCGAAACAATGCGGCTTGCTCGATCGAATCGTCCGAAATCTGACCGAGAACCGACTCTATTGCTGGCGGATTTCCTTGCTGCCATGCCTCTTCAAACGCCGCGCACAAGTCGTCGATTCTTTCAAGCGTGGCTATTGGCAACTTTTCATTTTGGTTGATCATGGTCTAATAATTCCTGTTGGCATTTCTCTCGAATAAGGCAAAGACGACGTTCAATCGTCCTTTCCGAGCACTTCATTCGCTCGGCCAACTCTGCGTTGGAGTACCCCTCCATTCTGCCAACCGCTATTTCGCGTAGCTGCCCGACACCCAAATGCTGAATTAGTTTTTCAAAACTTTCGGTCATCATCGCGACCATCTCAGGCGTTGGCTCATTGCCGATGACTTCAATCAGTTGCCTATCGTCAACATTGGCGTTTGGTGCATTTAGCGATACCAAAGTTTGCTCGCCTCCGCGTCGCTTGCGAAGCTCATGTCTACGACGATCGATGACCTTGCGAGCCGACATTCGCAACAGTAAACGCCACATATCGTCGCGACTCGAGAGATCTGGAAAGCGGCCATCCTGAGCAGCCCGATAGAAGCTTTCAAAGACACTAACGACAACATCCTCTTCATCACCCATTCCCCGATGTGCGCCTTTGAGCCGCAATCGGGCCGCTCGCACCAGTCGCTCATAGTAGTGTTGCCACAAACGATGGGCTGCTAACGAATCCCCTTCTTTGACTTGACCGATCCAGTGACTGACAAGATCTTTTTCTGTCATCTGCTCATATCCATATTTCTTTTCACCAACAATGCTACACTTCGCAGCCATCCGAAAAGGGGTCTGACCCTTTGGAGGAACGGAGAGGGTCAGACCCCTTTTCGGATGAGCTCTTAACGATTTGCCTGTGCTAAATATTGTAGAACGAGTATTTTACTACAGCACACCGATACACGTTCCGTTTCGTTCCAAGGATGCAAGCTGCTGGCAACCATGTTTTAGGCTAACCAAACCTTTGAAGTAGGTTCTTTGAACGTTCACACTAGCTCACGATTTGTTGTCCAAGTGCACGACACGAGTCCCCATACTCACAGTCGCCTAATTATGAACCGGCATTTGAATTGATTATCTAGGCTATCGAAAGGTCAGCTCCATTGGCCGACACGTTGTTAGCCAGCAACACCGTTCGTCGCTAACTTGGGATGCATGGAAGAATGATTCGGATTCGGCTTTCACATCTGTTTCTATTGACGGCTGTTATTGCGATGCTGCTTAGCGCACTAACTCTGCCGCATCAATGTTACCGCAAATTTAGGAATGCGGCTGAACGCGGTGATACTGCAACCATGAATGCTTTGCTGGACGGCGACTTTAAATTCGATGGAATGGATTCACGCGTGAAGGATGCGGAATACATTTCGGTCGAACAAAGCTGGGCAGAAATATTCACTGGAAGAATTTCATTCTTAATGCTCGTACCTGACGATGAAATTCCGCGACACTGGAATACCGAATTGCATCTTCAGATAATATGGAATGTGATCCGCATCGCTGAGTAAGTCCTGTTTACTTCCAACGAAATGATATCGGCATGGGAATCAAGCAGACTTGTTAGGTCTAGCCAACCTGGTTGCTCGGATTTCGGTCTAGTACTAAGCTCATAGATTGGTCTCTCAGTCAGAATTACAGAATATCGTCGCTGAAACGGCTAAGTTTGAACATTTCAACCAATTAGTACGACGGTTTGAGTTGTTTTTCAATTTACAACAATCGAAGGCAAAGCGGCCAAAGCCGCTCGATACTTGATTGCAGCGTTACTGTTACATCTGCCCTATGAATCTTGAACTAGACGGAAAAAATGTTTTGATCGTTGGCGGCGAAAATGGTATTGGTGCCGCAGCCGCCAAACGCTTCGTTGCCGAAGGTTCGAACGTCTGCATTGTGGACAAAAACGTCAGCAGCTCCAATGACAACATCGTTCGAATCCGTTGCGATATCAGTGACCGTTCGCAAACTGAAGCTCTTCCAGACGCAATAAAAACGATATTGCCGACTGTGGATTGTCTCGTGCATACAGCAGCGATCGGGTCAGGTAGTTTCGGATTTCCGTTCACCAATATCCCAATAGAGAAGTGGCAAAAGGTATTTGAAGTCAACGTCCTTGGTATGGCAAATATTGCCTATGCGATTGCGCCAATAATGATCGCGCAGCAGAGCGGAAGCATGGTCTTTCTTTCGAGTGTCGCAGGACAGATTGGTTCGCAAACCGATCCACCCTACAGTGCCAGTAAGGCTGCAAATCTCAATTTCGCTGTGTGCCTAGCCCGCGACCTGGCAGGGTCGAATGTACGAGTGAATTCAGTCTGTCCGGGGATGGTCCAAACGCAGCTTAACCAGAATGTTTGGCAGGCATGGTTGGCAAGCGTGCCAATGGCCCAGCATCTGAGCTACGACGTTTGGGCGAAACAGAAAATTGACAAACTGGTGCCGCTCGGTCGTTGGCAAACCGAAGATGATATCGCTGACACAATTCTTTTCCTTTCCAGCAACCGCGCGAGCCAAATTACTGGGCAGACGATCAATGTCGACGGCGGCTACGTCATGCGATGACTCTCAACCAACTGTGCCAGCCTTGCGAATAAGACTCTTTAGCCGAGAGCTCGGTTATCTCTTTCTTTCGAACATTGTTTTGTCCCTCTATCGATTACAATAACTGATCGATTTTCTTTTTCGCCGACTGCCCCATCGATCTTATGCAATTGAACAATTCAATGACGCTCAGTTTCAGCCACTTTTCGTTCTTCGTTTTCATTACGCTTTCGATTTCGATTGTAAATTTAGAGTCCTTATGCGCGGACGAGAAAACGGATGCAAAGGAATCGGAGAAGGAAACGCCAATCACGAATCCCTACACTGTCCGAGCCGTGTTAACCGACGGCCAAGTGACGATCCAGGGCGAAGAAATCAAGTACACGGTTGATACAGGGACACTAACGCAAGTCGATGACAGTGGCGTCGCTCAGGCGGAAGTGTTCTTTGTCGCTTATCGACGACCAGGGATGGAGGATGCGATTCGACCGGTCACGTTCGCGTTCAATGGTGGTCCGGGGAGTAGTAGCGTTTGGCTACATCTTGGAATGCTTGGCCCAAAGATGATTCAATTGCCTGACGATGCAACGCACATGCGACCGCCGTATCACCTAAGCGAAAATGCGAACTCTCTCCTAGATGTCACCGATCTGGTTTTTATCGATCCTGTTAGCACCGGTTACAGCCGCCCGGCGAAGGATCAGAAGAAATCCCAATTTCATGGCGTGAGCGAAGATATCCAGAGCGTGGCACAGTTTATCTACGATTGGACGAGTCACTATCGACGATGGGACAGCCCGAAGTTTTTGATCGGCGAGAGCTACGGTGGACTTCGCGCCGCAGGCTTGGCTGGCTATCTGCAATCGCGATACAACTGTGAACTCAATGGCGTAATCGTCATTTCGGGCGCCATTAATTTTCAGACGATCGGCTTCGGCGGCGGAAACGATCTTCCTTACATTTGTTTCTTGCCGACGTATGCTGCTACCGCTTGGTACCATCATGCGCTCGATGAAAAATTTCAAGCTAGTCCGGTCAGCAAAGTTGTGGCAGAAGCCGAAAAACTCGCCAGCGGCCTATACGCCGACGTATTGCTTGCCGGTGCTTCTGCAAGACCCAAGCAGGTCGACCGATTGGTTTCGCGGATGAGCGAGCTGACCGGTCTGAGCGAGGAATATATTCGTCAAAGCAACCTTCGCGTTTCCATGTCTCGCTTTGGAAAGGAGTTGCTGCGAAATCGGCGGACAACCATCGGTCGCTTTGATAGTCGATACAGCGCAATTGAGCTTGAATCTGCGGGCAGCAATGCAAGCCGCGACCCTAGCCGCGATGCCATCTTTGGGCCCTATACCGCAGCAATGAACCAGTATCTGCGAGAGTCGTTAAATTACGAACAACCTCGGACTTACGAAATCTTGACGGGCAATGTTCAGCCTTGGAATTACGACGATTTTGAAGGGGAGTACGTGGATACCACTGATAGACTGCGATCGGCTATGACTGGCAATCCAAATCTCAAATTGTATGTCGCTTGCGGTTACTACGATCTCGCGACTCCGCATTTCGCGATGGAGTATACGCTGAACCATCTCGGTATTGCACCAGAACTGCAGTCAAACATTCAGGTTAGCTATTTTGAGGCCGGCCATATGATGTATGTCCATTCGCCATCATTGAAAAAATTGCGAGAAGAGCTTGTCACGTTTTATGGCGATGCCACCAGGGTGCAGCCCTAATAAAAACTATGTTCTCCACGACGTGAACTCGTTGATGAATTTGCACATCAGTGGCGTACTCCTAAATGGCCAAGACCGAACAAAGCAATCTCTCCGCTGATAAAATGCGGCTTTCTGCAATCGATTTGTAATAGCCAGCGAATCCCATCAGCAATCCCGTCAACGACTCTGATTTCACTTGCATGCTCAGGCTCGATCCTTCCGGGTAATGCCAAAGCCGAAGCGATCGTTGGCCTGACTGATTAATTTTGTTTCACCACAGATGTACGCGTTGCCGGTGATAGTAGCGATTACTGCATTGCATCCATCACGCAACGTTTCATCGTGTCGATAGGCACCAACAAACCTTCCGCCAGTGATACTCTCCTGGACCCATCTTTGTCCGGGAGCTAGTTTGCCGTCGCCAGCCAAGCAAGCTAATTTCGCGCTGGTTCCCGTGCCACACGGAGACCTGTCATACACACCACCAGGACACAACACAAAGTTGCGGCTATCGCAAGATTCCATCGCTCTATCTTCAGAGAATTCGATATGATCGACCGCCGCATCGTTGGCCCCTGTGATTCGCTGTAGAGCAAGCGACGCTTTGATCTTTTTAGACAAGCGAAGAAGCTCTTCTAAATTTTCCATCACGAGCGGTAGTGGTGAACCATGGGCTAAGAAAAACCAATTCCCTCCCCAAACAATATCGCCAGTTATCTTGCCAATGCCAGCAACCTCGACGATTACATCACGTCGGTAGCGATAACTGCTGACATTCTCGAAGGAGACTTGGTTACTACTTAACAAATTCACAGACACTGTGCCGACTGGTGTTTGGATGCGATGAATCCCCATCCCAATCCGACCCAAATAGAACAATGTTACAGCAACACCAATCGTGCCATGACCACACATTCCCAAGTATCCAGTGTTATTAAAGAAGATCACGCCAGCGACACATGATGGATCATCTGGTTGGCACAACAAAGCTCCGACGATAGCATCCCAACCCCTCGGTTCGTCGATCGCAAACCGCCGATACTCATCCGAGTGATGCTGGAAGCGAAACAATCGTTCGCCCAGTGTGCCTTGGCCCAGATACGGACCACCATCAATAATCACTCGCGTTGGCTCGCCTTCAGTGTGTGAGTCGATGACTTTCAATTTAAAACTCTGCTGAAAATAATTTAGAGGCCGTCTTGAATGAAGTCACGGAATCGACATGTCGAGCCTTTGGGATAATCGGTCCGGTTTCACTTCCACGGCTAGCCGTTCGGCTAAAAAGGCAACTAGCAGTGGCTGGTACTTTATTTCGAGTAATCCTTGCCTGGCCAATTGGTCCACCACGATTGGAATTGGATAAGCTGCTTTTCTGCATAGTTCTTCTGACTGGGAGACAATTGGTCTGACGGGTTTATATGGAACTCGTAATCGTTATCGCCCAACAAGAACAAAAGATACTTGTAGTACAAAACCAAATCGGGCCCTTCATCAAAACTGGAAAGCACCATCAGAGCGTTCGACAATTCTCTTGCAAGATTGTCCGCCATGCAGTCACCTTTGCTGGCCGCAACACACAACTCAACGTACTTAAGCACTTGGGCAGGCAAACAATTTCCGATCCCAGTGATCGCTCCAACAGCTCCACATCTTACAAATCCGTGGTACACCTGTGTGTCCACGCCAGCCATCAACAGCACGTCGTCGCTAGCATGCGTGATATGCTCGCCAGCGTAGGATAGCGAATCAGCACCACCGAATTCCTTGAAGCCCACGAGGTTCGGAAACTCGGCTCTTAGATTGAAAAACAAGTCCGCTTTGGTTTCGAACCCGTAGTACGGGCTGTTGTAAATAATCGCAGGGAGACTGGGCGCAGCAGCAAGAACCGCCGCAAAATGGTCTCGCTGTGCTGACTCGGACGTCGCTCGCGAGAGCAGCCGCGGAATTAACATCAATCCGACTGCTCCAACCTCCGCCGCATGGCGCGCGTGCGAAACGGCAAGCCGCGTATTCTGAGCACCGGTTCCCACAATCACGGGCACACCGGCGGCCACCAACTTATCGACGCCTTCGTGCCGCTGAGAATCTGTCAGCAATGGCCAATCGCCCATCGAACCGCAGTAGACAACGCCCGTCATGCCTACGTTCATCAAATTCATGGCCTTATTGACTAACGCTTCGTAATGGATACTTCGATCCTCTCGACATGGTGTCATCAAAGCAGGAATACATCCACGAAAAACTGTCGCGTCGATTACCATTAAATTATCCCATCTGGATTAGGCGCGATTGGATTCATAATTATCCTTGTCAACGCGTGACTAAATTTGCCGTACAACGAAATCTCGCAAATTTGTGATTGTATTCTAATCCAAGCTTCGCATCGAAACCTTTCGCGATATTGAAAGCAGACTTCAATACACGCACATTAGATTGAAAAACTTTTTTGATTCGATTCGCCGGCTAGTCAAAGATCTTAACACACGGTTGACTTCTGAATTGCTCAATGCTGGGCTGCTTGCCTCGGCCTACTTCACCAAAAACGCATTGCGACTAGATGTGGTAATCAACGAAGCGAGGCTGCTCCGATTAAAGTGAATTCACCACGTCAGTACCGCGAATCGCAATGAAGACTCTTCCGCCTCGCTACTGCAACATAGACCGTATAATAAAGTGCGTTGGTCAAAAGCGCTTGCCCCTTTTCCTCAATTGTTGACTGTGAAACAAAGATGGCCATCAGCGCGTTCGAACTATTTTCAATTGGTATCGGTCCCTCTAGCTCGCACACTGTGGGGCCGATGCGTGCGGCAAAAATGTTTGTCGACCGACATCGACAGCTGAACCATTTGGACAAAATCCATGCCATCACTGCCGAGATGTTTGGCTCACTCGGCGCGACCGGCAAAGGACACGGAACAGACCTTGCAGTCATTGGCGGACTCTCTGGAATGGCTCCGGATACTGCTGATCCCTTCGAACTAAAGCAATTGCGCACTACCGTCACTCAGTCCTTGAAATTGAAGCTTGGAGGGCAAAGAGAGATTAATTTCGAGCCGTCTAAGGATCTGAAATTCAATGGGAAAGTCGTCGGGCAACATTCCAACGCCATGCGAATATCGTCGTTCGACCAAAGCGGGCAAGCGTTGATGACGAGAATTTATTATTCGGTTGGCGGCGGTTTTGTGGTCAACGAAGATGCGATCGGCGAAGACCGAATCGTACTCGACGAGACTCCAATCCCTTATCCATTCACATCTGGCAAAATACTCCTGGAACAGTGCAATCAACATCGGCTTTCAATCAGTGAGTTGATGTTCAAAAATGAGCTTGCTTGGAGGTCCGATGCCGAAGTACGAAGAAAATTGCTAGAAATCTGGGGGGTAATGCAGTCGTGTGTCACGCGCGGTTGCATGGAAGAAGGCATCTTACCCGGTGGCCTCAATGTACGCCGTCGCGCCGCTCCACTGTTTCGCAAGCTTCAAGCGGACTCTGCGCAGGAAATGCCATTCAACAGCATGGATTGGGTCGATTTATGGGCGCTTGCCGTCAATGAAGAAAACGCTGCCGGCGGACGCGTGGTGACGGCTCCAACGAATGGTGCGGCTGGTATTATTCCCGCGGTGCTGCACTACTATCATCGATTTTGCACTGGTGCCGACGATGACGGTACCGTGCGTTTCTTATTGACAGCTGCTGCGATCGGTACGCTATTTAAAATCAACGCATCCATTTCTGGTGCAGAAGTCGGCTGTCAGGGCGAAATCGGCTCCGCGTGCTCGATGGCAGCGGGTGGTTTGGCAGAAGTCATGGGCGGGACGCCAGAACAGGTTGAAAATGCAGCCGAAATTGGCATGGAACATAATCTCGGACTGACCTGCGATCCGATCGGCGGGTTGGTCCAAATCCCATGCATCGAACGCAATGCGATGGGGGCTGTCAAAGCGATCAACGCGGCACGATTGGCATTGCGAGGCGACGGGAAACATTTTGTCTCACTCGATAAAGTCATCAAGACAATGCGCGAGACTGGTAAAGATATGAAGACCAAATACAAAGAGACATCCCGTGGTGGACTGGCCGTCAATGTTATCGAGTGCTGAAGTGACAATCGAAAGTCTGTTTCTCTGTAACTTCAGAGCCATTGTCGCAGGGTTGATTTTGACAGACCTTTGACACGACGCGTACGAAAGGGCAATCTTTTGATGTTTAACAGTGAAGGTTAAGCAGCCTTTTCCCGATGTGCAATTGATACGTGAATTGAGCGAGAGTTTCTATCCAATTGGCAGCGCGAACGGAGTTCTCGAAATCCGTCACTCTCGCGTTTGAGATTGCTCTGGCCGCGATGGCTGTAACGGACGCGTATTGTCGAGCATCGGACCAACACATCAATATGAAATTTCCAAGCGTCGTGATGAGACGGCCTATCTTTTCAGTATTTCGAGGTGCTGCAACACTACCGCGCAAGTGTCGCTGGCCTTGGGCGTTGACGCGGCTTTTCTGATCGAAAAGATTCCAAGCCGATTCGCTGTGGCGTTTCAACATCGCTCGCCGAGACTGACTCCGGTGCATCTATTTGTGATTGAACTTGCAGGCGTTTTTCGACCTCGGAACGCGAGTCAGACTTCTTTTCCGATTTTCGTTGCAAGACCTGAACGTACTCCGCCCCGAAAAAGATGATCGACATTGCGTAGTAGCACCACAACAAGATCGCGATGAACGAACCGACGACACCATATGCACTGGTGTATCTCATACCAATAAAAAATGCGCCGAGGACAAATCGCCCGATTTCCCATATCGTCGCGGTCAATATTCCACCGCGAAATGCACATTGCCAACGCACCGGTCGCTTGGGTAGAAAACGATAGATGATGGTAAACATTACCGCATTGGTCGCGACGGTAAAAACGAAGTCGATCCAACCGATAATGTGCGATAAGAAGGGGACTTCCGAATCGATCAATGTTCGGACTTGGCCCACGACCATACTCAGCGCGAACACGCTAGCGATGATCGCGCCAAGCGATAGCAGCATCATGAAAGCGGCAAAGCGATGGCGAATAACGTTATAGACCGTCTGGTGCAACGACTTAGAGCGGACCGCTTCGATTCGCCAAACTCGATCGAATCCCCGATCAAGTTGGGCAAAGACGCCGATCGCGGCCAGAATCGCGGCGAGCACGCCGGTCGGGCCACTGATCATGCTTTGATTTTCAAATTGCTCGACGACCTGTCTAAAAGTCTGCGCAAAAATTGGCGAACCTTGTTGGCCGATCACATCAAAGAGTTGCTGGCGTGCGTCTTGGCCCATCCGCGTGAACTTGAGAAACATTCCCAGGCCGCTAATGAGCAAGAGCACCATGGGGAAGAGCGACAATGCCAAGTAGTACGCTACCGAAGCGGCCATTGATCCGGCATCGTCTTCGCTCCATCGAATCGCGGCGTCACGCAGGTTTGGAAATAGATCACGGATCCACTGCCGAAATGATTTCGGTGGCAGATAATTTTCCGAAATGGAGAAGGAACGATAGCTTCTGGAATCCGACATGGCGCGACTATAGATCTTGCGTTACGAAAAAATCTAGAGAGGCTGGGGAAGCTGGGCAATAGTCGCTGACTGCCGTAAGATCATGCGTATTCATGACCTGGTGAGCAATGAAAGGCTTTCCTGTGAAACTGCAAGCGGTTAAATTCGTCGATCTTCCCACGCCATCTGGGCCGATGCGTACCCATTTATTTCGGTCAGCCGTCGATGCGTCTGTGCCGTCGGTCATACTTTTTTCAGAGATCTATCAGATGACTGGCCCCATCGCTAGAACAGCGGCGATGATTGCTGGCCAGGGATATTTGGTTGCTGTTCCAGAGGTCTACCACGAATATGCAGAACCGGGCGAAGCGTTTTCGTATGATTCCATCGGCACTGACCGAGGCAATTCGCTGAAGACGACAAAGTCCGTCGCCGCGTTCGATGCGGATGCGCGAGCCGTGGTTGATTACTTGATACAGGCCGACGGCTGCAATAAGTTGATTAGCGCAATCGGCATTTGTCTCGGCGGGCACTTGGCCTTTCGAGCGGCGATGAACAAAGAAGTAAAATCCGCAATTTGTCTCTATGCCACCGATCTACACAAACACAGTCTTGGTGCCGGAATGTGTGACGACAGTTTGCGCCGCGTCGGGGAGATCACTGGGGAGTTGATGATGATTTGGGGTCGCCAAGACCCGCACATTCCTGAAAACGGCCGCCGATTGATTTATGAGGTTTTGCAATCGGCGGGCTCAGATTTTACTTGGCACGAATTCAATGGTGAGCACGCGTTTATGCGTGACGAAGGCCCACGCTACAATCCAGCGATCGCGTCAATTGTTTATTCGATGATTTTTGAGCTGCTTGGCCGAACACTTCGATAATTTTAGGAAATATTGGTTTTTGAAGATCCTTTCCGAGCGAATCGAACGAACTGAACGTCAGTAAATGCATCTGAAGGGTGATTGCCGAATCGTTTATTTTGAGCCAAATTTTTAGGAAAACCTTCCGTTCTTTTGAACGTTTCCTGAAGCTGATTCGCTAAAGCTGCGTATGCGGATAGAATCAAGCGTTACGAGGTTTTACCGATCAAATAGAAACTTGTTCATTCATGAGTTCAAGCAATCCCACTTTGCAAGAAACGCTCTCGCCAGCGAGCGCTTTGACACAGCTTCGGCAATTGATTCGTCGTTATGTTTCGGTTCGCGGGATCACAATTGTCGGCATCTGGATCATCTTGTTTTTTTGGCTGACTGGCTTGCTCGATTATTTGCCGGTCTGGTTCGGCTCTCAAGATTCTCCTTGGATCGTTCGAGCAGTGTTTCTCGCAGTGGGTGCCGGGGTAGCTTGTTACTTGTTGGTTCGATTTATTTTTTCGCCACTGATGGTGAATTGGTCGGATAGATCGCTCGCCTTGGTCTTGGAGAAAAAATTTCCCTGGTTTCAAGGCTCGCTCATTACGCTTGTCGAGAATCGAAACTTAAAACAGAATCGCGCGGAGGATGCGCTGGCAATGCATTGGGACATCGCTCAAGATGCCCGACTTCAAAATCAGGTTGCGTCACTTGCACAGAATCACATGACCAATGTCGATGTCTTTGATGCGTTGCGATGGGATCCGCTTCGCCTGCAATGTGGTTTGTTGGGTGGCTTGCTGGTCATGAGCTTGCTCGTTGCATTCGCAATTCCTGAATGGACATCGTTGTGGGGCAAGCGATTATTGTTGCTTTCAGATCAGCAATGGCCGCGACGGGCGTCGCTGCGAGTAGATGGGCTGCAAGTTGCGATTCCGAATTTCAGCGGCGATTCCGGGCGCCAGTTCTATCGCATTGGCTTCGACGATTTCAACGCAACGATTCCGACAGGGCAAGCGGCGAAACTGCTCGCCTCGGCTGACCTTACTGCTGATTTGATTCCATCGTTTTGCAGTTTGAATTATCGGTCCGCGGACGGCCAGTCTGGTCGCGCCAACTTGCGAAGAATTTCGTCGAACAAGTCCGACAAGCGGCAAGCTTTTTTGCTTGACGGGCCACCGCTGGACTCGATCGATCAGAATCTGAAACTGACGATCCGCGGCGGTGATGTTCGAATTTCCAACTTGGAATTAGAAACAGTTTCTCCAATCGAAGCGGTTAATGTCAATCTGCTGGTAACGTATCCGGAATACTTGCGACGTCGATCGACGACAACCTATCTCGATGGACCACGCGAATATCGAAATGGCATTCGCTTGCCAGAAGGATCCGATGTTGATTTGCAATTGCGATCTAATGTCGAGCTAGATCGCTGCGATTTTCGTATTACCTATTCAGCAAAAGATCGGCCACCAGCAAACGGTGTGCTTGAAGCATCTGGGCAACAATTGACACTCCCAATTGGACAGCTGTCAGAGAATGTGTTGATTGAATTGAGGCCTTGGGATATTCATGGGCATTGCAGCAAGGATATCAAGCAATACATCATTTCGATTGCCAACGACAATCTTCCGACGGCAGACCTGCGTTTGGAAGGCATTGGGTCAGCAGTAACGTCGCTAGCGATACTGCCGATGCGATTAACAGTCCAAGACGATCACGATGTACGTTCCGTCACTACAGAATTGATCATCGCTGGCAGCGAGCCGGCAGCGATTCCTGCGACCTATACTGGTACGCCCGAGTTAAGCGAAACGATTGATCTGCGTGACTTACGCGATCAAGACAATCTTGTTCTCAAGCCTGGTGACTCGCTGTTGCTGCGAAGCGTTGTCGATGACTTTTACGACCTCAATAAATCGTCGCGGATTAGTTATTCAAATCCGCTAACGCTTTCGGTTGTCACGCCAGATCAATTGCTCGTCTTATTAGATCGGCGTGAATTGGAGCTCCGCAATCGTCTCGAACAAACTTTGGTCGAATTGGATCAGCTCACCTCTTTACTGCGGCGTAACGTGGAAGATTTCAAGTCAACGACGACCGAAACCGACCCGAAGGATACTTCAAACGCAGATGGCGACGAATCGCTTAAAATGGCCTTGGTTCGATTGCAAGAATGCAAAATCCAAGCTGAACAGAGTGCTGGGGAGCTCAATGGGATCGCCTTGCAAGTCGCCGCAATTAACGCCGAACTGTCGAATAATCGAATCGACAGCGTGGATCGCCAAAGTCGTCTCGAGGATCGCGTTCGAGTGCCGATCGTCGATATCTTGAATACGGATTTTGTAAGTTTGACGCAGTTGTTAAACGCGATGGAGAACGAATTTCGCGACGACCGATTCGATGCATCGAAACTAGGTGAAGCGATTGACATCAATCTGACAATTGTTGCAAAGTTAAATGATGTGCTGGCTGCTATGCAAGACATTCAGGACTTTAATGAAGTTGTTGATATGTTGCGCGAGATGATTGACAAGCAGGAACAATTGCTTGAAAAGACAAAGCAAGAACAGAAGCGGCGAGCGCTTGATTTCTTTAAATAGATAACACGAATAGAACAACAAGAAAGAGACAAAAAATCTAATGGCGATTGCGACGTTCGGGGGTGGATGTTTCTGGTGTACTGAAGCCGTATTTCAACGCCTAAAAGGTGTTGAAAAAGTGATCAGCGGTTACTGTGGCGGCAACGCGCCCGAACCGACGTACGAACAAATTTGCACTGGTCGCACTGGACATGCCGAGGTCATCCAAATTGAATTTGACCCGGAAGTGATCACTTTCGAAAAGCTTTTGGCGGTTTTCTTCGCCACGCATGACCCGACGACATTAAATCAACAAGGTGCCGATCGTGGGACACAATACCGCAGCGTGATCTATTTCCATTCGAGTGAACAGGAAGAGATAGCCAGACTGACGATTGCTGCGTTGAACGCTTCGAAGATGTTCTCAAATCCGATTGTTACGGAAGTCTCCGCTGCAGTCGCGTTTTTTCCCGCCGAACCTTATCATCAGAACTATTTCAACGACAATCCGGGAAATGGATATTGTCAAGTCGTGGTGCGAGGCAAAGTCGAAAAGCTTGAGAAGCTGTTTGCTGATCTTTTGGCCTAGGAATACTGATCATTTGGACAAATTTGATTTCAAACCCTCGCACAATTGAGCTAGACTATTTCGGAGGCTACACGCCCTGTTTTAGGTCGGCCGCAAGCGTTGTTCTCACGCATTTGGCAACGTTGAATAAGTAATCAAGCAAGTCGAATGTCATTTCCTGCAAACGCTATTTTGATAGAAGCTCCATTGAGCCAGACGTCTGAAACATCGCCGGGCAGGATTGATCAGCGGATTAGGGTAAGCCCTATCAAACCCTCACAGCTAGATTCTTGCTTGCTGACAGAGTGGAATGCAATGCGGAGGTCCGATCCAGCTTTCAAGAGCGTCTTCTTTTCGATCGACTTTGCAATGGCGGTCGAACGAACACGACCCGATGCGACCATTCTCGTTTTCAAAAAAGCTGACAAGGTTCTCGCTTTTCTACCTGTCCAATACCAGTCGCCTGGTCACGCAGTTCCAATTGGCGGTGCATATAACGACGCGCATGGATTGTTGTATCACAAAGAACAATCGACACCTTCGTACCTGGAGCTGCTGAAGATTGCGAAACTGCAAAGCTTTACTTTCCATTCCCTTGAAACAGTGACCGAAGAAAGCACCCGTTTTAGTTTTGGATCAACACCTAGCTTTTTGGCCGATCTTGGTTCGCACCAAACGAGTTATGTTGAATTTCTTGAGCAGACTCGCGAGACGATCTTTAAACAGCGTCGTAAGACGAAAAAGATGGTTCGTGATCTCGGTCCAATGCGATTGATTTTTGATTGTCGAGATCCGATTGTTTGGAAGCAGCTTGTCGAGTTAAAGAAGCAACAGTATCAGCGAACTAATATTTTCGACTTGCTGTCAGTTGATTGGATGTATCGATTGTTACAGGAGCTATGTCTTTCTTCAGAACCGAATCAAGGTTGTCGCGGAATCACGTCCGCTCTTTTCGCGGGCGATGTTTTGGTCGCTGGGCACATTGGCTTGATCGAAGACGATCTGTTGCACTACTGGTTTCCGGTTTATGACCCTCAATATCATGCCTACTCGCCGGGAACGGCACTGTTTTTAGGTATCAGCAACACAGCGGAGCAAGCCGGAATTCAGAAAATTGATTTCGGCTATGGCGATCAACCATACAAGCGAAAACTAACCGATACTATTTCGCAAATGCAGTTTGGTCGGTTTGATGTTTCGCCGACCCGATGGCTTCGCTCACGCTCGGCCTTTTGGATTTCGTCCCAGCGGAAAAAGTTGCCTTTTCGCGAGACCGTAAAAAAGTATTTACGAGCCGCGTGGCCAACTTTCGGTGGCGCACGTTATCGATAGATCATCGCTCAAGCGGCAGCGCAGTTTTGCTCGCTTGGTCGTTATGCCGTGTCATTGGAGTTTGTCTTCCAAACGATTGATCGTCTTGGCAAGCTCGTGCCATTGAAGGGCCACGTCAAAGGTATCAACACTCTGAGCATCATTGCGGTCAAAGCCGATTTCGCTAACTTGGACAGTGGGTTCCAGTTCGATCATCGCTTGCAACATGACTTGGTCGATCTGCTGCGCTTCATCGAAATCGTTACCTTCGTAAACAGATGAAATTGGTGACAGTCTTGAATGGACGGCCCAAAGAATTGCACCGCTACAATCTTTTGCGTCGAGAACCATTTTTAGGGTTCCGCTCTGAACGTAAAACTTGGCCATTGTCGTCTCAAATTCTAGCGTCTCAACTAGACGCACTAAACGGATTTATAAGATTAAACATTGTCCTTGCGACGCACTTTTCTAGGCGTGAGAGTCGGAGCGATCTGTAATTCCGGTTGCAAATCACTTCGTCAGACAACTCAAAACACGCTAGATTCACACCAGCGAGACAATCTCGCGGCGCCGCAATTATAGGATCGCTCGATGCGTGACTAGTTCGGTCACGGGCCAGAAATTTCTCGCTCAAGAGCAGATCATCTCAAACTTTTCGAATCGCAAGCGTCGCACTGCGATCTTTACAATCGGTGTTTCTCAGACCAGTTTCATCGCGAGTCTGGGCTTATCACGATGGAGGCTGCGGATAACCAGAGAACAACGAAAAGTGATAACGATAATGGTGCGAAATATTCAAACGGGATGGGTTGCATGCTTATCTTTTTAAGAAGGAACGAATTCGGTCGAAATCTCTTATGAACTAGGTATTTCGCGATGGTGGCAATCCGTTCGAAAATACCGATGCTTCGTACGCAGCGTTGGTTGCTAGCGAGCGATGCCTTTGAATCCGTTCTAACAACGAGCCGCAAGTCAATCGGAAGATTGTCAATTGGCTCTGTTGGCGCCACGGTCATAGTGATGCTGAGCGATGAACACGTTTCGCCGGCAAGCGGATCTGGCAAGAGCCGCATGTTGATGCACGTATTCGATCGACTTTAGCTTGCCGTTCGCCTAAGAACATTTATCGGACAGAATCTAGACAAAACGCAATCGAAAGCTGCTCTGTGTTTCGAGCCCATCATCCGGAAGAACACCACCAATCGCCTACGATTTATAGACAGAATTTGGATCGACGACTTGCGATTCACTAATTGCGAATTCATCCGCTTGAAGCGTTCGGAAGAAACAACTTCGGTAGCCTTCGTGACACGCCGCACCGACTTGTTCAACATGCAGCAATATACAATCAGCATCGCAGTCAATCTCGATCCGAACGACGTGCTGAACGTGCCCGCTTGTCTCACCTTTTTTCCAAAAGGATTGCCTTGAACGCGAATAGTATGTTGCCACTTTGCTTTTGACCGTTTCATCGAACGCTTGTCGATTCATCCACGCGAACATCAACACACGTCCGTTCACTGAGTCTTGCGCGATGACAGGCAGTAGACCATTAATGCCCTTTTCAAAATTTGGCAGGCTTTGATTCGACATAGATTGAGTGAATTCTAAAAGAGCCTAAAAACCTACCCGAAGCGGGAGCAATCCCCGATTCTGATTGACGCTAAGTTGGGCAACAGATGCAAAAACCTTCAGGATATGGTCATTCCGCGAGGTTTACCAGCACAAGCATTTTGCCGAGTCATGCAAAAGCAATGCCCGTGCGGTCCGGGCCGATCAGATTTCGCCGTTTGAATAGTCTTGGCGTCGTGGCGGTGGGGCAGGTCGGCCGTAAAGAAAACCTTGGCCAAGTTGAAAACCAAACTCTTTACAAGCTTCGGCTTCGCCAGTTGTCTCGACACCTTCGGCCAGAGGGACCACGCCCAAATCTTTCACCATGGCGACGAGTGAAGCGATCATTTTTCGCCGTTCAGGAAGTGCAAAATCAAGCCCCCTAATCAGCGTTATATCGAATTTCAGGATGTCTGGCGGGGCTTCAATCAATTCGCCCAAGCGATTTTGCCCTGAACCGAAATCGTCATAAGCGATTTTGATATTTAGATCAGCCAGGGCCGATCGCAACGTTCGCATTTTTCCAGGACTTGTTAACGCCGCTTCGTGTATTTCCAACACAAGCGATCGATTGGGGGCGGCATTGCGAAGGTTCTGAAGCGATTCAATCAAACCGTCGTTTTCAAGTTCTCGCGGATGTGTATTGAGATAGATATCGATGCCTTCTGAAATTTCGATGCATTGATTAATCGCTTCCCAACGCAACATTGCGCTCAACTCCACTTCCATGTCCAAACGTCCTGCCGCGGTGAACATTGCCGAAGGGCTTTCCATCCCAATCAATCGGCTACGAGCCAAGACTTCAAATCCTGCAATCGAGCCATCCTCGATCCTAACTACAGGCTGGAAGAAAGGATTCACAAGGCGGTTTTCGATCATCCGATCGAATTGAACAAGCGCTAGAGCTTCATCGCAAACGTCGTGTGATTCGGTATGTGCAGCGGTCGCCGGAGCATCGCATCGTGTCCGGAAAGCAACGTCGGCGAACTGAATGTACTCGCCACCATGCAGCTTTACACTGCCCTGCAATCGCTCGCCGTTGACGAAAGTTCCGTTAGTGCTGTTGCAATCGGTCAGTGTGAGTGAATCACCGTCCGTTGTTAGTTCCGCATGCAGGCTAGAAACGGTCCGCGAATTTATCTGCAGGCTGCAACCGGCGCGACGTCCAATCGTAAACGGTGTCGGAAATACGACGGTCAGTGGATCACAAGTGTGTTCCGAACCAACGGACGCAAGCAACCAAACCTTACGTTTGGTTTGGTCCATTGTGGAACGAGTTGTTGATCTAGAAAAGATATTCATATTTTCAGTTTGATAAGGACTTTCGATTTACCGAGTCCTTACCAATCCGTGGGTTGCGAGCTGATTTTCTTCTTTGTGGGTAATCCGTCTTAATCCGCTTCAAATGATAGATTTTCGCTAGCCAGTCATCGAGTTTTGACACCTTCATGTCAAACCAAAATGATGCAATACGATCCAGGAAACCAAATGTAGCGGTTATGACGACCGTTACGCCGTTGACGGGAAACTGTCTCACTAAGGTAGGTCGCAGTTAATAGGCTGGCTAACACATTCGGAAAATTCATTGAACCTGTGTATTTGACTCAATAAAGGTCCGATGTTGAACGAGTACGTAAAATTGACTCGCGCCAGCATCGCTTTTGTTTGATCACGCTTTCTTTCCGAAAAGATTAACGTGCTCGACGAATGATCGCTGCTTTGCAGTTCCTGAGGACCAAAATGACTTTCGACCGAAAATCTCTCGACACGAGTTCGTTCGTAAGCGATGCGCTTCCGTCGGTGATGAACGAGGACGCGTTCTGGCCAAGCGAACCGCGAAACTTAGAAGAAGCTGGGATAACCGAATCGATTCTCGAGAGCATCATTTGTCAGATGCTTCTCAACGCAGGAACGTTAAGCGGCCGAAACGTATCAGAACGGACAGGTCTGGCGTTTGGCATTGTCGAATTGCAGTTGGGAACGATGCGCATGCGGCAGGTCGTCACGCACGCCAGGCCTGCACCCTTAAACGACTTTTATTACTCGCTGACTGAGAATGGGCACAAACGTGCGCTTGCCCATCAAAAAAATTGCATCTACTCTGGGCCAGCACCAGTGCCATTGGTCGATTACTGCCTCAGCGTCGATGCGCAAGCGACGAACTTCGAACCGATTACGGCCAGTACATTAAGGTCGGCACTTTCAGAGATCACCTATGACCCAGCATGGCTCGATCTCCTGGGTCCAGCGATTAACAGCACCGGCGGAATCTTTCTCTTCGGACCTCCTGGTAATGGAAAGACAACGCTGGCAAAGTGCTTGACCGCCTGCCGCGGTTCGGAGATTTGGATCCCCCACGCGATCATCGATGATGGTCAGATCATCAAGGTCTTTGATAACGCGTATCATCGACCATCCAGATCAACAAAGACCTCATATGGCATCATGGCCAATCAAGAGCATGATCGACGATGGATTCGGATCACGAGACCAACCGTAATCGTTGGAGGGGAACTGACGCTAGAGTCGCTGGAGCTGCGGCACGACTTACGCAGCAACGTTAGCGAGGCGCCTCTGCAAGTCAAAAGCAATTGTGGGTGCCTGCTGATTGACGACTTTGGTCGCCAGCGTGTTGCTCCGGCAGAACTCTTGAATCGTTGGATTGTCCCGCTCGAAAGTCGCGTTGATTTTCTGACCTTGTCAACCGGAAAGAAAATCACCGTACCTTTTGAGCAATCCATTTTGTTTTCAACGAACCTGCAACCCGAAGCGCTAGTTGATGAAGCGTTTCTCCGGCGAGTTCCTTTTAAGATCGAAATTGCCAGCCCACCTCGCGCTGAGTTTGTGGAGTTGTTTCGCCGTGCTTGTGCCAGCTTGAAGATCGATTGGAACGAGGAGATCATCGATCAATTGATTGAACGCCAATACTTACGCGCTCGTCGACCTTTTAGACGCTGCCATCCGCGTGACTTGCTTGGACAGCTATCTTCGATTTGCATTTACCGCGAAGAGCATGTCGAGTTGCGATTGGATTATCTGGAAATCGCCTGCAAAAACTATTTCGGGCCAGATGTCTTACCCAATAGCGACCGCCAACGTCAGCAACGTCAACCGACCGTTGATGGAACGGCAACGCAAGCTCGAGGCGACATGCAGCGATCGGTCCCGCGTAAAGTTGATACAAAACCGATTCCTGCCCCTCGACCAAGTCAAGCAAGGACGTCGGTTCCGACCGGCTTTCTTCCAATCGGAAACCTAAATATTGCTACGTCCGGTTTTACTGAAGTTCTAAATCCTGAATAAGTTCCGTTTCTGATTTGAGCACTCCCCCCTCGCGGCCAAAAAATGTCTTCCATTGTTGCCTTCGCTGAATCCGGATTTGAACCGATCCCCGGTTACGTCCTGCGCGAAAAGCTCGGCTCCGGTGGGTTTGGAGAAGTGTGGCTAGCAGACGCACCTGGCGGACTAAAAAAAGCGTTGAAGCTGGTCTTCGGGAGCATCGACGATGACCGTGCGGCTGGCGAATTGCGATCGCTGCAACGCATTCGACAAGTTAACCATCCATTCGTCTTGTCGTTAGAACGAATCGAAGTCGTTAACGGTCAGTTGATTGTCGTAACCGAACTGGCCGATGGATCTCTGCTCGATCGTTTTAACGAAATGCAACGCCGGGGACTGATCGGAATTCCTCGCGATCGGCTGTTGAAGTACCTTGGCGACGCCGCAGATGCACTGGACTTTATATGCCAAGAACATGATCTGCAACATTTGGATGTTAAACCAGCCAACCTATTGCTTATTGCCGATCGCATAAAGCTGGCCGACTTTGGACTAATTAAAGACGTCCAGCGGACCAACCACTCGTTGATGGGTGGTCTAACGCCGACCTACGCAGCCCCCGAAATGTTCGACGGCAGACCAGGCCGCGCAAGCGATCAATATGCGCTCGCGATCGTGTACCAAGAAATGCTTAGCGGCCAGTTCCCGTTTCAAGGTCGAACCACGGCGCAGCTTGCCAACGAGCACTTGCACAAAGCGCCGAATCTTGAGTCTCTGCCAATCAACGACCGGCCAATTATTGCTAAGGCACTCAGCAAGAAACCGCTTCAAAGATTTTCAAGCTGTCGAAAAATGATCGACGCTTTATTGGAGGCGAACAATGTCGCTCCAGTCGAAGTGGAAGCGCCGACACAAAAAGATCGAATTGCACCGCGTCCCTTGCGTCCGAAGGCACCATTGGTTGGGCCAGTTAGACCACGATCGACTGAACCATTTTCGAAAGCTGCGGCCGCCAGTGATAGCGCTAGGACGAGATTTGCGACAGAGCAGATCTCCCCTTCGGCGACGCCAGTCAATATTGATAGACTTACGCCGTTAGATGTTAAGGAGAGCAAAACTTCCAATGCGAACACATTTTTTATTGGTCTTGGAAGAACCGGAATTGAGTCACTTGTCGCCGCACGACATCAATTGCAGACCAACGACATTCCGTCGGAGTCCTTGACGAAATCGTCTTGGATCGCGATCGATTCAAGCGGTGATACACTGCAGCAAGCAATGCAGTCTGATCGTCTGGCGATAGAATCGCCGCTGGAAACTATTCATTTGCAATTGAAAGATCCGCTCTATTACAAAGAACGCCCAAAAGACTACTTTAGTCCTATCTCGCGACGATGGATGTACAACGTTCCTCGATCTAAAACCACCGAGGGTGTCCGCGCGTTAGGCATGCTCGCGTTTCTCGACAATTCGCTTCACTGTTATGAAACCCTATATCGCCGCATCGGTGCGCAGATTATCAACACTCGGCTCGATGATGGGGTTTTAGATCCAGTTTTTTATCTGGTTGCTTCATCACATGGCGGAACCGGCGGTGCAATTGTCTCCGAACTGGCGTTTTTAATTCGCCGAATTGTTGAAGAAATTCGTGAAGAATTGAATGTTGAATTCAAAGAAACAATCACCATGATTCTTACAGCGGCGGACCGGGAGGATTTCGCTTCGCTTGAACTGCCCGCCGCGTCTGGACTGACTTGCCTTTCTGAAATCAAACATCACGTTGCAACATCTGGGTTGCATCCTGGAATCCCATCGCTACCCTTTCGGCCCCTGTCTATACCACCGCTGGATGATCTTTACGTCATCCATGGCGGTCGTTTAGGTCGCAGTAGCGATTGGCGCGACGCAGTTCAGCAAGCTGCCGATTTTTTGTGCGACCAAACCTTCACGCCACTTGGTGCGGCAATGGCGTTGGTCCGCGAGCAGTTCCGAAAGTCACAAGACCACGACGCCCAATCGTGCAATGTTTGGCTTCGAACATGTATCACAACAGATATCAAGCTGACCTCTGAAGTGAAACGAGGACAACTTTCAAAGCAATGGGCGCTTGAAACAGCACAACGTTGGATTTCGTCCTTAGATATCAGCCGCAATTCTAATACAGAACAAGGGAAATTGCAGACCAACCCGGCTGTAGGCAACACTCCAATTCGCATCCGAAAGCCGAGCCAAGCAATTGATTCTTTTAGCGACGATCTTTTTCGAGATGCTGGATGGAATGCCCAAGCGTGGGTGCGCAGTTGCTTTGCCAAGCTGCTCCCGGCCACCGACAACATAAGTCCCAGCGATCCTGTCGCGGTTTCGAGCAATCAGGATGACACCGAAAGCGATTTCAATTTTCCCGAAATTGGCGATGAGGTTTCTTTCCTCGCATCGCTGCTGCCAATATCCGAACGATCAGTGCACGAGAGCACTCGTGACATGATCGATAAATCAATGCAATTGCTGCTCGAGCGGATCAGAAAGCAGTGGACCTCGCGATATCAACACTGGGCCTTTGTGAAAGATCTACTAAAACACTGCGCTGAGAAACTAGAACGCCAATCGGAGTCTTTAAAAATTGTGGGCGGGAGATTCGCCGAACGCTTGAAAGCGACCGAAGATTTGCTCGCTGAGCGTTCAGACTTTTCCGTCGACGACTTAAATAAATTCCGGTCCGAAAAATTGACTTTGACTGTTCAACGAACTGTGCATTTTCTCGCCGCGAAATTGCAGCTCAAGCTTCGTGAATTAGTTCTACAGAGTGCTTCATTGTGGGAAGTCGAAGTCGCCGCATTGCGCAAAACCCTCAGCGAAGCGTCGACTGAATTGGCCGCAGAATTAGGCTACGACATTGATCAAGTTGGTCGGATCCGCAACTATTACCTTCCGCTGCCAAGCAATTGGTCCGCCATCAGCAACAAAGTCCAAATGCGTTTGGATAAGTCGCTTGCCGACGATGCCTCAAATCGTTTAAGCTTTGTTTGGTCATCGCTTGCAGATGCTTTACTCATCCATGCAACAAAGTCTGTTGCTCAGCACGCTACATCAGAAAACTCGACTATCGAAAATCAGTCTTCGACTGTAGTGAGATCTGTGGGCAATGATGCGTCAACGACAAATCTGTTGCCAGTGCAGGTCTCTGAGACGAATGAAGTACTTTCAGATCAGCCCAAAGAGTTATCATCCGCGTTGTATAGTGCCTTCACTACAAACATGATTGCGCAGGCCGAGCAAACAATTGATAGTGCAATGTCTAAACTTGGTGCCGACTCAGTTAATCAAGAACAAGCAAGTTACGCACGATTAAGTCTTCAAACGTTGGCCGAGACTATTCGCGATACCAGCCCGCCGTTGATGGCCGCCGGTGGTGCGATGCGAGTCGTCCTACTCATTCCAAGCGAATATCATCTTGATGAGCACGATGAACTTTGGCGAACACAGCTTGCGAGCTTTGTTACGATTATCCGGACTGACTTCGTAAAACATCCGAAGTTGGTCATTGATGGCGAGCGGTTAATCCTAGAAGACTTGTTTGAAATTATGTGGCCTGCATCGGCTGATCGGTACGAGTTGGCTAATCGATTATTTTCTCGCACTGACATCGATTGGCCGTCTATCTAGTTTGCGAAACTCTGCAAACTCATTCGCAATCGCTTAAGAATGATTGCGGTTTTGAAGCGATTAGTGCCTCGGCTAACCCTCGATTGCTTTTTGAATTCGCTCAATCCATTTTGGAATGGCTTCGCGAGGCGGTTCATCGGCCTCATATTCCAACGCGAGCCATCCGCTGTAGCCGGCATCGCGAAGCAGTTTGACGACGCGTAGGACATCGGTTTCTTGACGAACACCGCCAGGAAAAACTTCAACTTTTAATTGAGCGTTAATTGCGTAGGGGGCAATCGCTTCAAGCTCGCGATAGGGATCGTCACTAGATCGAAAATTTCCGCTATCCAAGTTGATACCAAAGGCTGGTGAGTCGACCTCGCGAACAATTTGCAATATTTGTTCGGCAGTCGCTGTTACGCCGCCGTGATTCTCAAGTGCAAGCATCATTTGATTGGAATGGGCATACTGACAAGCAATCTCAATCTGTTCGACCAATCGGGGACGAGTCATGTCCCAAGTCTCGCTTTTGGGCTGATTGCCGGCAAAAATTCGAATCGCTTGGGCACCTAAACGTTGATACAATCTGATCCAACGTTGCACATTGGCATGCGAGCGACGCAGAGTGGTTGCATCTTGAGAGGTGAAATCATTTCCGATTGCTCCGCCTGAAACAGTCACTCCGGCTAGGTGGCAATGACGTTTTAGCTGCCCGACAAATTCGATCAGCGGATCGTCAGCCAATGATTCTGGCGCATCAACTGCGGCGTTCGAATTGGCGTTGGCCATCGCGCCTGGAAAGTAATAGCTCGTCAGCTCAGCGCCGCTTAGACCAAGCGATTTACAATAGTTGACAAAGCCGAACAAATCCAAGGTCGGTTCTTGATTGTCAGCCGCTCGCAATTCGTCACGCAACGAATACGCTGAAAGGCTCAATCGCAATTTGCCAGGGACCGTGCGATTGAATGGTTCAATTGCCCTTATGGATGACGGAGACACCGTCACCAAAGCCGCTACTCCAGATGCCTTTATTAATCGTCGCCGCGTGATCACCATTTTTTCGCTCCTGAGTTATGATTTGAGGCTACCAGTTTATCAGTTCGCAACTAGGTCGTTAGCACTGTAAGGAAACGTCGTTTGCAACTACAACAAGGTGTTCGCTAAAAAGTCGTTACGACGTCGGATCGAAATTCAGGAAACCTTTATGCAAGTCAAAGTGTGCTTCAGTAAATCTTTGCTCGGCCAATCGGCGGCCGAAGAAGGCGCTGCAAAAATCCGACAAGCAGTCGCCAAGCAGGGCCATGCGACCATTATCGTCGCGACCGGAGCCTCGCAATTTGAAACGCTTGCTGAGCTGGTCCGCGCCCCAGACATTGACTGGTCGCTTGTAACTGGCTTTCACTTGGACGAATACATTGGTTTATCTGCGAATCATAGCGCTTCGTTTCGACGATATTTAAGAGAGCGATTTGTCGAACGTGTGCCGATTGGATGCTTCCACTATGTCAGTGGCGATAGCGATCCAGCTACGGAATGTAAGCGACTTGGTGATTTAATTTCGCAGCATCAGATTGATGTCGCGTTTATCGGTATTGGGGAAAATGCGCATCTCGCTTTCAACGATCCTCCCGCAGATTTCGAAACGCAAGAACCTTACATAATTGTCGAGCTTGACGAAGCGTGCCGACGTCAGCAGCATGGCGAAGGTTGGTTTGCCGAATTCGATGACGTCCCACAGCGGGCAATTAGCATGTCAATCGCTCAAATACTTAAGTCCAAACAGCTCATTTGCAGTGTACCGGATCAACGCAAGGCTGCCGCCGTTCAAGCAAGTTTGTCTGGCCCAGTCACTCCCGCAACACCAGCGTCGATTTTGCAGAATCACCCCTCGGCAACGCTCTTTCTTGACCCCGAATCAGCGTCCCTTATCGGCAAGTCCTATTAACTTTAGATTTGTGATTTGGCATTCTCTGACCATCTTTTGTGCGATCCAGGAGAAGCTCTGTGAGTCTCAATCAGGCTGGCTACATCGACCTGCAAGTCAACGGCTATGGAGGCGTCGATTTTAATGGGCCAGACTTGAACGCCGAAGCGTTGCATCGAGCATGTGCAAAACTTCTCGCCGATGGTGTAAGCGGAATTTTGGCAACGGTCATCACCGATGAAATCGAATCGATGGAACAACGGCTTGCGCGACTGGTCAGCTTCCGAGAACAAGATTCGTTAATCGCTGACATGATTTTGGGCGTTCATATCGAAGGGCCATTCATCAATGAGCTGGCTGGCTTTGTTGGAGCCCACCCGCCCACTGCGGTTAGATCGGCAAACCTACGAACCATGCATCGCTTGCTCGATGCGGCCAAGGGTTTGACCAGCATCGTAACCCTGGCTCCCGAACGCGATCCCGAATTCAAAGTGACTCGAATGCTTGCTGAAAACAACATTTGCGTTTCCGCCGGTCATTGCGATGCGTCGTTGGATCAACTCAACGGAGCGATTGACGCAGGGCTTTCGATGTTCACTCATCTTGGCAACGGCTGTCCGCTTCAAATGCATCGGCATGACAACATCATTCAGCGAGCCCTCAGCCGATCTGATCGCCTTTGGATTGGTTTGATAGCCGATGGTGTGCACGTTCCTTGGCCAGCGTTGGGGAACTATTTGTCGGCCGCCGGTGACGATCGGTGCGTTGTGGTGAGCGATGCGATCAGCGCCGCTGGACTTGGTCCTGGATCTTACAAGCTTGGCGAGCAAAATGTCATTGTCGATTCCACCGGTGCGACTTGGTCCGCCGATCGCTCGCACCTAGTCGGTTCCTCTTGTCCGATGCACATCGCCGCCAAAAATTTGAAGCAACATTGCGATCTCTCAGATGAACAGATCGCAAATCTGACCAGAAGAAACCCGCAGAAAATTCTCAGTTCTCTGAGCTCACGGCTGCGGTTTAACGGCTGACCGGCCAGCAAGAAACTGCCGTCCAATTGCCGACATCACATTTCGCAACGAAAAAAGCCTTGTTTCTCAAGGAAAAACAAGGCTTTTCGTTAGTCGGGGTGATAGGATTCGAACCTACGACCCTCTGGTCCCAAACCAGATGCGCTAGCCAGACTGCGCTACACCCCGATTCTTCTCGCGTACAAACTGGTTGTTGTCTAAAAGGCTGCCGACCGAGCAATAAAACTCGGACCAACCGCTTTCAACAAACAGACAACCGCTGCTTGACCGCCGAAGGAGCAATGTTTTAGCGAATCAAGTCAACCGTCGCAACGTGTAATTGGCCTGCGGAACAACTGCTTTTCAACAAAATTCCTCTTTTGACCGGCTTTAAACAGACGTCGAGAGCGGTTCTGCGGTTCGCGGAGCGTTCAGCGGAATTGCAAATTCAGTCTGTCCCGTGATTTCAAAGCCAAGATCCGAAATCATTTCGTAGTCGCTTTGCGCTGCTTGCCCAGCAGTTGTCAAATAATCGCCAACAAATACGCTGTTCGCGGCGTAAAGCCCAAGCGGTTGGAGACTTCGCAGGTGCCTTTCACGTCCGCCAGCAATTCTCAACTCGCTGGTCGGGTTCACAAAACGGAACATACACAACGCTCGTAAACAATCCCGCGGCGTCAGATATTCTTTTCCTTCAAAGACCGTACCGTCGATTGCATGAAGAAAATTCAGCGGGATGCTCTCGGTCTTCAATTCGCGAAGCTCCAAAGCCATATCTACAATGTCGGCATGGCTTTCTCCCATGCCGATGATCCCTCCGCTGCACAATTGCAATCCCGCGTCTCGAACATTTTGCAGCGTTTCTTTGCGGTCGGCATACGTATGCGTCGTGCAAATTTGTTCGTAATAGCTCTCGCTGGTGTTCAAGTTATGATTAACTTTGTCGACACCCGCGGCTTTCAAACGATCGGCTTGTTCACGAGTTAAGAGGCCCAAACAGGCACAGATATTCAATCCATATTGCGCCTTTATCTCAGGCACAACAGTCTCAACAGCTTTCATTTCTCGTTCGTTTGGCGCGCGACCGCTGATCACCATACAGTACGTTTTGGAGTGACGCTCGGCGGCTAATTTAGCGCCTTCCATCAATCGCTTCCGATCCAAAATCGTATATTTTTCGACCGGCGCATCAGAAATTTTTGATTGCGAGCAGTAATTGCAATCCTCTGGACAAAGACCACTTTTGGCATTCATCAGAAAGTAAAGCTGCACGGTATTTGCAAAATACTGATGCCGAACCCGATATGTCGCTGCCAGCAGAGCTGGCAATTGAGCGTCCGAACTGGCCAGAATTTGCAGCGCTTCGGATCGTTCGACGTCGTGTCCGCTGAGTACCGAACTTGCAAGCTGTTCGAAATTCAATTCGTTACAGGCCGCGACGGCCTTAATTTTTGGGGAAACCGTGCTCATAAAACTTTCCGGGGTCTGGCCTATGATCTAGCCCAGCAGGAAACAATTCAATTTATCATGAACTGTCAAAACAGCGAATTTAATTGGTTATCGTTGCCTCTACAAGATAACTTCGAAAGCCCTGATGTCGCAATGCTTGCGGCGAATACATGCGAATTTATCGGAATAATGAAAAGGTCTGGGGCGGAACCGGAACACGTTTGTCGCTTTCCGTAATACGCTAAAAACCGATGCCACGCCTGGAATTTTTTTCGCCAAGAGCGTGCCGAGTCCCAATGGCTTCCAAATTTCCTCTAAAATGGATCTAGGTGCGAAACTATCAAGGATACGTATGGTTAGATACCGCTGTGGATACAAACGAATACAAATCCCACCTTTCTGGCACTTTTCAGCAGTCACTCGACCTCGGGAGAATTGATTATGCGATCAACTAAGCTTTTATGGACACTGGCTGCAACGATGTTGCTAGTCGGTAATTTAACGCCGTTTTCAAAAGCCCAATGGGGCGGCGGAAGGGGCGGGCCCGGTGGCGGTGGTGCTAGTTTGGCAATTCTTTTGAACATGCCGGAAGTTCGAAAAGAACTGAATGTAACTCCCGATCAGGTTACGACGCTAGAGTCGATGCGGACCTCGATGCAAGATGCCTTTGGCAACATGCGCGGCAATCGCGATATGAGCGAAGAACAACGTCGAGCTGCGGCTCAAGAAGCCATGCAAGCTTGGACCAAAGCAGCCGAAGAAGCCGATGCGAAACTGGAAGGCGTTTTGGACCCTGATCAATTTGATCGTTTGCTCGGACTGTTTGCACAGTACACCGGTGGCGATGCTCTGACCCAAAAACACATCGTCGCTGCACTCGGCTTGTCAGATTCCGAAGTCGAAAAAATCAAAGCCAAGAAAGAAGAAATTTCTCAGGAAATGCGATCGCAGATGCAAGGCTTTGGTGGGCCTGGTGGCGGTGATCGACCACCACGCGGCGAAGGTGGTGGAGATCGACCACCTCGCGGTGAAGGCGGACCTGGACTTGGCAGTGATTTCCGTGAACGAATTGAAAAGATGCGAACCGAACGCGATGAAAAGTTGCTCGCCTTACTAACGAGCGAACAAAAGGAAAAACTTGAAGCACTCAAGGGCGAGGCTTTCAAATTCCCCGAGCAACGCATGGGTGGTTTCGGTGGTCGCCAAGGCGGACCTGGCCAAGGCGGGCCAGAGGGTGCACGCCGACGTCCAGAGTAAGCTTCTTTTGATCTCTCGATCAACGGTACGATAAATTAGATGGCCTGTTTTCAAGTGAAAGCAGGCTATTTTTATTGGATCGTCTTCGCAATTTGATTTTGAAGCTGATTGACCTATCAGCAAGCTCGTAGGGGTCCGAAGTCAGGATTGTTTTTGGACCGGTCGCTTGACAATCATCGACTAATAATCTTTTACCCTCGAGCTACCTAGTTCGCCACCAAAGTAAAGCAACGGAAAGCAAGGCTGTTATCTCAATCAGATAGACTAGCGACCACCAGCTCCGTTGCGGGCTGGCAGAGTTCAATGCTGGATGCGTTTCCGCTTTGAGTCGAGTTTCTTTCAGGAGAAAACTTGACTTCGTATTATCTTTCTCCAAACGAGAGACGTACACGTCAAAACTGATTATGTCGGTCTTCGGAACATCAACTTTCGTCATGTTGGAGGCCATTCCATTGTCAACAAAATTCAAATTCGCATTTCCGTCCTCTCGAATGATAACCATGGTTCCTTTTTTGAAGTCGATTGGTAACCACTCATAAATATCGTTTCGATGGTTCCTCGATTCTTTTGCGACCAGGGCCATGGGTGGCTGGTCGGGCCGAGAACACCATCCGAAAACTAATGTCGTCCGAGCGGCATCGTTGAACTGAACACGCATTGAAAGGCCTTGCCCCCAACCGCTTTTGGGTTGTTGCAGTTCGAGGCATTCTAAGTCTAGCTCCCATTCAAAATTTCCAGCTACTGGAGCTAGAAGCTTGAATCCGATTGCTGAATTGGATTCGGACGCATCACCCTCTGGCAGAGTAACGCGAGTACCCAGAGCGTCGACCGTCAGTATTTCGCGACCGTCGATTCGAGTTCCTGGAATCGGCCCAAACCATTCAAGGAGCGGTTCAATCCGCGAGCGTGCGGATAACGGAATTTTAAATTCGTCGGCGTGAGCGAGAGTCAATTGGCTCAAAAAGACAATCGCCGCGAGGGCAAACATGGCGGGGTTGCTCGATGACATGGTTTTGCGTGTTTCTCCAATTCAATCAAATTGGCCAGAAACGAGTTCACCGCCGTGTGGAGTTAACAGGTTGCGAAGCACGCTGTACTCGATTGTCGTTGCTAGGGCATGGACTGATCCATCGGCAAAAATGAAATTCGCTTGGCCCAAATGGGACGATCCCCAATTCTCTTTGAATGGAATATTTATGTTGTCATTTACAATTACCAAGCCAGCGCGGGCAGTACCTTTGGAGCCGCCGCTAAAAATCGGCTCATCCCAATACCAGCTCAGTGCGTTTTGTACCGATCGATCATAGGCTTTCTCGCCAACGGCGATCGTGTTACTCAGTCCATCGGCGATGCCAGATGAACGAACCGTCAGCGGTCTTGGCTGGAAGAGTCGAGCGTTGCCACAGTAGTCGGTTTGTGACCAAGCCCACCCGCCTGAATGGTAATTTCCAAAATTGTCTTGCATTGGAACCGATGGCTTTGGACGGGAACGAGAGCTACATAAAAATAGGGGCACGTTGACCGAAAAATCGACATTTTGATAGATGATGTTTTGTTCTATGAAAGGCAGTATCGCATAAGCCCAAGAGCCACTTTGTGCATTGGGCTTACTGCCTGGTGTTCCTATGCCCCAATTGTATGCAGCGCCAGCTTCGAAGTCCTCGGTGCCAATGTTTGTAAGCGTGCCGACGGCGTCGATGATCTTACTCTCCGGCGTAAAGCCGCCGTTGCTTGGAAAACTTTTATAGCTCAGTTCGTGCGACTGCAGCGCGATACCTAGTTGACGCAATTGGCTTTGGCACTGAGTCCGCCGCGCAGACTCGCGCGCCGATTGGACCGCCGGAAGCGTGAGATTAAAGAGAATCGAAACAATCGCGATGACGACCAACAATTCTACGAGGCTGAAGCCACAATTGGACGTTGACGAAATTTGGCTTGGTTTGTGTGGCGTCGTTTGCACTCGTGCGGAAGTGACAATCTTTAAGCCAACAATCAAATTGGAGATGTATTCTGACAATTGCCTGATCTCCCCAGCTTAGATAAAAGAACTCGAAAATTTTCTTGACAAGCAAAGTTCAGACGATTCAAATAACGTCTTCGGTTGATATCTTAGACGGCGAGTAAAGCAAATGCAAAGCTCACAAGCTCACAAGCTCACAAGCTCACAAGCCCACTTTGTGTGGTACTACTTTGCGTTTGGCTATCAAGCTTTAATTGCGGATGTGATAGTAGTTCGACCGTTGCGAATTTCTCGCAAGCTCTGCCCACTTCAATCTCTGGGAATAATGTCCCCGCGTTCGCTGTTCAGTCTGAGCTTGCGATAAAGTCGGAAGATAAACCACTTGTCTTTGAGCTCGGCGTTCTACCTGTGGATCAAACTAGGCAACTGATCGTTCCGTTTTCGCGTATTGCGATCGGGAACGATTGGGATGTCTCTGCCTTTAGAAGTTCGTGTGACTGCGTTTGCGTGGAAGAGATTCAAGTTTTCACAAATGCCGTCGAAAGTGAACGCTGCGTACTGATAACTGCAGTCCCAGTTGAGGACGAACTTGCAAGTGAAATGAAACTGCTCGTTGAGGTTTTCGCAGAGGTCGCAGGTCGAAAATTAAAAGTATTTAGAGTATCTGTCAGGCTTGTGCCGGCGATTGGCGCTCGCAAAATTTGACTGGCCGTTAAAAACATTGTCCGTTTCGTTCTCGGTTACGAAAAGCTCGTTTAATTTGAAAGGTCGAAAGATGGTATACAAACTACTCATTTTCAGATTTGCACTCGTTTTCTCAACCTGTGCGTTAGTAATGTTTCCTCTGTATGGAAGCATTTCGACGGATAAAGCAGAAGGACATAAATGCATTTCGAAAAGCTGTAATGGCGGCATACCAGATACCGATAGTAACGGATGCGAGGGACCGCATCAAAATTCATGTATCACCTATTCCTGCACTCGCTGTAACGGATTCGGCTTAGCTCAGATCTGTTGGGCGGAAAAAGACAATATATGCAATCTTGACCCCACTAATGTAACAATCACTTGTGGGGCCAAATCGACGTTTAACTGTTCGGTTTTGCCTGGACCAACACCACTCGCTCCAGTTCAGTGCGGATGCGGTGATATTCCCGCAGACGGAGGAACTGTTGGGGCTAGTTGCGTCATTCGCACCTGTAGCTCCTAGCTAGCTGAGATTCAAGTTGCATTTTGTGAGCAATGATTTATCACGCCCTTGCTTAATCCAAGACTGATATCATCGCTACTCATAGCTCTACATAAAGAATTTATTATGTGCATATCAACAAGTGGCAAATGCGCAATGAAAATCATTCAAAAATCACTACCAGTAGTAGGCTGGGCGCTTTCTTTTGGGATTTTCACTTCCTTTGGTCAGTGCAATGCGAACGATCTTGATGTCGATGCATTGACTGCTGTCGAACGATATGGCGAGATGATCAACTCCGTATCCAACTTTGTGATCGATATTGACTGTTACGTCGGAATCGATGAAGAGTCGCCAGCTTTTGAGCTGGGCATGAAAAGAAAAGTAAATCCAGTGATTGCGTTCGAGCAAAAGCGATATGAGTTGACCAAACGCGGCGTCTACACATACGCTGCGGCAGGACACCAAGAGAGATATGCTCATGAAATTCCAAATATAGATATCGAAATCCCAGGAGACATGACATGGGAAAAGCTGTTTGTCTCATTTGATGGTTCGCTTGTTCACACGTTCGATTACCGTAGTAACAGCGGCTTGCATTACAGCGAAGAACTTACAACCTTTGACCATCTCGCAAGAAGTTGCTTGTACGGTCGAAGCCTTGGCAAAAGAACCATCTACTCTCCACCGCAAGATCTGTTGGATGTATTTCGTAATGCGGCAAAGCTTAAAGTGATCGATGAGAATACAAATACGATCGAAATCGAAAGCCAAGGACTATATTTTTTCAAAGGTGGGCAATGCAACCTGCAAACGACGGCATTGCTGAGCAAACAGCATGGGTTTTTGCCGATCCGCATTGTGCTTTATCAGATGGACTGGGAGATAAGACTCGCCGAGGTATTTAACTTCGATTTTTTTGAAGTCACGCCTGGTTTTTGGCTGCCAGCTAAAGTGCTCACCAAGTCCTATGGCGGCAAAAATATTGCCAAGCCAATCGGCGAAATCCTATTTGGAACAGGCTTGTCAATTGCTGATCCGTCGACCGTTCGGTTCAATGTCGACCTGCCAGCCGACTACTTCATTCCCGAAAATATTCCTGGAGCAAAATTTCTTAACACGGATACGAACGAGCTGATCGAGATTCCAGGAGGTAAGCAGAAAATGCTTGCCGTGGACACAGCGGAAAATAAGCCTGCGCGCGGTTTCGCCTACTCGTTGCCGTTAGGCATTTCGGTGCTAGTGGCTGTCGCTGTTGCTACGTACATGTTTCTTAGGGCGCGAAATACATGAATTTTACGTGGATAAGCCTTGCCCAGCGTTCGGCGATTAGCCAATCTGTTTTATATTTTAAAACAAACGCCATTTGCCTGCCGCTTTCGTTTGCTTTTCTAATGGCAATTTTTGGATCGGCTGGATGCTCGAACCAATACCTATCTGTTACCGAAGAAGCCGTTCCGATTGAGGTTGTTGGCGAACGAGAGTTCTTTTTAGACGGCGGCACGTCTGGAGAAGCGATCTTTGAATTATTTAATCACGGCGACTCTACGCTGACGTTGTCGCCTGATGTCGCCACTTCGTGCGGTTGTACAAGTGGGAAGCTTTCCGCGACGGAGATAAAACCAGATGGCAAGATTCAATTGACGTTGAAATACAGCTACAACGGAAACCCAACTGCGTTCTTGGAATCAACGGTTTTTTGCACATCGTTGGACAAATCACTTACCATACCACTAACCGTTCATTACAAGATAATCGCCTGGGCCGAACCACCCGCCGTTCATGCACTAATTGGAAAGGATGCGGCTATTGGGGCCTATCAGGTTCGCATACAGCTCTCTGAACGTGTTGACGGAAACAGCTACCATGTAGATGAAAAGAACAAGAATCTCAAGTCGTCTTCACTGACGTGGCAATCTCCCGAAGTCGCGATTGTCACTTTCGAATTAAACCCTGAAATGATTGAACGAACTTTAATTTCTGAGCTAACGATAAAGTCGAAAGCTACTGATGCAAGTGATGAGGTCACTATTCTGAAAATACCAATCTACGTCACAAAAGTAGATTCGATTTCTGTGGTTCCAAGTTCCATTGAGTTATCCGACGATCAAGGCGCTCCGCTTCTCGTTAGAACTGATTTTTCATCAGAAGTGACGATCGAATGCGACTCAAGTCTGTTGCTCGTCGAAAAAGACATGTCTCACACCGTCGGGACACGATTGCACGGATTTATAATCGTCGCATTAAGTAACAATTCAAGCGGATTGGCCGAAACACTTGCCACCTCGATCAATATTGCAGTCCGCGACATAAATACAAACGCCGTTACTTATCGCAAAGTTGAAGTGGGAATCAGAGACTAGCTAGAAAAGAGTGCCTTTCGCTCAGCCATCCTCTCTAACTGACTTTTTCGTATTCATGCCAACTGCGAAGCTGATGAGCAATGCCTTAACAGGCAGCATCGGAATTGCGTAACGTTCATAGAAGCTGACCAAGACGTAGGGCAGAAAGTAAGCGGAAAGAATCAACAGGCAGATTGAGATAGTCGGAGTGAGCGGTTTAGGATGTCGCAGCAAAATCGCAATCGTAGCGAGCAGCGTCAACGCGTAAATGATGCGATGGTACAAAAAACTCCAACGATACTGTTCGGTTTCTCGATGCAGCGGCGTGTAGCTGAACGTCACGGCACAGAACCTTGCCGATAATTTATCGATAACTTCCAAAGGCGCGCTGAAAGCCGCAGCTTTCCAAAGTCGAGTCTTAGATTCGATGAACTTTGTTTCGCCAAGCAAACGGTACATTTTGCGCTCGGGATTATCCCATACCCACGGATGGTGTTGAAGACTGCTGACGTCTAAAACACCATCTGTATCGATACATTGGGATTGCCAAAGTTCATACCCTGCGTTGGATTTGATGGGAATAAATTTATCGAAGACGATGTAGTTGCGGATAGTCCAAGGGGTAATGATCAGCACGGATAAAAACGCGGCAAACAAAAGTCTTTTCGGATGCCGCCATTGATATACAACGCTGACTAAACCCCAAACAAAGCCAAGAATTGGGCTAGAAAGAGCAGACAGGCCGCCGAGCGTTCCCCAACCAATCCAGCCATCGAGTCCTACAAAGCGACGCTTAACGGATGTTTGGATTTCACTTGCTTGCCATTTTATGGCACCGATAATTATCAAATCGACGAGTAGCATCAGTAGCCATTCATCGTGCGTTTCGAGGAAACAATGGTGAAACTCGGACGAATACAATAGCAGCACAACGACGACTGGAATCAGCCAGTATCCTTTGCCTTGCACTTTGATTTCACGATCAAAAGCCCAGCAGACAATCATGCCGGAAAAGATCAAGACCCAGGCCTTTACCAATAAAATAATTTCGATGACCTTGCTTACATCGTCGTCTACAAAAAAATAAATCGTTGCTTGGATATACGGGAGCATTGGAGGCATCCAAGCCGTTAATCCGCTTTCCACTTGAAACGGATTCCCAAAACCTTTGCCGCTGCGAATCGATTCTGTGATACTTCGATACTCGGCTCCAAGCAGATCGTTGCGTGCGATCGGATACCACGTACCCATGCCCGGCGGATCGCTTGGAATCGAAAAAATGATCGTCGTTGCAAAAATCGTTACGCTGAAGATCAAAAATTGTTGTAGACGGTATCCTCTTATCACAAAAT
>JBGSKY010000018.1:0-26738 GCA_041740995.1 Pirellulaceae bacterium
TGTCAATCCTGGCGAAATTCCTGGTAACGGAATCGACGACGACCAGAATGGATACGTGGATGATGTTAGCGGATACGATTTTGTTGACCGCGATGCAAATCCAGATGATTTGAACGGTCACGGAACGCATGTTGCGGGAACGATCGCTGCGGCTCGAAACAACATTGGAACGACAGGCGTGGCATATGGGGCAAAAATTCTGCCTGTCCGCGTTCTCGATCGTAATGGTTCAGGAACAGATTCAGCCGTTGCAGCGGGTATTCGATACGCAGCTCAGCTCGGTGCCGATATCATAAATCTCAGTCTTGGTGGTGGTTACAGTCGTGCGATCGAGCAAGCGATTCAATTCGCCCAGTCGCTAGGGGCGTTGGTCGTGGCCGCCGCTGGCAACGAGTCGGCATCGACGCCCGGTTATCCAGCACGCTTTTCTTCGTCCAACAATAGCGTGATTTCGGTTGGAGCTTATACCAGCAGCGGCAGCCTGGCCAATTTCTCCAATCGCGTTGGCAACAGCCGATCGATACAACTCGATGCACCGGGGGTGGGGATCTACAGCACCTACGTTGGAGGTGGCTACGCGACGCTTTCAGGCACCAGCATGGCTGCGCCGCAGATCGCCGGCTTAGCTGCCTTGACATTATCCGCTAACCCTAGTCTTACCGCAGCCGAATTGCGCGGACTGATTGTATCGGGCACCATCGGCCGAGTATCCGGTTCAGATTCGGCAGGCACAGCCAGCGCAAAAACAACTGTCGCGTATGCTGCGGCTGGATTGCGAACGGTTTCTCAATCAACTGTCGCTAGCCAAAACAGAGTAACCTCTGGGAATGCAACCTCATCGTCATTTCGATCCGCGGAAGCGTTCGACTTTGTTGATCTCGAGCCGCACACCGAATTGGAAGACTTTTTTGATTATGATTTCGATACAGCAATTGAGCAGAAATCTATCTTCTCACGCGGCGTCCGGAACGCTGTTGGCTCCTCTAATGAATTGACTGTTGATGGTCTGCACGCCAACGAAGGCTTCTTGGATGCAATTTTTGCGTTCGACTCCGATGATTCAGACTCGCTGACAGTTGCAAAACCGAGTTTGGTCGTGTTACAAAGGCCTGCTGGTGTATCGAAAGTAAAATGGGCGGGATAGTGGATCGAAAAGCAAGTGTCGCATCGGGCGTGGTACAACGAACTGAACTTAATTCTCGATGGATACAATGTCCTTTTCCAAACGCCGCTGATGTTGGCCAAGTCTGGAAAAGCCGACTTGGAAATCAGTCGAAACCGCTTGGCATATTTCATGGCACTAGGAATGTCATCGAATCAGCTTGAAAAATCGGCTATCGTCTATGACGCGAAACAGCAAGCGACAACGGAGCCGAAAATCGCCAAACTCGACTCTGGTTTAAAGATTGTTTTTGCGGCCAACGTTGATGAGGCGGATCGGTTAATCGAAGAGATTATTGCATCTCACGCCTCGCCAAAACAATTGACTGTTGTGACGTCGGATCGGAAGATCCAGCGAACTGCCAAGTCGCATGGCAGCCGATTCATTGATGCCACTGAGTGGTTCGATCATATCGAGCAAAACTTGTCGGAAGAAGAAAAGCAGTGGATCGCTTCTGGGCAGTCTCCGTCTGCGAATTCGCTTCCGTCGATTCTTCATGCCGCCAAGCGACAACAAAAGCCGGGCAGCAAAAAAATGCCCGACGATCCAAGAACTCGCAAAAATGCTGGTCGTATGCTTAACGACCAAGATCTGTCGTTTGACGATTTTGAAGTAGGTCCATAGCGAATCAATCGCTAAGCGACAATACTTAGAGGCTTTCCGATCGTATCGCGTTGGCTGTCTCGATTTGACTGACCAAGCATTTATTTCTCATCGTTTATTGCTGACCGAGGCGGTCATGATTTGGATATTGGCGGGTGCAGTCCTGCTACCGTCATTTTTTGTAAGCTTGATCGCGGTCGCGATCGTTCGTCGGTTTGCCGTCCGATTGAGGCTGCTAGACCAGCCTAACGCTAGAAAAGTGCATTCCAATCCAGTTCCGCTCGGCGGCGGCTTAGGAATCTGGTGCGGGCTGTTTTCGGTATTCACGGTCGGTTCACTGATCGTCCATTTTAGTTCGCCCGAGATGCTTAACCGTTTTGGTTTAGAAGTCGTCGCCAATCATTTGGAAGGAATGCGACAGAAAAGCGTCGAACTGTGGTCATTGCTGACCTGCGCTTTCGTGCTTGTCGCAGTTGGTCTAATGGACGATCGTCGCGGCTTGTCGTGGCAGATTCGAATTGGAATCGAGTTTATCGTGGCTGCGATTGTCGTTTTTGGATTGGATATTCGCTTCACTGCATTTATCCAGTTTTCATTTTTGAGCGATCTGGCCAGCATGATTTGGATCGTCGCCTTGATCAACTCATTCAACATGCTCGACAACATGGATGGGCTGAGCGGTGGAGTGGCAGCCATCATCTGTTTTGTTTTGTCGATTATGTTGCTCTTTGGACCAGGCGCATCGGCCGGACAACCGCAAATATTTGTCGCCTGTATGTTATTGGCTTTGCTTGGCAGTTTGCTCGGTTTCTTGTGTCACAATTGGCCACCCGCCGGAATCTTTATGGGTGACGCGGGAAGTTATCTCGTCGGATTTTGGATTGCGATTGCGACTTTGCTGACCACTTACACGGGTTACCATTCCGATACGCCGCATGCAATTCTTGCTCCATTGTGTGCATTAGCCATTCCGCTCTACGACACCTTCAGCGTGATTGCGATTCGGCTGAGCGAAAGACGCAGCCCGTTTCAAGCCGACAAGAAGCATTTCTCGCATCGCCTGGTCGAGATGGGATTAAGCAAGCGAGCGGCGGTGCTGACGATTTACCTTGCAACTTTAACTACGGCGCTGGGAGCCTTACTGTTGCAGCGAACAGATGTGTTTGGCGCGGTGGTCGTGGTATTGATCGTCATTTGCACTTGTGGACTGATGGCGATTTTGGAATTGCTCGCGGTCAGAGACCGGTCATTGTAGAAAGCGTTTCTAAATGATCCGACAGCCAATTGCGAATCCAATCGACCGAATGATCTTTTCGATCGAACGAATATCTTATTTTGCAGCAAGTGTTCTAGCTGTGATCGGATTGATCCTCGGATTTGCAGTTCCGTGCACGATATCAGAAGTAGCCGACGGACAATCGCTGTTCCAAAATTTGATTTGGATACTCGCGGCATCGCTAGCGACATTGCATCTCTGGTTGTCGCCAGACAAGTCGCGGCGATTGACGCGATTTATGTCTCGTCGCTGGATATCCATCGCAATCGTGTCGGTAGCGATGATGTTATCAGCAGTCACATTGGCGACGAACGTCGTCGGGCCGGCAGCAAATTTTCGCCATTCGCTTAACGCACTTTGGGCTTGGTTTCAGCTTGTGATGATGACTTGGACGCTGCTCCTCTTGCAATTGCCGGCTTTGGATGAAGAGCATGGAACGACGAGGTTGCAGCGTAACCTCTTTTGGCTGTGCTGTACTACTGTCGCCATTCTTTCATTGCACGGTTTATACCAAGTTTTCGTCTCTTTCCCTGAGGACCTTGCTCATTATCGTCGTTCACCGGACGAAGTAATTCAAATGTCGGGCATCAATGCACCGCCCGGATCGGCCGCTCGCATGTTGTTTGAAAGCAGACTTTTCGATCGCGCGCCGACGGCAACCTTCGCGCTGACGAACTCACTAGCAATCGTCTTGGCCATTGTCGCTTTATTGCTGATTGGTCAGATCCGAGTGGACGGCTGGAAAGATCGACTTCGATCGGTGTCTCTAGCGTTGATTTTTCTCGTTCCAATCTTCGCCTGTTTGCTTTACACCAAAAGCCGTACCGCTTGGCTGGCCTTTTTGATTGGATTACTAATCTTGTTCTGCATGCGGATTTTAAACAATAAATCGTTGGTTCTATCGCGATATTGGTGGGTAGGACTGGTTTCCGCCTGCGGCTTGATCGTTGTATTCACACTGCTAGTCTATTGGTGGGATCCACTAATTATCAGCGAGTCGTTTCGCTCGTTGTTCTTTCGAGCATCTTACTGGACAACAACGCTCGCGATTGTCGCTGATCATCCGTGGCTTGGCGTTGGTCCCGGCAACTTCCAAGATTACTTCACGCAATACAAAGCTCGTCTGGCTTCGGAGTCGGTTGCCGATCCGCACAGTCTGTGGTTTGAAACGCTGGCTGTTGGCGGCCCGTTTGCTTTCATTGGGTTGATTGTGTCGTGCCTGAGTCTGTTAGCAACAAGAGGCTTCAGACCAACGTCAAATCTTGATGTGACGGACAACGAAAAGGTCGAAAAGCTTGCCGAAATATCACAATCAAAACTCCGCTCATTTTCCGATTGGCTGGACGATTTACGTTGGGCGCATTTATTTCAAGGACTCGCTAATCCAGTCATCGTAGGTGTTCTATTGAGTTGCTGGCTTTTGTGGCTTACCAATGGAGTCGCGGGTCTCCCGCCAGACCCGCTGGTGTACATGGCCCTTATTCCGCTTGGGTTACTGATCGGTGCGTTGAATTCATTTTTACCGGTCGTGTCTATCTTGCGATTGGATCGGCAAGTCCTTGTGCCGGCCTTCGTTTCGATGTTACTTTGCCTTAGTTTTGCTGGCGGTTGGATGACGCCTGGCGTGACCAATTTTTTTGGAGTGCTGGTTGCTTGGCTGCTTGTTGAACATTTTTCGACATCCGCGACAGCGACCAGCAATAAAAAGTCGGTCAACGGATCGAAGCTCGGTTCAATGCCGATGATTGCCATGTTGATCATTCTGTTAATTGGCGGCGTGTTTTATGTAACAACATGGCGACCGGTTCGAGCGACTGAGCGAGCGATGCTAGAGCTGCAGTCGTCGCGTTCACCACCAACGTTGGAAGCGCTGTTTCAGTTGGCAGACATCGATCCTTCCAACCCCAAACTGTGGCGACTTGCAGCGGCCACGTCGCATACTCAAGTGGTTACACAGGCGATTGCCAATCGAGGGAAGCTCGAAGCGGCCAGCTTGGAAAAATTTCGAATGGCAAGCGAGAAATACGTCGCGTGCGATAAGCAAAATTGGGAATCGTCGACTCAGCAAGGGCATTGGGCTATGGATTTGGCTGCTTTTGACCGTTCGTGGTTAAAAGTCGCCGAGCGAGGTTATCGACGGGCGATTGACCGTTATCCGTCCGACGTAGAAGTTTTGTTGCAGGCGGCACTCGCTAGTTTTCTCCACGGTGAGTATCAAGTTGCTCGCGAAATTTTGTCTGAAGCGGAATCGATTGACGAGCAATCGCCGCATTTGGACCGAAAATTGGCAGCTGGCTTGGTATACTGTTCGCGTCTACTGGCTGACTCAACGCTTCAGCGGAATAATGCGTGGCAGCGCGATCAGTTGGACGACGCGACGCAGACTGTCGCAGCAACGAATTTTGAATTTTTTCTCGAATTTCGCGACGAAATTCGGCGCTCCGGCGGTTGGTTGGTCGCTGAACCGGTGGCAGTAAAGCTGCGTAAACAACTAGATATTTTGCCTTAAATTTCGCTTCGCCAATTTTTTCCGGCTGGGTCATGAAACCTTTCATTTTGCTATTAATTGGCTCGATCGTCGGTGCGGCTTGCGGTTGGATTCAAGTAACCAGCATTGATCCTCGAAAAAACCGAATTGAGGTCATCGGCTCGGATATGGATGAGGCTCAGGAGCAGGAGATCGCGAAATCGGGTTCCGCCTCTGATGAGATCGAGCAGACAGGCGTTATGCCTTCGAATCTGTTGCCCAAAGTCGAGGTGATTGGCAGTACCGATTTCGACTTTGGAACGATGAAGCGTGGTACCTCTCGCGAACACGAATTTACCTTTAAAAACGCAGGCGACGCACCGCTTAAGTTAGTCGTCTTGGATAGCACGTGTAAATGTACGGTTGGTTCGGTCGATGACCAATATATCCCGCCTGGCGAGACACGTCCGGTGAAGCTGACGTGGAAAGCGGAAGGCATATTGCCTGAGTTTGCTCAAACGGCAACGATCGGCACGACGGATCCGCGAATGCGGGAAGTGAAACTGACAATTACCGGTCGGATCGGGATGAATTATGTCCTTGAACCTGACAGTCTGACACTTGGCGAATTCTCGTCGCGTGATACCGTTGAAAGGTTTTTCAAGTTGTATTCGTATGAGGATACACCGTTAGTTTGCTCGGGTTACTGGGGCGACTTGGATTTTAGCGAAAAGATCACTGTCGAAAGTGAAGTCGAAAAGCTTGAAATCGGTTCGGTCCCGGAACATGCCGATGCGAGATATGTCGCAAATTATAAGCTCACGATCTACCCAGGCATGGTGTCCGGGCCAGTAAATGGGCAAGCTCGCTTGGTCGTTGGCCCTGATGAATATCCAATGTCGGTTCCGGTCACAGGACGATGCGTCTCTGATCTCCGAATTTTGGCAGGGCCCGATTACGAAGAGGATATGAATATCTTTAATCTGGGCTCCTACACCAGCAAAGAAGGCGGAAGCAAGAGTCTCTATATTTCGGCAATCAGCGACCAAAAAGACATTACTTTGAAAGTTGACCGCATTTTGCCCGCGGAAATCGCCGATTCGATAAAGATTACTTTCGGTGAACCGATCGTCACACCAAAGAAAACGCTCTTTCCGACGACGATCTCGATCGAACCGGGCACAGCACCGATTGATCGGGATGGATCGAACCCCGGAAACTTTGGAAAAGTCTACTTTCGCTCGAATATCGAAAATTCGGCTGAAATCTCGATGTATTTACGCTTCAAAGTTGACTAAAACGAGCGTACCGCGAAACGACCGAAACCTTCTAGCTGAGCTAGCGAAATGAAATTTCAGAAAAAGAGAAACGCCATCAGCAAGCTTACGCCGCTGTTGGTCATCAGTTTTGCTAGCTTTACGCTTTGTGGCGTGATCGTTCTATCAGCCCAGGAGCCTCGTTTTCGGTTGCGAAACATCCCGCAGCGGCTATTTGGTGGACGCGATCAAGCGGGTAAAAACGCGGATGCAAAACAGGCTGAAAGTACAGCAGCTATTGCTCCAAGCAAAACGCCCGGCCCAGCCGGTGAGATCACTGAACTACCAATCAATTCATCGGATTCTGCTGTCCAATCAATCGATTCGAATCCTTCTATGGATTTAGGTGAAACACGGATAGGACCGGCCTCGACTATTAAAAACGCACCTAGCTCCGAGGCGTCTGTTCAGCAGCGAACCGTGAATTTTGCAGAAGCAAGTGAGCAGCCGTTAGTGCTGGCAACGGAAGCTGAAAAGTCTCAAACGATTGCCCAGGATTGGCCGAAACCCTGGGCCTGCTTGTTCATCACTGGACGGCAACATGGTTACATCGAACCTTGCGGCTGCACTGGACTTGAAAATCAAAAAGGCGGACTAAATCGCCGCGACACATTGCTCACCCAGATCCGAGAGCGTGGATGGGAAGTTGTTCCTATCGATGCGGGCGACCAAGTTCGTCGGCATGGTCCGCAAGCGGAAGTTAAATACGCCAGCACGGTCAAGGCGCTGGACACGATGAAATACGCGGCGGTCGGTTTTGGTCCCGAAGAGTTGCATCTTTCGACTGCCCCGCTGTTGCTAAGTCTGACGAACTTGCAGGGCGAATTCAAAACGCGATTCACTTCTGCCAATGTTTCCGTGCTAACGCCCGAAGCGCCCGAGCGATTCAAGATCATCGAATTGCCGAATGGACGACGGATTGGAATGACGTCCGTGTTGGGCGATGATTATGCAAAAGAGGTCCCGCAAGGCGAAATCAATATCGATAAAGCAGTAAACGCGTTGCGGCCTATCGCCGCCAGAATTGCCGAACAAAACTGCGATTACACCGTTTTGATCATAGGCGGTTCGCTCGGTGAATCTCGACGAATTGCTCAAGCGGTTCCGACTTTTGATCTGGTCATTACCAGTGGCGGGCACGGTGAGCCACTTTATAAGCCTGAAGAAATTCCCGGCATCTCGACGTTGATGGTTCAGGTTGGTGTGAAAGGGATGTACACGGGTCTGCTTGGCTTATACGACGATCCGAACGAGCCCATTCGCTATCAACGAGTCGCACTGAGCAGCCAGTTCGAAGACTCCGAGCGGATGATGAAGATTTTTGCCGAGTATCAAAATCAGCTGCAAAAAATGGGTTTCAGCAAATTGGGCCTCAAGCCGCTTTCGCATCCAAGCACTCGTGAGTTTGTCGGTACACAAACCTGCGCCCAATGTCATACCGCGGCCTTTGAGGTTTGGCAGAACACACCGCACGCGCACGCAACAGACTCGATTGTTCGTCCGCCAGGGCGCGAGGACATCCCGAGGCATTTTGATCCGGAATGCGTTTCGTGTCACGTCACAGGCTGGAATCCACAAGAGTTTTATCCTTATCGCAGCGGGTACGCCTCACTGGAAACGACGCCGCATTTAACCGGCAGCGGATGCGAAAATTGCCATGGTCCCGGCTCGCAGCACGTTGCGTTCGAAAATGGTGACCTCGGCGACGACCAAAATCTCAAAACGCAGTTGCGTGAAGAAATGCGGCTGACGCTCGATGAAGCTCGGGATAAATGTTTAGAATGCCACGATTTGGATAACAGCCCGGCATTTCACAAAAACGGCGCGTTTGAAGAATACTGGAGCGAAGTCGCCCACACCGGGTTGGATTGATCGCTTCCAGCTTTTTGCCTCTTTGTGAACTCGGATGTTTAAACTTTCACCTCAGTGGTCTATACCGCAACTTGGAACAGGCGTCGACGAAGGCCGCTTGTTACTCGCCGTCGAATTGGCAATCGCTGCCGGTAACTCGACATTGCGACATTTCCATGAACGCGATTTCGAAGTCCAAAAGAAGGCCGACCGCTCGCCGGTCACCATCGCGGACAAGGAAGCCGAACGATTGATCCGTGATCGTGTTTCGGCGGAATTTTCATGCGACGCTATTCTTGGCGAGGAATTTGGCGAGCAGTCAGGCACCAGCGAATTTGAGTGGATTATCGACCCCATCGATGGCACCAAAAGCTTCATTTGCGGCGTGCCGCTTTACTCCACGCTGGTGGCGGTTTGCTTTGAAAAACGTCCCTTTATTGGCATCATCTACCTGCCGGCTTTAGGTCAAATTGCATTTGCGATGCAAGGCTGCGGCGCTTGGAAAAATAATTCGCAAGGTGCCTGCGTTCCGACTCGCGTTAGCCAAGTTTCCAAGTTGGCCGAGTGCGCCCTGGTCACAACCCAGATCGACAGTTTTGGTAAGCGTAACGCGGCGCCAACGTTTCTGGAACTTGATCGAACGTGTTATATTTCGAGAACTTGGGGCGACGGTTACGGATATTATGCCGTCGCGACAGGACAAGCCGATCTGATGATCGATCCGATCGTCAATGCGTGGGACGTCGCGGCGGTTATGCCGGTTGTCATTGAAGCTGGCGGTCAGTTTAGCGATTGGGAGGGTCAACAAAAAATCGATAGCGGGCATGCAGTTGGCTCCAACGGTTTGTTGCATAGTGCAGTCATCGATTTACTAAAAAATCGCCCCACCTCGGTCTAAACGCATCAAATCGCCAACCAAATCCAGCCAGCTTTTTCGATTTCATTTTGCAATCGTAGTTTTGTGAGCTAGGTTTTTGATGAATTGAAGTCTCCATCGAGCCAGCCCCAAGGATTGCCATGAATACCTCGCTAGCTGACAGTAGTAAGCACTCGGATCGCCCATTTAGCGGTGCGGCAGAATCTTTCGTCGATCGACGTCAAGCTCGCGATGCAAAATCGCCTACCGAACGACGCCAGTTTGGCAACTCGTACCGCGAACTTTCATCGGCTGGACGCGAGTTGGCAATCGCAATTGACGAGTATAAAGTCAATCATCGACGTCGCTACATCACGCCTGACGAAATGCTTAAGATCATGATGGAATTAGGCTATCATCGATAGTCACCGAGCTTGATTCTAGTGCAGCAAATCTGACCGCGCAAGATTCAAACTGGCGCGTTACAATGCGTCGGAGTTTGCCTAGATAAGTCTTTTGTTTTTGTGCGTTGTTTCCTAGCAACGCCTTTGCTGGATTGCAATCATCTTTGGATATCGACGCCGCATTGCCCCGATTTGGCTTAAGTCATTTTCGCCCAGGCCAGCGCGAAGTGATCAGCAACGTGATCCAGGGGAACGACTGCTTGTGCGTTATGCCCACCGGAGGCGGAAAAAGCCTCTGCTATCAGCTCCCAGCGGTCGTTCGTGACGGCCTGACGATTGTGGTCTCGCCGCTAATCGCATTGATGAAAGACCAAGTCGATGCGTTGGCCGCTCGCGGAATTTCCGCCACCTTGGTCAACAGCACTTTAACTGCGACCGAGCAATCACAGCGGTTGCACGAAATCATGCAGGGCGTCTATCGACTCGTTTATATCGCGCCTGAACGGCTTCGAAACAGCCGCTTTCTAGAGGCGATTCGTGCGACACCAATCAGCTTGCTGGCCATCGACGAAGCGCATTGTATAAGCGAATGGGGCCATGATTTTCGGCCTGATTATGCGCGACTAGGTCATTTCCGCGAAGCTCTCGGAATGGTCCAAACAATCGCTTTGACTGCGACTGCGACCGAGAAAGTTCGGCAAGACATTGCCAACATCTTGAGGCTGAAAAACCCAAAACAATTCATTACTGGATTCGCGCGGAAGAACCTGCATTTTGGATGTGTGTTATGCAACGGTGACCGCGACAAAAACGCAGAATTGATTCGCTATCTGACGAATCAAAAAGGCGCTGGGATTATCTACGCAGCAACGCGAAAACGTTGCGAGTCTGTCGTAGAGCTGGTCCGTGCTGAATTACCGGATTTGCAAATCGATGTCTATCATGCGGGTTTGCCGACAGATCAACGACGCATAATTCAAGATCGCTTCATGAGCGGCAAACTGCAAGCAATTGTAGCTACCAATGCGTTCGGTATGGGGATCGATAAGTCCGACTTACGATTCGTTATTCACTACAACTTGCCAGGCACAATCGAGGCTTACTATCAGGAAGCGGGAAGGGCAGGGCGCGACGGTCTGCCTAGTGTTTGCGTGCTGCTTTACAACAGCCAAGATCGATATGTGCAAGAATTCTTTATCGAGAATGCCAACCCGCCCGCAAAGTTGGTCCAGCAAGTCTACGAGTTCTTACTTGCGCAAGATATCGACCCAATCGAGTTTACGGCTGATGAGATTCGCGATCGAATCAATTCGCAAATGTCCAGTGAAGCGATCAACACCGCGTTGCAAATTCTTTCGAAAACCGGTGTCCTTGAACGACTCGAGGTTGGCGGCGGATTGGCTGTCGTGAGAATCGATAGCACGTTACCAACGTTGGTCGATCTGTTGCCCAAAGAAGCCAAGGTTCGTCGCCGCGTTTTGCGTGCCGTCGAAGACGCGGTTGGTGATCGACGGGAAGAATCGGTTTATGTAAGTCCTAGCTACTTGATGCAGCGAAGCGGCGTCGAAAAAGATGCCCTCAATCGCGCTTTAGCCGAACTTCGAAAACTTGAAGCGTTCGACTATGTACCGCCGTTTCGCGGGAGAGCGATACACTTCCGCAGAACCGATCTGAAGTTCGAAGAGTTGGAAATCGACTTCGAAACGCTGGAGGCTCGCAAGACCGCTGACTATCAAAAACTTGATCGCGTTATTGCATTTGCCCGCAGCCAGCAATGTCGCCAGCAAACCATCATCGAATACTTCGGCGAAAAAAACAGCGAGACTTGCGGAGGGTGCGACCAATGTCAAAAAGTTGTCGGCTGGCCGACTCTGAGCATCGTAGACGCAGCGACAATTACTTCTAGCGAGTTCCCCGAGACGGCGAAAGAAGCCATCCTGCGGCCCGAGCAAACGAAGCTGATCTATGACGTCTTAACGGCAATTCAACGATTGCACGGACGGCTCGGAAAGTTGTTGATCGCCGAATTCCTCAGCGGTTCAGAGACTGTCAAAGTTCAGCGTTTGAAGCTGCAGCGGCTGGACGGCTTCGGGTTGATGAAGTCGTATCGCAAAAAAGATGTTGTGACCGCGATGGACTGCATGTTGGAATTGCGATTGCTCGAGCAGAAAGAGCTCTTCAAGGATCGTCCAACGGTGTTGCTTAGCCCTCAATGCGAAAAAATGCTGGCCGATGGGAGCAAATTTCCTGACGGATTGTCGCAAGCGTTCGGATTTAATTCCGTCGCTAAGACCGAAATCGCGGTGAAGCAAAAACAGCCAACGAAAATTGAATCAGTTCTCGAAGAAGCGACTCAAGCCGACCAAAGAGACAAAAAGCGTGCTGCTACAATCCAATTAGAACCTGGGTTTGATGAAACGCGCAATGACTCAGCGTCCACGCCTGAGCGCCTTGATGTCGCAAGCTCGACCGTTTCGAAGGACAGCTCCAATCGCGGTTACGTTGACCAAAACGACTGGGTCTGGACTGCAAAATTGGCCGACAAAGGATTTTCATTGACAGAAATTGCTGCCATTCGACGCATCGACGTAGATCAAGTCATCGACGACTTGGTTAATGCGACCAATGCAGGCAAAACCGTTTCGTGCGATCAATTACTTGACCGCCGAACCCAACTAGCAATACAGAATACGGTCTCAGAGTCAGTAAAATCGCCCAATTCATTATTGCGGATCGACAGCGATCAAGCGCGGTTGCTGCGGATCAAGGCATTGATGAATTCGCAAGCAAAGAAGCAGAATTAGGCTAGAAACCAGATGCTGCCAAACCATTGGTCCGAGAAATGCGTACTGCAGAGCGAGCTAGGGCCTACGGGATCGCTGTTCACGGCGTTATAATCCTCAGTCGCCTCGTTCCGTTTTGATGGCACAAATTTTACGCAAAGTGTGACGAAAGAAATTGCATGAGCAATCCCGCAAAGGAAGATCAAAAAAACGCTTCGGCCAACGGCCCAAAACGGGGTCAGGGATGGGTGATCATGATGATCATCCTCGCGTCAGTGGCCGCATTCTTCCTATTCCAAAGTGCGCGCAGCGTTTCGAAGATCCCGCTTTCGGTCTTCAATGAACAAATCGATGCGAAAAACTTGGTCAAGCTGGACGTGTATGACGGGTACGCGTATGGCATGTTCAAAGTGCCACCAGAAAAATCGAAGTCGTACGACCCGACCGGCAAATTGACTATTCCGAGTAAAGATGCACAAGGAAATTTCGAGCGATACCGCAAGCAGTTCTTTGTCTCCTTGCCGACCGACACGAACAGCCGCAGCAAGTTGATTGAACAACTGGAAAGTTTGAAACGTGAGAATCCAGATTTCATTTACGACGTCAGTTCGGGAGATGTTGCCGGCCAATTGACGATGTTCCTCTACATTGGAATTGGAATTGCGACGCTGGTATTGCTCTGGAGTTTCCTCCGCCGCTCAAGAGATAACATGATGGGTGGTGGTTTTCTGTCGAGCTTTTCTCGCTCCACGGCACGAAGATATGAGGCGACCGAACAGCAAATTACTTTCGATGACGTAGCTGGCTTAGAAGGCGTCAAAGCGGACTTGCAAGAGATAGTTGAATTTTTGAAGTCGCCTGAAAAGTTCCAGAAGCTTGGTGGTCGAGTTCCCAAGGGAGTTTTGTTGTGCGGACCTCCGGGAACGGGTAAGACCTTGCTCGCGCGTGCGGTCGCTGGCGAAGCTGGTGTTGCATTCTTTAGCGTCAACGGCAGCGAGTTTATTCAGATGTTTGTTGGTGTTGGCGCCAGCCGAGTGCGAGATTTATTTCAACAGGCTAAAGACGCAGGATCGGCGATCATCTTCATCGACGAAATTGATGCGGTTGGTCGTCAACGCGGGGCCGGCCTGGGCGGGGGACACGATGAGCGAGAGCAAACGCTGAATCAAATTCTGAGCGAGATGGATGGATTTGCACCGACAGACAGCGTCATCATTATGGCGGCAACGAATAGGCCCGATGTACTCGACCCAGCATTGTTGCGACCAGGTCGTTTTGATCGACATGTAACTGTTGGACGGCCAACTTTGAAAGGTCGTACCGCAATCTTCAAAGTCCATGTTCGTGATGTGCCGTTGGACGAGGACGTGGACCTTACTCGTTTGGCCGAATCAACGGTTGGAATGACTGGCGCGGACATCCGAAACTTGGTCAATGAAGCCGCTTTGTGGGCGGCTCGAAATGACAAGTCGCGAGTTTCAATGTCGGATTTTGACTACGCCCGCGACAAAGTCGTGATGGGCGCAAAACGCGAAGAAGTGCTTAGCCGATCAGAGCTGATCAATACCGCTTATCACGAGGCGGGACACACTTTGGCCGCATGGTTTTTGCCGGGTGCGCAACGAGTCTATAAGGTGACGATCATCCCACGAGGGCGATCGCTGGGTAGTACACACATTGTTCCGCAGGAAGATCGAATGACGATCTCCGAGACTGAGGCCCGCGACCAACTTGTCGTGCTGCTGGGTGGTCGAGCGGCTGAGCGAGTCGTCTTCGATGAGACAAGCGCCGGAGCGGAAAACGACCTGGAGCGTGGAACGAGCTTGGCACGACGCATGGTTGGCCATTGGGGAATGAGCCAAAAGATCGGCCCGGTCAGCTACAAGACATCCGACGAAGATCCGTTTCTTGGCCGCGAAATGCATCAGCAGCGACAGTTCAGCGAACACACGCAAGAAACCATCGACGCAGAAGTCGGTGATATTCTTCGCGCTGCCGAACGACGAGCGATCGATTTGTTGCACGAGAGAAGGCACGAACTGGAAACGCTCAAAGATGCCTTGATGTCGAAAGAGGAACTCGATGAAAACGAGATTACCGAACTGATCGGTCCAAGTGTACATGCCGGCAAAAAAGACGAGCACGAAATTCCAGCGGAATATCAAGTCGCCAACGCTCCGTCGTAGGAACCGAGCGCACGCTTTTTGACCTGTCGTTCGCGTTCAATAGAGTAGCGTATACAATTCGCTCTATGGCAAAGAAAAAACGGCAGATACGGGTAGAATTTCGTAAGAAATATGAGTCCAAAACTCGCGACGAAGCCGATCTGACACGTCGCTATCAGAACAGCGGAAATCCTGAGGAGCTCGACGCTCCAAACCGCGAGCGAGTAAGCGGTAAGGGCCAATGGACACGCCGCCGGACCATCACCGTCGATGAAGTCAGTGGCAAGTCGGATGCGAATGACAAACCGCAACTCGGCCTGGACAAAGAATCAGCCTTGCAAGGTTTGGTTCTCCGAGTTCACGGTTTGGAATCGATCGTATTGGACAAACAGGGCCGCCAATATCGGTGTGCCACTCGCCGGTTGCTAAAAAGTATGGCGACCGATCAGCGACACATTGTTGTTGCCGGCGACCAAGTACACTTTCGACCAGAGGGCGAAAACCAGGGAATGATTCTGCGGGTCGAACCTCGTCGCAGTGAGCTGGCTCGATCCAGCCGCGATCGCCGGCATGTTTTTGCCGCCAACGTCGACCAACTATTGATTGTCACCAGCGCGGCCGAACCAGGCATCAAACCGAATTTGATTGACCGATTGCTCACAACCGCCGAACACAGCCGCGTTGATGCATGTATTTGCATCAACAAATGTGATCTCATTGATCCGGCCACATTGCAACCACTGGTTGGGACGTACACTCAAATGGGCTATCGCGTTTTAATGCTCAGCGCTCAAGAGAATTGGAACACCGGTATTCTTCGTAAGCTGATGCAAGATCGTTATACGGTCGTACTGGGTCAAAGCGGCGTCGGCAAATCGTCACTGCTGAACGTTATTGAACCGGGACTGAAGCAACGCGTGCAGGCGGTCAGTTCAGAAAATGATAAGGGGAAGCACACGACAACAACGGCTGAAGTTTTCCCGCTTCAAAACGGCGGCGCAATGATCGATACGCCTGGCGTAAGGCAATTTCAGCTTTGGGACATTTCGACCGAGGAACTTGCCAGTCTATATCGTGACCTTCGACCATTCGCGTCACGATGCCACTTTCCTAATTGCACGCATGTTCACGAAAAGGGGTGCGCGGTCAAAGATGCCGTAGCTGATTATCGGTTGGACGTACGACGCTACGAAAGTTACGTCCAAATGCGAGACGACCCGTTGGGTGAATCGTCTGAAACTGTTGATGAATTCGATGGCTAGCTCCGCCACTCACCGGGAAATCAACTGGTACGATCGACGTGCAAAATCAGTCATCGCGACTTGTGATTTCGATCAAGTGATAGCCGAATTGGGTTTTAACAGGTCCATGGACTTTGTTTAATTCTTTGCTGAAAACTACTTCGTCAAATTCTTTTACCATTTGCCCAGGTCGAAATGTCCCAAGATTGCCTCCCGATTGACCTGAAGGGCAAGCCGAAAATTCGGCAGCAATCGCGCCGAAGTCCTTGCCACCTTCAATGTGTTCCTTGAGATCCTGACAAGCTTCTTCAGTTTCGACCAAGATGTGACGTGCGGTTGCTGAGGCCATTTTCCGTTTGATGGTTAAAGTAATCAATTCGTTCGTTGTGCAAACGTTTTGCAGCGTTTTGAACGGAAAGCATTGTTGCCGAATGCCTCATGAGTGCCAACCCCGGCTCGACGAAGTTCAGTCTTGAACTCGAAGAGTGTGGCTCAAATTCTCAATCAATTCCGTCGCGAAAATCTTACGCGACGAACAGCTATCCCTTTCAACTTCCAAGGGCCCTTCGACCCCGTACCGCGTCGGCAAAGCGATCGAGGAGTGTGACCGTTTCGTCCCAACCGATACATCCGTCGGTGATGCTCTGCCCGTAGGTCAAGGCTTTCCCGGGAACGAGATCTTGCCGACCGGCGACTAGATGAGATTCAATCATGACGCCGAAAATGCGATGCTCGCCACCAGCAATCTGATTTGCAACTGCCTCACCGACTTCAATTTGGCGCCGAAAGTCCTTGCGACTGTTGGCGTGAGAAACATCGATCATTAAACGCTCGGGAACTTTCGCTTGAGCAAGCGACTTGGCCGCAGCATCAACACTTGTCGCATCAAAGTTAGGATCCTTACCGCCGCGCAAGATCAAATGACAATCTTCGTTGCCGCACGTTTCGACTATTGCAACTTGTCCGTTTTTATGGACTGATAAAAAATGGTGACGCCGCTGTGAGGCGAGGATCGCATCGATCGCAATTCTGACATTGCCATCGGTCCCATTTTTAAAGCCGATCGGAGCTGACAATCCAGACGCGAGCTCTCGATGGACTTGCGATTCCGTTGTTCGCGCGCCGATCGCGCCCCAGCTAATCAAGTCGGCAATGTATTGGGGTGATATCGTGTCGAGAAATTCTGAGCCGGCGGCTACTCCAAGTTGATTGATGCGGACAAGCAGATCGCGAGCGATTCGCAATCCTTCATTGATCCGAAAACTTTCATTTAGATACGGATCGTTGATGAGGCCCTTCCAGCCGACAGTCGTTCGCGGCTTTTCGAAATAGACTCGCATGACGACTTCGATATCTTTGTGAAGCCTTTGTCGTTCGACCGCCAGTCGCCGTGCGTACTCCAATGCCGCGCTTGGATCGTGGATCGAGCAGGGGCCGACAACAACCAGCAATCGATCTGAACGGCCATGCAAAATATCTTTGACCGCTTGGCGAGTTTCTGCGATTAAGTGCTCAGCTGGCGTACCTTCGATCGGAAAAAATCGAATCAAATGCTCTGGTGGAGGCAACGGCACCACGCCGTCGATTCGTTCGTCATCGGTTCGTGAAGTTCGATCTATTGGCGATCTGTTTGGAGATTCAGGAGACGTATTGGCCATGTTCGGTCTTGACTTGAGTGCGAAGCTTTAGAGCCACAAGTTTACTCAGTAAATGATCCGGTGGAACCGAAGTTCACAAGAGTTGAGTCGAGGACCGCTAAATCCTTCCACAATCTCAATCGAAAGTCTGGTCGCAAATTTAGTCGTCAAGATTGCCACCGCGGCTGAAAAGCGCCATTGAACCTGGCTAATCTAGCTTGCTCGCGATCATGGCTTTCCATGTTCGCGAACGCCTAAATCGATCGTTGCGATTAATGTCGATTTGTCTCCGCCCAGATGCTGGCATGACTTGCAAGAACTGCAGCCGATTTTTGATGTACGGCCAAACATACGAACCATCCGAACGGCCAAATATGAGGCAGCGACCACGACGATTGCAGTAACAAGAATGGATTCAAACATGTTGTATGTTTCGGAATTTACTGTTTCAAAAGCGACGGCAGTTTCGATTTGTGATATTTGCACAATTTGAAACTTCCGAGTTGCTAGTGCAAGATTCGTGATGCGATTTGAAAAGTAGCGAAAGCAGCCACGTAAGCCAGGCCGGTCATGTAAACGAAGGTAAACGCAGGCCACTTCCATGATCCGCTTTCGCGACGCATGACGATTAGAGTCGCTCCGCATTGGGCGCACAGAGCAAAGAAAACCATGATTGAAAGCGCGACAGCGGTTGTCATAAGTGGCTGGCCATCCACGGTCGCTTGACGTAAGGTTTCGCGAAGCGGCTGACTTGATTCATCTACGTCCCCGCCTAGAGCGAAAATGGTTCCAAAGGTCGCAATAACAACTTCGCGCGCAGGAAAAGAAGCCAGGACACCAACACCAATTCGCCAATCCCAACCAAGCGGTTTAAAGACAGGCTCCATCGCGATTCCGACCCGCCCCAAGAGGCTCTCGCGAACCAGTGAAGCGTTCATCGCCTGAATTTCACTTTCGAGTTGTTCAACAACAATCGGATCAGCGGCCTGCCGTTGGGCTGACATTTTTTCATAGATGCCCGACCGATCGCCGGGGAAATAGAGCAATGCCCAAACGACGACGGCTGTGCAGAATATCAGCGTGCCAGCTCGGCTCAAAAATTCAACGACTTGGTCTCGAACTCGAAAGTAGACCACGCGAATCGATGGAGCTTTGTAGGCTGGCAACTCCATGACGAACGGCGAAGGTTTGCCAGGAAGTAAAAATTTTCGAATCAACCAGGCGACCGGAATAGCCACCAACGCTCCGACTAACAACATACATAACAAAACAATCGACTGCAGGCTGATCCATCCGCCGAATAAATGTCGGTCTGGGACGAAGGCATAAGTCATCAACACATAGACAGGCAGTCGAGCCGAGCAGCTCATCAATGGCGCGACAACCATCGTTAGCAATCGATCCGATCGATTGGCAATCGTTCGAGTTGCCATAATCCCTGGAACAGCACAGCCAAAAGAAGTCATCAGTGGCAAAAATGCTCGACCGTTTAAGCCTAAACCGCTCATAAGCCGATCCATAACCATGGCAACCCGCGCCAAGTATCCGCAGTCCTCCATGATCGCGAGCAGTAAAAACAAGACAGCGATCTGTGGAACAAACACCAAGACCGCGCCAATTCCGGCCACTACGCCATCGGCCAACAAGCTTCGTAAAGGTCCAGGCGATAATCGCTGATGAAGTGCTTCTTGTGTTGTCGTCTGTACAAACTCAATCCAACTGCTGAGCAGTCCAGTCGTATAATCCGAGTAAAGCACCTGAAAAAGCAGAAGCATCAGAAATAAGAATATTGCCAAACCATACCAGCGATGCGTTAGGATTTGATCAATTCGATCGCCCCAACTCGCTGAAACAGTTCGTCGTTGGACCGATTGATCGACCAACCGCCGGACCCAAGCGTAGCGCAAACGAGTCTCGGCAATCGGCAAGGCGAGCCCCTGTTGAGCCATGGTTTCTTTCGCTTTGGACAAGAAACTTTGCAGCTCCGCGACATCACGTCCTTGAGTCAGATTTTCCAGCACACTCTTTTCAAGAGGGCCGCAGCCGTCTAGGAGCAATCGCCGGACTTGAAACGGTTTCAATGAAATCTGACGTTCGGTAAACCAGCGCTGCAGAGCCACCAATTGTTCGTCGAAGACCGAAGGGAAAATTTCCGGCGTCGGCGGCACTGGCAATTCCGCAAGTTTTAAAAGAGCTTTTTTGACAGAATCAATTCCTTGCCGTTTGGACGCACATGTTGAGACAATTGGCGCACCAATCTGGTCCTGAAGTTTTTGCAAGTCGATCGAAACTCCAGACTGGTCCAATCGATCCCACATATTTGCAACGAGAAGCACCGGCAAATCTGCTTCCAAAATTTGACTGATCAAGTACAGGTTGCGTTCAATCGCCGTTGCATCAAGGACGATCACGATTCCGTCGAGACATTTAACCGCACCGAGACCGCCACAAATCGCGTCGACGCTTACTCGCTCATCGAGCGACCGAGCAGTCAAAGAGTAAGTCCCGGGCAGATCAACCAACTCGATCGCACGCCCGTCAACAATGGTCTTCGCCCGTTTAAGATCGACGGTCACACCGGCATAGTTGCCAACCGCCGCGCTGCCACCTGTCAAGGCATTAAACAGAGAGCTCTTTCCGGTATTGGGATTACCAATCAGCGCGAAAGTCAGAACCTTAGCGAGTGGCGGAGCTGATTCAATCGTTGGCGACATATAGCAAAGCGGCTGGTCAGCTAGCAAACACTGGTGAAGGTCTAGAAGTGCGAAACGAAAATCTCGAGCCTGCTGATAAATCGTTAACAGCTTTTCGACGTTTGATCGAACTTGTTTAAGCTCGCTTAAAATTCAGGGGCATGTCCGAAAAAGGTTCTATGCCACTCCGTTGCGTGACAGGTTCAGCACCCTTTTCGGACGGGCTCTAATCCTTTGGTTATAATTCGTTTTGCCTCGCTTTTTCGCAACGAATAGCGACATCCGTTAAGTCGAAATTCGATTGGATCTCCGAACGGCGATTGGCCGACTCGTTCGACGCTCTCGCCCGGCAAGAAACCTAACTCCATCAAACGCATCGTAATTTCATCGTCACCGGTGCAATCGACGATGCAAGCGCTTTGTCCGTTTGTCAGTTCGTCGAGCGTTATCACTTCAATTTCCACAAAACGGACATTGCATACATGATCAACACTTTTTAGCCACTCACTCCAAGTCAAACTGCCGCTTCGACCAAAATATGCACTTCGTCATCGAGCCGAAGAGAAAAACGTTGCCCCTCGACGCAAACGATACATGGGAACCCAGGTTGCATCATCTTCAGCAATGCTCCCACCCGAATTCCCATTTCTGCCAGGCGATGAACCATGCATTCTTCGCCCGCAATATCGCAAATATTGCCGTGCTCGTTGGGACGCAACACGGTCAATGGCACAATAGCAGCACATTTGTTGACAGTTGGCATAGAATCGCACTTAGGTTTATTGAGACTCGGTTTCAATAACGATTAGCTTAGTATAACGACAACGCAGCTTGTGAAAAATAGGAGATACCAAAAATCGACGGTTTTTCGACGCACAGGAAGTGCTTCCATTTGTATATGTCACCAGCCCGACAATTCTGATTTATCGATCTTGCGAGGAACTTCGGAGCCATTTTGAAGCGTCGCAATTTAGTCGAGCGTCAAATATTGCCTAAGTCGCAAAAAAACCCGTTTTCAAAATCGGTTCGGGGCAAATGTCACTATGGCAGCATGTTTGGCGATTCGTTACCGTATGATGATGAGGATGATCGAGCGACTCGAGCAAACAAGAATCCAGCGATCAATTCTTTGGCAATTTCATGTCTGCTCCCACGCGATTTAAACTGTAAAGAAAGCATCATCAAGGCCTATTAGGATGCACACCGGCAATTTAGAAGATCAACGACCGAGTTTTTACGAACGCTGGGCAAAATGGATTTTGCTGGCCGTTCTCTTTGTCGCGCCGATGATATTTTACGGGGCGGCCAAAGCTGTTCAAAGTAACGTCAATAAGCTGGAAGACTGGCTTCCGCAAAGTTTTGCGGAGACGAAAGAGCTTCATTGGTTTCGTAAAAATTTCCCGACCGATCAATTCATTTTAATTTCGTGGGCTGGTTGCCGACTGGGCGAGGGTGATGCGCAAACGGATGACCCACGCATTGGTTATCTGCAGTCACTTCTTCGCGGAGAACAGCTTCCGGAATTGGACGCCAATCCGCTGCCAACCACCGCCGATCTAGCAGAAGCCGATCGCACGGTGAACCCAGAAGACGTTGGACAGTTCGTCAAGTCTGTCACGAGCGGACGGACGTTGTTAGACGAACTGATGTCGCCTCCGATGAGCATTTCTCGGGACATGGCGATTGAACGTCTGCAAGGCAGTTTGATTGGTCCAGACGGTCGACAAACTTGCCTCGTGGTCAGTTTGACTCCCGAAGCGACGACGCATCTTAAAGAAGTGATGGGACGAGGTGCAAAACGCGTCTTTAAGTTGCGAAAGGATCTCCCACCGGGCTTGATTCATCGCGCGGTCGCGAAAGCCGGAATCCCATCGGCTGACGTACATTTTGGCGGTCCGCCGGTCGACAATATAGCGATCGATGAAGAAGGCGAGCGAACCCTTGTTCGGCTTGCAGGAATCTCTGGTTTGCTCGGGCTTGGTCTTGCTTATTGGTCACTCCGCAGCGTGAAGCTGACTTTGGTTGTGTTTGCTTGCGGAGTATTAAGTGCGGCGGCCTCGCTGGCCACGATTTGGGTGACCGGAGAAACGGTTGACGCGATTGTCCTTTCAATGCCTTCGCTGGTGTACGTCCTGAGTATCTCTGGCGCGGTCCACTTGATCAATTACTATCGCGACGCGGTGCTGGAATCTGGCATGTATCGGGCAACCGAGCGAGCGGCGATCCACGCATTCAAGCCCGCGTTATTGTGCAGCACGACGACGGCGATCGGACTTGCGAGTTTGTACGCCAGCGATTTGACTCCAATTCGCAAGTTCGGAATCTATTCGGCCGCTGGTGTCATGATCCTCCTGGCGGTCCTATTTCTGTATTTGCCCGCAGCGCTTCAGTATTGGCAATATGGTCGACGCTGGTTGAATCAAGAGCGAGACATTCCATTGGAAGAAATCGCTCCGGAAGATCGACGCGACTCGGTTGCCGAACGGATGTGGGCGGTTATTGCCCGCTTCATTGTGCGCAACCATGTCGGCGTCGCGACCGCATCAATCTTGTTTACTGCTTTTGTTGGTTGGGGCGTGACGAACACGAAAACTTCAATCGATTTGCTTGAGCTGTTCGACTCCAGAGCCCGGATTCTTCAGGATTACCGCTGGTTGGAATCCAACATCGGGCGATTAGTACCGATGGAAATCGTTGTCAAATTTGATCAAGCTTCCCAATCCAGCGGAGAACGGACGGCAGACACTGAATCGGAAGAGCTATTCCGATTAACGTTTCTTGAACGTTTAGAAACGGTGGCGTTGATTCAGGAAACGATCGAAAAGAAGTTCGGTGCACAAGGACAAAATGTCGTCGGCAAGAGTCTATCAGCAGCGACCTTTGCTCCCTCGCTCCCCTCCGGCGATGGCGATACCGGAAGCTTCATTAAACGAAAGGCTTACAACCTCCGATTGAGCCAATCTCGAGAAGCATTTAGCAATAGTGGTTTTTTGCGAGTAGAACCCGATAGTGGTGCCGAATTGTGGCGGATCAGCCTTCGCGTGGCTGCGTTTGAAGGTGTTGATTATGGTCAGTTCGTTCATGAATTACGCGATGAGATTGCACCGATCACCGAAGCACACGATTACCGAGTTCAGATCCTTAGAGATTTGGTCAAATGGAACGAAAGTGATCGATACAGTGGCAGTCGCGTTTATATCTGGGACCAACCTAACTCTAATTCCGAAGCGCAGCAGCATCACATCGCGATGGTTAACGCTCTGGAATCGTTGCTTACGAAAGCACGAATTCGTGCGATTCGTGGCTCAAAAGATCCGTCTTCTATTCCGGAAGTGTCTTATCAACAACTCAATAGCCTGGATGCGATTATCTTGGCCGGTTCGTTCAGCGATAAAGACGTGAAAATGATCGACTGGGCTTTAGATCGAGTCATTGATTTGAAGGTCGGAGTAGTCAATCAGGCAAGCGTTTCAACGCTAGCCGCAGGCAATCAGGTTGCCGATGCGGGCAATCAAGCTTGGCTTTCGGCCGTTTACACTGGTGTCGTGCCGATTGTTTACAAGGCACAGCGCGAGTTATTGCAAAGCCTTGTAGAAAGCACGATCTGGTCATTCATGACCATCACTCCGCTGATGATGTTTGTATCGCGAAGCTTCCGAGCCGGTGCGATCGCAATGATTCCAAACGTCATGCCAATCTTACTTGTATTTGGATCGATGGGTTGGCTTGGGGTAAGTATTGACATCGGATCGATGATGTCAGCCAGCATCGCTTTGGGCGTTGCGGTGGACGATACGATTCACTTCCTCTCCTGGTTTCGTACCGATCTAAATCGATTGAAAGATCGAAAGTTAGCGATCGTGTCAGCTTATCGACGATGCGCCACGCCAACATTGCAGGCGGCGTTGATTTCCGGCATCGGTCTTTCGGTATTTGCGTTCAGCACCTTCACACCAACTCAGCGTTTCGGATGGCTGATGCTAACGATTCTTATCGCTGGCGTTATATCGGAGCTTATATTGCTGCCTTCGATTTTAGCTGGCCCTTTGGGCGCAGCTTTCGAACCGCATGAACACACACATGTTCTTCGCAGATGGTGGAACACCGCCAAGCTCAAGCTCGGCTTGAAAGTAAATTCGGAGCAAGAAAACGAATACGGCAAGCACGCCGCCTAGTAGTGTTTCATAACGTACTTGTCAGTTGCCAAACGTGAGCCAAGAACCTGGTCTACGCGAAAATCAAGCTGCTCAGAACACGCAGATCTTGTCCCGAACCTTCGATTGCTATGCGGCGGGCTATCAATCGAGAAAATCTTGCTTTACTCAATAATTGACTTAAGTCAGCCCGACGATCTCCATACTTGAGTCGAACGAAAAAAGTTAGGCGATTTTTTTCAACGATTTTGCGACTTGCCGAAAATTCGGAAAATTCGGCCTAAACCAAAACCTCTGCTTGCGTCGATTCTTTCGATAGAGATCCTTTCTGCGTTCGCAGAACCCTTCGCTTGAAATGGGCACGTCTGCAATCAACAGATGCACTCGCTTTTAGCTTCAAGGAGATCATCGAGATTTTGTTTCGAGCCGACTGCATTCGTTTTGAACTTTTCTTCATTACAGCGAGTCAAATTTCCAGCCGCAGGCAATTTACAATTGCCTCGCGATGGTTTTGCATTGAGCCGATTTCACTTTGTCGGCTTGCTTACGTTTGCACTTGGTTTGTTAATTCAGTCCAGCCCCATCCAATCGCAAGAAATCTTGTTGGACTTTCAACCGGTTTCTCAATTGTTCGATTCGGCGAAAAACAGCGGTGACGGTGCGGTCGTACCTGCAATTCGAAATCTCCCATCTGCATTACCTTCGTCCCGCCCATCAAACGAAAATCAAAATTTGCGATTTGAGGTAAGCCAAGCACAATATGAAGCAGTCGTATCAGAGGTTTCGCCGCCTAACGAGTTCGCGATCGAGGCTCCAATGCAAACGAATCGCGAATTGGTTCACGACCGTACGAAACAAAGCGCGATAGGTAGCCCTTTGCTTGCAGATGCTGGTCCAGTCAATTCATCTATTGCCCCGCTTCCTTCGCCGACAGCTGCCGATCCGATTCGACAAGGCATCTTAATACGTGCGGCCCGCAATGCGATCGCACTTCGGGACATGCCATTGGCGTTAAAGCGCTTTGAGGAACTGCTCTCTGAATTCCCGCTGCTTGATGAGGCACGCGTTGAGTACGCTGGAGTTTTGATTCAAACTGGCAATTTGTCCAATGCCCAACAGCAACTGGAACTTTTGATCAGTAAGAATCCAAACCAGTTTGACTACCACGCAATGCTCGCTGACGTGCTGATCCAGCAAGGCAAGCATGTAATGGCGGAGCAGTCGCTGCGACAATTGGTCAACGCGGGCAACGCGGGACTGGAAATCACGGTGACTTTCGCGAGAGTGCTTTGCTGGCAGGGCAAGATTGAGGAAGCAGCGAAAATCTACGAGCAACGCTTGCTTGACGTCGCGCCAATTGCCCCGGAGGTGGAAGCGCACGTTGCGAGATTGCTGCTTGAACTGCAGCGACCGCTCGAAGCGATTGTCGTCATCAATCGGTTACGCGAGTTGGATCCTGCCAATCCTGAGTTGAATGTCGATTCCATACTCGCCAGCGTCCGCTTAGGCCGCGAAGATCAAGCTGTTAGCGAAATTCTTTCACTGGAACAGAATTCTTCTGTCACCAATGAATATCGCTTGGAATTGGCTGACATTCTGTATCGCGAAGCTTATTATCGACCCGCCATGCTGTTGTTTGAACAAGCGACCCGTGCGGCACCTTTGGATCTTATGACACAAGTCAAACTCATTCGGACACACGTGCGTTTATATGAGATGTCTACCGCTGCTGCACTGTTGGACGATTTATCTGGAACGTCGCTTGACCGTTTGGTTCGATTGGAACGAGCAAACTTTCTAACCGCCATCGGCGAACATGCGCAAGCATACGCGATTTATCAATCTTTGTTAGTAGAAAATCGTCATGATGTAGATGCCCTCCGTGGACTGGGCAGTCTCCACCTGGCAATGACTGATTTCCAAGCTGCTGAATCGATTTTTCGACAGATTCTGTCACAACAGCCAAATGATTATGAGCTGCGACAATTGCTATCCGATTCTTTGCTCAAACAGTCTCGATTAGATGAGGCGGTCAATGAACTTTCGCTTTCTGGTCATGGCTATCCAAGTCAAAACAACCCGACTGTTGTAGCACAGTTTGGTTTCGGACACGCTTCAAGCAAGCGAAGC
>JBGSKY010000019.1:0-5067 GCA_041740995.1 Pirellulaceae bacterium
TCTCTTCGATCAGTTGACCAATGCAGAAGCGATTGATGAAGCGCCACCCTATGCAGGGCACAATGATTTGAACGATTGGTTTGCGACCAACAAACGCCACAGTTCGATTCACCGTCAGGCGTAGGACGCTTTTAGATTCATGCTTCGTAGTTAGCCCTATTGAAACTCTCAAAACAACGGGCTAACGCCGTCCGGTTCATATTCTTACTGAATTGACGTTAAGGCATTTCGTTTCACAGAGACGATGGGATGGCGTGTACGTTCCCATGCGTGCGTTGCAATTCATGACCAACAAACGCCGGGCCTTATGATTGGCCGGGCTTAAACCCAGCGACGGGCCTTGCAAGTACAAACTCGGTTCCCCCAGTAGGGTGGTCTCCCCCAAGTTTGCACTTGCAAGGACGCTTCGCTCCCGTCTGTGCTGGGTTTTTGTCGCTCGCCATCAGGCCGCGGCGGTTCGTGGTCAGATCAACACAACCAAACAAAGGAAATATCATGTCAATCAACTCTAACTCTTCAAAACAACCCGCTAAACAACCAATCTTTCGTAAGAAACTCCCTGGCGGCATTAGCACCGCTGTTTTTGAGAATGTCCGTGACGGTCGTACCTACCGCAGCGTGAATCTACAGCGGTCCTATCGCAACAAAAATGGCGAATGGTCTCGCATGAGCATGTATCTGGATCACGAACACATCCCGTTCATGATTGAGCTCCTGCAAGGCACGTGGGACTTCCTAAACAATCAAGCATACGCTGGCAATTTCGAACACGAGGAATCTGTCGAAGAAGTCGTCGAACCAACGATCGAACAGGACGCTTAAGCCTAAACGTTACTGCCGATTCCAGCGATGCTGGGATCGGCAGTTGTCCGAATCTATTAGTTCAATGTCTCGACTTCGAGCCCCGATAAGTTATTGTCATCTGTTAAGAATTGTTATAAGCGTGCTTCGCTGCTCGCCAACATCCCGGGCAGCAATCGGGTTATGTGCGACAGAACTATGTATTGCTCAACGCAATTCGAAATGGAACCTATGCTGATTGTGAGCGGGCACTACAAGAGGGTGGCTCGCCCAATGCTCGTGATCTCTATCATCTATCGCCGCTTTCCACATGCGATAAATACGAGCGAAACGACGTTGCTCGTTTGCTGATTAAACACGGAGCAGACCTAAACGAGCGGATCGGTAGGCGTCAAGATACGCTGCTACATCGTGCTATTGTTCATGGCAACTTGACTTTCGCCGGTCTCCTGTTGGAATATGACTTGTCGCCTAACCTTGCCAACAAGAGTGGACAAACAGCCCTGCACATGGCAGCCAAACGAGACTTTGAATACTTTGCAGTAGAATTGCTTAAACGCGGAGCTGAATCAAACGTTCAAGATTCGCAAGGCAATACGCCATTGCATATTGCTGCCAGATACGGGGCCATCGGGTGCTTGAAACAATTATTACAGTACGGCGGAAAAATCAATCAATTGAACTGTAAAAAATATTCGCCACTTCATGAGGCCGTCTTGGCCGGTAACTTAGAAGCGGTCAATTTGTTGCTACGCCACGGCGGTCATACCTTCACGGCGAATCCCAGCATACTTTCTTCGGCAAAGCAGATTGCCATTTCTCAAGGTCACGAGTCAATCGCCTTGGCAATGGAATCGCACATTCCCGATGCCAAATATTCGACAACCGATGGAAGCTTCTACGCTCACTCCGACTATAGGTCGCGTTAAAAAATGAACAGGAGGCCGCCTTTGATTGACGACACAAAGGATTTACTCGACGATCTGTTTCATGGCTGTGCTTTCGCCGCATTTGTCGAAGAAGCACAGCTCGCCCAACAGATGCCGTGCCCCGAGAAAACTAAGCGTCGAGCTTACCGCTACTTTGAAGCTGAATTGGCGAAGAAACAAGATCGCTCTAAAGTTTGAGCTTGATTTAACGGCATAATAACGGCAATTTAACGGCAACTGGAGTTCATGAACTGGGAGTGTCGATGCCATTTAATCCACAATTTACTATCACCGCGAAGTTAGCATCCACACTGATGCAAATAGAAGCGAGTCGCCAAGCGATTGAGCACCTGCCGATTACACCCACAGTGCTCGCCACGCTTCGCGAAACTGCTCGGCTCTATTCAACCCATTATTCGACCATGATCGAGGGAAATCGTTTAACACAAGAGCAAGTAGCTCAAGTGATTGAGGAGCAAATCCATTTTCCAGGCAGGGAACGCGACGAGAAAGAAATTCTAGGTTACTACGCTGCGTTGGAGCTACTGGAAGAAATGGTCGCCAGTGCGAAGTCTGTCACTGAGCAGCAAATCAAAACCTTACATGGCTTGGTGATGGCTGGCGGTCGAAAACGCGTCAAAGCTACTGCCTATCGCGACGGGCAAAACGTGATACGAGATAGTCGGAGCGGTGGAATCGTCTACATGCCACCCGAGGCCAAAGACGTGCCACAATTAATGAGCGAGCTGGTGCATTGGTTTGGCGATACATCATCAACGGACCTTCCCTGTCCGATCAGGGCCGCCATCGCTCACTACCAGTTTGCAACCATTCATCCTTATTACGATGGCAATGGTCGCACCGCTCGTCTACTCACAACGCTAGTGCTTCATCTCGGGAGCTTTGGCTTGAAAGGCCTGTATTCCCTGGAAGAGTATTACGCTCGTGATTTGAACAGCTACTACGAAGCACTTACGATTGGTCCGTCACACAATTACTACTTGGGCCGAGCCGAAGCTGATATCACGAAGTTCGTAGAATACTTCTGCACCGGCATGCAGGAAAGCTTTGCCAAGGTTCAAACTCTGGCGGAACAGGAGGCTCGCAGGGGTTCGAAAGATCGAACAGCCACACTCAAACAGCTCGATCCGCGTCAGCGGAAAGTGCTCGGTCTCTGTCGTAAAAAACCGACGATTACGAGCCGCGATATTGAGGCACTCTTTTCCGTTTCGCAACGCACCGCTCGACATCTTCTCGCCGGCTGGGTGGTTGACGGATTTGTCGAAGTGCTCGATGCATCCAAGAAGTCGCGAAGCTACGGCTTAAGCTCTAGTTTTCAACACTTGATTGACTGACGGCTGCAAGGCAACTCCTTGACATTATTCTGATCCACGAATGCTGCTCTATTCTTGGCAATCTAAAGCCGTCGCAGGTTGATGCAAGCAGATAATCGGTTCCCCCAATAGGGGCGGTCTCCCCCAATTATCTACTTGCATCAAGTGCTAGCGCTCCTGCTCTAGCGGCTTTTGTTCGTTTGCCATCGAGCCGCGAAGGACGTGGCTCGCCACTCAGACAAGGAGCTGCTATGTCCAACAACCAATCCTACAACTTCACTCAAACCTATCCTGGCCCGTTCAAATACGTCCGCGAAACATCGGGAACTGAAAACACATTCGACATCAAATGCACTACTACCGGCAAATCTCTGGCAGCTACCTATTTCTGGTACGACAAAATTGAAGCACAACTAATTGCACAAAGTGTCTGTTATGCACTAAATCGACAGCATCCTCCTGTTAGCAAATCGCCAGTCGATCAAAGCTTCCATCGACTATTCGGCAAGATGTACGAAGGTCCGTTTGCTCATCGTGTCTCCGAAGATGACTTCGAGTACGCATACGAGATCTATTGCACAAATACAGGCGATACAGTCATTCACGTCAGCGGTCGCGGTAACATTGCCGAGCATTTTGCTGACGCACTGAACCAAGAGTACTACTACATTAATTTTTAACGATTCAGGCCGCAGTTGGTTTTCCAGCTGCGGCCTTTCCTGTTTCTTAGCGAGTCATTCATAAGATGCATTTCATCGGTCGCGATCAATGGATCGATTGCGAATAAAAACGATACGGTACATACCCGTCGCCAATCGATTGAAAGACTTCAAAGAATTGGTGCTCGCGACTTCCAAAGTAAAACGCGGTCAAGGGGTTTTGCCAGCCGAGGCGCAGGTCTTCATCGAGCTTAGCCAGTAGTACACGCGGAGATGTGTTAAGTCTACGATACCATTTTGCGTGCGTATCGGTGGGCACGAGGAGAATTGCTTCGGTTACATTCCCGATTTGGATCTCAGCTAGCAGATGCTGCGTGAACTGGTCGATCATATCCGTCATGTGTGACGGATTTAGAAAAACGCGACCGTTCCATGGTTTATGAACATCCGTCGCATCGGTCAATGTTGGCTCGTAATCGATTTCACCAAGTACATTCACGGCAGCGTTTAAAATGACCTTTGGCGTTTTGTAATCTTGAGTTTCATTCCATGCTTTGGCGACAACTAGCGTTTTTACGGATTGAACGATTTTTTTTGGTGTCTTGCTTTTGCCGCCCGAGTTTGCCGTTCTTGGAAGCAGAGCGTTTCCGTTAGGTGCATCCAAGGGTTTTTGTTCGAGCCGTTCTGGATCGGATAAAATGCTGATCGCATCACTGAATGTCAAATCCGTCAGCGATGACGGATTTCCATTCTCTTTGAGCCGGTCATTGATTTCCGGCCAGCGGCGATAAAGCCGCATGTAACGCTGGGCCGTTCCTTCCGCAAAGGTGAATTTTTGATTACTGAACCATGCCAACCATTCGCCATGCCCGATCAACTTTTTGGCTTCGCATAATATCTTGCCAGCAATGATTGCGTGTTTCAGCGAATGTCGTAACGATTTTTCAACCTTGTCTACTTCGATACGAATCTGTTCGGCGACTCGATCCAGGTGAACCAGTTGTGCATTTTGCCGACCTAACGATACTGCCGTTTCATTGAAAGACACATTCAAATCACTCATAACTTTTTCCTCGTTGCGGAAGACTTACCCGTATACCCGCTGGCGGGTACACGGCGACAAGACAGGTATGAGTCGTTCTCCAACGCGAACTTGACTCATTCCAGTAAGCTAAAGCATCCGCGTTTTCATTCATGCGTCGGACGCCTAGAGCAGAATATCCAGCATCCGCATGACCTCATCGCGGTTGATGAGGTAAAGCGGCAGATGGACAACCGAGCCCATTCACAGAGCACTACTTGTGATGCTTTTGTGACAGTCAGTTGGTTAACTGAGAATTCGTT
>JBGSKY010000020.1:0-18459 GCA_041740995.1 Pirellulaceae bacterium
CTTGAACAACATCGAGTCCTCCGCCTTGGCCTCAATCACAATTCGATTGGCAATGCACTCGGCTGTAGTCGTTTTTCCCGTTCCAACGTCACCGTGGAAGATTATAAGAGGGTATTGGTCTGCAATAAGTGAGCAGATGGGAAGTACGCATCCGTGATATTTTCTACTCCACTTCGGTAACTCATCAAGTCGTAGAAGTAACTGCATTTGATTGTGGATGCGACTGTATCTGTCATAGAAACCAAGAAGCTTTTTCTCGCGTTCTGTTAGTGTCGAGTCAGGCAGCGGCTTTTCGTAATCGAAGATCGAAGGTACGTTAGCCATCAGCTTAGATCTTCCCGGTCAAGACCATAACCGTTGCTCGCATACGATCGCGTAGCGTTTTTGGTAAGCGAAGCATGAGAGGTGTCTGCGGAGGAAGGTCCCCAACCGATTCTCAGCTTAGATTTGGCTGTTTCACGCGCTGACTCGACATATGAAGACGTATACCAAAGGAGAATCCTTAAATCAGCACCGTCGACTCGCGGCCACAATACACCGCCAGGGCGGGACGATGACAAGACACCAGTGCTTTCGTTAACATTGTAGATCGCTGCACGCTTCTCAACGCCATTGCTCAATAGAGTTAGATCAATCTTGCTTAGATACCCTTTTTTGGCGAGATATTCGGCATCGTGAGCATAGTCGTCTGCCTTCGATCGTGTGATGGCCCCAGTACTCTCGGCGATCATTAGTATATCGGCACGAAAACGACGAAAAACCGTCTCGATATCGGCAGTCGTAAAGGTGGCAGTGCTGGCGTAAGTTGATGCCATTCAATCAGTCCTCAATCTTGAAGCGCGGACCAAAGAGTTCTTTCCACAAGTCAATGTCGTCCTCGGTCGAAGCGTGATGGACGAGTTCCCACGCATTGTTCGCCGCCGTGACGATCGCTTCACGCTCGTTTTCGGAGATTCGTGCTGCGGTATTGTTGTCATTATTTACTGGATCAATAATCACAACGGGATCGGTGAATGTCGGAATAGTTCCCCTATTTTCAGGAAAACTCACGACAGTTTGTAGTTCTGATTGAGCGATGAAGAGAAAAAATGCTTGAAGGCGAAGTTCGATCTTCTCACAGGGGCCGTGTTTGTCTTGTAAATAAGCGAAGATGTTTTCGACGTGGAATGACTTCAATCCTGGAATTTCATTGTAGTTCTTCCACTTTTTTCCGAGCCTGACTAGCGTGCGAAAGTTTGCGTCCTTAACTTTTCGATTGCGGACGAATTGTATCTGGCAAGGAGCGCAGGTCTTGGTCTTGCCGCCGCTTGCATCAAACTGAAATCCGTAGCCATCCGGTCCACTTTCGACGACAGGCACGATGTCTACCGCAAGGCCGCTTCCTTTGAAGCGAACAGTTGCGGCTTTTTTCTGAATCTCAAAATCTTCAACGGCTTTGTTGGGATACACACCTACGAGCAGTTCGTAAATGTCCGCACTCAGGCTTTCAAACGAAGAGGAATCAAGCTCCCGGCCAGATATGTAAAAAACGACATCAACGTCAACTGGGTCGTCAACGCTCTTACGCAGAATAGTGAATTTGGCAAAAGAACCCGCTTTTACGACCCGAGTGATCTTTATTTTCGTCTTTTCTTTGACTGACCGAGAAAGCGTCGTGATAAGCCGGTCAACCTGCTCATGATATTTCGTTCGTGTAGCAGCTGGTAGGCGCAACACCTCACTATCGTAATACTTGAGCTTCGCGTTGCTGAGCATCGTAATTCTTCCGCGAAGTTAGGAAGCTAGTAGCAAATGCTTACTAAGAAGGTTGGGAGGTGCGCCGCTACTGTGCATTTTCGAGAATTGCTATCAAAAGTCAATGCGGTAAAAATAGTTGCTCATTTAGCTGAGCCGATGAACGCTCAAGCCCGAGATTGAGCGAAGAATTACTGGGCCAGTCCTGACGGCAAGACGCCGTACCCGACATACTATCAGACGATCCTTTGCGACTCGGCCAATCTTGACGAATAGCGATTCGTCAGTCGGTGCTGCGGACATTCATTACTACTTTACAGTGTTGGTTTTTGGTGCGGTTGATGCATCAGCGTTCAACCATGCTTAGCTTGGTGATCGTGTTTAGTAATCGGACGAAGATATTGCTCAAGAAGTGCACGAAGCCCAGCCGCGGGATGATCATCAACGCCTGCGAAAGCTTCGTAAAGCGCAAAGCGCCAAAAACCAAATGACCGACTTCGATTGCTGTGTTAATTCAGGGTTCACGCAAAGATTCGCTGCAAGGTTTATTTCGACTTCGTTTCGTTCACAATCGCGGCGTAGGCGGGTTTGAGGTTGAGGTTGGAGTCGAGGATCAGTGGGTTCTGGCCGAAACGCCAGGTGCGGCGATCGCTGAGTCCCCAGAAGGTGACGCGCTCGATCGACTCTTTGTGCTTGCGGAAGATCGCGAAGAGCTTGGCGTAGTCCTCGGCCTGAGCGTTGAGGTCCGCTACCGAAGGTGGTTCGCTGCGGCCACCGCGTCGTCGACCGAATCCGCCGCCGAACTGTCCGCCAGAAGCTCCGCGAATCGTGACGTCTAGTTCGGTGATGCTGACCTTTAACCCTAACGAAGCATAATCCGCGATCGCTTTGTCGATCGCTTCAAATGGTACGCGACCGGTGGTCCAGTGGCCTTGGATTCCCACGGCATTGATCGGCGCGCCGTCGGCAATCAATCGCTTGAGTAAGACCATCGAGCTTTCATGCTTCGGACCCGTTTCGATGCTGTAGTCGTTGTAATACAAAATCGCGTCGGGGTCCGCTTCGTGAGCGAACTTGAAGGCCATGGTCAAGAATTCTGGACCAAGCGCCTGAAGCCATTTGGATTTGCGGAGATTTTCTGTCTTGCTGGTCTCACTGTCTCCGTCATCATTGATCGCTTCGTTGACGACATCCCAGCTGACGATCTTTCCTTTGTATCGACCGACCAACGTATCGATATGGTTCTTCAATCGCTGCGTCACAACTTCTCGATCGCCATCGCGAAAGAACCAGTCGCCGGTCTGGGCATGCCACACAAGCGTATGGCCGTGGACCGTCATCTTGTTTCCCTGGGCCCATTCAACCAGCGCATCTGCCGGTTCGTATCGCCAAGTGTTTTCGTCCGGGTGAATGCGTTCAGGCTTCATACAATTTTCAGGAGTAACCGCGTTGAAATGTTCATCCGCGATTTGCAGTTCTTGTTCCGAATAGCGGGCGGGAAAATCGCCTGCGGTTCCGATCCGAAAAATATCTTTGAAGACGTCTTTGATGATCGCATCAACATGGACTTCGACGACCGGCGCGGTCGACTGCGGTGTCATCGGTTCGATCTTGGGAAGCTCACGCGTGGCTTCGGATTCCTGGGTACCAAATTCGCCGATTTTGCGAGTGAGCTTGATCTCTTTTTCGCCAAGCGTCCCCGCGAATTCGATGCGAAACTCGCGATCGCCAAAATTTCGTTTCTCGACGAATTGCAGCGAGTCGCCATCCAGCTTCGTTTCTTCGAATTCGATGTCACGCTTTTCGTCGGCCGACTCGACGACTGCCTTCGCAATCAGATTGCCATCCTTGGTCTGGAAATCGAAATGGTAGGTCTGCACACCGCCGGGTGTTTCGAAGAGTGCATGCCACTTTCCGGCTATTTCCTCGGCGGTCGCAGGCAATGCGAACGAGAGTAGACCAACGACGGACGGCAGGAACAATTTGGTGGAGATTCTCATGATCAATTCTCTTTTGGTATTAGTCGCGTTCGGTCGAGAGCATTCAAACTCAGGTCCGGTCATTCACATTGCAAATATCAGCCGAAACGCGTTCGCGCGTCCGGTGCGTGGTAAACCGTGGGCTAATGCCCATTGCCGCAATTTTAAGCCGTAGCGAAAGTAGTCAAGACTTTCGGCCACGTACTCCTCTCAGGGATCGCCGAAACTCTTGACGAGTTTGGCTACCCTGGTTCAGTTATGCTGGAACTTAAAATTACTTCGCTGCAGAAGCTTCTTTTCCTAGCAACGACAGCATCGTCTCGCCGTATCGTTTGCCGAACTCCCTTGAGCCTTCCGGATTGAAATGCAATTTGTCATCGGTCTTGCAACCGGCTGAGGAAATCACATGAGCATTGGCAATCGTTTTGGGAAGTCCATCCAGAATCGTATTGAAGCCAGCACATTGGCCTTGCTGGTCGGCGTTCACCAACTCACCAGCAAGCAGCGGCACATCTTCGGGATTCAAATTCAGGTCCTTCATCAGATTGTTATAAACCGTCTTCACTTTGTTCGGCCAATCCTTGTCGCCGCCATTGGATTCGCCCTGGTGTAAAAGAATCCCCTTGATCACACCGTGCTTCTGTGCCTCCTTGCCCATGCTCACGAGGTATTCGTATGGATTGTCGTTGTAACGATTGACGATGCTCTTCATCCAGTCGCGTTCATTTTGAATGTAGGACTGAAATGTATCTTTATCAAACAATTCGATCTTGCATCCAGGCACGGAAACCTTGACCACGCCGACACGCACGTTCTCTGGAAGACCAGCAACCAACGACTTGCCAAAGCCATCAACCATACAAATGCCTCGTCCACGAGCAGACAATGGCGGAACAGCGGTGTACCAGTTGTTCTTTTCCCATCCGCGATCGGTATTGTCGAAATCGGCCAAGACTAAGAAACGATCGTCGACCATTCGATCGGCGTCATTCATTTTTCCGCCGCTATCCATGTTCGACTGGCCAAAGCAAAGATAGATATGGAAGTTCGGATCGACTCCGGCTTTCATCGAGACAGCGGTCTGTTTGATCTGCGAGCTTCCGGCGTCGTCCTTTCCGCCTGTCGCCGTCGCAGCGGCCTCCATCTGCTTCTTGAGACTTACTCGCGTTGCGACCGCTTCTTCAGTAGCGAACTCGCCAACCTTGCGTGTGAAAGCGATCGTGTCGCCGGTGATTTTCCCGCTGTAATCGATCCGCATTTCGTTGCCGCCCAAGCTCAGCGCCTCCCAAAAGGAAACGGAATCGCCGTCGCGTTTGATATCTCGCAGTTCGACTTGTCGCGAGTTCCCACCCACTTCTGCTTGGCCGCTACCGGTTGTGTTTTTTGCATCGCCATCGAACGTGAAAGCGTATTTTTGGACGCCGATCCGTGTGTTGAAGTCGACGTTCCAGGCACCGATGAATTTATCCTCAGGTGCAAAAAGCAACGGAGCGAACTCTAAAAGGCTGCGACGCCATGTTTGCCATTCGTGAGCTGTTTCGGGCGAAAGGTAGTAATGGCTGTTGATGCCAGCTTCCTTCAATCCCTTCGTCGCAGCCTCGGGATCGCCACCTCGTCGTGGTCGATCGCCGCCGCCGACTTCCTTGCTGCCGTAACTGACGAAGACAAGTTTGACTTTGTCCTTAAATCCTTCGGTCTTCTCAACGTCTTCTTTCGAAATCGTCGCACCGCTAAACAATCCGATGTGTGAGAACTTGTCTAGGTTTTTAAGCGTGATTGTTTTGGTTTCCATACTACCCATCGACAGACCAGCCATCGCTCGGTTGGGTTGATCGGTGAGCGTTCGGAAGTTGGAATCGACGTAAGGAATCAGCTCTTTGACAAGCACCGTTTCAAAACCGCTGATGTCAAAGTTCGCCATTCCGCCTGGTCGAACCTCGTTGGTCATTCCGTATGTCATCACGATGATGAACGGCTTGACCTTCTTGTCGGCAATCAAATTGTCGACGATCAGACCGGCGTGCCCTTGGACGCTCCAGCCATATTCGTTCTCGCCCCAACCATGTTGCAGATAGAGAACTGGGTAACGAGTTTCCTGCTCTTTGTCATATTCAGGCGGCGTGTAAACAAAGGCTCGGCGATTCGTCTTGGTGCTCTCCGAATAGAAAAGGACTTCACGCATCTGTCCATGCGGAACATTTTTGACTGCGTAAAAATCTTTGTCATTGGCCGGTATTTCAACGCCGCTTCCCCAACGCATCGCACCGAAATAGTACTTGCTGTTCGGGTCGGGCACTTTGGCGCCATCGATGATCAATTCGTAGTAGTGGAATCCTTCATCTAGCTTGCGAGTGTAGCCCGTCCAGTTGCCGTCAGCATCTTTGACGAATTCGCTGCTATCCCGAAACGTGCACGACACGTTCTTCGCGTCAGGAGCATTGACGCGAAATCTGATGCGACCCTCGGAGTTGACTTGCGGGTACTCTTTGCCATCTTGGTTCGTGACAGCTGGTTTCCAATCGTCGACTGGAGCGGCATCTTGTGCCATGCAAAACTGACCAAGCAGCATCAAGCTACTCAGACAAATGGACAATCGTCGGAACATAGTTTTTCCCTTAATCATGGAAGAGGTTTAGAGACAATCGGGACTAGCGGACTTGCTTGAAAAGGAGTTGTATATCGATTCGGATCATGGCTTACTGCCGGAGAGATTCACAGGTTGTATGTCGTCGACGTAATTCCAGGTCAACTTATCGACAGCAACGAAACCACCCGGCTTCGCGCCGCTGATGACCAAGTTTGAAATACCTTCGGCGGAGACAGTAAGCTCAAAAAAAGGAACGAGTTCCTCGGGGCTCTTTCGCACCGGCACATGATCCAAACTATCTTTTGTGAGTAGGTTGCCTTCGGCGTCAAATGCTTCGACTAACGCAGAACTGGTTGTTGATCCCCAAAGAATTAGTTCAGCTTTGTTCACCGGCCGCGGGAAGGTGACGCGAAAGGGTATCGCTTCATTCGCAATCGCGTTGACAATCCCCTTTCGATCAGTACCCAAGTGCGGGAAGAACATAATCCGTCCTTTGGCTTTACTCTTCTCCGGTTCATGTGCTGGTGTGAATATAACGTCTTTCTCGGACCAGGTTAGCATTGGCTTTCCAATCTCCGCCGATTCAAAATCAATGACGTTGTCCTGCGCCGATGCAAATGGAACTGCAACAAACAAAAACGTTGCGATCGCATAAACCAAAGCGACCGTGGACTTACTTGAAGACTGAAAGGCTTCGGTATGCATCAAGCAAGCTCCAGTCCGCGCATGGTGCCAGTCGACGAAGCGAAATTGTCTTCCTCGATCCCGAGTCGCTGCAGTACCGAGACAAACAGATTTGGAAGCGGATAGTTTTGATTGCGATCGAAGGCGAGATGTTGGCCATGATTGAAACCTCCACCCGCGAAGAGGATCGGCATGTTGTTCGTCGAGTGAGCGTTTGCGTCACCCAAATTGGAGCCATACAAAATCATGCTGCGATCCAGCAATGTTTCTCCTTCTTCCGAAACACTCTTAAGTTCGGAGAAAAGTGCTGCAAGCAGCTTCATATGTTCGTGATCGATGGCTCGCAGCTGAGCAAGTTTGTCTTCTGATTTTCCATGGTGCGAAAGATTGTGATAACCATCGTTGATCAAGGTGCCAGGAATCTGAACAACCGGCGTACCAACACTGTTGAGCATTAAAGTAATGGATCGAGTTGAATCGGTTTGAAAGGCAAGTTTTACAAGGTCGTACATCAAACGCACCTTGGCAACGTATTGAGCTGGACTTGTCGGATCGGATGGCTCTTCCGCATCAATGACCGGTTTCGGTTTTCCTTCCCACTCGCGGGATGCCAGCAATCGTGACTCCAGATCTCTTACGCTAGAAAAGTATTGCTCGAGACGACCACGATCGTAATTGCTCGCTTCATGTTCGAGCAGCTTTGCTTGATCAGATAACGCATCAAGGATACTGCGGCCTGTATCCAACTTCTGAATCTGCCGTTCTACCTCGTCTTTATTTCCTTGCAGAAAAAGTTGGCGAAAGAGCGATGCGGCACTTTCCTCAGGCGGGATGGCAACGCCGGTTCCAGTCCAAGAGAGGCTGCGATTGCCCGTGTTCACTGCTAACGTCAACGAAGGGAATCGAGTTTGGTTTCCAATTCGTTCGGCGATATGTTGATCGATCGAAATCGTATTGCGAAAGGAACTGCTGGCTGGATGCGGTGCAGCGGTTAAAAAGCTAATGTCCGAGGGATGCCCACCGTCAACATTCGGATGACTGACTCCACTGAAAACGGTAAAGTCGTCGCGATGGGGTTGCAGGAATGACAAGTAAGGTGACGCGGTATAATCTCTGCCAGCTTGAGTCGGAAAGAACTCTTCGGGCAGCAATCCTAGGTTGTTACAAATGCCAAGAAATCGACGCGGAGTTGAATTGGCTTCGGATGCATCAGCTGCAACACATCGAGCTCGTGGAAAGGATTCGAGCCACGGAAGTGCCATTGCAACGCCACTGGCACGAAGGAAATTGCGTCGACTGGTGATTTGTTTAACGATACGAGTCATTTCAATTTCCAACAGCTTTGGTCTTGGGGAACAGGTCGACTTACTTGTTCAAAAACAGCTCACTCTGAACGATTGCATGGATGAGACTTCGAACTCCGAAATCGCTCTCTTCGGTTTGATCAAGTATCTTCTCGATGACGGCACGGTCCGAAAAACTGGTCGGAGCTCCGGTTCCATAAATGGTGAGCTGAGAAGCGATGTTTCTAGCCAAACCACGTTCATCGCGAAGCAAAAGTTTCTTCAAATCATTGACGTCGTTGAATGGACTGCCATCCGGTAGCTCTCCGGCGCAATCGACTGGCAAGGCATAGTGAAACGAGAACGCTTGACCATCCATTCCCGTGCCCGAAACCGCCTGAACCGATTCGCTAACGGCTCGATACCGCTCGCGATAGCCACCCATCACATCAAACGACTCAAGAGCAAAACCAGGCGGGTCCATCTTCGAATGACACGAAGCACAACTCGCGTCAGCTCGATGCTTTTCCAGTTGCTGCCGTATCGACACGGCACCGCGAATGTCAGGTTCGACCGAGGGAACCGGTGGCGGCGGAGGAATACGCACTCCGAGAATTCGTTCGGTAATCCAGTTGCCCCGAATAACGGGCGATGTCGTTGTGCCATTAGCCGTCACCTTCAACACGCTGGCTTGCGTCATAAGTCCTCCGCGGACGCTTTCTTCGGGCAGTTGAACGTAACGCATTTGACTTCCATGCACGCCAGTCAAACCATAATGTTCTGCTAGTCGCTCGTTCAAAAAAGTGAAGTCCGAATCGACCACGTTTCGGGCTGGCAGGTCATCGGCTATCAGCTTCGCAACAAACAGTCGTGTTTCGTCCAGCGTGGATTGTTTCAGTGGCTCATTCAGTTCGTAATCGTTGTACAGAGTAGACGATGGCGACGTGTCATCGATCTTGCGAAGGTCGAGCCAGTAGTCCGTAAAAGCATCGATGAAACGTTTCGATCTTGGATCGTCGAGCATCCGGTCGACTTGTTCAGTCAACGAATTTGGCTGACGTAATTGTTGCTGAGCCGCCAATTCTCGCAGTTCAAGATCCGGTTCGGAATTCCAAAGAAAGAAACCCAACCTCGATGCAATCGAGCGGTCGTCTAGCTTGCCTGCTGCTTCATCAATGAATAGAAATCCGGGCGAAGCTAGAACCGCTGTGTAAACGGTGAGCATCGAGCTCGTGAAGCCGAATCCTTCACTGATTTGATGATCGAAAAGCTGCATGAATCGTTCGACTTGCTGGGGCTCAGCGGGCTGTCGATAAACGCGATCGATGAATCGGCCCAATAGTCGCTGAGCATCCTCGCGAGGATTTTCGCTCTTCACTTCAACGCGAATATCTTCAGTTCGAGGTCCACCAAAACGCCCTCGAGGTCCTGGGCGACGATTCGGGCCTTCCGGACTGGGTTGCGTATTTTGCGGAGTTGCTGGAACTTGCAAAACCAAATCGTATGGCGACACGGTTTCGATTTTTGCAATTGGCAGATCGCCAAACATCAGATCGTAACCACTTGCCGCATCTGGATCCTCTAACGGTCCATCGACTTCCATCCACTGAATCGCGTATCCGGGCAAGCCTTCCGGCGTAGCAAGTGGATTGACATACTGTTCGTCAGAACCGTTGACGCGAGCTCGGAAGAAACGCAATCCATCTGACTGGATCACTTCATTAGCAACCAACGTCGCTTCGATTTCGCATTCCGTTGGTTCGACGCCAAAGTCAAATTCGCCAAGTGGGCGACTCTTGCCAGAACTCTGAGCGAATACGCCCATCGGCTCGGATCGTCGACCGGGCCAAACTTCGTCCGCGTTCGGTCGGTGCCAAAGCGGCAGGTGATAAACGGGAGCCTTCTCGTCGCCAAAGCCTTCGTAGAACCAACGTCCAATGCCACCGCCGCTGACCCAAATCGAATAGCCTTTGAAGCGCAGCTTGTAACGACCTGAGGCGGGGACTTGAAATTGGCTCCATCGATAACCACCCGCATCACTAAAGATGCTAGAAACTCGTCCGACAGCTTCGCGCTCGCGTGTTTCTGGAGAAGTTTTAGGAGCCTCGCCACTTCGTACATCGGGCTGCGCATTAGAGTCCAGGACTGGAAACGAAAGTCGATCCGAAAGAGTTCCGTTTTCGCGCGGCCAGAAGTTGAACACGAGTGAAAACTCATCTCGTGCATAATATCGTTTCGTTGTTCGCTCGGGTTGATTCAGCTTGACGACCAGCGCTTGGCGGAGTGCCGAATCTGCTGCCGACAAGTAGCGAGAAAGCTGAACGTGGGAGACATCCAAAGCGCCGCCAAGTTTATTAAAGCGATGCGACTCGCCGTCTTCCGGCAGCATGTCGCGAATCGGAATCCACGGAAGATTAAGTATGTCACGCAACGAATTTTCATACTCGTAACTGTTGAGACGTCGCTTCATCGCTCGACCATTCGTTGCAATGCGATTGCGATCAAGCGTAACTAATGTGTCAGATAGTTCGCCCAAAAATGCGGTCTTGGAGGTTTCATCAAGTTTCGGTTCCGACTTCGGCGGCATCTCGCCGGCAGAAACTCGCTCCACTGCACGAACCAGTTGGTCAAAACTTTTGCCTTGGCTTGACGCCCAATCCAACGATTCGATATCGAATCCACCTTCGCCATCTTCGCCTTGATGGCACTGGAGACAGTTCGCACTTAAGAACGCCTTGACTATCGAAGGCGTGTCTTGAGCAGCAACGGACCCAACGATTGATCCGCACGCAAGACAAAGCGTTCCAACAGCTATTAGAAATGTCGAGTTGACATTCGCAAGTTGTGCGGGTGTCTTCATCAAAAGCTATACTTCAAAAGGTAGCGAAACTCGTCAAGAGTTTCGGCAAATCAAAGCCTCGAAAGTCTTGACGACTCTCGCTACGTTCACACGGCACGGAAGCTCAGAAAGTCTTGGCGACTTTCGCTGCGTTCTTAACGCTGAAGCGTACTATTCGGAAATGGATGCTTGTTCTACGACGCTTCCAGGAAACATGATTTGTGCGGTTTGCCAAAGGTAGCGCCGCCAGTTGTTCCAATCATGCCCACCGTCGCTGAGAACTGCGAAAGTGCGGACGCCTGACTCGTTAAAAATCGCCATGGATTTAAAGCTATTATTCAAAGCGATATCCGTTTCACCGGCGGCGAAGTAGAGCGGAACGTTGAAGCGATTGTTCGCTTCCTTGTCAGTCAGCAAGGAAGCAAAGTTCGTCTTCATGTCCGAGCGACTTTCGTCACTTAGATAGCCCGAGCTATAAACGTAGAGCTCACTAAACGTGTCGAGATTCGGTATACCTGTATTCATTACAACAAAGCCGCCCATCGACAAACCCGCCAAGGCTCGTGAATCGCGGTAGGGACGCGTGCGATAGGTTTTGTCGACATAGGGAATAATGCATTCAAGGAACTCCCTTGCGCAAGCATCCGGTTCGTCGGGCTTCGGCGAGTTGAACGAAACGGTACCACGAGTGCTGGGCATCACGACAATCATCGGCTTAGCTTTGCCAGCCGCAATTAGGTTGTCCAAAATAACGTGTGCATGACCGCCGTTGCTAACAGTAGCTGTCCATTGCGAATCGTCATCACCACCTCCGTGGTTCAAGTAGAGCACCGGGTACGTTGCACCACTGCTTTGATAGTCAGGTGGCAGGTAAACATGCAATCGCTTTTCGCCACCGGACAAATCCAAATACTTTGGTTGCTCGACAGTACCATGCGCTACATCCTGAACAGTATAGAAACTAGAATCGTTCCGCTCAGGCAACGCAGAGAGAGTCGGTAGAGGTTGCGGCCCTGTCACTATTGGATCAGGGCGTCTTCGTTCTGGCTGGGCGAAAAGCATATTCGCGGACGTGGCGACGATCGCAAGAACAATCAAACACTTAATCGGTTGTTTCCAACATCGTGTCGCGTTCAATCGAAACTCAATCCACGCCATATCTTAGTTCCGCCTATGTTGAGCAATCGAAATGACTACTTAGTTCGTTTTGCTACAAACTCTTCCGTCGCAAACTCGCCGACCTTGCGAGTAAGTTTCATGTCGTCGCCATTCAAATCGCCTGAGTAGCGGATCAAAAGCTCGGCGCCTTGAAAACTCAATGTCTCATCAAAGGAAACCGCTTTGCCATCAAGTTTCACGTTGGAAAGTTTAGATTGGTTCGTCGAACCATTTAGTTTCATAACAGCAACTCCAGTAAACTTGCCATCACCACCTTCGATTGTGAACTCATAGTTTTGGTCACCAATTTGGGTGTCAACCGTACCAGTCCATTTGCCCGCTAATGAGTTTCCCAAATTGCCTTTGCTCGACTCAGCGTCTTGAAACACGCTTTGCAAAAACCAGTACAAGCTGTTGCTCCAGTGTGTTGCGTCGTGACCGTTTCCGTCCACATGCCAAACGTGTTCGATTTCGTTGGCTTTAAGAAATCGATGGATGTTCTGGCTGATTCGAATCAAGCCATCTTTGTTCCCGCATGAGATCCATAGCAACTTTAATTTGGCCTTTGCCTTTTCTACATCAGGAATCAACTCTGCAGCCGGTTTGGTATTGGGAGCCGCTGAGAACGGTCCGACCCAGGCGAAGGTATCCAGGTTGCCAAGACCAAAATTGAAAGATTGTCCACCGCCCATCGACAGTCCTGCAATGGCTCGCATTTCGCGATTAGTGTCCACTGAGTAGGTTGATTCGATTTTTGGAATGACATCATCAAGCAAGTCGCGTTCGAAAACTGCAAATGCAGGTGCACTTGCCATGACATTGCCCTCGGCTCGATCATTCTTCTGAGCGCGGCCATTTGGCAGAACAACAATCATGGGAATTGCTTTACCATCAGCAATCAAGTTATCCAAAATTACGTTTGGCGTCGCGAATCGAGTCCACTCGGTTTCATCGCCACCAATTCCATGCAGCAGATATAGCACCGGATACTTCTTCTCAGCCGAGTAACCCGGAGGTGTATAGACTTGCATCTTTCGAGTAGTGCCAATCGTCGTCGATTTGTACTCGATCATCTCCAGTTTTCCATGCGGTGCGTTTTCTCGCTCCGACTTAAAGCCTTCTGGAGGCGCTGCATAGACCGCTTTATCGTCTGGACCAAGCTCAATCGGGCCGCCAAAGCCGCCTCTCGGACCCGCTGGCCGTTGTGGGGCCGCTGGTGGTTCTACCGAAGATTCTGCTTTAGCCGGCGCCGCTGTTTCCGCAGCCGAAGCTTCGGAATGACCGTCATTTGAGGACTCGACGGTGACTGCAAAGACAAGTGGGACTGAGAAATCGTCACCTTTGACGAACTCGATTCCCTTTAATGGCTTGCTCCCGTCGATATCAATCTTCAAGTAGCGAATCTGCTTCCCACCAGCATTAATCGCGAATTTAGAATCTGCGACATCGACTTTTTCCTGGTAGTTGGCAATGTGCTTTCCATTGATCAAAGGGTGATCTACTGTCGTGCCATCTTCATATTGGCATCGAACGATCAGGCTGCTTGATTCATCGCGATTCATTGGATAGCCGAAGACTGCAACACCACCTAGCAAGTGAATGGCGGATACATTCCCAGAACAAGGCACCGTTGCGGTATTCGGCAAAGTGCTTGGAGCTCGTCCACGGGAGGCTTGCAACGCAATTATGTTTGCAGAACGTCCGTCTTGCGGATCGGCCAGTTCAAACGGAACGCCTTCTACTTCGACGTTGCCATAGGACTCAAGTTCGAAAGTGTCTCCACGGTTGCCACGGAAAGCTGGCAAGCCTTTGGGGCCGCTGATAGTCGCTGCTGTTGAAAGCGTGAGCGGTGTGTATCGACCACGGTTTCCTAAGAAGGCCAGTAAGTCGGCCATCTCTTGCTTGGAGATCAAACTTTCGAAACCCTCAGGCATCAGCGATTTGGCACCAGATTGAATTTCGTCGATATCTTCTCGTAGCACCTGTTCTTCTTTGCCTTGCGTGTTGATCAAACGCAACGAGTTTGCCGACTCGCCCGCCAACATACCTGTTAACACTGCTCCATCAACGGTTAGGATTTGGTAGGTACGAAAATTGTTCTCAACACTTCGTGAAGGATCCAGAATGTTGACAAGTATTTCCTCTTTCGGATGCACGGCCATACCCGTGAGATTAGGTCCGATCGAAATGCCCATATCGCCATGCTTGTGGCAAAGCGCGCAATGTTTTTTGTACATTGCAATACCGTTTTGAAGATCACCATCGCGGGTTGTAACCGGCATCCAATCGTTCACGAGTTCTTGGCGATTGGATACAACTGCAGCACCTTTGCTGTCCATTAGCTCTTTTGCACGAGCAGCAATCTCTGGAGTCGGATGATTTAGAAGCGCTTGCTTCTGGTCGAGTTGCAATTCTGTGAACTGAAGCTTTCCGTCCGCAATTGCTTGCAACAACTCTTCTGTGGTATCTGCGCGAGCGAGTAGCAAAGTAAGGATGCTACCTGCCATTTTTGGACCAAGCTTTCCGCGGATCGCCATCAGTTGTTGAGCCAAGCCATGCACGCGAGCGGCTTGAAGTGCATTGATTGCAGTTGAGCCTGTTTCCGGAGCCAGTTGTGGCGTGAAGAATTCGCCGATTGCATCTAAAATCCTGGTGCTCTTTGGAGCGAGCTTGATGGCTTGGTCCCAGGCTGTCAGGCGTTTTTCGGTGTCGGCATCGGAATCGAAAGCGGTTGCAAAAAGCTGTTCCTGAATCGAGGAAACTGAGCTGTCCAAGTCCTTTATCGACCATTTGTCAGCGACAGCGAGAATCGCGGCCTTGTTCTCAACACTGGTTTTGTCGCTGAGAAATTTCTCGCGGAACTTCGTTTGCGCTCCGTCAGACAAAGTAACCGTGAAGTCCTTCGGCCAACCTTTCGCCAAGCCTTCCCACAGCGCGACTGACAACGGCGACGCAGGATTGACATTCAAAAGCGACTCGATCTTAGCCGCCGTTGGTTGCGTTCGAGCGATATGTTCTGCCAACACGGAGACACGTGAAGCCAATTCGCTGTTGCTCGATTTGGTATCGCTGTTGATCAACGCTACGAGGGTATCAACTGGCTTTTTCGCTGCCGCCGATGTCCAAGCACTCATCAAGATTCCATCTGAACCGATGGACTTTGCACCGTTTGTCATCGCCGCCAACGTTTCACCGGAAACCGCTTCAGCCCCATCTGCGAGTCGCAGCAGTACCGTAAGTTGCACTCGTGGATCGGAATCTTGCAATAGTCCTGAGTCAACCGCGTCATTAACTTGACCTTCGGTACAACAGGTTACAGCAGCATTTCGAACCGGACTGGAGGGATGCTTGAATCCAGCTTCACACGCCGATGTCAGGGCTGCTTTAGCATCTTGGTTCTTGCTATCGGATAGACCAGACAATGTCCAAATCGCATGCATCGCGGCAGTATTCAAACCAATCTCATCGACCTGCTGATTGTCGACCAACGCGACGAGAGCATCGAGAGCCTTTTGATCGGCCTTGCCGCGTTCCACAAGCAATCGCTGGGCAGTTCGACGCCAGAAGAAATTGTTGCTCTTCAAAGCCTCGACCAATTCAGCGTCAGATGAGTTTTCAAGCTGCATCGAATGGGTCGGTGTAATCGATTGCTGATAAAGCAATCGGTAGACTCGCCCAAATCGCTTGTCTCGCAAGTCACTTTCGTAAGCTGCTCCTTTGCCCGTTTTGAAGCCGTTTGGCGTCGGATTGTGTTGAATAATGTAGTTGTACCAATCTAATACCCAAACGTTTCCATCCGGACCGACTTCGGACATGATCGGAGCGGCCCAATCATCAATGCTTGCGACAGCATTGAATGCGTTGTTGCTCCTGTATCCAGCGCCGTCTTTCTCGAGGACAAAGCCACCGACAATATGTCCTGTCGGTTCGCACACCATTTGAATCTTGTTCCACCAATTGCTGGGGTAATTTCGCGCGGTGTATAACGCGCCACCAGCCGCTGCGGTGTATCAGCCGTGATAATCGACTTGACGAATCTTTGTATCTAACGCGTTGAATTTATCAGTTGGGGAGATCTTTTGAAGCGTTTCTGGCGACCAACCTGCAACTTGATCGAAGTAGCGGTTGGGGATTGGCATGTGAACGCTGGGGCAGCCATTTGCAGTTGAACCAAATACGTAGCCTTCTTCGCTGAAACCCAGTCCCCAAGTGTTGTTATTCGTCGCACGCATGAACTCCAAAGCGTCGACGCGAATCGTGTTCTCGTTGAACTTGTCGGAGGCCTGATCCAACGGCTTTCCGGTTTGCTTGTCGAGCGCGTAAGCAGGAGCGGTTTCATCTGCGGCACCGGCTCTCGCTTTGAATCTCCAAAAACCTTGACGGAATCGCATCTGGGGTTTGCCGTTAATTATCGGCTCAGAGTTGTTGTAACCCTGCATTCCCCAAATCCAGTTGTCCGGACCATATTGAAAGTTACTTACACCGCCGTGTGTATCGCCCATCGCCCAACCGGTGATGAGCACTTGGCGAAAATCAGCCACATCATCGCCGTCGATGTCTTTTAGATAGATTGTTTCCGGTCCATTTTGAACAATCACGCCACCGCGATAGCAAACTAGCGTCGATGGAATACTTAGATGCTGAGCAAAGACGGTAAATTTATCGGCTTGACCGTCGTTGTCAGTATCCTCGCAAATCTTGATGCGATCGCGACCTTGGCCAGGCGCAGCTTGCAGTTCGTTTGGATAGTCAACAGTTTCACACACCCACAAGCGACCGCGCTGGTCCCAATTCATCGCGATTGGCTTGCCCGTTAAGCCGGCCATCTTTTCGGCTTCGCTAGCATCAACACTTGGCCAATTTTTATTGGACTCTTTTGCCCAGAGTGACAAATGAAAATCTTTCGGAGTCGAATAACCTTTTATTGACTGATCTGCTTGCAGTGGATCCTGCATCAATGTTAATGGAGCTTCCTGAGTTCCCCATCGAGCGCCTGGCGTATAGTTTGGGATCTTGGCCCCCACATCCGTGAAAGCAAATTGACTCTCATCGATCGAAGGCGGAGCCATCTCAGGCTTTGGGAATGGACGATTCGCTGCAACAACTGCGGCGGAAGGCTGATTCACTGATTCATTTCCAGACGCGTCGGACACAGCCGCCGTCAGAGTTTGTCCGCAAGCCCAAAGTACACCGCGAGCTAAAAGCTTCTGGAAACTTACGTTCGACCAGGTGCGGTGATCGTGTCCCCAGGCGGTATAAAACACTCGGCCCTTGCCGCTTGTGCGGACCCATGTGTAAGGCTCACCTGCGGGGTCACTAACCGGACCAGATTCGCTGCTTCGGGTTTCCAAAACAGTCTTATCAGGATTTAGCCGACTGTGACGGTAGCTTTCGTCCATCGACTCGATTGGTTCGAGCCCAGCCATAATTTCATGATCAGGTGAGACAATTTTGGTTTGGAAACGGACGAAGCCGTGGCTCTTAAACTGCCCACCGACGAGATCAATGTACTTGTTCGAATTTAAGAAGCAAAAAGAAGCACAATGAACCGGAATCAACCCACCGCCTTGCTCAACAAAGCCCAACAGTGCCGATTCCGCTTCTGGTGTGATTCGCTCTATATTTGCGAAAATCAGCAACCCGTCATACTTCGCTAGATTCTCTGGATTAATATCGCTTAAATTCTCTGTGTACTGGAGATCGACGGCTTGACCAGCAAGCGGCTCTGAAAGATGTCGATAGAACTCAGAAGGCTTATGGTGGCCACCGTCGCCGAGCATCAAGACCGATACCTTAGACTCCTCTGCATTCAAAATGCTGGGAATGAATAGGCCGAAGAGGAAAAAGATACCGATCGCGATACGGTTGGTCGTAGATGTCATTTTGTTTATCCAGGTCTCCGAATATCTCTAGCTAAGGCAACTGCGAATTCGTCGATTCAGCATTGCAAAAAAAACTAGAGATGCGTCTGAAGTGGCTTTCGAGGTGGGTATTTGTACAGGCTCGCTTTTCAAGCGGCCTTATTCGATTGTCTAGCTTAAGGTCGGGCAGTACAGGAAGTCTATGAGGAATTGCGCAAAAACATAGAGAAATTTTACATCGCTACCAATGGCCTACAAGATCGGAGACCGTGCGTACACGCAGAAACCCAAATCGACGACAAAAGTTCCCAACTGTTTCTCGAATTCGCTTGGT
>JBGSKY010000021.1:0-2967 GCA_041740995.1 Pirellulaceae bacterium
GCGAATGAGCCAGATAACAGGTAGCGATAATTCTGATCGCCCTGTTTGACGTAAAACAAAATCGCGCTTAACCATGCGAGGCCAACAATTGCAAAATACGCAAACCACGTAAAGTTGCGGCCGACGGATGACCCATCAACAAACCTTTCAAGCTTCGCCATGTAGTCGGCCAATGTGATGTCGTACTCAATTTTGGTTGTCATAAGTGTTTCAGGCAATGTATTGTTGACAAAGCGTCCGGTGTATTGAGGAAAGTCAGAAAACTTCACTCTCCTTGGTTCTCTTGCGATTCAACCTCTCTCTCCATTGCTTGTTGAACATATTCGACCGATGGTCGTCTTAATCTATCGAGTTCAAGGAATGCGTTTCCTGCACCCCCACGAGGACTCGTTCGGTAATAGATGTAACCACGATCTTCAAGTGAAATGAGCCAATGGTGAAGGCGACGAACAAGTATCGCGATCAAAAAGAGTGCAAGGATACAAGCGACAGTTACAAGTACAATCATGCAGTTGCCTTAACTTGCCGAACCGCTTGCGATCACCGAGGTCGCGGGCAAAAACTTTACCATCAGGAAACGGTCGATCCGCGACTTCGGTGGATCGCTTTGTTCGTCCGGGTTTTATTTACAATGCATTCAGTATATTGCAAATAGGATGGGATGGGCATCGTGTTCAAACTTCAAGTTTGTTCGGATGAAGCAAAACGCCATCGAAGTATTACCAACTCTATCGGGGGCTACTTTCGAAGCGTTGATGAAGGTCGCAACTATGAATAGACAACTTCCAGGACAACACTAAAAATCAGCAACGCAACAAAGACTGCAGATCCCTGATACAGCGCTAATTGCATCGCCCGTTTTGAATTTTGGACACCACGGTTATCTCTTAGCGCCTGCGCCAACAGGTACCAAATGACCGTAAACGTATGCAGATATACTATGGAAGCACATACCCAAACTGGGAGCGAACGCGCCACAACTCGCAACTTATTACCAAGACTCATAGCGATAAAATCAGAAGCATATTCAGACGCTTGACGACCAAAAACCTGGACAAGAAGACCACCAAAGAATGACTGAGTTGTGAGAATGCAAATCAACGTAATCAAGTAAGTCAATATTGCGGGACCCTTGATCAGCCAATTCACTATCGCCAATATCCCAAGGACCGAAACTATCGATAGATAGATGATGATTGCCATAGACGTCTATCCTAGCCAATGCGTTGAGCAACAAACCCCAAAAAGATGTTGCTGAGTAACAACGATACGATAAGGATCAACGCCGCGCATAAAGATGGATTCTTTCGTCCCCATCGAGAAAATCTCTCGAAAAGGTTGTCTGGATATGCAATCACCGGTTCGTCGTCAAGCCAGTTCTCAATCTCACTCGCGAGAATCGCCGCGGTCTGGTATCGTTTTGTCCAACTAGCGTTCAACGATTTCATGCATATTGCGTCGAGTCGATTGGATACTCCAGGTTGAACTTCACTTGGACTCTTAAAATGCATCAAGGAGGCCATTTCAACCAACTGCCCGAACGAATTCGCATCTGCACAAGGAGTCCGCCCAGTGAGCACTTGATAGAGGATGGCGCCAAGTGAGTATACATCCGACGCAGGACCTAGTTCCGTGAGCTTGCCCATCAGTTGTTCAGGTGGTGCGAAGGCAGGAGTCCCCACGAATGTACCAAAACGGGTTGCGTCGATTCCGTCGGACCGCGCAATCGGAAGATCGCTATTTGTCCTTTCAGCTTCCGTGGAAGCTACTTCACTGTCGGTGTATGGCTTTGCCAGCCCCCAATCGACAACGAGTGTTTCTCCGTACTTGCCAAGCATGACATTTCCTGGCTTAAGATCGCGATGCAGAATTCCACGATCATGCGCGTAGCTAATCGCATTGCAAATATCAATGAACCGCCGCATCAATCCTCGAAGTTCTGGGCCATCGTATCGAATTTCCTTCGACACTAGAGAATCATGAAATGATTTAATTCGTGAATGAAGGTCTTCCCCTTTTATGAATCGCATCGCGTAGTAGGGTCGACCGTTACTGTCCGTTCCTAACGCGTAAACAGGTACAATTCCAGGGTGCTCTAATTGTCCTGTAATCTGTGCTTCTTGGTTGAACTTCGACTCAATAGCGGAATGGGTGCCAAAATCAGGTCGAATCTGTTTCAGGGCAACTTCACGCCGAATGTCCTCGTCTTCCGCAACAAAGACAATTCCAAGTCCGCCTTGCGCGTGCTTTCTTATGATGCGAAATCGGTCAGCGGATGTTGAGTGTCGACTGGCGCTGTGTTTATCTGGAGCGCTAATGGAAACTGGCGTGATCGCGTTTTTTGCCTCAAACTTCTCCGGCAAGGTAACAAGCGAAAGCGTTCTAAAAAGAGAAGCGTCGTCTTTTGCCGAGATCGCTAAGTGTTCGCAAACTGACGAAACGCTACTGAGCTGTGCGATTGACTTTACCGGGTCATTTTCATGCTTTTCCAAATGCAGTTCACCAAGCGCCCTTAGGATTCTAAGTTCTTCCCCGTTGATTGCATTTTGATTGACGAGAAGCTGGGTAAGCGCCCCAGATCGATCGTTGAGCCATGTCCTGAACGCGGTCAGCAGGTCATTTTCCGTTATGAGACCATTCTGAAGTGCAAGGAGAGCGAGAAATAGCTCAACATCATCGTTCATTCAGGCGAACCTCGCCGAGTTACCGCACTTACTGCGGGACTTGAGAAAAAGTGTTTCGGAAACAGAGGCATTGTCTAGATGTGCGAATTCAATCTTCCAGGACGAACGCTGGCGGTAACCGGGCCGCCGCCAAAAAACGTCCATTTCAAAACCCGCGTGATCGGCGGCTCCGGTTCACCGCATTGTTATGCGATTTTGTCGTGCGTAAACTTCATTAGCGCAGTTTTTCTGGAACGAAATCAAGCAATTGGATTTTGTTTTCGATGGTTCCCGGTCGAGGAAC
>JBGSKY010000022.1:0-21304 GCA_041740995.1 Pirellulaceae bacterium
GACGTTGAGCACCAGTGGCTCCGGCACCTGGCTTGTGGACCATTTGCGACATGCTTTCGATGTCGATCCACTTTCCGTGAGCTTGGTCTTTGGATTCGCCATCAACGCCATCAAACTTGATATAAGCAGCCATCGTACTAATCTTTCGAAAAAAGTGTGTGTTCGGGCCAATCGCCCTGAATTGGGCGTCGTTCCGAACTGCGGAACTGTTCACTTGCCCTTGATTGCCTTACACCACTGTTCTCGCACCAACCCAATTTTGGTTGCGTACTATTCCGAAAATACTTTCGACCGCTTGAGAATTCCGCACCGATAGCGTTTTACAATAGCGGAAGGGCGCGAGCCCTCCGGTGTTTCCGACGACGACTAAGTTCGGTTGCCGAAGAACCGGACGGCTCGCGCTGTACCAAAGCACTTTCGCCGTTCGGCGGATATTGGACCATTACTTGGGTTTGTCGCCCATGAGGCTCGAAATATTCAGCTCTGCAATTTGAGCCTCCGCTGCCGCTGCCAGCACCTCTTCACGAGCTTTCAATTCGGCACGCCGTTTACGGACCCGCAGCAGCAGTCGCCGCTTATTTCGCAAGTTGCCCAATTCGGTGGTTAGCCAGCTAACCAGCTTTTGTTCCAGTGTTGCTCGCCGCGCTCGGCACATGCTCACCAGCGTGCTGATCGCAAGGAAAGCTCCGAGCAACCAAATCAAAAATTTCCAGCTCAGCATCATGCCGCCTTCGCACCGATCGATTTGCCACTGAATTGACTGTGCAGTCGGTCGAATTCCTCAAGGCTTGTAAAATGAACAACGATCCGCCCGCGACCACGCGACGTTCGCTGAATCTCGACTTTGGTGCCGAGCCCCATTTTCATCTGCTGCTCTAACGCGACGACTTGATCGTCTTTCACCGAACGCTTCTTGTTTCGCGTCACCGCACCGGCTAGTCCTCCGTCGGCCTCATCTTCGGCTTGGACCATCTCGCTGACTTTGCGTTCGACTGCCCGCACACTCCAGCTTTCCAGCATGACCATTTTCGCCAGCTCGATTTGCGCCGCCTCAGAACCTAAGGCCAGTAAAGGCTTGGCGTGTCCGCCCGTCAATTCGCCGCGTTGCACCATTTCGACAACGGCCGCTGGCAATTCCAGCAACCGCAACACGTTTGCGATCGTCGAACGGTCTAACGAGAGTCTTCCGGCTAGCTCCTCCTGAGTGCATTTGTGCTCGTCGAGGTAGCGCCGAAACGACATCGCCTTTTCGATCGCGTTAAGGTCTTTGCGTTGCAAGTTTTCAATAATCGCCAACTCACTTACCAAGCGATCGTCGGCCTCGCGGACTTCTGCGCGAATTGTCGGCAGCCCCGCATGGATCGTCGCTCGCAGTCGCCGTTCGCCGCTGATCAACTGGTAGCGACCATTGACTTGTCGCACCAAGATCGGCTGAATCTGTTGGTGCGTCTTGATTGATTCGGCTAGCGAAGCGATCTCTTCAGGATTGAATTGACGCCGCGGCTGAAATGGATTCGGGTCGAGGTCGGCAACGGCTAGCTCAAGTGTTCGAATCGACATCGTGGTCACCGATGGGCTGTCCTCAGGCAACTGATCGCGGGCTTCCTGACGCATCCGAGCCAAGGCGCTGGCCCGCGTTGGAACGGTCTCGCCAGACGCAGGTAAACTGCCGGAGGAGCTAGTTTCGCTTGTCTCGGAGAAGGCGTTGCTGCTGGAATCGAAGCCGTCTTCGCCCTCAACAGGGTTGCCGAGCAATGCCGCTAAACCTCGACCTAAACGACGATCCTTAGTCACGATTGAGTACCTCCATGCAAAGTTCAATATAAGCGCGAGCACCACGGCTGCGGGGAGCGTACTCGGTCACGGGCTGGCCGTAACTGGGAGCTTCGCACAGCGCGACGTCGCGGGGAATTACCGTATCAAACACAATTTCGCCGAAGAACTTTCGGACTTCGTCGTCGATCTCGCTGGTCAGTTCCAAGCGAGGATCGTACATCGTCAGCAACACGCCGCCAAAGGTCAGCTTGTTGGTTTTGGATTTCATAATGTCGCCGATAATTTTGATCATCTGCGACAGGCCTTCCATCGCGAAATACTCACAGTGAATCGGCATCAGGACTTCGGTGCTGGCCTTCAGTGCCGCTCGCGTTAACTGGCCCATCGACGGTGGGCAATCGATCAAGATCGCGTCGTACCATCGCGATTCGTTGGCCAAGTGTTGAGTAATCTGAGCTGATTCGTTTTCGTCGGAATTTGCCAAGCGATCGACGTCAACAAAGCTGCGGCTGCCGGGAACAACAAACAGATTCTCTGTCGCAGTTGCCGCAGTGTTGGCTCGCAAAGGGGTGTCTATCAAAAGCGGATGTTTGGCGACCGGGTCAATGCCCAGTCCGCTGGTGGCATTGCATTGGGGATCGATATCGACAACCAGTGTGCGTTGTCCGGCTTGGGCGAGGCAAGCGGCCAGATTGATGGCGGTCGTCGTCTTGCCGACGCCCCCTTTTTGATTCGCAATGCAAAATATTCTGGTTTCCGCTTCCATCCATCAACAGATACAGGAATCTGTTCCGATGAGTCAAGGCGTGCCACGTGACACCCGCGCAAAAATCCAAATGCTCCTGTGGCTTACTCCACCGGCAGAGATGTTTCGGCCTCTGGCCTGTAAGAAACATTTTCAGGCAGGGGGCCATCAAGGATTATGTTTCAGCCGCTGGCCTGCCAGAAAGATGTTTCAGGATGGAGGTCTGCATGAAAGTCTTTTAGGCCAGAGGCCGACACAAGAAATGCCGGTGGCGTAAGCCACCGGTTCTCTGAGCCAGAATGTCTTTTAGGCCGGAGGCCGACACAAAAATTTGCTGTGTCGCCCGCTGGGCTAAGATTTTGGTCCGGATGTTCCAGTGGCTTACGCCACCGGCAGGGATGTTTCGGCCTCTGGCCTGTAAGAAACATTTTCAGGCCGTGGGCATAAAAAAAAGTTTTATGCCCACGGCCGACAAGAAAGACAATTCAGGCCTCTGGGCTGAAAGCTTGAAGCTTCAAAAGTCTAATTTAACTTCAACAGACTAAGCCAATGGATTGATCACTAGGCCGCTAACCAGCTTTGGAAAGAAATACGTGCTCTTGGCCGGCATACGTTCCCCATGCAACGAAATCGCGCGGATGTGTTCAATCGTTGCAGGCATCACCAACGCCGCCAACGGATAATCCAGTTCGCCTTCAAGCTTGCCTGCGATTCCGTCGACCACTTCGCTGACTTGATGGACATAAGTCGGCTTCGGATGACCAGCCAACCCCAAAGCGTCTTCAAACACCAGCCGATGCAAAACCGCGACGCCCAGCCCGCGCCAGTCGCTGCTTTGGTCCGCTGCGATCGTTTCCATTCGGTCCAAGGCCGCTTGTCGGGCGACCAGCAGCAACCACCGATCAGATGCCTTGGAATAGATCGCCATAACTAGTTGGTCGTCCAACTCAGTCATCTGCCGCCAGCACTCGTGAGCCGCTGGGCCGCCGCTGCCGTAGTCCTCAATCTCAAAATACGGCGATAGTTTCTCGTGAAGCGCCTCGACCGTTATCGCTTCAACGCCGCTGAGCAGCCGGTGCGTTGGCAACACAATCAAGCCCGGATCGCTCATTCCGACTAATTGGGTCAGCACAAAATTGGCTGGATGTTGCGAATCGAGTTCGCCATTGGGCGCTGCTGCGGCCAATTCATCGCGGTAATTGCAAGCCGTCTCGTATCGATGATGTCCATCGGCCACAAACATCGGCAGCGTGGTAATTGCCGATGCAACTTGGCTGATCACGTTGATTTCGGTGATTGGCCAGACTGAATGCTCGACATCCAAGTGGTCGACGGCCACCAAACCTTGTTTGCCGGCCACGCTGGCTTCGATCATGTTTGCAACGGTATTGTCAGGATCAGGGTAGAGTCCAAAGATTTGCGACAAATTGGCTTGGGTCGCTCGGGTCAGCCGAAGTCGATCGTCTTTGGCTTTGGCGTGAGTTTCTTCGTGCGGGTAAATGTTTCCTTCGCCAAAACGCTGCAATCGAAGACGGGCCATAAAGCCTCGGCGAATGACGGTGTGGCCGTCGATATCGAATTTTTGCGTGTAGTAGTAGATCGCCGGATCAGGTTCATTCTGCAAGACCTTTTCGCTCTTCCAGCTTCGAAAAAGGTTCGCTGCCCGTTCGTAGATCGCCTCAGGCTCTGCATCGGATGGCTCGACTCGTGGCAGTTCAAGTCGCAAGAAGTTGTAGGGGCTCAGCGCGTAAAGCCGATTCTGCAATTCACTATCGACAACGTCATACGGCGGCGCGATGACACTGGATAGCGAACCGATCCTCGCGAGATCGTAACGAAGTCCTCGGAAAGCTTGGATTTCAGGCATATAGCGTCGCGTTAATTGATAAGTCGGTTTCGTTGAATATCAAATCATACCCGCGAGCGAACTTTCCGCCGAGTGGATGGGTTGCGAGGAGAAATGGCGAACGAGGGAATTGAGAATGGAGAATTTTCCATTGCCTTTTTCTGTGTTCGCCATTCTTCACCGTCTATTCTCGATTTCTCCGAGATGCACGCTATAATTCGCAACTTATGAACAACACCAATCCAAAGCCACTGGCACACAAAAACGCACTGATTACAGGAGCCGCTCGTGGAATCGGCCAAGGCATCGCCATCGCGCTTGCCGAAGCGGGTGCAAATGTAGTCGTCAACGACTTGAATGCTCCCGACGAAACCATCCAGCTCTGTTCTGCCGCCGGAGTGAACGCGATCGCTTTTCAAGGCGATGTCTCCGATCGAGCGGCGATGGAAGCCGCCGTCGCAACAACCGTCGCGCAGCTTGGTTCTATCGATATCCTCGTTTCCAACGCGGCCTTCAGCGATCGCGAGCTGTTCTACCAAGCAAGCGACGCGGGATTTGAAAAGACGATCAATATCTGCATGTGGGGACCATTCTACTTGGCTAAAGCCGCCGCCAACGCGATGATCGCTGCCGGCAACGGCGGGTCGCTGATCTTCGTTAGTTCGCCTCACGCGTATTTGGCAATTCCTGGCGCTATGGCTTACAATATGGCGAAGGCGGCCGTCGACCAATTGGCACGCACGGCGGCCGTTGAGCTAGCGGAGTATGGAATTCGCAGCAACATTATTCACCCGGGTTGGACCGACACGCCCGGCGAACGCAAATTTTTCACAGACCAGGAACTCGCCACCCGCGGCGCCGCATTGCCGCTTGGCCGGTTGGCCAAACCGAGTGATATCGCCCGCGGAGCGGTCTTCCTGGCCGATCCAGCGAGTGAGTACATCACCGGCGCAACGATTTCGATCGACGGCGGCATCGTGTTGCCCTACGGCGAAATGCATCGCGTCAAGAAAGCATAAATGCAAACAGTAGCGGAACGGGCGCAAGCCCTCCGGTTCTTCGCGTTGCTCGCAAGTTCGCTTGCCAAAGAACCGGACGGCTCGCGCCGTTCCGCTAACAATAGAATATGTAACTTTGATACGCCCAGCAGTAGCGGCAGGACGCAAGCCCTCCGGTTCTTCGCGTTGCTCGCAAATTCGCTTGCCCAAGAACCTTACGGCTCGCGCCGTTCCGCTATAACAAGAATTGGACGACTCGCGACGTATCGACAACCGTAAAAAACAATTTTGAAACTTCCAAATAGCCAGCTAACTTTCCGGACCACCGATCGCGAAGCCAAATTAACGTTGGCGGCGGCCGTTCGCGGCTGGATCGACGGCTGCTCTTGGAATGCCGCCAAGACGCTCATCACCAATCGGCGAATTCAAGTCAACGGAAACCTGTGCGTCGACGAAGCCCGGCGGCTCAAGATCGACGACGTCATCCGCGTGACGGAACATTCGCAGCCCAAGCCAGTTTCAGCGAAGCGTGTCAAGGTCGCGTATCTCGACGAGCACTTAGTGGTCTTTGAAAAACCAGTTGGCGTAACTTCGGTTCGGCATTTTGAAGAACGCAAGATGCACGTCAAGCGTCGCCAGTTGCAACCAACACTGCAAGAACTGGCTCCCGAGGCTATCGCTCGCCAGATGTATGACCTTCGCCACGCAGGCGAAGGCAATGCGTTGCGACGACGACGCGATCGGTCCAGCGCCGAAATCGAAGCTCTAATCGCCAACGCGGCGCGGCACCATGCCGTCCTAGCGGTCCACAGGCTCGACCGCGACACTAGTGGCCTGATTATGTTTGCCCGCACGCAAGCCGCCGCAATGGCCCTTTCGAAAATGTTCAAAAAGCACGAAATTGATCGACGTTACACTGCCGTTGTGCAAGGCGATTGCAAGCCGCAAACCCTTGTCAGCTATATGCTTAGGGACCGTGGAGACGGTCGTCGTGGAAGTGCGATAATTGAGAACGGTATGATACCTTCCGATGCTCGTCGAGCGGTGACGCATGTGCGGCCGGTCCAGTCATTGGCCGACGCACGCTACACCGTGGTTGAATGCAAGCTTGAGACGGGTCGGACCCATCAAATTCGCATTCATCTATCCGAAGCTGGGCATCCGATTTGCGGCGAGAAGATTTACGTTCGCAGTCTACTGGGCGAGCAGATCCGCGACGAGAGCAAGGCTCCGCGCCAAGCCTTGCACGCTGGCCGACTAAAATTTGTCCATCCGATGACCGGTCAAAAGATCAGCTTGAAAATGGATTTGCCCTTCGACCTGCAAAATTGGATCGAAGGTTTTTCCAAGTTACGATAGGGCACAACCGGTTCGGCCCTACAACTGATTTTTTATCGCAACCTAGCGATGGCTGGCAGTTGGTTGTTCCAACGATTGCCTGCGTGTTTCAGCCAGCCAATTCCGCGCCCATGCCAACACGCCAGCGTGTACCCAGAACTTACTGCCGTTCGCTGGTCGATTGCCAACGCCGCGCCTCCAATGACCCGTCGTGCCTCTTCGTCAGTCAGTTCAACGGTCGACGCTGGTTGGAAGTAGCGCCTGTCCAAATGAGCTAGCAACTGTGTTGGTATCGCCCGTTGTTGCTTCAGTTCCCACGCGATTGGCAGTTCATTGACGCTTAACTTTTCCGCCTCAAGCCAAGCTGCAAGCGACACGTCGTCAGAAACCATTGCGATCGCCTGCTCGCTCCGGTGCAATAAAGTGCTACTTAACTGGCCGAAGTTTTCGACGTCAAGTGGCTCGGCAATTTTCTCGCGGTTCGCGTCAGTGCGTCGCTTCGCAAGCCAAGCTCGATTTCCCGAACCAGTCTTTGCATCGGAGAACGATTTCGGCTCAGTCTCGCTGACTTTTAACAGGCGGGCCGCAAAGGCGCCAGCGCAGCGGTCGCGATGTGGCCAGAGCCGATAGCTGGATGGTTGCAGTGGGCTGAGCCAACTTGCCAGGTTTTGGTCTGGCATCGCAGCCAATGATTCTGGAAATGTATCCAGCAGCCAGTCGATTTGCGATTCGTTTTCCAGATCGGCAAAGGTGCAAGTCGAGTAAACTAACCGGCCACCAACGCGGAGCAGACTGAGCGCGGCGCGTAAAATTCGCTGTTGACGGGCTGCCGAATGTTCGATTTGTTTGGGCGAAAACGCATCGTCGGAACGTTTGTTTTTAATCGTCAACGCTTGACCGCTGCAGGGTGCGTCGACCAACACGACATCAAATGCATTTGGAAATCGTTCGGCCAGTCGCTGTGGATCGGCATTAGTCACTGCGAAACGAGGATTGCCAGTGCGATTGAGCTGATGCCGCAAGATTTCAATTCGCGATCCGATCGGTTCGTTAGCGACCAAGAAGCCGCCGCTCTGGGGACCATTGCCAAGCTGCTCAAGCATCGCGGACGCTTTGCCGCCTGGCGCTGCACAGAGATCACAGACTCGCTCGTGCGGTTGGACGTCTGCTAAGGCAACTGCGAGCAACGATCCAGCGTCTTGGATATAGTAATCGCCGGTCGCATATTGAAGGAATTGGGACGGACGGATCTCCGAATTAGCGAGTAAAAAACCGCGGTCAAACCAATCGGTTCGTGATGCTTCGAAAGGCAGATCAGACTTGTCGCGATTGGCGTGCAAGCGAACACATCGCCGAGGAAACTGCATCAGCGACTGTTCAAAGTCCGAACGCTGATTGGCAGGCAGAGCGTTGGAGATAATTTGTGTCGTCATCATGTTTCTCGTTCAGGCCTCGTCTGAGACGAGGCGTGGGTTGTGGGATGTCAGCGGGTCGGTGCTAGCCCTCGGTTCTTCGGGTAAGTGACCTTGCGGATATCGAGAAGAACCGGAGGGCTTCCGCAAAAGCCGACGCTGTTCTTTGCTAACGCCGTCCCGCTCACAAAAAACGAAGATTGGAAATCCAAGCGGCCCTGAGCTTGGCATAAATATGGCTGGTCGAAACGCGGCTGCAGCGTTAAATTTAGAAACGTCGCAGATCGCTTTACCGGCTTGACGCGGTGCTCAGTTTTTACTTCCAACACGTTTTATCAGGTTACACCCGTGCGTAAAGGCAGCGATTTTGCAGGCGTTGGCGTCGCCATTACAACTCCGTTCCGCGATGGAGCCGTCGACGTGCGTCGATTGCACGAGCAAGTAGATTTTCAAATCGAAGCGGGCGTCCAGTTCCTGGTTCCCGTCGGCACCACTGGCGAGTCACCGACGTTGACTCATGATGAGCACGATCGAGTGATTAGCGAAGTCATTCAGCGCGCTGCCGGACGATGCAAAGTCATGGCGGGAACAGGTAGCAATTCGACGGCTGAAGCACTTCGACTGACGATTCGTGCCGCGAAAGAAGGTGCCGATGCGACGTTGCAAGTCGCTCCGTATTACAACAAGCCGATGCAGGAAGGTTTCTATGAACACTTCAAGATGATCGCGGAAAATGTTGATATTCCGGTTTGTGTTTACAACATTCCGGGGCGATCGGCTAAGAATATAGAGCCCGAAACGATCATTCGACTCGCGGAACTTGAAAACATTACGATGGTCAAGGAAGCGACCGGTTCGATGGACCAATGTTCTCAGATCCTCAACCAAACGAACTTGACAGTTCTTTCAGGCGACGATTCGATGACGCTGCCGATGATGAGTGTCGGGGCCGAAGGGGTGATCAGCGTGGTTGGAAATATTGTGCCCAAGGATCTGTTGCAACTGGTCGCTGCGGCCAACGATGGCGACCTAACGGAGGCGCAGCGCTTGCATCACAAGCTGTTTTATCTCTGCCGGGAGATGCTTTCGATGGCGACTAACCCGATTCCAGTCAAGCGAGCGATGCAGTTGCTCGGCCGCGACACTGGCGAGCTTCGTTTGCCGATGACCCAGCTCAACGACACAGCCACCGCCAAGCTTGAAGCGTTACTCGAAGAGTACGGCCTACCAACGGTCGAAGAACCGGACGGCTCGCGCCGTGCCGCTAGAGTGTGAAAACAGCTAACGTCTGAAAGCAGTAGCGGAATGGGCGCAAGCCCTCCGGTTATTTTGGGGACGCTTAAGCTCACGTGCCCAGAAAGTTCCCGTGCCGAAGAACCGGACGGCTCGCGCCGTGCCGCTAACGTCTAGAAAACTGTAGCGTCTGAAAACAGTAGCGGAATGGGCGCAAACCCTCCGGTGATTTTGACCACGCTCAAGCTCACGTGCTCAGAACGTTCACGTGCCGAAGAACCGGACGGCTCGCGCCGTACCGCTAACGTCTGAAAACGGTTAACGTCTAGAAAACTGTAGCGGAATGGGCGCAAGCCCTCCGGTGATTTAGGGGACGCTTAAGCCCACGTGCCCAGAAAGTTCACGTGCCGAAGAACCGGACGGCTCGCGACGTACCGCTAACGTCTGAAAACGGTTAACGTCTAGAAAACAGTAGCGGAATTGGCGCAAGCCCTCCGGTGATTTCGACAACGCTCAAGCTCACGTGCCCAGAAAGTTCACGTGCCGAAGAACCGGACGGCTCGCGCCGTGCCGCTAACGTCTGAAAACAGCTAACGTCTAGAAAACTGTAGCGGAGGGCACGGGACTCGAACCCGCAACCCCTTACGGGGCACTTCATTTCCAATGAAGCTGCTAGCCATTCGCTTACCCTCCGTCGTTTCAGATCGCACAAAGCTTAACGACTCGCGCCGAAATGGCAAGAAGATGTAGAGTGTTGGACGAAGAGAGTTGAGAGAAAGAAGCTGCGGCACGCCACAACCATTCCGTTGTCAACATTCAGCCCACGGCACTCAAAACTCAACTTGTGCTTCGCTATCTCGTGATCGTCTTGCTGCTCGACATGGCAGTTCGCAAGTAACGCGTTGATTCTTCCTGAATCAGATGCGTTTCGCCGTCATCGCATTGGACTTCCGCTCGGAAGCGGTGCATGCCGGGAACCGAGGCAACGGCGATCACTCGCAGCACCGCTGATTGTCCAGCTTCGATCTTCGAAATTGGATCGAATACAACCTGTCCGGTCACCATTTGAGCCGCTTCGCCTTCGAAACCTATCGGTTCAATGCCTTCAGAGAATTGAGCCAGGACGGTCACGTTGCGGGCCGTTTTTGAGCCACGATTTTGCACGACCAACTCATAAACGACCTTCTCCGAAACCGGCGCCGGTGCGACTGGATCGGCAACCGTCAAAATCAAGTCGCTGATCGATTCGACCATTACCAAAGCTTTGCAGTTGGCATTCGAACCATGTTCATTGGCTGCATTGACTTCGATATTCAACGAGCCAGTTTCGTTCATTTGGATAGGCACCGTGATCTGTTTCGTCTCACGTGCCGCAACATTCTTCAGAACCCAAAACAACTTGTTTCCAGACTGCGCGACACCCTCAGGTAACGACGCAGCTAGCGCACCGGCAGGCAGCAAGATTTCACAGCGAACGTCCTGGGCCACGACATCACCTTCGTTGACAATTTCGAACGTGTAAGGTGCGATGGCTCCTTGGAATTGGCGTTCCGGAGCGACGCAAGCGGTCTGCAATTGAATCTGCTTGACGGTCACATCGATTTTGCTTTCGGCTTGCAATTGCGAAACCTTACTCTCGGCACCGCCGCTGATCGACATTCGACCGCTCTTTTGGAACGTCAACTCGACTTCGACGATCCGTTCTTGACCAGCCGCGAGATCGCCGATCTTGGATTTCTGTGTGCCGAAGCTCTCGGCGGTCATAAATACCTCAGCGTCTTTGACGTCCGCATTGCCCGGATTTCGAACGCGCAAGCGATACATTTCTGGTTTGCCGTACAGCACTTCGCTCGCCCCTTCGATCGCAACGACCAATTGTGGTTGAACCGCGTTGATGTCCAGCGTTCCGGTTTCGGGCAGCACGGTCCATTCGATATCCATCCCAAAGTGCTCAGGACGCAATGCCGAAAGTTCCGCAGTCAGCGTTCGTGTTTGCCCGGCAGGCAATTCTGGAAGTTGCCAAAGGATCGATTTACTGCCATCCTCCAAATCTTCGGCTTCAAGCGTGCCGGCAGCCACTTTCACGTCTTTGCTTGTCACGCCGGCTGGCACCAGCGTGCTGACCAGAAGCCCGACGACTTCGGATTGTCCTTCGTTTTTTGCGAAGACGCGATAGGTTGCAGGTGTATTGACCTTCAGTTTGGCCGGACCTTCGACCCACAATCGAATTTGCGGAATTACCATTTCCAGCAAACGAGCCTTGCTTGGATCGTCTGACGAAGCAGGTGGAACGTTGTTGCTCGAACCGTAGATGGAATTGTTCTTCGTGCTTGAGCTCGAATCGCCGACGACAAATTCTGGTCGCGGAGCTGGATTGGCGTTCGCTGCAGTCATCTCCGAATTCAAATTCGTTGGCAATGGCAGAGCTAGCGAAGAAGAAGAATTTGCATCAGCGGTTGTGGTGCTGGTCGTCGCCCGCGTTGATCCCGCGGTGCTCGCTGGGATCGCTGGAGTCGAATTTCGTGGCAATTGCAACGAATAAGTCTCCTGCGACGAATTGGTTGCTGTCGTCGCGGGCGGCAACTGCATGGCCGAAGGACTGGCAATCGCAGTGGCAGGCGGCACGGCAGCAACACTCGAACCGGCGAGATCCTTCAGCGGCGAATTGTAGCTCGTCGGAATCCGTGGCGGCGTATTGAGCGGTTGCGAAGTGCGGTTGATCGGTGACATCGTCGATCCGTTTTGTAGAGAAACCGGATCTGGAAGAGCGGTCGTGCTGGTCGAGCCAGCCGTTTTGCGTGAGACAGCAAACTCGCGGTCGTCGGCAGCGATTCGAGTCATCGTGTCGCCGTTGGATTGCTTGGTCGCGGTGCTTGTTGCCGCGGTGGTCGATTCCGGATTTGCCCTTAGTTGAGGCACTGCTTGGACCAAAGATTCGGACGAAACTACCGCGCTCTGGCTGGACGCACGACGGCTCGATCGATCCGAGTCTAAAGGTTCGACATACATTCGTCGCACAGGCTCGATCGCTTGAGTTTCTCGCGTCGCTGCGGCTGCGGCGGAATATTTGGATTGACTCGTCGAGTTGTTTGCTGCGGAGTTGTTCGGGCTGCTGCCGGTTTGTCGATTCAAGGCTTGCGATGGCGTAACAATTTGCGGTAGCGGACGCGAGAGGGCGCCGGCAGCCGATGAATCGCCGTTTGAACCAGGCGGGCTGAGGTTGCTTGCGGCTAAATTGCTCGGCTGATTAGCGGTCACCGTCGTTGTTTTGGATGGTGCTGCGATGGCTGGTTTAGCGAATGGTTCTTGGTAATTTTCAGCCGCCGGCAATCCGGCTGGCTGACGCGTCGCGACCGCTCGTTCTTCAGAGTTCAGACCGCTGAGGTCATCGTCGCCGCCGGTGATACCGGTCAACTGATGAAAGAAGCCGCCGCCAAAGAGTCCCGATCGAGTCGACTCGGGCTTCGATTGGTTGTCGCGACTGGCCGATGTATTGGAACGTTGTGGGCTGGGTTGAACTGGGCGAGCAGGGGCTTTCGATTCGGACGATTCGTCGGTGGAACGCGATGATCCGAACAATGACGCTCGGGGGGTTGAGCGGGAAGTGTTGAAACGGGCCGAAGGCAGTGAGTTGCGATCTTCTTTGCTGGCTGCAAGTGGTTCATCGGTCGAATCGCCACGACCTCCAAGGAAGCGACCGAAGGCCGCGCGGAAGCTACCGCTGCTTTCAGTGCTGCCGGCGCTCTCGTCGCCCTGGGCGGCCAGCGGTTGAAGCTGGCTGGACGTTCCAAGCAGCGTTAGCGCTAGGATGGTCATGCGAATAGAGAGCAAGCGGTATTGTCGCGGCATATTGCGGCCTCAGTTTCCAAAGTTCGATAGTTCGACTCGCCGCCGGTTTGCTTGCAATAGAGCGATTGCGCACCGGTTGCTATGGCGTAGCCATCGTGTTGGATCGGTCTGGCAAGATATAGCAGTTGAATCGATTTTCTCAGTTTTGCCGAAGATCCGGTTTTTTATGGTAAATCGGGCGTGTTTCTCGGTGTACGCCGCCACAAAAGTCCTTCCTGTACCGCCAATCCCAGGATCACTGGCAAAGCTCGACCGACACGTTGGCCAGGACCCGTTCTGGCATTTTTGCTAGATGCCATGACAGGGGCGCGGCCTACTTTGGAGAGTCGTTCCAACTCCAACAATCATGTGGCATTGGTGAATCGAATCGCTTGCAGTATCTTGTGAATACTGCTCTGTAGGCACGGTAAGTAAGAACAGCGACGGCTGATCGCGCGTTCTGCAAAGCCGCGACATCTGGCGACTCGCATCATTTGGCTCACCATTCAAAAAAGCTTCGATGAACTCATTTTTTCTGCGTCATGAATTCCTAGTTCGCCGCCTACATTCGCTCAGCGGTCTTGTCCCAGTTGGCGCTTACATGACCGTCCATTTGACGACCAACGCTAGCTTGATGGCCGGTCCGGGGCGATTTCAGTCGCTCGTAAACAGCATTCACAATCTTGGGCCAGTCTTGCCGCTCGTCGAGTGGGTTTTCATCTTCCTTCCGATCATTTTTCATGCCGTCGTCGGTTTTTGGATTGCCCAAACCGGTCGTTCAAACGCTCATATTTACGGTTACGCCAACAACTGGCGATACACTTGGCAGCGCTACACGGCGTACATTGCCACTGTGTTCATTTTCTTTCATGTGTTTCATTTGCACGGCTGGTTCCACGCCGATTTTTGGTTGAAGAACATCGCTGAACCGTTGGGCATGGCTCAATTCAGACCGTACAATGCGGCGAGCACATTGGCGGTCGCACTTAGCGGTTGGGCTTGGCCGATCTTCTATATTGTTGGTGTGGTCGCTTGTACCTACCATTTAGCCAACGGCATTTGGACCGCAGGCATCACCTGGGGAGCTTGGATTTCGCCAGCCGGACAGCGACGAGCCAGTGTTGCGTGCACTGTTTTTGGTGTGGTGCTGACAGCCCTCGGATTGTCAGCGCTGTTTGCAGCAAAAACGACCAACGTCGAAGCGGCCAAGCTGACAGAAGACAAAATGTATGAGATGCGGGTTGAGACTGGCGAATTGAAGCCTGATCCGCATAAACGCAGTGGCGAACATGCCGACGAGGTAGCTCCTGCGACAACGGCTTTGCAGCCCGCGGCGGTTACGTCGTCTGTTGAATAGCCGGTTACAAACCATAGATCAAACTCGCATCCGTTGAATAGGAATTTTCGTTGATGGCAAAACCAAAAGTGGTAATCATCGGCGGCGGACTGGCTGGTCTGGCCGCTGCCTCAAAGTTCGGTGAACTAGGTGTCAACGTCGACCTGCTCAGCCTGACACCGGTGAAACGATCGCACAGTGTCTGTGCTCAGGGTGGCATTAACTCGGTCAGCGATATGACGCGACAGGATGGCGATTCCGAGTGGAAGCATTTCGACGATACAATCTACGGTGGTGACTTTCTTCAGCACCAACCGCCGGTCAAAGAGATGTCGTATTGGGCGCCGAAAGTCATCGACTTGATGGATCGCTTGGGAGTTACCTTCAACAGAACTCCGGAAGGATTTCTGGATCGTCGGCGATTCGGTGGCACACTTTACAAGAGAACGGCTTTTGCCGGTGCGACGACCGGTCAACAATTGCTCTACGCGTTGGACGAACAAACTCGACGCTGGCAATCCGAAGGGCTGGTCAAGAAATATGAGTTCTGGGACTTCTTGGGCCCAATCCAGGACGAAACAGGACGCTGCATCGGCGCGGTGGCTCAGGATATGATGTCGATGGAAATCCGTTCGTTCCCCGCTGACGCAGTCATCGTGGCGACCGGTGGCTGCGGTCTTGTCTATGGCCGTTCGACGATGTCAGTTTTCTGTACCGGCAGCGCGGCCAGTCGCGTTTTTCAAGCGGGCGGGAAGTACGGCAACGGCGAATTCATTCAAGTACATCCGACAGCGATTCCGGGTGCGGACAAGCTGCGTTTGATGAGCGAATCGGCTCGCGGAGAGGGTGGCCGAGTTTGGGTGCCGCGAAAGCCGAACGATACTCGCGATCCAAAATCAATCCCAGAAGATGAGCGCTACTACTTCTTAGAGGAGCGCTTTCCAAAGTACGGCAATCTCGTTCCACGAGATATCGCAACGCGACAGATTTTCAACATCTGTGTTAACGAGGGGTTGTCTGTCGATCCGAACCGCATGTCCGTCTACCTTGACCTGACCCATATTCCGCGAGCGGAATTGGATCGCAAGCTGAGCGGTATCCTCGAGATCTATGAAAAATTCCAGGGCGTCGATCCTCGCGATGAACCAATGAAGATCTTTCCTGCCGTCCACTACAGCATGGGCGGTCTGTGGGTCGATTACGAGCGTAGCGGCGACGGCGGATTGGTTCCTGGCTCGCCAAAAAATCAAGTCACGAACATCCCAGGGCTTTACGCCATCGGGGAATGTGACTACCAGTACCATGGTGCAAATCGCTTGGGCGCAAACTCGCTGCTGAGCTGCATTTTTAGTGGTCTATTCAGCGCTCCTGGCATTCTAAAGTGGACCCAAAATCAATCGAAGTCGGCGTCAGAGTTGCCATCGAGTCTGTTTGAGTCCGCGGTCAAAAAACATCAGCAACGGCATGATTCGGTTCTGAAATGTGCAGGTGGCGAGAACCCATATCTTCTGCATCAGGAATTGGGCGACCTCATGACTCGGGCGGCAACAGTCGTCCGCGACAATAAGCAGTTGACGGACGCGTACGCCAAGACGCTTGACCTTCAAGAGCGAGCGGCGAAGTGCTCGTTGGCCGACATCGGAAACTGGAACAACCAAAATGTGATGTTCACCAAGTCGCTGCAGGACATGATTCCGATTGCCTTGTGCATTCTAAAAGGGGCGTTAATGCGAGATGAGTGCCGCGGGGCGCATTACAAGCCTGCCTTTGAGATGCCGCCGTTGACCGCTGACGATCCAGCCGAACGAATGCTTCAAGCCGAGCAGTGGTGCGATCGCTTCGAAGAAAACAACCGTAAGTATCTGAAGAGCTCAGTTGCATCTTGGAAAAATCCAGAGCCGGACATTGTTTATGAAGACGTTGACACGTCGTCGATTGCTCCACGTCCACGATTGTATGGCTTGGTTGGCGCTGAAGATATTGAAATCGCTTGGCGAAAACGAGTCGAGGCGAAAAAGAAAGCCGCACCGAAAGCTGAACTTGCATATCAACCTTAACTGAATTTGCTTTTCAACCTTAGTGGAATGGCGCGAGTCGTCCAGGGTTTTTGAATAGCAAGAAAGTATCGACAAGAGAAGAACCGGAGGGCACACGCCCTATCGCTTTAGAAGACGAAGAAAAGAGAGAAAAGCCATGATCGCTCCAGCCGAACCAGCCCTGAAACGCCCACGCCCTGACAAAGTCAACGTTCGAATTCTACGTCAAGATGGCCCAGGCGAAGAAGCATACTGGGAACATCACGCTGTTGACTATGAACCTGATATGAACGTTATTAGCGTTCTGCAAAAAGTCGCAGCGCAAGCTCGTACTATCGATGGAAAGTCAGTCGCCCCGGTCTCGTGGGATTGTGGATGCCTGGAAGAAGTCTGCGGCTCATGCACAATGGTCATCAATGGCCGGGTTCGCCAGAGCTGCTCGGCACTCGTTGACCGTTTGCAAGATGATCAACCGGGCGAAATCGAGCTGCGGCCGATGACCAAGTTTCCCGTCATCCGCGACTTGATGATCGATCGAAGCCGAGTCTTTCGTGCACTGGAAAAGGTGAAAGCTTGGGTTCCCGTCGACGGTTACTACGATATGGGCGCTGGCCCGCGTGTTCCAAGACAAGTCCAAGAGGAAGCCTATCCGCTGAGTCAGTGTATGAGCTGCGGTTGCTGCTTAGAAGCCTGCCCACAGTACACAAAAATTGAGTTAGAACGTGAGCCAAATGAGACTGACGAGCAATTCGCCGCTCGCAAGACTGAAGCTTATGATCAGGGGTTTGTCGGAGCCCACGCAATCTCGCAAGCCATGTTGTTCAATATGAACCCCGTCGGAAAAGCGATGGCTAACGAGCGAATTGAAGCGCTCATGCAACCCGGCGGCATCCAGGCTTGCGGTAATGCTCAAAATTGCGTGTCAGTTTGCCCAAAGGAAATCCCGCTGACTCGATCGATCGCACGCGCCGGTCGCGCCGCCACGGTGTACACTATCAAGAAGTTCTTCGACCGTTAAATAACGGCATTTCAGCACTTAGGCGAATTCGTCGCAGACTTACGTCTTCGCAAGCAACCGATGCGTAGTGGGAGCAAGCGATTCGTCTTGCTCCGGCTCTTCTACGCAGTTTTGGTCTTTGATTCAACGCGGAGCAGCGTTAGTTGTTTCAGGGCTCCTTAATCCACCTGGCTGCGGCGGAAGGCGTCGGCGAGCGATTCGTCTTGGCCGATGATCCAGCGTCGCCCGTCGGTTTCGACTTCGACGAAATTCGAACCGATCGCAGTGATCTTGCCGCTGATGCCCGCAAGGTCGAGGTCATCGCCGACTTGGACCGAAATTTTCTTGCCTTCAATCCGCGAGGTGAACCACGCTTCCGGGCCGTTTCGACCGTTTAGCAAGGCTGTTACACGGGTTTGGGTCGCGAGATCGAATTTCGGTTCTGGTGTCGGCGGTGCAACTGGCGGCGGAGCGGTTACGACTTTGATTACGACTTCCTGGGTGCTCGAAGTCCGCGGAATGCCAGTGTCGGTCGCTCGCACGGTCACCTTGTATTCGCCGATCTCTTTGGGAGTCCAAGCGAGCCGACCATCACGGATTTGTGCTCCTTCGGCTGTTGAATCAAGCAACTCGTAATTGACCTTTTGGCCTTCGTCGGGATCTTTGGCCGCTAGCTCGAAATCCAGCGGTGTTCCTTGGATTGTTGACGCAGTGGCGGAAGCTGACCACTTGGGCGGACGGTTGGCCGGAGCGAAGAGATTTCGATCAGCGATCAGCTTCACGTACTCGTCTGCTGAATGAGCCATCATTTTAAAATCCTTCAACTCCGGAATCGGCTGGTCCTTGCGAGCCGAATCGATCGAGAGGATTTCGATTGTCAGTTTGACTGTCATCACGCCGTACTCTTTAGTCGGCTCCAGCTTCATATCGCTGATTCGGTGCAGATATGGCGACTCATAAAATCGATAGAGCATCTGAGTCAATTCGATCAGATTGGCGTCGCCGTTAAGCGAAAATTTCAGCGAATGATAAACGCCTGGCACCGTCGATTCGCTTAGGAAATTGTGCGACGAATTCCGGAGTTTCGAATCGGCCGCGAATCGAATCAGCCACTCGCCATAGATGGTCTTGGCCGCTTCGATATTACTGGGCAGCGAGCGCTCGGTTGCGTCTGAAATTTTTCGCCGCGCGAGCAGACCCTTCGTGATCGTATTGCTTTGGTCCATCGCGCGGCTCTGAGCGCTGTCCAGTCGCATGTACTTCGCATCGAAGCTCGAACGAATCGAGTTCAACGTGTACTGACCAACGGCCAGCACAACAACGACTGCGACGCCGCCGGCGAGAATTTTTTCACGTTGATTCATTGGGTTTTCTCCGGAGCGACAACGGCGGGCGTTGGGATAGGATCGGCTGGGACCGCTGCCGCGGCTGCAGGCGACGCATCTGGCACCGTCAATTCCTCACCGGGCCAAGGCATCGAATCGCCCGCTTTGATAGTCATTTCGGCGGCACCGACCCATTTGTAAGTCGCGTTTTCGTCGCGAGATCGGTTCCAACCGTTGGTACTGAACGTGTGGGTTGAATCGCGGAGCTGCTGTTCGACGGCGGGACCGAGCAGCCTTTCGGTAACGGCGACGTTGGCACGAATGGCCGCTTTTCCAGTCAGCGGTTGAATGTCGGCGGACAATCCGCCAACGACCATTTGGTCAGCCGGCAAGGCGTTGGCCGACAGGTACGCGAGTTGGTCGAGCCAGTTGACGCTGTTCTTTTGAAACGATTCAATCGCGGAACTGTCGGCGATCATTTTCACCGCCAGCTTGAGAGTCTCTTGGTTGTCAGCAATCTGATCTTCCACCATCGCGATTTGCTGGTCGATAGCTCGATGCGAACTGATGTAGTAGTACAGCCCACCAAGCAAGAGCACGCCCGCAGCGACTCCGATTGCGATCAACTTGCCGACCGAACGCTTCTTGGGAATCGCTTTGCGAGGATTCAGGAAATCGATGTCACCGCCAGCGACCGGCGAACGATCTTTGACAAGCATTGGTGTCGACAACGCGGCCGCGATTGACGCCCAACCGCTAAGCGGCAGATTCTCACCATCCTCAGAGGCCAGTTTGTTCAGATCGATCAGCGCCGACGGGGCAATCGCTTGGACCGGTTTGCCGATCAACGGTTCCAGTTCGGACGCTTGGTCAGGTCCTACATTGACCAACGCAACGCGATCGAAGCTGACCGGCGTTTCGCCTCCGGCAGCAGCCATAATCGTCCGCTTGATTTCACCCGCGAATCCGGTCAGCGGCTTGGTTGGTTCGATCGTCGAACGGATGCAACGCATGAAGCGAGCGGTGCCGTCCTTGCAAATAGTCAGCTCGCTGCCACTCTCGTTAGAATCGACCAGCAGGAATGCATCGCTGGTGGTCAGACCAGAAGCGGCGTGTTTCATCACAAAATCGCACAGCACCAGTGGTGCAAGCTGGATCGATTGCAAGTCCAAACCGGCGGCGATGCACGAGCGTCGCAAATTGTTGACGATGGTCGGTGCGATTGCAAAAGCGAGAACATTCGTTTGCGGCATCGCGTCGGCAGCAGCAGGTTCAATGCTCAGGGCATCTTTAGGCAAAACGACAAAGTCGATCGGCCAAGTTTCGCCAGCCATGGCGAACAGTCGTCCAGTCGAGAATCGCAACATGTCGGGCAATTCGTTTGGATCGTTCGTCGGCAAGCTGGCGACTCGCATTTCGACATCGGACCGGCGAACGATGGCGACACATTTTCCGCCGCGAACATTAGCCGTTTTGACCAACCGAACCAAAGCTTCGGGTGCGTCTTCGGGCGATTGAAGTGGCTCTTGGAGCAACCTTTCAAGCTGGACGTTCGTCCCGCTAGCTGACCCAACGGCCAGCCAGACGTGAGTCCGAGTGATTTCAATGGCGATAGGACGCATTGTTAAAGTTCTGTCTTTTGAGAAAAGGAATACCGTCTAACGTTCTATTCTAGTCAGCGACCGGTGAAATCATACGTTGCGCAATTTACGCATTCCAACGTGTAGGCCAAAACCGATCCTGGCCTACCACTATTTGGCTACGACTCTTAGCCGACGACTTTTGAGCTACATCCATCTACAATCCAAAACCGACCATGGAGCGTTGTCCCAGCGTTGCGGCGTCGAAGCCACGGCCGAGGTGGTCCAAACGTCGATAGCTGATAATATTCGGCGGGTTTTCAGTCGCATCGATAATGACTTCCAGTCGCGAAAACGCTGCGCCCTGTTCAAAGTAGCCGATAACTTGGGCCGCATAAACGCTGCCGCCATTGGTCAGCAGCGGTGCCCACTGCTTCATCTGCTCCAGAGTGATCAGTCCTTCGACGAGTGGCCAAGTTTCAAATTGTCGATTTTCGCTGTCCGTCGTTTGCGCCCGCGCTTCTAAAATTGCGTCGGCAATTTCGACAGTCATACCGGGCAATCCAAGTAAAATCTCGCGCGGAGCTTCGCGGAGATTGATTCGACCGGGCAAATCCGGAGTCTCGACGACCGTCAGGAATTGCATTAATTGCGGCATGTACGTCGCCATCGCAATCGGATCGTCAGCGAATGGAGAAGTGTAGTTGACGGTGCTATTGCCTTGCTGGACTGTAATCGTCGCGCCGATCAAGTCGAAGATGCTAGAGATCTGATTCGATCCACCATCGCTGAGCGTTAGCGTTTGAGCCGAAGCCGACCAAGCTTTGGTCGTTGGCGTGCCACCGCCACCGCCA
>JBGSKY010000023.1:0-1745 GCA_041740995.1 Pirellulaceae bacterium
GCTTTATGCTCAATGGCATTGCTTGGCCCAACCCCCAAGGGCATGCCCAATTGATCCATGGCCGCAAGGGCTGCGCCCATGGCATCGATGGGCGACTCCATCGCCAGCATCGCCTCATAGGAATCGCTATCGAGTTCCGGAAGAAAGTTACTTGAAACCGTGACAACCTGCCCAAGTTCGGTTAAATGGATTCCCAAGGACGTGTTTTCGACGTCCAAACCTGCCATTTGTTGACGCAAATAAATATGCGTGATTCCTGTGTCGATGTCGGTATACTGATCTGTTACCCGTGCGTTGCGAAGCGATTCTAAACTTAATTGGTAGATTGCCGCGTTGCTTTCCAAATGCTGCATTGCAACATCAAGTGGTATCCCAACATTCTCGGAAGTTAGAAACGACTGCTCATTGGTCCACATAGAACTAGGTGGACTGTAATAAGGAGATACAGTCAGCAAGCGACGCTCTTCCAATCGCTCAAAGGCCAGCATGCTTTGACTTAAGAATCGTCGTGCAACCTTATGTTTCCTGAACTCGCGATTTGCTGATCGACTCATTGCAACTCTCTTTTATATCGGTGCCAGACAACGAACTGCACCAAACAACGAGCTGCCATAGGCATCTAAGAAGTTCGTATTTGGAAACAGAAAAAAACTTGATAAGTGGGCCGCGATTTTACATCATCGACTGCCCAGATGCGACACAGGGGTCGCGAATTTTTGCAAGTCAGACAAAATCACGTTCGGACGCAAATATACTAACAAAATGGCCTGAGTGAATTGATTTCAATGGCTCATAGAGAAAAATCGGAGGAATGGCCTTGAACCAGCTCTTTGTCTCGAGGACTCTTCGCCATGTCAAAAATTTGCTAATCCAACATCCTCATTCTCGTCGCTGATTTCGCTGCGAATGGACCCAACTGGCAAATCCAAAGTCCGGAGACCTCGATTACGAAAACCGGCGATTGCTGCAGCGGCTTAGGCTGCCGACGAAACCACAGCGTGTTCTGCGCGTTGAAGCGTGCCATTCTGCATTTCATAAACATCATCTGCGAGTGCAAGAAGTGCATCGCGGTGAGTAATAATGATAATGGTCATCTTGCCTTTCATGGTCTGCAACGTTTCCCGAATTTGCAGTTCGCTGGCCATATCGATTTGACTGGTCGATTCATCTAAGATTAGAACTTCAGGTTTTCGCAGGATGGCTCGCGCCAACGCAATACGTTGACGTTGACCACCGCTGAGACGTTGACCGGATTGGCCTACAATGGTTTCGTATCCAGTGTTCAGCGAGCTTTCGATGAACGAATGGGAATGAGCTGCGATCGATGCTTCAATGACCTCGGACCGCGTTGCTTCCGGGCTTCCGTACTGGATGTTTTCGAATACGCTTCGATTGAACAGCTCCGTATTCTGGCTCACCAGAGCGATCCGCTTTCGAATATCTTGAATCGCCAAATGGCGGTAGTCGATACCATCCATCAAGATCTCGCCTTCCACGGGATCGTAGTAACGGCAAAGCAATTGAATCATGGTCGATTTGCCGCTGCCGTTGGAACCTAAGATCGCGATCGTTTTTCCGAAAGGGATTTCCAGATCGACAGTCTTAAGAACACTTTGTTGAGCATCATAGTGGAAACTGACTTGCTTTAAGGCCAACATCGAGTGCCTGGCTTCTAGCTTGAGCGGCGATTCGATTTCCTTTAATACCTGTTTGGATTCTATGATGCCGTACAAAAGATTAGAGCA
>JBGSKY010000024.1:0-3131 GCA_041740995.1 Pirellulaceae bacterium
GCGATTCATCATCGCGGCTCGCCCGCCCGAAAGTGTATCAGTTCGAGAACTCGAACCAAACTTCCAGAATGTCTTGGTGTTTAGCGCGGTTAAGAATCTTCGGGACGGATCCTCACTACCGACTCTCGTTCGATCAATTGGGTTGGCAGAAGGAGGCCGTGGGATGGCTTCTGAGACTCAAACCTGGCAAAGAGTAGCTGCACCGCGATTTGGCCCATTTCCTCATTGCGCTGTTTGACCGTCGTCATTGGTGTGGCGAGGTATGGGGCGTAGGGAGAGTCGTCAAACGCGATGATCGAGACATCGTCCGGAATTTTGATGCTCTCCTCGGAAACGGCCTGAAGAGCGCCCAAGGCAATCTGATTGCTCATGGCGAGGATCGCGGTGAATTTGGTTTGGGCGTGCAGCAGCAGCCTGGTGGCCACGTAGCCGCTTTGTTGGGCAAAGTTGTCGCCAACGATAAGTTCTTCGGCGATCGAAATATCGTGTTGTGCGAGCGCCTCTCTGTAACCCAAGACGCGGTCTCGATTCAGTGCCGAGTGCTGGAGTCCCTGAAGGCATGCGATCCGTTTGTGCCCATGGCGGATCAAGTATTCAGTGGCCTCTCTTGCCCCGCGAACGTTGTCAGACGTGACCGATGGAATCGCTAAACCGGGATAGCACCGGTCGACGAGTACGACCTGCTGGTCACTCTCGGCGAGTTCGGCAATATGCTCATCAGAAACGCCGACCGCACAGAGCACCAAGCCGTCTACATTGCGACTTCGAATCAACTGGATCGCCTCGATTTCGTATCTGGTGTCTTCTTGGCTGTCACATAAAAGAATCGAGTATCCCCGCCGCCGCGCTTCGGCTGTCACATGATGTGCGATGGTGCCAAAATAGGGATTGGAGATGTCGGGCACGATCAACCCAATGGTCGAAGTCTTGCTCAAACGCAGTCCCCGGGCAATCTGATTCGGTGAGAAGTTCAGCTTCGCGGCCAAGTCACGAACACGTTGTTGGGTCTTCTGGCTAATGCGGTATTGGTCCCCTTTTCCACCCAACACTCGGGACACCGTCGTGGGCGTCAGACCGAGTTGTTCCGCAACGGCTTTGAGCGTGGTTTTGGGCGTCGGAGCAGTCATCGATGAGGTCCAGGCTTTGGCGGCAATATGTTTTCGACAAGCATGACTTAGCATAGCAAGCGAATCAGGGGCTCATTTTGCGAGTCCAACTACCGCAGTCGAAAAAACCAAGCAGCGATGGACTACTCGCCTACTGCGTTAGGCGAGATGTCCCCGTTTTTTACGAAACTGTTGACACCACTAACCCCAGGACTTACTTTAGGACAATCGATTGTTCTATTTCACCGCCGAACCGAGTGCCGCGTGCCCGCCCAAGGCGAAAAGCACGCATGCCGGTAGCAATCCTGCCCATCAATGAGCTCGTCCGGTTGCCGGGGCTCACGTTGCAAGCCAACCCCAAATGATCGGAATTTGCTTGATGAACGCTTGTCGAAAAAGGCACCCAGCGCGATGGGTCGCATGCGTTTTGACGTTTGTTCTCGTTTCGACCCCTAGCGTGTCCGATGCGGTCGACGAAACCGAGCCGTTTGCTCTGTTGGTCGAGACGCTCGAATCGTCCGACGATCCGAGCGTCCGTGCGGCGTTACTTAAAGGCATGCTCAGCGGACTTGAAGGACGTCGCAATGTCGCGGCCCCGAAGGACTGGACGAAGTTGAGCGACAAGCTTGCGGCAAGTGAAAACGCTGCAGTACGCGAGCGAGCACTAGCGTTGTCGCAAATCTTTGGTGACCAAACAGCGGTTGCGCAATCGCTGGCGAGTGTGATTGACCCCGCAATCGACGCCGGTCAGCGCCGTGCGACTTTGAGCTTGCTGTTGAATCAGCAAAACCGAGATGCATCGAATCTGCTGAAGTCATTGATTGATGAACCGGCGATGACTCTCAGCGCGATTCGTGGCTATGCGATTGTCGAAAACAAGGATGCGACGTCTGTACTGCTATCGCGTTTCTCCAAGTTGGAACCGCAGCAACAGCGAGCGGTGATCGAAACACTCGCGTCACGAAAAGTCTACGCCGAAGCGCTGTTGGAGGCTTTGCAAAGTAAGCAAATCTCACGCGATGACATTCCAACTCAAGTGGCCCGTTCACTAAGCGAGATGCTGGGCCAACGCTTTACCAAAGTGTTTGGCACCGTACGGGCGGTCGCAGGAGATCGCGAGCGGCTACTCGCGAAATACAAAGAATGGTGTTCCCCGGCTGCCATCGCTGCCGCCGACGCCTCGCGCGGTAGAGCTGTCTTCGCGAAAACTTGCGCCGCATGTCACAGACTCTATGGCGAAGGCGGAGAGGTTGGACCGGATTTGACCGGATCGAACCGCGCGAACCTGGACTACATTCTCCTCAACAGTGTTGATCCCAGCTACGACGTTCCCGATGCTTACAAAACGGTTTCGGTCTTAACCGTGGATGGACGCGCGGTCAACGGCGTCCTCGCGGAAGAAGACTCGGCGCGTATTATCCTGAAGACGTCCGAGCAACCGAGGGTGGTGATCGCCAAAGATGACATCGAGGTTCGCAAAGTTTCGCCCAAGTCCATGATGCCCGACGGGCAGTTGGACCAAATGGAAAAACAACAAGTGATTGACCTGATTAAGTATTTGCGAACAACCGAGCAAGTGGAGATGGCGAAATGATTCAATGGCGAAGAATTTGCTCGATTGTATACGCATTGTTTTTAGGTAGTTTCGCACTGCCCGCACATGCCGACGATGGCGACAACCACCTGCCAAAAAAACAACACAAGGACAGCGACGCTCCGTTTTTGAGTCCCAGCGAAGCCATCGCCAAGATGTCGATCCCAGACGGCTTTGAAGTTTCGGTCTTCGCTTCCGAACCGGACATCGCAGAACCGATTGCGTTTTGCTTTGATGACCGAGGACGCATGTGGGTCGCCGAAAACTTCAATTATCAAACTCGTAAACAACACACCGACGAACAGGTCAGTCGGATTCAAATCCTGGAGGACACCGATGGCGATGGCGTCTTTGACAAGAAGAAAACATTCACTGATAAGTTGACGTTTACTTCGGGGCTGGCCTGTGGATTTGGCGGTGTCTTTGTTGGC
>JBGSKY010000025.1:0-45165 GCA_041740995.1 Pirellulaceae bacterium
CATTGACGGCGAAGCGGTTCCCAAGGTCATCGACTTCGGCTTGGCGAAAGCAGTCGAACTGGACAGGCTGTTGACCGACATGACCATGCAGACGGAGTTTGGCAAGATTGTCGGCACGGTTCAATACATGTCGCCCGAGCAGGCTGAGTTGAAAGTAGTCAATGCGCAGGACATTGATACTCGAACGGATGTCTATTCACTCGGTGTTATTTTGTATGAACTGCTGACAGGCTCTACTCCACTGGATAAAGAAACCCTGGGGCGAAACGCTCTGTTGAAGATTCTCGAACTTATCCGAGAGGAAGACCCGCCTCGCCCGAGCCACCGCTTGAGTTCGTCATCGGGCGAAGTGAATACAGCCGTCAGCAACCTGCGAAGGTTGCATCCCACCAGGCTTCATCAGCTTCTTCGCGGAGAACTCGACTGGGTCGTGATGAAGGCGTTGGAGAAAGATCGCGTTCGCCGATATCCAACGGCAAATGCTCTTGGCCAGGACCTAACCAACTACCTGACGGGCGAAACGGTGACCGCGCGACCACCATCGACGTGGTATCAGCTTCAGAAGTTCGCCCGGCGAAATCGCGGACTTGTGGCAGCCATGCTTGCGATCAGTTTTGTTTTACTGGTCGGTTTCGCCGGAACGACCTATGGGCTGATTGAAGCGAACCGGAAAACCAAACTCGCGGAAGACAAGACCCGCGAAGCGAATGATCAACGCGGGAAAGCCATTGAGGCAGAAGAGCGAGCGACAGCCGAATCACAGCGCGTCCGCCATTCAGAAGCCGTCGCCAAATTCCAGCTTGCCGCCGCTCGCTGGGAATCCAGACGAGCGCGCGACGCCAAGGATTTGCTTCGCGAGATTCCAGATGAGTACCGCGACACCTTCGAATGGAATTATTGCAACCAGCAATTCGATGGCAGTGACTTCACCTGTTATGGGCACTGGAAGCGGGTGCAGGGCGTTGCCTATAGCCCCGACGGAACACGAGTCGCCACAGCGAGTGACGACCATCGAATCAAACTCTGGGATGCGAACTCGGGCCGGGAAATCGGCACGCTGTGGGGACATCATGGACGAGTGGTCAAGGTTGTTTACAGCCCTGATGGATCACGCATTGCATCAGCGGGTTACGATGACAAGATCGTCAGGATTTGGGATACGCGTTCGGGGCAAACACTCACAACGCTCGAGGGTCACGAAAACCCCGTCGTTGGAGTCGCGTTCAGCCCTGATGGCGATCAACTGACTTCGGTGAGTATTGACGGCACCGTCAAGCGATGGGACACGAGTTCCGGACAAGGCTTATCCGAATTCAAAATAACGGGAACCCTCCTGTCTGTCACATTTAGTCCTGACGGGACACGCATGGTGTCCTGTGGCAATTCGACAGTCTATCTTTGGGATGCCTTAACAGGTCAGGAACTCGCAAGACAATCCGACCGCGAGCAGTGGGCACACAGCGTTGCCTTCAGTCCGGATGGCATGTACATCGCTGTCGGGTCCTACGACATCGTGACCCTTTGGAACGCAGATCTGACTCAGTCAGTCTGGACGGCGGATGCAAAGGCGGGGTGGATTAACGATTTGAAATTCAGCCCCGACGGCACTCGAATCGCATCCGCATCGGGAGACCGCCAGATTCGGGTTTGGGAGGTCCGCTCCGGGACGGAGATCATGGCTCTGATTGGTCATGGCGACGAAGTGAAGGAAGTCGCCTTCAGCCCTGATGGCGCACGGTTGGCATCGGTTGGCTCGGACACAACTCTGAAGTTGTGGGACGCTCGCACCGGACAAAAACAGCTATCCCATCGGGCTCACCGCTCCAAGGTGAACTCAGTAGCCTTTAGCCATGACGGAACACACATCGCATCGGTGGGGCTGGATCGCAGTTTTCGGTTATGGGAGGTAGAGACGGGGCGGACAATCACCAGCGTGGATAGTGTGAATACTGCCGCCGAGCCAGCAGCGCATTGTGTCGCCTTCAGTCCAAACGACGCTTACATCGTGTTCGTGGGCGACGACAATGACGTAAAGATTCTCGATGGGCGAACAGGTGCGAACTTGAAGTCACTGAAGGGGCACGAGGGTCTGGTCAACACAGTTGCCTTTAGTCACGACAGCACTCACGTTGTCTCAGCCGGCCAGGACCAGACGGTCAAACTTTGGGAGATCGATTCGGGCGAAGCGATCACAACGTTCAAAGGACATAAGGGACGGATCAATGGCGTTGCCTTAAGTCCCAACGGCACTCACATTGTGTCTGCATCCGATGATCGGACGATCAAAGTCTGGGGCACACAATCGGGCCAGGAGATCATGTCGCTCAGCGGCCATCTCGAGAGCATAGTCGACGTTGCATTCAGCCCCGATGGCAAACAAATCGCATCCTCGAGCAATGATCAAACGATATGCATCTGGGACGCTCAGTCCGGCGAGCAGATCTACTGTATGAAAGGACATGTGGCAGGAGTGACCGGGATTGCGTACAGTCCCGACGGCAAACGCATTGCATCGACAAGTTTCGACCGTGTGATAAAGCTGTGGAATACTGAAACAAGTCGAGAGGTCTTCACCATCGAGAAAAGTCCTCAGGGCTTTTACGGCGTTGCGTTTAGTCCGGATGGCTTGCAAATCGCCGCTGGTGCGGTCGACGGATTGATCAAGTTATTTGACGCACCCATCGAACACGAAGTCACAACGTTACTCGGGCACACCGATACCGTCGTCCACTTCAGCTTTAGCGATGACGGCAGTCAGATTTATTCGGAATCCAGAAATGAAAAAATGTTCTGGGACTTGGCAACAAAACAACATGACTCAGACGGAAGCTTTGATCCACCTGCCAGGCATACACAGGTTTCTCCGGACGGTCGCTGGCTGATCAATGCCGACAGGAACAACCTGCTTCTCATTGATCTCGAATACAAGAACACGGCACATCAAGGCAACTACCGTGCAGCGAAAGCTCAATTTGATTCACAGTGGCATCACGACCAGGCGACGGCAGCCATCACAGCAAAGAACTGGTATGCGGCGACCTTCCATTTTGCTTTGCTCGTCAAGCACGTTTCGGATCAGAGCAAGTTCCGTAAAGACCTGCAGACCGCTTATCAAAAGCTTGTTGACCAATTCGAAAAGGACGATCGCTCCGTGGCGGCGTTTCTCCCTGCAGTTGTTAAGGAATCCCTCAGCATTTCCGGCGTCATGGATGCCGCCCAACGAAACACCCGATAGCAGGCCAAAGGGTCACGGGTTGGTCGTGTTGCATCAGCCGGATGTTTGCGAGGAGTCTTGCCCACCGGCCGTTGCCATCCTCAAACGGAAGTACTCAAACCGCGCGATCATGAAACTTGGCAGCGGTCGCAATCACAAGTTCGCCGGTTTCGCGGTGCCGCTTCTCTGATTTGATGGCAATGACGCCGAGTTCAGCAGTGACAATGTTCGGGCTCACGCCGCTTTCTCGAGGCAACGAACATCATTGCTTCGAGACTGCGAGTTCGTACGCCATTGTCGACTTTCAAGGTTATTGAATGCGATGAAGGGACTCTAAGAAATATTGTGTCAGCGGCCTTTGAATTGATATTACCTATTTTTCTAACCTACGGAGACTGACGCATCGATGCGACACTGAAGCAGCGGACGCAAGAGTTGGCAAGCGAGCTGGCGACTCAATCCAGCACGATCGAATCCGCAATCCTTCCAGGCGACTTGTCTGGTCGCCGAGAAATTTCTTAAAACCCGCCATCGACTATTTAAAAAGCTGTATTCATGTCCACGAACGACGGTCGCCTATGTCCGCCGTCTATACAACCAGACATGGCTAACTGTGCTACTTGCGTGGCGAGTAATCCGTTGGCGTCAAGAATCGAACTTCCATGCCGTTTCCGGGTGCTGCATCAGCGGCGGGTTGGTCCTTGGTCGCCTTATAGTTAGTCAAGAAGGGTCCAAAGTTCTTCATGAATTTGCCCCACGATTCTTTCGAAGCATCACGATTTTTGTGCGCGAGTAAGTAGATAAACGCGCTATCATCCGTTGCTTTCCAAAAATCTATGGTCTCCATCCCTGCGTCAGTAAATAATTTGACTTCGCCCGAGCCAAATCGATCTACCGTGAACGGTACTCGGTCCTTGCCGTCGTTGTATTGTCGAAGTTCGTACAGTTTCGCTGGAGTGTCGGAATCATTATCGACAGGCCAATCCATCGTTGAAAACTCAGCTTTGGTCATCAAAATCGAGCGTGGTGCCTCAGCCAAAATTTTACCGTCTGCTTCGGATTTTTCTCGAGCCGCTTGCCACTCGGGATCTGCGCCGAACGCTTTCCATGAAGCGTCTTTGGCTGCTGCGTCTTTGTGCGCGATGATGTAGATCAACATGTTATCTGCTTTTTCGCCGTCTGTCTTGTCTCCCTCGAGTACGGTCCAGTATGCGATGTTTTCGATGCCGTGTTTTTCAAACAGCTTCATCGTGTGATCTCGGAAGCGTGCGTTCAACGCATCAAGCTTACCTGGATTGGTAACGTAAAAACGAATTTCATACAGTTTCTCATCAGCAGCTTTTTCATTTTGCGCCGATGCTGAATTCAGGCCAGTAATGGCGATCGCAAAATATGCAAATAGCAAACTCAATCGCAGTCCTAATTTCGAAAACAACTTCATTGAACAATTCCTCTATGAACAAAGGGTAAAAGCAACCTAAACCAATCTCAATCTTTACTAATTCTGTTCCGCCAATTGGTCCAGCAAGTCGGCACAGCGGAGCAGAGCCCGAGCGTTATGATATCCGCCTTGCCACATGGATGTTCGCGAACGATTTGGACTTGGCGAACCGTCAGCTTCTCGCGACGCCCACCAGCCGCCTTGCGGAGCAATCTGATGTTCCTTCACAAAGGCGAACGTCTGCTTGAACGCTTCATAGTAACCGCTTTTCGATGTTAAGCGATACATGTCCAGCATACAAACCATCGCTTCGGCCTGGACCCACCATTCTTTGTGTCGATCGCTCGCGTTTTCTCCCAGTGAACCGGTGTAGTAGAAGCCACCATGCGTACTATCATAACCATGCGCCATGCTGTAATCGACCATAGCCGTTGCCCATGATTGAAGCAGTGGTTCTTGCCAACCAATTAATTTCGCGGCGTCGAGCACCAACCAAGCGCACTCGACGTCATGACCGAAGCTGGCTCTTAGATTCGTCGGCGACTGGATGATAGTCCAATCGATTTTCCAGCCGTCAATGTTACAAGCCAGACTTGGATATTGGACCGTTCTGATATTGATCGCAATCAGCTCGGCCAGTCGCTTTTCGACAAGCGGATCTTGAGTTGCTCGGTACAAGTCGGCAAACGATTCCATCAAATGCAGGTGCGTGTTGTATGTCTTTGTATTCACCGCTCCGACCAGTCCCGATTCCTTGGCGTCAGTGATCGGCGTCCAATCCGAATAGAACATCTCGCGGTACCCACCGTGATCGCGATCGTAAGCATGATCTTCGAGCGATTCAAAAATCTTCATTGCATATTGCAAGGCATCCTTTTCTCCCGACGCGCGATAATATGCAACTAACCCATAAATCGCGAACGAATTTAGATAGGCGTGCTTGCGATTATCTTTGACTGAACCGTCTCGATGAAGTTGATTGAAACATCCGCCTTGATCACGATCAAAAAAATGCTGGATGAGGAAATCGTAGCCCGATTTCGCAGCGGCAAGACATTCATCGCGGCGAACATCGCGATCAGCAAAAACGCTGAACATCCAAAGCTGCCTCGCTTGTAAAGTCAAGAACTTACTTTCGCCGGTAAACTTGCCCGTTGCGTTCAACTCTTCAAGGTAGCCACCGAACTCTTGATCTAAACAGTCAGGCAAATAAAAGTCGAGAACTGAACTTTGCGCTAATCCGCGGCATTCATCTGCCAACTCACGAAGTATTGACGATGAAGCAGGTTGAGCGAACGTGAAAGGAACACTAATTGAAAGCGCAATTGCGATGGCAAACAACAGAAAGGATTTTCGATACATGATAGTGACTATACGCGCAGGTGAACCGATCACAAATGCGATATGATAACGAAAGTTTGGTGACTCAATTGCGTTCCAACAAAAAGAAAGAATTTCAGTGAAATTGCCCCGAGTCGTTACCGACGGTCCGCTATCGCCTACTTTGAAGGCGATGCTCAGCGGGAATGTTGAACTGTTGCCATGGTCGATGGCCGAAGCTGGATGCGACGATTCGATCGAAGGCATTTATACTTACGGGCATCCAGTTGTAGATGGGAAACTGATGGACCGGCTGCCGAATTTGCGTGTGATTAGCAATAACGGCGTCGGCGTCGATCATATCGATTTGGCGGCAGCGAAGGAGCGTGGAATCGTTGTTGGCAATACGCCTGGAGTATTGGATGGCGCGACAGCCGATATGGCGATGGCGTTGCTGCTGGCTGTCGGTCGACGCATTGTCGAAAGCAATAACCTCGCTCGCGCGGCAGATTTTGCCAACCAAAGACCGCAATTGTTGATGGCCCATGAAATCCACGGTACAACGATCGGCATCGTCGGACTGGGACGAATTGGTAGTCAAGTCGCAAAGCGCGCTGCTGGATTTGATATGCAAATTCTCTATTACAATCGCCGCGAAAAAGCCGACGTTGCCGCAAAGTATGTCCCGCTCGAACGCCTTTTGTCAGAATCCGACTATGTAGTTTTGACGGTTCCGCTGTCGCCCGGCACCAAGGGCATGATTGGAGCTAATGAGTTAAAGCTGATGAAGTCGACTGCAGTGCTGATCAATGTTGCTCGCGGGCCGATCGTGGATACCGCCGCGTTGACGCAAGCGTTGCAGGAGTCAAGGATTCGCGGTGCAGGTCTAGATGTCACCGACCCCGAACCATTGCCACGAAACCATCCACTGCTGAGCTTGCCTAATGTCGTTGTCACACCCCATCTCGGCAGTGCGACGATCGAAACACGTCAAAAAATGGCTGAACTTTCGGTCCGCAACTTACTCGCCGGACTTCGCGGCAAAACGCTGGTTAACGCTATTGCATCAAGTTAGCAATTGGCGGCACGTAGTCCGTTTTGAAAGCTCTAGCATCGAATGCGACTGCCCTCCAAGCCATTAAAACTCGCCAATAGACCGGCTGGCGATGCAACGCGGAAGATTTCAAAATTGCGGAGAATTGTCTAACCTAGATTGCTTTTTGTCGACCATGAAATTACACGTTTACGTGCAGCGTTTCCACTAATTCAGGTCTCACTGATCGCATACGATTGACCGACGGAGTCACAGCATCTTATTCGGTAACTATTGCACTGAGATGCGTCCTATTCATCAATAAAAATCGATTGTTAGCTACTTAATTCGCCTGTTAGCATAATTCCTCCGGCAACGTGGAACTGCCGTTCTGCAAATCTTGCGTTTTACTTTTAAACCTCGGCTAACACTAGCGCGATATTATCTGGCCGCAGTCAGTTGCTGGATTCATATGCGATATTAAATAAGTATCATGGTAGACATTTTGAGCTTTCCCAAATCAATACGTTTAATTGTTCATCGCCGCAGCAAACGTGTGTCTGGCTGAGGACGCGTGCTCCATTAAGCTGGAATTCGAAGCTTTGTCCCGAAGTGACGCTTGGTATAGAAAGAAACGACGGGCCGGGCATTTGGCTTTTAATGTTGCCGCCGATCATGTTTGTGATTTCCGCCAACACGTCTTGCAAATCAGACTCGATTAACTCGTCAGCCTGCGTTTGTAGCATTTGCGCAGCCGCATTGCGAACAAATCGCTCAGAGGTGCGGAGCACAATGGCTCCTTGCCACTCGCCGCTAATTTGAACACAACCGGCCAACTTTAGTGAATTGCGATCCACCTCGGTTATTGGGCATGTTTCAACATCCGTATTAGCCATCGTGCTTAGTACGTTCTGCACGATGCAGAGAATGTCGTCATTGGATGGACACATTGGTAACCCTTGTTGAACAAACGAAATATGCAAAGTAAAATTCGAAGTGAATTGTATAAAACTTGGCGAACAAATTATGTTTTGCCAGGTTGTGATTTTTTAAATTGGAAAGTAACCGGTAGCTTTTTCAATAATTCGCCGCTCGAATGGAACGCCAAGGTTCATGGTTGTTTCGGCTCCTCCCAGCAATAGTACACCATCTTTTTGCATCATCCGGTGTACCTTATTAAGGATCTCTTTTTTCGTTTCCACTGAAAAGTAGATTAGTACATTTCTCAGAAACACGATGTCCATTTTTGGTAAGGTCAAAGGCCAAGGCTGAACTAGATTCAGTATCCTAAAATCGACCATGCTTCTGATCTCATCACTGATTTGCCAGTGAACACCGTTACGCTTGAAGTGTTTCAGAACCATCGGCATTGGCAGGCCACGGTTGATCTCTGTTTGAGTAAAGATGCCCGATTTTGCTTTGTCAAGAATTTGCTTCGAGAGGTCAGTCGCGGTCAAGCGGACTCGCCAACCAGCGAGTTCTGGAAAATGCTCTTTGAGTAACATTGCAAGAGAGTAAACCTCTTGCCCGCTCGAACATGCATTTGACCAAATGTTCAAGACGCGTTCCTTTGATCGCTTGAGAATCAACTCAGGGATCAGGTGGGTTCGTAGCGCATTAAATGGATGGAGATCGCGAAAAAAGCTGGTCTCGTTTGTCGTCATTGCATCAACGACGGTATCGACAAGTGCTGAAGCGTTGGGACGCTTTAGCAATTCAACCAATTGATCGAGATTCGTTAAGCCGTTTGCTCTCGCGATCGGCAGGAGTCTCGAATCAAACAAGTATGCTTTAGTCTGATCGATTACGATGGCGGACTCTCTCAACACTAGTGCCGCAAGATACAGGAAGCTCTGATCATTGAACGGCGGAGCGATTGCTAACGACATGCGAGCACCTCCATTCTTTGTGATTCGCGGTTTCGGCTTGTAGCCTCGCAGATTCCCGAGGCAATTTGCGAAAGTGGTTGAACTGATGTTGCTAACCCCGCTCGCTTGACAGTACCTGGCATTCCCCAGACTACAGACGTAGCTTCGTCTTGTATCAATATTTGGCCGCCCGCGGCCTGAATTGGCTCGCATCCACGTGCCCCATCTTGGCCCATCCCTGTTAAGACAACAGCAAGTAAATTTCCGCCATAGATCGACACGGCCGACCTAAACATCACATCGACCGCAGGACGACACGAATTCTCGGGCGTTCCTTGATCGAGATGTATTCGAACGTCGTTTCCAACACGCTTGAGATTGAGGTGGAAGTCACCGGGGGCAATCCATACGCCACCGGCGTGAATCGTGTCACCATGTGCCGCCTCGGAAACAGTCAACGCTGAAAGTTGATTTAGTCTTTCTGCTAAGTGTCTTGTAAAAATCGGAGGCATATGCTGAACAACGAAGATAGGAACGGGAAAGCTTGCAGGTAGTTTCGGAATTATTTCTTGCAGCGCATTGGGACCACCAGTCGAACTTCCGATTACGACCGCATCAATCCTGTTCTTTTTCTGGTTGGATTTCAGGGAAGTGCCGACGATGCGATTGCCGATTGGGATCGTCGGAGCAGGCGTTGACGACGGACAAAGCGCCTTGAGCCGCGGGATAAGTTCTTCTCGAACTCGCTGCATCGCGACGTTAACGCTTCCAACGTTCGCAGGCTTTGTGACGTAGTCATTTGCACCTTTAGCCAACGCATCGAGTGTAGCCGTGGCTCCTCGTTCGGTCAGCGTGCTAAACATGACGATCGGCAACTTTGGATATAGCTTTCGGATCTCAATCAGAGTCGCAATGCCGTCCATTTCCGGCATCTCCATATCCAGCGTGATCACATCGGGATTGACCTGAGGTATCTTTGCAAGGGCGATTCTTCCATGCGCAGCGGTCCCAGCAATTTCGATGTCAGGGTCGGCTGAAAGGGAATCTGAGAGCAAGCGTCGAATAACCGTTGAGTCATCGACGATCAGTACACGAATTTTCTTCATTTAACTAAGCTCCCAACGCCAAGTATCTGCAACTTGTCCGCTATGGTTTCCTGATCAAACGGCTTCATCACATACTCATTTGCACCAGCGATGAACGCTTGAGCCATTCGCTCCATTTCTGTTTCCGTCGTCACCATCATGATGGGAAGATCGGAGTACTCAGGCTGGGCGCGAACTGCTCGAATAAAGTCGATACCGTTCATCTCCGGCATATTCCAGTCGACCAGTACGACATCTGGATGGCCGATTTCTTTCAATCGTTCCAAGGCTTCCAATCCATGAGCGGCCTCGTAGACTTCAAAGCCAAGATTACGCATTATGCCTCCGACGATTCGACGGATGGCGCGGGAGTCATCAACAACTAGTGCTATCATGAGAATCTTCGATTGAAAGAATGGAGTTTAAGTTAAAGTTTAATAAGTCAGTTGACCCTCACGCAGCCAACACAATCGTCCTGATCGTGGTGGCTTTGCGTGAAGACAAACGCCATGATTCCATCGTCTTAGACGGACTGGTAGTTACCGATCGAACCGGTCGTCACGACTGGAGCGCCAATCCGACCGTTGTGCGAATGTTCGCCCGCATCATTTCCACGACTCTTGAATCGAGAAACCAACTCTTGAAGTTCGGCAGCCATCCGGCTCATCTCTGCAGCAGCTTGTTGGCAGTTCGAAGCACCTTGCGTTGTGCTTTCCGCAGCAGAGGCGACCGAGGTTATGTTCTGCGCAATCTCGTTTGATCCACGAGCGGCTTCCGCAACATTCCGCCCCATTTCGTTGGCAGTCGCCGTTTGCTCTTCGACGGCACTGGCAATCGTACTGGAGATATCATTGATCTGATTGATCACTTCGCTAATCTCCCGAATGGCTTTTACGGCACCATTGGTGTCATTTTGAATCGCGTCAATCTTTTGGCTGATGTCTTCAGTCGCTTTCGCTGTTTCTTTCGCGAGTTCCTTCACTTCATTTGCGACAACCGCAAATCCCTTACCGGCTTCACCGGCTCGAGCGGCCTCGATAGTTGCATTCAAAGCGAGCAGGTTCGTCTGTTCGGCGATCGATGTAATAACCTTCACGACTTTGCCAATTTCAATGCTGCTGTCGCCAAGTTTTGCAATAGTGCCATTGGTCATGTTAGCAACGGATACTGCTTGTTTTGAAACTTGTGCTGCGTCCGATGCATTCTTCGCAATTTCACGGATAGCGGCGTTCATTTCTTCGACGCCGGTCGAAACCGTTCGTACGTTTGTACTTACCTGCTCTGAGGCTGCCGAAACAACATTGGCCTGTGACGAAGTCTCTTCTGCATTGCCGCTCATTTGCATGCTTACTGCCGACAGTTCTTCCGATGCACCAGCCAATGCAGTTGCATTTTCACCGATAGTGTTCATCGCATCGCGAAGTTCTTCGGCTTGTTTACGTTCCCGCTTCGCATTTTCGATGGTCGCAAATTCTGCAGCCTTCGTACTCGTAACGTCGTTCACGATTTTCACGACCTTGACTACGCGACCCATTTCGTCTTTGACGGGCGCATAGACACCTTGCAACCAAACTTCGTTTCCGTCCTTGCGAATACGCTTGAATGTATTTGCAACGATCTTTCCATCTTTCAGGTTGGTCCAGAACTCAGCGTAGGCGTTGGAATTTGCTTCGGATTGTTCGACGAATCTTCGATGATGCTTGCCGACGACTTCATTCAACTGATATCCCATCACGCTGAGGAAATTTGTATTCGCGGTTATGACAGTTCCGCTGGTATCAAATTCGATGTATGCATAGGCTTCATCGATCGCACTCAAAAGCCCCGTCGCATTTTGCCGTTCGAGTTCAGCGGCTGTAATATCGTATCGCACCCCGATGTACTTCCTTGGTTTGCCGTTTTCGCCCATCACCGGAGCGATGCATGCATCGACATAGTATGGTGTGCCGTCTTTGGCCAAGTTCTTGATCTTGCCGCGGAATATCTTTCCACGTCCAATAGTTGACCAAAGTTCCTTAAACACGTCTTTTGACATGTCAGGATGGCGTGTGGTGTTGTGCGGTTTACCAATCAACTCGTCGCGGCTGTACTTAGAGACTTCAATGAATTTCTCATTGATCGAAAGGATGTCACCCTTTAAGTCCGATTCAGAAACGATGCTGGTCAGATTGATTATCTCTTCGCGGACCTTCAATTCGTCAGATCGTTCCATCATTTCGTGTTTCGCGGTGCACTCATGCTTAATGGCCAACACCTTGAATGGCTTACCATTTGCGTCCAAGACCGGGTTGTAGCAACCCGAAAACCAAATTTCTTTACCTGACTTGGTGATGCGTTTGCAATCTTCGCAACTGAAAATCCCTTGTTTCAAGCCTTTCCACAATTCCTTTTCGGCGTCAGCTGCCTTACGTGTAGACTCGAGGAGCATCGTATGGTTCTTTCCACGAAGTTCATCGATCGAGTAGCCAATGATGTCGACGAACTGATCATTTGCAGTGAGAAAGTTTCCGTCGAGATCGAACTCGACCATGCAGACGGACCTGCTGACCGCTTGAAGCGCATAAGCGTATTCGCTGTTCTTTTGCACTTGTTTGGAAATGTCCTTCCGCAACCAGATCGTAAACCCGACGATCGATGACAGTAGGAAGCCCCCGAGAATCTTCAACAAGAAGGTCCTTGAATTCGTGGTCTCAGTCGCCAACTTTTGGTCGAGTGCCTCAATTTCTTTGTTTCTCGTAACTACCTCTTTGATGGCAGCGAAGTGATCGTTGAAGTGCCCATCTAGGTCGTTCAGGACTATTCTTTCTACCGCTTGATGGTCTTGCCTTTTAGCAGCCGGGATCAACTCCTTATTGACGACACCAAAAAAATCGTTAGCTGCCTTTTGCGATCGAGATAGAAAATCCCTCTGGAGTAATGGATCCACGATTGAGCCCGTCCAATTTTTCAGCGATGCATCGTATTCGGCCTGAAGACGGGCGAAATCAGCTTCAATGGGCCCTATTTCATCCACCGATGTAATATCTCGAAGCTTTCGCGAAAGCAAAGACGATTCGATGATAAATGCCGGGGGGGGGAGAATGTCTGCCATCAAGTTCTTGTCCGCGATGATTTGGTTGTAGTGCGGGCCGTCGATCTTGACAGCATGTAACGTCGAAAACGTGACAGCGCCGAATAAAATAAATCCAATCGTAAACACGCCGGCAAGCGCAAGCAATTTGGCGTTTATTGAGAGATTGCGTAACATTTTCATCTGCTGTCCTCGGGGTTTTTCAAACGATACTGAAGCGGAAAGGAAGGTAATAAGGTTGTTTTGGATTAGCTGATACTGACTTCACGAACCACGTCAGTTGTGTTCAGCACTAACAGTAATCGTTTATCAAGTTTGTAAGTGCCTTCTACAAATGCGCGGATTGGACCATTCAAGGTATCGGGCAATTGTTCGTAGGTCTCTGAATTAACGTCGATCACGTCTCCGATGCGATCGACCAGTAAACTGACCGCGCCGTCTTCCGAGCGAATCACAACATTCATTGGTTGTTTATCCTCCGGTCGATCTGGATAACCGAGACGCGTTCTCATATCTAAAGCCGTGACGATCTGACCACGTAGGTTGATAAGGCCAAAAACCGATGGCGGAGTGAGCGGAACTTCCGTCATTTCTTGATAGCGAATCACCTCTTGCACTTTGTGCGCGTCCACGCCAAACATTTGGTCATCCAAATAGAATGTGCACAGTTGTCGTGTTGTTTCGATCATGGTAGATATCTGTTAGTTGTTTTGGCTGTAAAGGCAAGGGTTCTTCTAGAACTGGTTCATGATCGCTGGCAAATCGATCAAATCGGTTACTCGGCCTTGAATCACCGCTGACGTCGATCGACCGTTAGATTGATTGTCTGTTCGAATGTCGATCGATTGTTTTACGATGTCGATGATTCGATCGACGACAATTCCGACAGTACGATCAGTGTTGCTGTAAACGATGACGTCAAGAAGCGGATCTTCTGAGCTTCTTGAGCTCGGTATACCCATGATGTCATTAAGTCGAATTAAAGAGATTATCTCGCCTCGGTATTGAACAACCTCTCGGCCGTCAGCGATTTCGATCGTTTGCGATTCTATCTTTTCGAGTCGTGTGACCTGCGCCAATTGAACTGCAACGCGATTGCTCGCTCCTATCCCCGCAACTAATAGCGTCTGATGATCTTGATTGGTCAGTTGGGAATGTTCGTGGTGATCTTGTTTCCCGGACTTACTAACATCAGAAATCACATTTGCCGACTGAGCCAAACCCATTACATCCAAGATAAGTGCAACTTGACCGTCGCCCATGATGGTCGTTCCTGAATAGACTGGAATGTTTTTTAGTTGACTGCTTAGCGGTTTCACAACGATTTCTTCCGTGTCGTTGATTCGATCCACGATTAAACCAAACTGTCGATCGTCGGCGCGGAGAACCACGATGTTGAGAGCTTCTACTTGGGTTTCCTTCATAAGTTTCAGTTGGTCTCGCAAATAGACCAACGGAAGCAAGCGGCCGCGTAAACGATAGACCGGGGCTGACTGAATCCATTCGATATTGCGTTCGAATTCATCGCCATCCAAACGCAATAGTTCGAGCAAATTGACCTGCGGAATGGCGTAGCGATAATTGTCACACGCTACGATCAATGCAGGAATAATTGCTAACGTCAATGGGATCTTGATCTTGATCGTAGTGCCATGACCTTGTTTGCTTTGCAAATCAACGGTGCCGCCGATTTTTTCGATGTTCGTTTTAACCACGTCCATTCCGACACCACGACCAGAGACGTTGGAAACTTTCTCAGCAGTCGAAAAGCCTGGCAGGAAAATCAAATTGCCGACGTCTCGGTCCGCCATCTTGGAGACCTGATCCTGTGTCATCAAACCGCGTTCCACGGCCTTGGCCTTGATTCGATCTACGTTCAGTCCAGCGCCATCATCGCAAATTTCGATGTTCACTTGCCCACCTTCATGATAGGCACGCAACGTCAAGCAACCCTCTGCAAGCTTCCCATTCGCTAGGCGTACTTCAGCTCGTTCGATACCATGATCGACAGTGTTTCTAACGAGGTGGGTCAGTGGGTCCTTGATCGCTTCGATAATCGTTTTATCGAGCTCAGTTTCCTTACCTTCCATTTCGATACGAACTTGTTTCTCACAAATCGCAGCCAGGTCACGAACCAATCGCGGGAATTTTGCCCATACATTTCCGATCGGTTGCATCCGAGTCTTCATGACCCCTTCTTGCAGTTCGGTAGTAATGAGATTTAGGCGTTGACTGGTGGCATGCAATTCCGAATCGGATCTGCCTCCGGAGTATTGCAGGATTTGGTTGCGAGCCAACACCAACTCCCCCACGCAAGTCATCAGTTTATCTAGCAATGCAACGTCTACGCGAATGGTGCTGTCTGCGGCATTTTGATCGTTCGTCGCGGCCTTGGCAGACGCGGATTCCAACACGGATGACGCCGAGGGAACAGTGGCTTCCGAAAGCGATTTGATTTGAGGCGGTGCTGCTTTCTCCGGTGCAGCGTGTGGTGCAACTAAAGGTTTTTGGATCGAAAGATTTGCTTCTGAAACTTTTTCAGTCATTTCCACTAATGGCTTTGCCACTGTCGATGTAGCTGGCTTGGCCTTAGTCTTTGCAGAAGTCACTTTGGGGCTGCGAGCACGTTTCGGAGCCGCCTTTTTCCGCTTATTCGTACCGCTAGTCTTGTCGAGTAACAGAGACGCCGAATGTTGTATCAAATCGCTCTGGTCGCTCGAATGTTCACATCCGGTCTGTTCGATTGAATTCAAATGACAGCGAACCGCGTCAATCATGGTAAAGAGTGCATTTCCGATTTCGTCATCCATTGCGAGCTCGCCATCTCGAATACATCCCAACAGGTTTTCCGCGCTGTGAGTAATTTTTTCGAGCTTGTTGAAGCCAAGAAAGCCGCTAGTCCCTTTGATTGTGTGGATGTTGCGAAACGCGCTGTTGATTGTTTCCGCCGCATCATTTTGTTTTTCTAGTTGCAGCAGATCTCGTTCGAGTTGTTCGAGGTTGTCATGGCTCTCGACCAGAAATTCGTGCAGCGTTTCTGAGCACAGCCCAGAATCACTAGAATTGAAAGGAACGGCATTTTGCGATTGAACTGAACTCACTTCGGTGACTTTGATCATTGACTCGCCGCTCAAAATTCGCTCCAGCGCTACGATGTGATCAGTTACGTCTTCTTCATTTGACGACTCGATGTTGTCGAGCAAGCTCTTAAGTCTGTCGCTTGCACGAAGCAGAGTATTAATGACGACCGATGTGGGACGCAACTCATTGTTGCGAAGCTTGTTGAGGACTTCTTCTTCACGATGGGCCAGGCTCTGAAGAGTATCCAGTCCCATAAATCCGGCTGCGCCTTTGATCGAATGAACGGCACGAAACACGGTATTGACCAGTGAGACGTCCATCGCATCGCCCTGTGATTCCAGCGATAGGAGTTGGTTTTCTACGTCAGAAAGATGTTCTTGCGATTCGACTACGAATTCGCGCAGCAACTCAGCGTCGTCAAATGTCATCGAATACTCCACCTGAAAGAAAACGTTCCGGCACTCAAGGTCGAGCGGCCGCGGAAATGTCGCAAGTGGAAAGCATGTTGTTTATCCGCGACGCTGAAATTCCAACGAAGTTCGCCCCGCCTTCTCACTGCAGAAACGTAAGCGACGTTCAGGGAATAGGCAAGAAAACCGAATTAGATTACTTAGAACAGAAAGCCAGGGAGTAGCGGTGGTAACGATTCTTCGTGGATTCCGATTTAGATTTGCTAAGAAAGATTTGCAACATGCGCAAATTTGCGAGCTAGCATTTGATAGGCGGTTTCAGATAAAAACGCCATTCATTCACACCCGCACCCAACGACAAATACAGAGACGAAAAATGAAGGTTTTATTGGTTGATGATTCAGGCATCATGCGGAAAATCATCGCTAGGGCACTGAATGCCTTATGGATTGAGGACATCGTAGAAGCAACCGATGGGGTCGATGCTCTGGCGAAATTTGGAGATGGGGTCGGCTTCGATTTGCTGCTCACTGATTGGAATATGCCAAATATGAATGGACTTGAACTGGTTACGGCAATTCGCGGAGCTGGTCACAAATTGCCAATAATGATGATTACGACGGAAGCGGAAAAAAGCCAAGTTGTTGCGGCCATTCAAGCTGGCGTCAATAACTACCTTGTCAAACCATTCGATCAGGAAACTCTCATTAGCAAACTAGAGAAAGTTTGCCCCAATTATCAGCGTGCATAGGCCAGCCAACGAGTTTCATCGCGAGCATCGTCTCCCCGAAAACAGAAAATAAATAAGATGATTCTGTCATTTGATGTAGAACAGTCAGTTCGTTATGCAGTGGACGAGTCGATCCGCGAAGTCTTCTCGATGATGCTCAATAGATCTATCGAGTGCGGCACCGTCGAAGAGTCTGTGGCGGCTTCGCAAAACTCTGCGATCACAGTACTGCTTGGACTTACTGGCGAGATTCAAGGCTCGCTGAGTTTAACATTGACCGAAAAAGCAGCGATCGATTGGACGCGAGAACTTATCAACGAAGATATCACTGAGATGGATGAGAACGTCAGTGATGCGGTCGGTGAATTGGGGAACTTGGTAGTCGGCGGTGCCAAGCGGAGATTGGAAGACTTCGGATTATCAATGTCGCTTCCGACCGTGCTCCGAGCGGGTAACTCCAGTTTAATTTTTCCGAAGCACTCAAAGCCGTTCGAGATCGTATATTGCTTTAATTGTCAACCACTAACGGTTATTGTGGCAATGAGTCAAGGCACTTGATGTTATCAAGTCACGCCGCCCGCCAAAAGCAAATAGCTCGACTCGTGGCGACGCGGTTTGTAGCCTCAAAACCCTCGCTTGATGCGTTAAACTCCGTTCCAGTGCTGGTATGGTATATCGCATACTTACGATCAGTTATCTGGGCTTAGTCTGATCCGCTTTTGTTTTACAATCACTATGGCAGATTTTGGCATCCAAGCGCTCTACCTCCGCAGTTGTTTAAACGCTCCGGCTTGACATTCTTTCTCTGCTCGCACGAATCGCAGATTGTTTTACACACCAGCCTCGGAACTAGCTCTTGTGCTGGAAAGTTTCTGTCCACATCCATGGTGAATGTCTTTACTTCATTGATCCAATGAGGACTTGCAGATCCTCAAAAACCAACTGAAACCTAGTGAAACGCAACACTTTTATCAAACGGCACGAATCGTGCTTAGGTGTTTGTGTATCCTGACCAAAGTGGACATCCATCTTTTCAACTTTTGTTGATTCAGATGGCATTCCGCGCTGAATCAAAACGTTTCACTGGTGCAAATGAGATCGCTCGTCGCAAAATCCAATGTTGTGCAATCATTGTTGAAAGGCTTGCCAACCCTGTTGGTGTTGGGCTTGATGGGAGCCGGTTGGATGTTGATGCATCACATCAACTCTGGCAGGTCGACGGAAATAGAAGTTATTGAACCTGCTCCGCTTTCGCATTCCTCAGACACATTGGTGCTTTCAGATGGAAAACTGAAAGCTGCCAGAATCGAAAGCGCTCCAGCTCGATCTCATTTGATTCAACACGTGCATACGGTACCCGGACGCCTTCGCTACGAACAATCAAAGCACGTGGATGTGAAGGCGCCGTTGGACGGCATCTTGGCTGAAATGCTTGTAACACCTGGCGATCAAGTCGCTGCAGGTGATTTAATTGCCGTACTTCGAAGCCCAGAGATTGGACAAGCACGTGCAGAGATTCTCAAGCGAAAGAAGCAACTTGACATCGCACAACAAATCTCACTCCGCGAAACGACGCTATTGAAGAATTTGGATCAGCTTTCGGCGATGCTCGATCAGAAACAGTCCAGTCAAGCGATTGAAGCCGCGTCTTCAAACCTTACGCTGGGAACCTACCGCCAAGATATTTTGTCCGCCTACTCGCGATTACGACTCGCTGATGAAATGCTCGAAAACGTGCGTCCTCTGTTGGCGTCTGGCTCAATCGCTGGCCGAACCGTTCGTGAACGTGAAGGTGAACGTCAATTAGCGGAAACTGCATTTCGCACCGCGCGGGACCAAGCAAAGTTTGCTGCCGAGCAAGCGAAATTGAAAGCGGACGCAGACGTTGCCGAAGCAGATCGTCAATTCAATCTGGCTTGGCAGTCACTCGAAACTTTACTGGGTTACAAAGAGAATCGGGAAACCGTCAACTTGTCCGACGAGGATTCGCTATCTCGTTTGGAAGTGCGTGCACCGTTCGCGGGCAGCATCGAGTCGAGAGGCTTTGCAAACAATGAACGAGTAATGCGTGGCGACTCCTTGGTTGTAATCGCAAACACCGACTCTTTGACGGTCGAAGCCAGTATTCGGGAGAGCGATTGGTCAGCCGTTGCGATGCAACCAGGGACAGAAGTCTCAGTGACGGTCCCGGCGCTAAACGATCGTATCTTCGCAGCACAGGTGAGGTACTTCGGACGAGAAGTTCAAACCGATACAAACTCTGTTCCGCTAGTTGCTCAAATCGATAATAGTGAAGGACTTTTGCGTCCAGGCATGTTCGTTCGTGTCACTGTGCCCGTGGGCGATTCACGGGAAGCACTCTCGATCAAGCCAGAAGCGGTCGTTCAGCACGAGAATAAGCAGTTCGTTTTTCTCGATATGCAGCGTGGCGTTTTCAAACGTGTCGATGTCTCCACCGGTCGTGCTTCGGACGATTGGATCGAGATCACCAGCGGGCTTTCTGCGGGCCAATTGGTTGTGACGCACGGTGCCTTTTTGCTGAAGTCTGAGTTGCTGCTTCAAGGCGAAGGCGACTGAAGTAAGTGGCATAGGCTTCCACGCTGTCATTGGCACTCATTTATTCACCGTGATGTGACAGGCTAGAAGCCTATCCCACTTTTTGAGAACGCACGAACAATCAATGCTCACTAAAATCATTGAACTCTCGCTCGCTAATCGCGGCCTCGTCATCATCATGACGTTGCTGATGGCGCTGGCTGGTCTCTACTCAGCGTTGAATCTCCCGATCGATGCTGTTCCTGACATGACGAATGTCCAAGTGCAAGTCGTCACCGTCGCCGGTTCACTTTCGCCGGTCGAAGTCGAGCGATACGTAACTTATCCGGTTGAAAACACAATGGGCGGATTGCCTGACGTTGAAGAGCTTCGTAGCGTTTCAAAATTTGGAATCTCCGTCGTCACCATCGTCTTCAAAGAGGCGACGGACATCTACCGCGCTCGTCAATTGGTAACTGAAAGACTGAGTGATGCCGCCGCCAACATTCCACCGGGATATGGCACTCCCACCGTCGGGCCTTTGACCACCGCGCTCGGTGAGATTCTTCAATTTGAAGTGCGTAGTGATCGGCATTCGCCCATGGAACTGCGAACGATGCTGGAGTGGGACATTTCACCTAAGCTACGTCAAGTCTCAGGCGTTACTGAAATCAATACTCACGGTGGTTTCTACAAAACATTCGAAGTTCAACCTGATCCCGATCGCATGTCCAGCTATGGCATCTCCATGGACTTGCTTTTCAAAAGGCTTGAAGCGAACAACAACACTTCTGGCGGTGGTTATGTCATTCACCACGGCGAACAACGATTCATTCGCGGCGTGTCGCTGCTAGAGAACGAACAGGACATTGAGTCCGTGGTGATTCGTCGCGAGGCTGATGGGAATCCGATCCTACTCCGAGATATCGCCAAAGTCAGCATCGAACCAATGACTCGGCAAGGCGCGGTGACTCGCGATGGTCGCGGAGAAATTGTCACGGGACTAGTGATGATGTTGATCGGTGAAAATTCACGCGAAGTCGTCACGGCCGCGAAGGAAAGGTTGAAAGAAATCGAAGTCACGTTGCCCGAAGGCGTGCGTTTGGAAGTGACATACGACCGCGCCGCGCTGATCGGCCGCACGCTTAAAACCGTGCTCACCAATCTGACCGAAGGCGGGATGTTGGTCGTCATCGTGTTGCTGTTGATGCTCGGAAATCTGCGAGCGGGCATCATTGTCGCACTTGCGATTCCGCTCTCGATGTTGTTCGCAACCAATGTGATGGCTTACACCGGCGTGACGGCAAGTTTGATGAGTTTGGGTGCGATCGATTTTGGTTTGATCGTCGATAGCAGCGTCATCATGGTCGAAAATTGCATTCGTAAACTGTCGCATGACAACGGTGATGCGAAACACGAAGACATCATCCTTGACGCAGCGGTCGAAGTGCGGAAGCCGACGATGTTCGGCGAGCTTATCATTGCGGTGGTGTTCCTGCCGATCTTGTTGCTCGAAGGGACCGAAGGAAAATTGTTCCGACCGATGGCGCTGACCGTCTTGTTTGCGCTCGGCGGTTCCCTGATTCTCTCGCTGTCGTTCATGCCGGCCATGGCATCGATTTTCTTGCCCAAGAAAATGAGTGAGGAAGATGTCTTTCTGGTCCGCGTGGTTAAGTTTTTTTATGAGCCAGTCGTATCGCGAGCGATCATGCATCCGTTTGTCACCGTCGCAATTGCACTCACAGTCTTCGCCGTCAGTTTGCCAATGGGACGGCACTTGGGAGCGGAATTTATGCCGAGACTGGAGGAGGGTGACTTGTTGGTCGAAGCCTTGCGTCTGCCAAGCGCAACGCTCGAAGGTTCAATCGAAATGTCTACGCAGATTGAAAACATTCTCAAGAAGTATCCCGAAGTGAAGACGGTCTTCTCGAAAACGGGACGCCCGGAAATCGCAAACGATGTGATGGGTGTGCATCAAACCGACGTCTGGGTACTTCTCCATCCCGTGCATGACTGGCCCGATCATAAGACACGAGATGAGCTGATCGAACAAATGTCAGCGGAGTTGAGTGCGAACGTTCCTGGTGTCGCTTTCGGTTTCACTCAGCCGATTGAAATGCGCGTCGATGAATTGGTCGCCGGTGTGAAGGCCGATGTGGCCGTGTTGCTTTACGGCGACGATATGGAGATTCTTGGTTCCAAAGGGAAAGAGATTGAAGCGTTGCTGCGTTCAATACCCGGCGCGGTCGATGTAAAAGCCGACTATCAAGCGAACTTGTCGACACTCACAGTAAAAACCAAACCTCAAGCACTCGCGCAGTACGGCATCGACGCCCAAACGGTCCTCGATGTCGTTTCATCGCTCGGCGGTTATCAGGTCGGGCAAATCTTTGAAGGTCGCGCTCGCTATCCAATCATGGTTCGCGTTCCTGAAAAATGGCGAGAGAACTTGAACTTACTGGAGCAAGTGCCTGTCGCTGATTCTAACGGTCAAGCGGTCCCGCTGAAGGAACTCGCTGACATCCGATTGGAAGAAACACCACCCACGATCGAACACGAAGGCAACCGCCGCCGCACGTTTATTTCAGCCAATGTTCGCGGCCGTGATGTCGCGTCGTTTGTTACCGAAGCCCAATCGACTGTTGCCGAAAAGGTTGCGTTCGCACCCGGCTATGAAATCCGCTGGGGAGGCGACTTTGAAAACTTGCAATCGGCTAGCCGCAGACTCGCCATCATCACGCCGCTTGTGCTCTTAATCATCATGCTGTTGCTGCACACCAGCCTCGGCTCGATGCGATTGGCACTTTTGATATTCTTGTGCGTACCAATGGCCGCATCTGGCGGAGTCATCGCGTTGTACTTTCGCGAAATGCCATTCAGTATTTCGGCTGGTGTCGGCTTCATTGCATTGTTCGGTGTCGCAGTGCTCAACGGATTGGTTTGGGTTAGCGCTGCGGAGCACTCACGCAAATCAGGAATGCCACTTCAAGAGGTCAGCCACGACACGGCTCTTGTTCGCTTGCGACCAGTGTTGATGACGGCTCTCGTTGCAAGTCTCGGATTCATGCCGACGGCGCTCTCAACCAGTGACGGGGCAGAGATGCAACGTCCGTTAGCCACCGTCGTAATCGGCGGGCTGATTACGTCCACATTGCTCACCTCGCTCGTGATCCCAACAATCTATCCGTGGTTTGCTCGTGGCTTGAAAGGCGTGCTGCCTGGACCGAAAAGCAATGAAGCGTTGTCGATGGATTGACTCAACACCAATACGGTGGGCGGTGACCGGTGACTTCGCTGGCCAACAGTCTTGTTTGTGAATGCCCTCTATAACAAGTTTGTGGGTGAAAGCCCCCGCCCGCCATCTATTACCAGGAAAAAATCATGATTCATCTAGAACGCCATCGTACCGATCGAATCGGCTGGTTGCGTGCCGCTGTTTTGGGAGCGAACGACGGCATTGTGTCGACAGCCAGCTTGGTTGTAGGCGTCGCATCGGCAGAGTCCTCGCGCAGTAGCATTCTGGTCGCCGGAGTCGCGGGACTTGTTGCCGGCGCGATGTCGATGGCGGCAGGTGAATACGTGTCGGTCAGTTCACAATCGGATACCGAAAACGCCGACATTGCTCGCGAGCGAGAAGAACTTGCGACAACGCCCGAATTGGAACTACACGAACTCACCACAGTCTACATCAAGCGAGGACTCGACAACACACTTGCTCTACAAGTCGCCGAGCAGCTCACCGCCCATGATGCCCTCGGCGCTCACGCTCGTGACGAACTCGGCATCTCTGAACAAACTACCGCTCGTCCGACACAAGCTGCGCTGACCTCCGCCGCGACCTTCGCAGTCGGAGCCGCCTTGCCACTCGCGGCCACATTCCTCACGCCCGCATCGCAAATCCCAATCGTTGTTTCGATTCTCTCGCTCGGATTCCTCGCGCTCCTGGGTGGAATGTCCGCACGTGCCGGCGGAGCGCCGATCGCGAAAGCGGTCACGCGAGTCACATTTTGGGGAGCGATCGCGATGCTCGCCACCGCGGGTATCGGCTACCTTTTCGGTGTCGCCGCATAAGTTCGCGATGTTACTCAAACCAAGTACCGAAATCAACGAGCAAGCTCGCCAAGTCGTTGACGCGCATCGCGGCGCGGGCGACCAAACCGATGACGTGACTCTTTCGCTGATGGAGTTCCAGTTGTAAGACAGGATTAATGCCACCCCATTGAATGTAGTCGACGAACTGGTTCGGAAAGTGTTCCAGCGTCTGAACGTCTAGGCTCTGTTTGAAAAGGTAATGAACAATCACGAACTGTAATCGCCTGCTTCGATACCGAGCGACTTGAGTTTGCTTCGTAGTGTCACTCGCGAGATTCCGAGGATCGTCGCCGCTTTTAGTTGATTGCCGCTGGTGTGTTTCAAGACTTGGCGAAACAGCTGTTCTTCCGCGATCGCGATCGCTTCGGCGTGCAGGTTCTCGCCACCAGCTTCGATCCGATCTGCGACGTAGGCTTTCGACAAATATTCTTGATCTGACCTGCCGCCCTGGATTTGAGGCTTTGCGTCGATAAGCGGAGGTAAGAACTCGGGCAGCAGGATGTTGCCACGCGCGGTTAGCAGCGATTGCTTCATCGCGTTTTCGAGTTCCCGCACATTGCCCGGCCAATTGTATTGCTGCAGAAGCTCTAGGGTCTCTGGAGCAATACTTCGAATATCTTTTCCAAACTCGTTGCTGTATTTCCGCAGAAAATATTCGGCAAGCACTCTTAAGTCGTCGTCACGATCGCGAAGCGGCGGCAGATGGATCGACACGACACTTAATCGGAAATACAAATCCGATCGAAATAAACCTTCGGAAACTAACTGCTTCAAGTCGTGATTCGTTGCGGCGATGATACGTGCGTCCACTTTGATCGGTGTGTTGCCACCGACGCGCTCAAAGGTTTGGTCTTGCAGAACTCGCAAAACCTTAGCTTGCGTCATTGGCGACATATCGCCGACTTCATCCAGAAACAGCGTTCCCTTATCGGCTTGTTCCAGTTTGCCGATCCGTTGCCGATGGGCATCGGTGAAGGCTCCTTTTTCATGACCAAAAATCTCACTTTCTAGCAGCGCGTCGGGAATCGCGGCGCAGTTGATCGCTTGAAAAGGGCCATTGGCACGTAGGCTGTGATGGTAAATGGCTTGAGCGACGACTTCTTTGCCGGTACCGCTTTCGCCGAGCAACAAGACGGTTAAGTTCTGAGACGCAACGCGACCGATCGCCTTGTAAACTTCCTTCATCGCGTTACAGCGACCAACGATCGCGTCGGCGACGGTGTCTTCTTCGTCAGCCAATACCGGTTGTACTCGAACCATGCGACTGAGGTAGAATGCTTTGTCTAGCAAGGCCCGCATTTCATCTAATTCGAGCGGCTTGAACAGGTAATCATAGGCGCCGAGTTTCGTCGCTTCGATTGCGGATTCGACCGTGCCATGTCCGGTGATAAAGATCACAGGCACTCGCGCGTCAATGGCTCGCAAGCGTTTAAAGCATTCCAGACCGGACGCATCTGGCAAGCTCAAATCAATAACGACTACGTCAGGCTTGGCCGACTTGAAAAGCGACTCGCCATCGGCAGCGTTCATTGCTGTCAGGACTGTCGTGTCCGCTTTGGTGAACGCTCGCTCAAAGGCCTTCAAGATCGAATGTTCGTCATCAATGACTAATAGACTTTGCATCATCACTCCGTCGTGGAACTCGCCAACTCGTTCGAAGTCTCAATACTGGTGCTTGCTGGGGTGTTTAAGTCCACTACAGCGGCTGTTGTGATCGGCAGGGACAACTGGAAACTTGCGCCGCCTGTCACTTGATTTTGACCTGTCAGCGAACCACCGTGCGCGTGTGCGATGCGCCGGCAAATACCCAAGCCCAAGCCGACGCCATTGACTTTCGTAGTCACAAACGGAGTAAACAACTTTCTGAGTACGATCTCGTTGATCCCAACACCACTGTCATTGACGCAAATGTGTACGACAGACGCTTCGCTGGTCACTTTAATCATGAGCTTGCCGCCGGTTGGCATTGCGTCGAGTGCGTTGAGTACCAAGTTCAAAAGCAATTGCTGAAGTTGGGCTGAGTCGCCGTTGATGCAAATTGGAGACTTTGGCGCATCAACATGCAGCTCAACGCCCTGCGACTTGCAGCGACCGTCGATCAATTGGACGGCCCTCGAAATAGCCGTTTGAATCGCAAACTCACTGAATTCACTTGCTTCGGGGCGAGCGTAGTCGAGCAGGCTATTGACTGAACGCTCCATCCGGCGAATCTCTTGTTCGACCAACTCGAGATCATCGGTCGGTAAGCCTTCGTCAGAAAATTTCGCTCGGTTGACTTGAATCAGCATCTTGATGGATGTCAATGGATTACGAATTTCGTGCGCAACGCCGGTGGCCAGTTGTGCTAGCGTCGCCATCTGTTGCGCTCGCAATGCTTCGGTTTGGCGAGCCATAGTTATTCGTTCTTGCTCGGCGATCTGCGATTCCGTGAGATCACGAACGATGGCGATGCGAGTTTCTTCAGTCTCCGAGGGGTACTGACTGACTGACACTTGCACGGGGAAACGCTGGCCGCCAGGGCGTGACGCATCGAATTGAAAGACCATCGGCAAGGCCGATAGATCATCAGGAAGATTTGGGATCAACGATCGCATAGAGCTTCCGATCAGTGTCAGTACGTCAAAACCGAACAGTTCGGTCGCGGCGCGGTTGCAAGACAGTATCTTGCCGCTTTGGTCGAACGTCAAAATGCTTTCACTAGCATTGGCAACAATCGTTTCGCTTCGCTCATGCTCTTGGATCGCGATTCTTCGCAGCGGTCCGATGATGACCAGCCATAGAACTGGAGCACAGGCGAACGTCAGCAATACTGCATCAATGACTGCTTTTCCAGTTTCGCCGAGCATCGTTGGGACGACGTAGGGAAGTACCAACATCACAGCGACTTCCGCCGTGAACACCAGCAGTAGTACGAGACCCAAGATTCGAATAGGCGAACGCAGGATCGTTGATAAAGCGGAAACACGGTTGGACATGAGCAAAAGCCGATGCAATCGCTGCGCGGTGCCGACCGGTGGTGGCGAACCGTGGAGCTGAGTTACGAGGCCTTTGCGTCCAAACGGGATTTGCGTGGCGTGAATGCTCGCTGTCCGACTGGTCGTGGCCTCCAGGTTGAGGAATTTTGAATATTCATAGTTTAACACCGGTTCAGACATCGTGCGCCTCAATGCGTTTCGCAGGGATGCGGTCCACAGCCAAATGCAATTTCATCGCAAATTCGAGTAGGCAATCGTTCTGCAATCGAGAAGCGTTGCGCGGCTGACAGACCAAGGTTATCTTGAAAAGCAACCATCGTACCGTCCGCTTGCTAACCGCCAATTCAACGGCCAATATCCGTTGTCTATTGTGTTTTCGTCTATTATCAAGTTACTTGAAATGGGTAGACTTCTATTCGTCAGAGCGTAGTGAAAAGATCTTATCCATACTTGTGGACAGATCGGCTCCAACGAATCTAAAGTCCAAATGTTGAGTCATTAAGTCCAAATTCAACATTCAGTCGGTCAACCACTTCAGGTTTAACGGTCGTAAGTCGAGTCGCTTTGCTTGAGATTTTTGGCGCTGGGTAGTGAAATTCTCTGACCAGCAAGATGAATACTTTTTATTCAGGGCGAACGACAAATTCGGATTCAGTATCGCGAATAAGAACATTCCAATTTATTTTTCATTGGAATTTGAAAGACGCGAGTCAAGTTGGCAAGAAACAGGCGCTACGTTTGCTACAGGGCTCGGCACATTCGCGTAAGAGAGATCACTCGAACACTAAACAGACCAATTGGTTAGATTGCATACCGTCAAAGGATTCTGACATGGGCCGACTCGAACGCCACATTTCCTTCGAACTGATTCGGAGGATCGGTAATTTTACAATACTTATAGCTGGACTCACTTCTTCGCTGGCTCGCGCTCAGGAACCGGTAACCAATACAGTTCCGACGTATCAGCTCGCTGACGTTCAAACCGAAGCGAGTCGAGTATATGTCTTCGTCGACAAAACAGGGCTTGGCCATCAACACGGCGTCGAAGCAAAACTTCTAAAAAGCTCACTGGTTCTCGGAAGCGATCACGACGCCGGTAAACTGGTCTTTGACATGACGACATTCAATGCCGACACGCCGGCGGCTCGCGAATACGTTGGTTTAGAGGGTACGACCGACGAGGACACACGAACGGCAGTGAACAACAACATGCGAGGCGCATCAATTTTAAACATCGCAAAATTCCCAACCGCAACATTTGACGTTGCTTCCGCGAAAGCGAATGGTGAAACCAGTTCAAATGGGCTGCCATTGTACCGGCTTGAAGGCAACTTCACGCTTCACGGCACTACACAGCCACTTGTCGTCATGGCGGAAGTTGAACAAACGCGGGGCTGGTTGCACGTACGCGGAAGTTTCGTCATCAAACAAACCTCCTATGGAATTACACCTTATTCCAAGGCGTTCGGTGCCATCGGGGTCGCGGATCAGTTGAAGATTTTTGGCGACTTGTTTGTCGTACCGACCGAACACATCGCAATGGAAAATATTCCTTCGCGACAATAAAGCACTACTAACCTTTTAGCAACGAGCTAGGTTCATAGTCGAAACGAACTATTAATTTCGGACTAAGAAGCTACCCAACAAGGCGTCTGTATCCAACAAGGGGTCTGACCCTTTGGGAACGGAGAGGGTCAGACCCCTTTTCGGAAAGACTCTAAATATTTTCGATGCAAAACAATTAGCCGGCAGGCAAAATCGCATACCAGAACTTGGATTACAGGAAACAGTGCATGGACGCGACACTTCAACATTCATCAAATCTCGCCTTGCTTCGCCGTATCTTTGGAGTCAGCTATGGCTTTGGCAATCAGTTGTTGTTTCTCGCGACCGTCTGGTTCTTATTTTGGTTTCTTCGCGATGGAGCGATCTCAAAAGAACACGGTGATTGGATCTTGAGAGATTGCAGTCTGGCAATTCTGTTTGGTCTTTCACACAGCGTTATGCTGATCCCGCGAACGAGAAAATATCTCACGCGATGGATACCGCAGCCGTTTTACGACAGTACGTTTTGTGTAGTTACTTGTTTAAGCTTGCTGACTCTTTTCTTTTGTTGGCGTTCCAGCGAAACGATTCTTTGGCAGGCCGGTGGATGGACCGAATCTCTTATTCGTGTCTGCTTCTATCTATCCTGGGGAGCTTTGTTCTACTCACTGGCGCTAACCGGCCTCGGTTACCAGAACGGTTGGACACCCTTTTATCATTGGCTCCGCAAGCAAAAACCGCCTAAACGTGAGTTCAATCCGCGTGGCGCGTACAAGCTGATCCGACATCCTGTTTACCTCAGCTTTCTTGGCCTCGTTTGGTTCACACCGACGATGACACTCGATCACGCCGCACTCACTTCGATCTGGACAGTGTACATTTTCTATGGCAGTTTTTTAAAAGACCGTCGCCTCGAACACTTCATCGGTGAACCGTACCGAGCTTACCAACAACAAGTTCCTGGGTATCCGCTTATCAAGCACGGCCCACTTGCAAAAAAATCAACTGCCTCAAAAACTGAGCTGGCGTTAGCCCACAATTTACGAGCTGCTGAAACATCGATTTCGTAGGCGCGTTTCGTTCGTTGTTCAGCTCGGAATGCATTTCGGTTTCGTTCACGGATTCGACAAGGAAGATTGTCACTTGTAGAAACCGCACTCGCTGAAGAATAAGACAGCTTCATTACACTTCGACTGAAAGGGCCGTTATACAAATTTCGAGCGTCAGTTGGGTTTTCAGCTCTCTGAAATCAAGGCACCCGATGACGCTGACTGAACTTCATCTGGAATACACAGAGTCGCACCCAGAATTTTTCAGAAACGCAAACTTCTATCGCGGTCTAATCAACATTCAAATCGACAATCGCAACTTGAACGCCACTTTCGTCGATCGCTGTAACCTTGCCAAGGACTGCACCCGAATCATCGAAGACTTCATCGCCAACGCGGACGATCTTGGAAGCGATTACGGCGGACCAGCCATTGGCACTGCCAAACAACGCTTGCAGGCTGTCGGGCGGCAACCGTAAACTTGGCTGGGTGACGCTAACGGCAACTCCGCGTGGACTTAGGCCGTTCGCTATGTTCTGCTGAACAATAGGAATGTCCATCAATTCTTGTAATCGTTTGGTTCTCGCGAAAGGATTGTTCTCGATCAGCTCATTCAAATTTAGCTCAATCGGAACAGGAGATTCGGCATTAAGTGCTTCCTTAACATCTGTTGATATTTCGGTTTGAGCCCCCGGTGTGATGATTTCCGGAGTTTCTAACGGCAAGCTGCCATCGGACGTTGCAAAGTATTGGAAATAGACAACTGCACCAAACACTGCAACCAGCGTCGGTATCAAAGCGATTTTGAGTTTCTCTTGGTTCATTCTAAACCTCAAAGCTTCAATTCTGTGGCGATAGCGATACCGATGTCAACGACCATCAGTTCCCGATCTTCAGACCGGCTTGCGAGCAAAAGTTGTGCATCGGCATGCGTTAAGCATATTTCGAAATCTTCCAGACGAATTTTCGATTGCTCAGACAAGTATGATGAATTCTCTCTTGAAGCTGCCAGGTTTATTGGGAGGCTTTTGTCTTCGTTTTTCGATTTCGCCTAAAATTGTTCGCGCTGTCAAAGTTTTACAAATCGAAGTCGAAGAGCATTAGCGATGACGGAGACGCTGCTAAAGCTCATCGCTGCTGCCGCAATCATTGGACTTAGCAATACGCCAAACAATGGGTAAAGCAATCCCGCCGCGATCGGGATTCCCAACGCGTTATAGATGAACGCAAAGAACAAGTTTTGACGGATGTTGCTCATTGTCTTTCGGCTCAAATTCGCAGCCGCTGCGACTCCACGGAGATCGCCACCAACGAGTGTCACACCAGCTGACTCGATAGCTACACCAGTCCCAGTTCCCATGGCGATGCCAACATTGGCTTCCGCGAGTGCAGGTGCGTCGTTAATCCCATCACCACACATCGCGACCGTTTTGCCCGATGCTTTCAGCTTATGAACGAAATCATGTTTATCCTCCGGCGATACACCGGCATGGAACTCGTCGATGCCTAACTTCGTTGCGACAGCCTTGGCAGTTGCTTCGGCATCACCCGTCAACATTACTACTTTCAATCCGAGCTCATGCAGAGTCTTGAGCGCTGCGGGTGTGCTCTCCTTGATAGGGTCGGTGATCGCCATGATTGCGGCTAGCGAGTTATCAACTGCAACAAAGACAACAGTTGCCCCTTCTGATTGAAAGGTACCCGCGCTGGGTCGTCCTGCATCAACATCACTAACGCCTTCGTTTCCAAGCAAATCGGCATTGCCAATCAGAATTCTGCGACCGTTTTCAACTGCGGTAACGCCGCCGCCCGTGATCGAGTTGAACTTGCTGGCTTCGGGGATGGATAGTTTTTCATGTTTTGCACGGCGCACAACTGCCTGAGCTAACGGGTGCTCGCTCTGCGCCTCGACCGCTGCAGCAATCGACAAAACGTCATCCTGATTCCAGTCGTTGAAGGTCTCAATCGCGGTGACTTCGGGGCTTCCCTTGGTTAGCGTGCCCGTCTTATCCACGACAACAATGTCTACCTTCTCCATGATCTCTAAAACTTCAGCATTCTTGATCAAAACTCCCTCTTTAGCCCCACGTCCCACGCCGACCATCACCGACATAGGCGTTGCCAGACCCAAAGCACATGGACACGCGATGATCAAAACGGCGACGGCGGCTATGAACGCATGAGCCAACTGCGGTTCTGGTCCCCATATCGCCCAACCAACAAACGCAGCGATTGAACACGCAATTACGATAGGCACAAAGTAACGAGCCACCACGTCTACCAACTTCTGAATCGGCGCACGACTACGTTGCGCTTCAGCGACCATTTGGACAATGCGGCTGAGCACCGTGTTACCGCCGACGCCGATGGCTTCCATCACCAACGCTCCGGTCTGATTCATTGTGCCACCGGTGATCGTATCACCCTCAACTTTCTGAATGGGAAGCGGTTCGCCAGTCAACATCGATTCGTCGACGCTGCTTGACCCACTTATCACGCGACCATCGACCGGAATCTTTTCGCCTGGACGCACTCGTAATCGATCTCCTTTGTGCACTTGATCCAATGGAATGTCTTCCTCCGTGATCCGATGGGAGTCCGGCCCCGACTCTTCGGTTACGGCACCGGTGGCTTGCGCCGTGCCGCTGACAATTCGATGTGCCGTATCCGGTGCGAGCTGCATCAATGCGCGAATCGCACCGCCGGTTTGTCGCCGAGCCCGTAGCTCTAAAACTTGCCCTAACAACACGAGTGTAATAATCACCGCCGTCGCCTCGAAATACATTGGCGGGGTGTCATGTTCGAAGAATGCTCGCGGGACCAAACCTGGCAGGAGTACGACGAACAAGCTGAACAAGTAAGCAGCAGATGTACCCAGTGCGATCAACGAAAACATGTTGAGGTTCATACTGCGAAACGATTTTGCCCCGCGAACCAGTAGTGGCCATCCGCACCAAAACACAACCGGAGTCGCCAACGCAAACTGTAACCAACCGAAAACGGAAATGCTCATCCAATTGGTTAGGTTCAAGCCAATCATCGGCCCCATCGCAATGATCAGCAAAGGCACCGACAGCGCAGTCCCAATCCAAAGTCTTCGCTTCATATCGGCGTACTGCGTGTCGTCCGCAGCGGTCGAAAGTTCAACGGCTTTTGGCTCAAGATCCATTCCACAAATCGGACAATCGCCTGGACCAACTTGCTCGACCTCTGGATGCATTGGACAGGTATATAGAGATTTTTCGTCAGTTGTCGCAGTGTTTACCTTGGCAGCTGAACTACCATGTTCGCCGCCGCAACAAGCATGACCCTCGGCGAACGTAGGCATTTTCTTTGAGTCTTTCTCCGCTCGCTTCATTAAAACCAAAGCGGGATCTTTCTCAAACTTCGTCTGACAACCAGCACTGCAAAACGAATAAGTCTTGCCTTGGTAATCGCTATTCAAAGCTTTATCCGGTTTGACGGTCATTCCGCAAACTGGATCGATCTTGTTGGAAATCGTTTCGCTCATCATTAAAAAAGACCTGAATCTCGACTAAGCGATAGACGTTAAGCAATTCTCTCTAACTTTATCTACCGACCTTGATTTTCCAGTCACGCAACTGCTTCAGCATGACATGCTGACGGACCTTTGATTTACGTTACTAAGAACGCTACGAGGCGGTGAGGCGAACGAGTTGCTTGCCGAGATTGTCACCGTCGAATAAACCCATAAATGCGGATGGCGAGCTCTCCAGGCCCTCCGAGATCGATTCTTCCCAGACGATCTTGTCGGCTTTGATCAATGGAGCCATTTCGCTGATAAAATCGGCGTGTGCGTCCATATGATCGCGAACGATAAAGCCTTGAATGCGGATTCGTTTGCCTATCACTTTGAAAAGATTGCGTGGCGCAGCCGGCGGTTCAGTTGCGTTGTAAGTGGAAATCATTCCGCATTCGACACAGCATCCAAAATCGCGCATGACTTCAAGGGCGGCTTCTAGGTGATCACCACCCACGTTGTCGAAGTAAACGTCGATGCCGTTGGGAGCATGTTTTGCGAGATCAATTGCGAGATTTTCAGTCTCCTTGTAGTTGATACAAGCATCTATTCCTACTTTGTCTAGCAACCAATCGATCTTTAATTTCTTGCCGGCACTACCAATCACCTTACAGTCTTTTAATTTGGCAAGTTGACAAACGATTGAGCCAACCGCTCCAGAGGCAGCCGATACAAATACTGTGCTGCCAGGTTTGAGTTTTGCAATTTTGTTCAGTCCGACCCAAGCAGTCATCCCTGTCATGCCGAGCGCTCCAAGATAGGTCTGCAACGGTGCAATATTTGGATCGATGATCGACACTCCCTTACCGTTGGATTTCCAGTATTCGCGCCAGCCAAGATTACCGAGGACATAAACCCCATCCTCAAAATCTTTATTTCTCGATTCGACAATCTTGCCAATGCATCCGCCTTCAAGTGGCTCACCAATTTGGAATGGAGGTACGTAGCTGTCGCTGTCTTTCATTCGTCCGCGCATATATGGGTCCACTGACATCCATTCGTTCTTGACTAGGAACTCACCCGCTTCAATCGGTGCTATCTCCGCACAACGCTTTTTGAAGTTTGATTGCGTGGGGACACCTTGGGGACGAGAGGCAAGCACAATTTCGTTCGACTTAGTTGCTTGGGAAGTCTGGGTCATATCAATTCACCTTGAGTGGGTCTAGAAATTTCGTTCGTGTACAATTCCGTGTCAAACGCGCTGCATTTTGCCAACCAACTTGCGTGTCGCAAAACGTGGAAGGAAACCGACCGAGGTAACAAGCAGACGATTTCGCCATCCAGGAATAACGATGTCTTCATTATTTTTGTAGCCTCGATAACCCGCATTCGCGACAGCTTCAGACGACATCGCCGATGACGAAAACATGTCGAGCTTGCCCATTCCAGAGTCACTGCCAAAATTTGACTTTGTCGCCCCTGGCTCAAGACAAGTGACATGTAAGCCAGTTCCTGCAAGTTCTTCGCGAAGCCCTTCAGTGAATGATAAAACGTAGGCCTTGCTCGCGTAATAAACTGACATGTTCGGACCGGCTTGATAGGCGGCGATAGATCCGACATTTAAAATTCCACCTGTACCTTTTCGCAGCATCGCTGGCAGTAACGCTCGCGTCAAACGGGTCAACGCGACAACGTTTACCATAAGCATGTCAGTTTGTCGGTCGATGGGCAATTCAGCAAATTTGCCGAGTGCCCCGAATCCCGCGTTATTAACAAGCGTATCAACGTGAATATTCCGATCTTGCAACTGCTGGCAAAGTTGATCGACGCTCGTCGTCTGACTCAGGTCGCTGCAAATGACATTGGCGGTGACGCCGTGATCTCTTCGAATTTGCTCGGCAAGTTCAATCAGCTTTTCTTCGCTCCGAGCAACCAGCACGACGTCGTCGCCACCCCGCGCGAACTCGAGCGACAGCTCTCGCCCAATACCCGACGATGCACCGGTGATGAGAATCGTTTGGCTCATGATCCATTCTTTCCGAGATGAATGAGTTTTTTGTTCACGAATTCCAGGATGCCAAGATGCGAAAGCTCTCGCCCGTATCCAGAATTCTTGATACCACCAAACGGAAGCTCCGCTTGTGACTTGGTCGGTTGATTGATGAACATCATTCCCGTTTCAATTTGCTCAGCGACGCGTCGCCCACGTTCAAGGTCTGATGTAAAAACACTTCCGCCCAGCCCGTATGATGAGTCGTTCGCAAGCTTGATCGCCTCGGCTTCATCTTTTACAACGTATACGCTAGCGACAGGCCCAAATAATTCTTGATCATAAGTCGGCATGTTGGGCGTGATGTCGGTGAGGATCGTTGGGTTGAAAAATGCACCTTCACGATTGGGACGATCACCTCCAAGTATTACCGTCGCACCGGCATTGATCGTTGACTGAACTTGCTCCAACAACTCTACGGCAGCGTCTTCGGTTGACAGCGGCGCCAGCGTTGTACTTTCGTCCATGGGATCACCAAGCGTCAATGCGGCCATCTTCAGTTTAAAACCTGAGATGAATTTTTCTGCGATTGATTCGACGACGATGAAGCGTTTCGAAGCGACGCAAGACTGACCAGCGTTGACGGTGCGACCTTTCACAGCATGCTCGACGGTCGCCTCGAGATCGGCATCTTCTAAAACGATGAAGGGATCGTTTCCGCCAAGCTCAAGGACGCTTCGCTTCAAATTCTTACCAGTGATCGCTGCAACAGAAGCACCTGCTGGCTCGCTGCCGGTGAGCGAAACACCTTGCACGCGTTTGTCAGAAACGATCGCTTCGACGAACTCTGACGGAATGAATAGATTGGTGTAAGCACCGTTTGGAAAACCGCTCTCAGCGAAGAGATCTTCGATTGCTTGGGCACAGCGCGGTACGTTGCTCGCGTGTTTCACCATGACCGTGTTGCCGGCCATTAGATTCGGCGCAGCAAACCGCACGACTTGATAGAAGGGGAAATTCCAGGGCATCACGCCTAATAGAATGCCCAACGGTTCATGCCGCAGATAAGCCGTTGCCCCCTCAACATTCATTGGCTGATCAGCCAAAAACTGCTCCGCGCCTTCGGCGTAGAACTCTGAAATTTTGGCACAGTATTCAATTTCATATTTACTCTCACTGATCCGCTTACCCATGTCTTGAGTAATCAAGCGAGCATAAGTTTCCGCGTCTGCGCGTAGCAATTTCGCGAACTTCAAAAGCTTTTGCTTCCGATCATTAAACGACACGGTGCGCCATGATCGGAATGCCCTGTGAGCGGCCTCTATTGCCCCCATCAGTTCGTCTTTATCCATGGGAGGAAAAACTTCGAGCGTCGTGTTGGTCGCGGGGTTGATGCTTGCAATTGTCATAAGAATTTATCGAATTTATGAGTTTGACTTGAATTATGTTGTCGGGAATCGGCTCTACAGATTCGCTCATTCAGCAACAAGTTGAAGTTTTAAGCCGCAATATTCATCGTACGCAATTTCTGAGCCACTATTGGTGTTCGGACAATTTCGTTACAAGAACGTCATCATTTAAATGATTGCAAGACGCAGATAGCATTGACTACTTGGCATATAAAATCAGTTCTTGTCCAACACGATATTTTTGATACAGCCAGTCGATATGAGACCAAATCCGTGTGCAAAAACGTGCCAGGAAGGTCGAAGGCGAACCAGACCACTACGATCGTCTATTGAAACGACATTTGTACAAGATGACGGCTTCGATATCGCTTCGAAGTCTTACTTCGAAAGCGAAATTGAGTGTGAATTGAGGTGCTCGATTTTAGCCATTGCTGTGTCGATGAAGTCGCAGATAGCAGATCGTCAAGAACTGAATTGATCGATATACTATTGTAAAGATCGTCGGGAAATGACTGTGCAAAGAGTGAGCTCTGCTCGGCCAGTCTGTCCCAGATGATCAAAACCGAATGCAAGACAGTCAAGTATTCTCGAACAGCATTGAAACATGATTCAAATTGGCAGGACTTACGATCTACAAGTGGTCAAGGACTCTCCATTTGGAGTCTATTTGGATGCCGAAAACCTGGGCGAGATCTTGCTCCCCACAAAATACGTTCCGGAAAATTTGAGCATCGATGATACTGTCGAAGTTTTTCTTTACCTCGACTCAGAAGATCGACCGATTGCAACCACTCAAATACCCAAAGCAGAGGTGGGCGAGTTCGCATACTTGGAAGTAAAAGATATCAATCAGATCGGTGCGTTTTTAGATTGGGGTTTGGACAAGGACCTTCTGGTCCCATTTGCCGAACAGCATCGACCCATGACGATCGGCGATCGATACATCGTTTTTTTGTATATCGACAACCAAGATCGGATCGCGGCGACTTCGAAGATAAATAGAATTGTGCTCGAAGACGACGAGCATGATTTTCGTCCGCAGCAAGCGGTCGATCTAATTATTGCGAGCAGTTCGGAATTGGGCTTTAAAGCGATTGTGGATCAAAGCTATTGGGGGTTGCTCTACAGAGATGAAGTGGATCAACGACTCAGTTTCGGTCAGAGCATTCAAGGCTTTATCAAACATATTCGCGAAGACGGGAAGATTGATCTCAGTCTCAAAAGTGGTCAGCAAGTCCGTTACAATTGCAGCCAAGTGATTCAGGATTACTTGCGTGATCACGACGGCTTTGCACCCGTTCATGACAAGTCTCCTCCAGAACAGATCTCCGATTTGTTGGGGATGAGCAAAGGACAGTTCAAGAAAGCGATCGGCGCGCTGTACAAACAGCGGATTATTACAATTGCCGACGACGGAATAAGATCGGTTTGATCAATCTTTCGACCATCTGTGCCCAACGGCCAAACAACCAAGATTGAGCGTCTCGTTCGGTTGAATGACTAGCCCGACTGCTTGAAAAGGCGGTTGTCAGTTCGCTGAGTAGCCGATCTCGCCAGAGATCGGATTGCCCAACTCAATGCCCCGAAGTCTGGCGACTCCAGCTACGCATCGGTGAGTGGTCATGCGGAAAATCAATCACTTGATTGCTGTACCAGTCCATCATCCGTAACATTGAAATTTGTCGAGGAGTCAATCAGCGTGAACGTCTCGCTACCAGCGACGGAGACCTTCGTCGGAAAGCATCGAGTCATCGTTAGGATCATGCGGGGTTGCAACTCAACTTCGTCCTTTTGATCGTTCGCACGGAAGACAATCGTTTTCGTTTCACCGGACTCGTTGTTCAGCTTGAAGCTGAATGCGGCCGACTTGGGTCGTCCAAACATTTGCACCGCGTAGTACGTGACGTCATCCGTTGTCGCGACTGCCACACCCATGTGCGTGATGTAGTCAGCCAGCATGTTTTCCCGATGTGGCGGGGAGTCAATCCAACCCTGGACAAATACTTTGCTCAGGCTGTCGGCGGTCACTTCGCCGGTGTTCATGCGGTACGCGATATTCTCGCGAACGACGCAGTAGTTATAACCCGCTGCCTCCGCACGCTCGGCAGGTGTCATGTCGTTTGCTTGGTGTCCGTATTTGCCAGTTTCCGCCATGAACGCTGCAAATTCTTTAGCCGCTTGCATCAAGTGTTCATCACGCTGAACGTCGGCTAACTGCTTCGACTTGCGAAACTCGTTGGTTCGATCGACGATCGCTCGCTGAACGGTTGCAATCATACTCGTAGATTGTTCGTCCGATCCCGCGTCGCTAGCCACCGTCGATGCCGGGGGAACATTTTGTCCACTGGCATTTGCCATCGTTGCGAAGGACAGCAAGGAATAGAGAGAAATCTTCGAAATAGTTTGGTTCATCATGTTCTGATCGCTCATCTAGTTCGCATCTCGTTCCAGGTTTGCTGGAAACTGATCGTTTCCAATTCGCCGTCTGGGTCGCGGGCGATCTTTTTCATCGCTGGATCAATCAGCGTTTCGATCCATTGGCCGAAAAACATCTCCGCATGCCAATGTTCGTAACGATCGAATGCCATCATGAACGTTTCTTCAACGATGTCTGCGATCGTAAATCGCGATCCAAGCTTGAGTTGGATCTGCGGATAGCGCTGAATCCACCGGCCAACCCGATCACGCAAACTCTCTTCAATTGGATACATTGCCTCACGGAACTCAGTGTAATTTCCAGATGCAACAGCGCCAGCGACTTGCTTGCCATCCATTCGCCGATTGGGTTCGACTTCCATCGTTGTGCCTGCTGCGGCGTGAGCCTGAGCAGACTCACCGGACAGCGTCGATTTGTAATGCTCAATTCTGCGAATCATCTTTTGAACGCTCTTTTCGAGACTCGGTTCCCACGCCTCGCTAACGTCGCCGGTCGCAAAAGTTTGACCAGGCAGCACGAGTGCGAGTTTGACTTCGTACTGTTCGCTGTTGGTGTTGTACTCAAGATTGATGTGCAAGATTTGCGTCGGGAAATCTATAACCAGCGGTTGAATTCGATCGACTTCGGCTTCGATGTGTTTAGTTTCAGCATCGGTCGGCGTGAAGCCTTCAACATCAAGATCGGTGTCAAAAGTAGGTCCTGCAAAAGCCATGATAAGTTCCTTGTGTAGCTCCGGTTGTCCCAACCGAACTCTTGGACATAAGCGGTGAACGAGCTTTGGACGAACTCGACAACGAGTTAATGGAAAACTGTTTGAAGCGATTCATTTGAAGTGAGCGATCATCGTTCACCTCGGTCGTCGACTTGACTTGCTTCCAACCAAAAGACTTCCATCGCAACAGCAACTTGCTTCGACAGACGAAACAACAAATTTAGAAACGGAAAATCGCTGCAATGACTGCAGCACCAGCGGGCATCGTTTCCGGGCTGCATTGCAGCACATCGCCGCCATTTCGAAGTGTTTCCAGGACGGCTTGATTCGTTTGCTCGTAATGATCATCGTTCAGGCAAACCAACAACGAATCGACTCGCCCTGTTTTTGCAGCCTCTAATACTTCATCCAATTCCACAGACGCTTTTGAGTTCGCCATCGCAGTGCCGAATCTTTCGCCGAAATCGCTATGGTCGGCCTTCAGATGTTTTTCGATCGCTTTGTGAGCATGCTCGCGAAGTTCATCATCGGTCCATTCGGAAGGGCTCCCATCAACTTTCGCGCCCACCTGAACCTTGGTCGTAGCCTCGAAATGCCCTGTCACTTCGCTAGTGGCAACAACCACAAGGGGCAATCCTGTGTTATAGATCGCACTAGCCACTTCATCACCAACGAGCGACAAATAACGATTGCGGTCAGCTTCGATTTTGTCTTCACCCTCACCTTGGCCGTGGAACATAGCGATGGAGGAGCCCGCTGTATTTCCAACGCTGCGATGACTCGTGTTCTGCAGGCTTTCGTCCGGTTCACTAGGCGAAACCAGCTCTTCGAACTTGGCCGGCAGCGCGGCGGTCTCGACCACATTGAGCGATTCGCCGGTAGCACGGAATAATTTGGCTTCGTCCCAGGAAATCGAAAGCACAAAGTATTCGCCACTGGAATTGGACTGGCGAATCAATGGCTGAACAAAGAACGATTCGCCTACGAAAACCTTCTCGGCGACCGTACGATTAAGTCTAAACATGCGGCAATCTCCAGTCGTCAAGTAGATCGCCAGGCCTTCGCCTTGGTGTTGCCAGAATTCGTTCTCATTGGGTTTGGACTCAAGCCCGTCCAGGATGCTGTCATCATGCCCTGCCGCTTTTAATTTCTGACTGGCCTCTTTAAGCAGGTTCTTCAGTCGAATTGGATCCTGCTGAACCTCGCGACCGCGGCAGTGTGTTCGCATCAGGATGGAAACACAGCAATCATCGGAAACAGAAGCCAGTTCCTTCAAATCGCCGGGCAAGAGGGATTTGAAAGTCATTTCGTTGCTTGTGGTGGTCATGGGAGAAACCTTGGTAGATGTAGCCGTGGTTCTCTTAACCACGTGGTTCTGATAAAACGGTTGAGCGAGACCGCCGTTGACCAAGGGAGCAAACGAGGGGCCGCTATCGGCTCTAAAGTCGAGTTTGTCACTTGAGGTTTAGCAATGGAGCTCGCGAGACGCGCGAAGACGATTGCGGTATGCAATGTGCGTCCGATGCGCTGATGAAGCGCTTTCAACGCGGCGTCATCAGGGGAAAAGTTCTACAGGCTCAGCCGTTGAACAGTGAAGCGTCTGCCGCATCCGCAGCAAATCATCGAACGCATCCGTCGTGTCTGATCAGACAGCCGATCTCGCCAGAGATCGGATCGCCCAATACAAAGCACTGAAGTCTGGCGACTCCGGAGCTACCCCCAAGCTCAAATGTCGTTGAAGCACGAGTGATCGCTTCCGGTCAACCTGCTGCCGACAATCCATAGCCGATCAGAGTCGATGCTGGTCGTGAGAGTGGGCCAGCTTCCGACTTGCTATTGAACCAGAAGGCCGCGACCCAGACCTTGGTACCGGGCGTTGCGTCGGTGCCGAAATCGATAGTCGCCGACATCTTCGTCGTCGAGGTTTCAAACCGCCACGTCTTTGGGTCATCGTTCGGAGTGTCGCCAACGAAACTAAAGATGCTCGCACCCGCGACATCCGTTGGACGACCACGGCGGCCAGGCTCATCGCCGTGCAAGCGAATCATCACACTGCGAAAGTTCACCGACATGACTTCCACGGTCGGTGCATCGGCTGGTACCGGCCGCGGCGTCGGAGTCTTGCGGACGGTAAGACCCAGCCCAATCTTTTGCGCGTCAGTCACACTCGGCGTGCCTTCAACGACTTTAGCGATCGATCGCGAGGCAGCAATCAATTCTTCTTTGGCCGCATCTTTTGCGGCGACATTTGGCCGCGTCCGCGTGCTCGGGTCACGAGCGATTTGGAACGCGGTCGCGAATGCTTCTTGAGTCGTGCTGTAAGCGGTCGCTTTGGCCGCGTCCAGACCGTAGGTTGTCGGAGCTTCCGAGATCATCATCTTGAAGTTTTCCGACCAGATCAACAAATCCGCTTCCGATTGCGGCAGGAAGCCGCGAGAATTACGAGACGCCATAACGGCCTCCTTTGGAGTTTTGAACATTTACTAAAGATTTAGTCCATCGCGAAATCTATCGGATGACCACAAACGCGATCTTCAGCAAACCTCCCGCGCATCCGGCACAATCGTCAAAGTTTATTTCATCGCGCGTCCGCGACCCGTCGCAAGCCGTCCGGCAACCGAAAAACCGGCACGCTCGCGCCAGTCCGCCGACGTCTGCAACGCAATCGCGACCGGAGCGAAACGAATCAACCCGCCAGCAATTACAACCGCCGCACAAGCAAACACTTTCGCCACGCCAACAAATCGCAACAGTTCCCCAGAATCACAGTTTCATCCCGCTGCGAAACCCATCCGTCGCGCATCGAGACACATTCGCCGCGAAAGTATTCAGCCGCGCTCCGAAGCGATATTCTTTCACTACGACATCAAGACGCTTTCACGCCCAAACCATTCACACCCGACCCGCCACGCTCTTCTTTCGCAGCGAAAGAATTTACAATCACGGTGTTCGCCTCTTTTCTCGCGAGATCCGTATGCTATCTACCGCTTGCAACATTAGCCTTCTACAGATCGCGCGCTAACCAACATGTTCATTAACTCAGCTCAACCGGCAATGTCACCCCATGCGAAGAGAGCATTATTACCGGCATTGCTTCTCAATTCACGTAATCTTTCTTTGTCCTTCAATGATGAATTAAATTAATGACGAATTAAATCGAAATAGAATGCACCGCTATTTTCGGATTGGTATTCAACTTTGACGTCAAATAAGCTTACTCGGAACTTAGAGGAACATCAAATCGAGGGGTAATCCGTTGAAAAGACACTCGCGTCAACGTCTGAACGACGCCACGTCATTCACGCCTGATCAAAGTTTCAAAAAGCTTTCGTCAATCGTCCGGCAGCAAGGAAAATAGCAAATATCACTGACGTGGAATTTGCGAAAAGCTACTCGATTTTGAAATCTCATGAGTCGATCGAAAAAGTTCTGCTTGCGCGATCGCGTCATCTAGTGCATCATGTGTAGCAACTTTCGTTGCGCCAAGAATTTTTGACATGACGCTCGATCGCGCGTCAAGCCACTTCGATCCGGTCGCTCCCGCGTAAAATGCCTTGATGTCGAGCGGCGCAAATCCGAATGGATTATGAGACAGATAAAAATGGAAGTAATAGTTAACGAATGACCAGTCAAACGCGGCATTCAATCCCACGAATACCGGCGTTTGACCGACACTTAAACTGGTAACCCATCTACGCATCGCTTCCATTACTTCCGCCGGATCATCGCCGGAATGACGAAGTTCATCCAACGATAATTTAGAAACCGACAAGGCTTTCTGATCGAATTTTTCGGAAATAGGTCGAAGATATCGCTTGAATGTGGTTTGATCGTCCTCGACCAAGCATGCGCCGACGCTGAGCATGCTGTAAACACCAGGAATTGGTCCCGATGCTTCCACATCAACTGAGAAAAAGCAGATATCCGGTTCATTTCTCATGGTGACAAATGCTCTACTTTCACGAGCGGTGGCCTATTGATGTTCGCAGTCCAATATTCGCGAAATTTTCTTCGCCGATCTTCAAGCACATCCGCAACGTTCCACTCGTGGCGAGTCAACGTATCGCAATCAAACGGTACTTTGGTTCCTTCTCTCGCCGTCACCATAGTAGGTATCGATCGTCCAAGTGCATAACCGAGTTCGATAAAACAGTTTGGCCTTTCCGCTGTTAAATCAGCTACAACGACAGCAGCGTTATGCAACTTGGTGAATATCTCTGTATCGACGCGTGGCTCTTCGTTCTGTTGCTTGCCGTCAACAACCTTCAACGTGTATCCTAGTTCCTTTTCTACCACATGACTGACGACACCTGTGAAGAAGTCTTCAACATCTTTGTATTCTGCGAGTTTGGAGTTTAAAAGACGAACAGCGAATACGGTAGGACGCTCCAGGGCAGTAAGCAGGTTCAAAACCGTTTGAGCGCGCTCGACATATTTGTGGCGAGTCCCAAACGACAACCGGTTAATCCAACCGTGAGATGCGGTATCACCTTTCACCGTGATAAATCTCGCTGCGTTCTCCTTGCTTAGAGCCTGCCCGAATAATTTCAGCGAGCCAAAGTCGGGTGCGCACAGTTTGAAATTGAGCGGGATCACGGGCTTCCCAGTAGCATGGTACAAGTTCGCAAGGAAAAGCACCCCTTCTCCGCCGCCAAGCGTGATCAATACGTCACCATGCTCAGCTTGAATTTCCATTCGTTTGCTATTCATGTTCCAGGACGAAGCATTGTCTATGAGTACAAGATCAGATCCACGAAGTCTGTCCCACATGGCGGCTTTTTCACCTGGGATCTGGTCTTCGGTTTTGTGATGCTGAACAGCGATTGCCAAGGGATTGACCGCTTTTGAGGGACGATCCGTAAGGTTTTCGAAGATTGTCTCCCAAATGAGCCAGTCAAAACAGATCGGTAACCCATCAGAGTCACGCGGCTTTTCGGCATCGACAGGAACGACGAAAGTAGCTCCGGCTTTCATCAGCTCGATCACAAGCTTCTGCACAAAATCTCGAGCGAGTTTAACCTCTTCAGCGCTTGCAATAGACGGATCTTTCGCAATGCTGCCGGCAATATGAATCCGGCGTCCGTGAAGTGACGACAACGCCATTATTGATCCTCCATTACCGGCGCGGGAGTTATTAACATAGCAGCAGCTTTCAAATCGTCGAACGTGAGCGCCCGTTCCGGAAAAGCCTTACAAAGGGCTGCTGGATACAAACGCGTCGTAATATCCGAAAACGTCCACGTTGGCATACCGTTACATGGCCCGGTGAGTTTCACCAACTCAGCCAGTTCAATATTCGTGATCTCTAAACCTTTGAGATCCTGACTGAGAAGTTGAGTTCGCTCGCGATCTGTAGGACGGTTGAACTTCTCAACGATCGTTGCACGTCGTTGCAAGGCAGCATCAACAACTGATAATCGGTTGGTGCATAGGATAGTGACAACCCGGCCACCAAAATTTCGCAAACTGTCGATCGACTGGATCAGCGTGTTTACGGCAACCTTATCTTCGTGGTGGCTGTGTTCCTGCGTCCTCGTTGCAGCAATAGAATCGCCTTCGTCAATTATCAAGATCGCTCGGCGTGACTTTCCGACGGACTGTGCAAGCTTGTTGAATGCTTCAGTAAGTAATGTGCCCATCTCGCCTACCCTGCCAGATCCACGGACACGGTTGCTCAACTTGAACAAC
>JBGSKY010000026.1:0-81124 GCA_041740995.1 Pirellulaceae bacterium
AGGAGGCCGCGTTTACCGGTAGCACTTTGCTAAATTTACTGGCTGAAAAACGGAAAAAGTCGAGCTTAGGGTATCCGCGATGCATTCGGCTTCATTTCTGGCTGGGATCACGACAGTCAAAAGCTTGTGCGGCACGCAGTCTTTCATTTGTTGACTGTTTCATCCTCTGATTGGACTAGTAAAAGAACGACATGGAGAAAATCATTGAAAATGGATACTTGGAACGGTGAAGCCTAGGGAAACACAATGATTACAGGCTCAAGAGACTAGCAAGCGATTTGACGACGTAGATTCCTTCCGGGTTGTCATCGACATATTCGTCGAGCATGCTACAAAAGAATGCAGTTGCGATTGGCAAGCATGGTTCGCTCGCAACTTTTTTAAAGCCAGCCATTGGATCGCTCTTCGACTGGCCCAGGCTGTCAGCACTGCGGCCTTATTGTCTTCCGAAATTCGCCTCTTAGCCTGCCAGCAACTCGCGTGTCCGAGTTCTCGTCTTGTAACGCTGGCGACCATGTCGGCTTTGCGTTGCATCGATCACATGCGGTTGACCGGCTACGGTACAGAACAGCTTGCCGAAGTCGCGCACTAGCTCCAGCCAAACTTCCGAATCAATCCCCAACCGCTTGAAAATTGGAGCCGCATTTTTAGGTGTTGCTCCGCGTTTGTCTCCTCGAAATTGCCGAGTGTCCCTGAGAGTTTTCCTACCACCTTACCTTAAAGTAAATTTTCAATGTTGCTTCGACTATGTTGCTGGCTTGGATGCCGTAAGGAACTACAAAAAAAATTTCACTCTTCTTTGAATCATCGAGAGGGATCGACCATCCGAATTGTTCCGTTTGAATCGGGCGATAATGAGTTATCGTAAATTCACCAAACGGCATAAAAAACTGTTCACTCACATGATCGCTTTCGGAAAACGAATTTACGTTTGAATAAATCTGATTGAGTACTAAAAACTCCCTACCTATAAATAATAGCATTAGCAATGACACAGGAATAAGCAACAACTTATAGCGACTCAAAACTTGCAGCATGTCCCTGATTCCTCATCAGTTATTTGTTCCGTGTGAAAATATGTACCGCCATGACCGGTCGGTCTGAATTCATAATCAACAGCCCAACTTTTGTAGCGAGTGAGCAATGGGTAGGGCAAAATTCTCTCAGCATTAGCATAGCACTTTCGATATTCGAAATGAATTTGCAACTACCAGCATGGGGACACAGCAAAATATTGACTGGTGATCCGGTTTTGGTAGCCTTTTCGGGTTCTGTCAATTAATTCCAAGGAGGTTTCTTATGGCTCGGCTGGCCCGTGTTGAAGTCTTTGCGCCCGACGAAGTTGCGATCGTGCATGTCATGAATCGGACTGTGCGGCGGTGCTTCTTGATGGGAAACGAAAATCCCCTAAGGGGTCAGGCCTCTTTGATGGTTGGGTCAACCGAAATTGACGCGTTGCCGCCCATTACCTACGACACCTCTGGTCGAAAAAAGACGGAAGGATTGACGATCTCTAGTCAGACTTACACGACTACGATCGGTTACAATTTCCGTAGCGAGCTGACGCAGTTGACTTATCCAGACGGGGCGACTGTCAATCGTGATTAAACCGATCGAGGTGAATTGTGGCGGGTCTTTCTGGAGAAGTAGTAAGACCCCGATGAGCTTGCTCGTCGGTGAATGAGCTTGGTGATCTAACACGGCGACGACGCACCAGAAGACCCCAACGGGTTTACCCCGTTTGGTGAATCAGCTTGATTGAAACGTCAAAGAACTTTCGCTCCGGTGGGATAAACCCACAACGGGGGCGGGAGGCGTTGCGGTGACAGGGTTAGCTGACGAAGCTTCGCTCCGGTGGGGTAAACCCACAGCGGGGGCGGCAAGATAGAGTGCAATCTTGCCCAAGACGTTTCGGTAAAGTGTTTTGACGGTGATGGTGGCCGAATGACTGGTTCGACTTACGACAACGGAGTGATCGAGAGCCGCACTTTCGGTACTGACAATACATTGACCGCCATCAACTTCGGCGGTACCGGCACTGCGATCGGCAATCTGGCTTATGGCTGGGATGCCAACAAGAACAAGACGTCCGAGTCGATCGCGGGCCATCTCAGCTTTACCAAGTTTTATGATGGGGGAAATCGCAGGATAAAGTCTCCAATACTGCAACGGTGTTGCAACGTGTTCGAGCGAATTCTCTGCGAGGCCGATCAGTTTTATCAGCAGTCTGCGCGTCCATCCTCAAAGTGTCTTTGCCTTTGGTTTTGACTTGACAAAAATCTAAAAACGTTGCGCGGGATTTATTGCCGAGCCCGATTGTCACGAGTACACTGACGACCTCGTAACCGCTGAATTCGAACTAACCTTGAGTATTCCTCATGTCCAATCGACGTCCTTTGATGCCGGGCACTTTGAATCTTCTGATCTTGAAGTCGATTGGCGAGCGTGGGTTGCATGGATTGGAAATTCAACAGCGCATCGAGATGAACTCCGGAAAGGTGTTCGGAGTTGAAGAAGGATCGCTCTATCCTGCTTTGCATAGGCTCGCCAACGAAGGATTGATATCGGGAGAATGGGCCATCACTGAGCAAAAGCGTCGCGGCAAGTACTACAAGCTGACATCTAAGGGAAAGAAGCGACTGCACATGGAAATCGAAAGTTGGAGGATTTGCTCGGAAGCGATCGAAAAAGTGCTTAGCTTTGCTTAGCCTTTTTCTCAGGGCGTAGTCTTTATATTAGGCGGTGCGTATGAGTGTTCGAGACATTCCCGGTTTCCTGCAGGCGACGTTTCTTGGCGACCTACGTTCGACTGAAAATCTAAATGCGGAGATCGAAGAAGAGTTGCTGTTCCACATCCAGGAACGCAAAGATCGGCTGATGGCATCGGGTCTTTCCGAAGCGGAATCGGAAGCCGAGGCACGTAGACGTTTCGGCGACTTTTTCGACACACGGCAACAGTGCATCAAGAGTTACCAACTGGGCTTGAACCTTGCGTTCAAGCGTTTCGCGATCGCCACGCTGTTGGTTGTCACGACGATTGTTTCAACGCTCTACACCGCCGAACGGTTGCGGCCGGTGAAGAGCATCGAAGATCACCTGAGCCAACTGTTCGCGGATTTGAACAGTTCCATAGCTTCACATCGCCATGCGGCGGTCATCGATGCTCTGGATCTGGCAAGTAACAGTAAGTTGACCTCGCTTCGCCAAGAAATTTACACGCGTGTCAGTTCGCTGCCGCTCCCCGAAGTCATCGCCCATCTTCAGGACGTGGCGTTGGATTCGGAACTCGAAAACGGCTTACGGCTATCCGCCATCGAATCGCTTGGAATCATTTCTCTTGAGGTTCCAGCAGTAAATCAGTTCCTGCTCGAATCGGGCAAGTCGCAAACGGATTCCCAAATTTGCAAAGCGATGTTGGCCCAAGTCGTCGATCGACTCGATTGTCCGGCACTTCAGTCGCTTGTTCGTGCCGACGATGTTTCTCGGACCGCCAAGTTGTTTGGACTAATCGAGCTTCAATCGCGGTGCGGAAAGAGCTTTGAGGAAAACGCCATTTGGTTGGCGGATTCAGAGGTCTTGCTTACTGCTAGATCGCTCGTCCTGACGACTTCCGAAAACGAAGAGCAAATATCGATCGTGAAACTGTTTCGCGAATGCAAATGCCCGCCGGTTCGCGACTGGCTTTTGGACCTGCTCGATCAGCCAGTTCAGCATGGCTGCTTGGTTCACGTTCTTTTCGATCTTGGGCAATACGTGAACGATGAAGTAGTGGCCCAACGGATGGAGGCATTCGCTCAGGGTGCAGATGTTGCGATTCAAAATCATATCAAACGGTCGCTAGCGTTGCGGACCAGATAGCCTGCGCTGTCGACGCAGCGGCTACGGGAATATCCCTGACGTGTACAGCTGCTCTAACCGAAATTCGGATCGCACTTTCGAAGCCGTCCAAAGCCGTCCGAAGCCGACCGAAGACTTACGGTCGCGATTGTCTCGGAATTTGTGATGAAGGGGGTTCCAGTTTGCATCACGTCTGGCTAACCTAGGCTATCTTTGTCAGCGACTTTCCTCATTGGCCGTTCGCATGTCCACATCGAAGCAGGTCGTCCTTCTGATTGAAACGTCCACCCAGTTTGGGCGCAGCTTGATGGCGGGCGTCTCGGAGGCGGTTCGCGGTCAGCTCGATTGGCGGATCCATCACGCCGAGTTTGATTTCCATCGCGAACCACCGACCTGGCTCGACTCGATCCCTCCCGACGGGATCATTTCCCGAATCACCAATCCGTCGCTGGTCCAGTACGCCCGCCGCACCGCAACTCCGCTGGTCGAGCTGACCGAACACGGCATCGACCACGGCTTGCACGGCATCTACACCGACAACCAAGCGATCGGCACCATGGCAGCCGACTACTTATTGGGACGAGGATTTCAGCATTTCGGCTTTTGCGGTCACGAGTCGCTGGATTGGTCGCACGGTCGGCGTGAGGCGTTCATCGAGCGATTGAGTTCACGCGGGTTTCCCTGCGTTGATCTGCTGACGCCTCCGCCGGACAGCCAGGGCGGGAACCCGCTTCTTGATCGCGCAGTGGCCCGGTGGTTGGCCAGTGCGCCTCAACCGCTCGCCGTTTTTGCGTGCAACGATGGGCAGGCGACGCGAGTGCTGCGGGTTTGCCAAACGCTCGGGAAGCGCGTGCCCTAACAAGTCGCGGTGCTGGGCGTGGATGACGACGAGGTCCAGCGGCGATTGGCCGCTTGGCCGATCAGCAGCATCGAGCCCGGGGCATCAATGATTGGCTACCAAGCCGCAAACACGCTGGCAATTTTGATGGACGGAAAATCGGTGGAGCCACGACTTCGGCGGGTCCAGCCGACGGGCATCACGACTCGCCAGTCCACCGACATCTATTCGCTCGACGACCGTGAGTTGGCGGCGGCGATGAGTTACATCCGTGAAAATGCGTGTTGCGGAATCAACGTGAACGACGTGCTCGACAGCGTCGCCATTTCGCGAACGGCCCTGGAGAGGGGCATTCGACGACTGCTGGGTCGATCGCCCAAAGAAGAGATCCGGCGGCTGCAGCTTGCCGAGGTCATTCGCCTGCTGACCGACACCGATCTATCGCTCGGCGAGATCGCCTACCAATGCGGTTTCAAGCACTCCGAATACCTCAGCGTTTTCGTGAAACGGGAGACCGGCAAGACGCCGAGCATGATCCGCAGGGCAGATCCACCACCAGTTTAACGCAAATTCTCAAGCCATTAGACGCGGTTTCTCAATGTGCCGCTGCCCTAGACAGGCTACCATAAGCAATCTAGGTCAGCGTCAGACTTTCGCCACGCGGCACATTCGTCATCAAAAACGGAAGACAAATTATGAAATCGAGTTTACGAGGCATGATCGCAGTCGCGATCACGTTAATGCTCTCGCTTGGGATTACGGAGCAGGCAAATGCGGACTTTATAATCAATGTGGACTTTGGGCCTGTGGGTAGCCCCCTGTACAGCGGCGCTGGAGCGGCGACTTTCGGTGGCCTTGGTCAAACCTGGAATGGTGTCAGTGCCGATACTGCAACTGGGTTACTCAACAGCACAGGGGCTGCAACGAGTGTCAATTTGGCAATATTCGGGGGCTCAGGTTTCTCCAATCAACCTTCATCGTTGAATTTGGCTGGCGCCGACGCGTTGATGCAGGACTACCGCTTCACGTTTGGTAGCCGAAGAATCGACATCACCGGATTGACCGCAGGTGACTCGTATGACATCTACATTTACTCGGCCGGGAACGGAACTGCGGCCAATCAAGGCTCGCAATTCTTTATCCCTGCCGTCACCGGTGGAACAACCTACTCGCCCACGCTTGATGTATTTGGAACGGCGGCAAATCCCGAAACAACCGCAAGCGGTGCTTCGAGCCTCATCCTCGGTGTCAACTACCAGCGTTTTACCGGCATTATCGGAAGTTCGGGTCTGCTATCGTTCGAACAAGGACGTCGCATCGGCGAAACCGGTGGCGGGCAAGTTATCAACGGATTTCAACTTCAAACGGTGACCGCCGTTCCCGAGCCATCGTCGATGGCCGTTCTCGGGATCGCTTGTGTCGGTGGTGCAATCGTTCACGTCCGAAAACGACGTCAAGCCGCCAAGGTATGGTGGTTCAATGGATCTTCCCGAGTCGAACTGGAACGCGACTCGTACTCACGCGGTGGCGTTTTTTTCATTTCTTCAAACTAGGTCTCTCATGTTCCACGTTCGTTCGCGCGTCCTGCAAGCGATGCTTCTCATTCCTTTGATGATGGGGATCGTGGTGGGCGATGTCACAGAAATCGAAATTCGCACTTCGGACTGGGTCGTCAATGACGAAACCGTTGTCACCGGCAAGCATATTCGCCTCGATGGTGATTTGATCATCAATCCCGGCGGGCATTTGAAGCTCGTCGACTGCACAGTCGAACTGATTGGCCAGCGTTCCCGAGAACACATCGTCGATTGGCGTGGCGGAAACCTAACGACCGGGAACACCACGATCGGCGGTGGCCTGGTCGATGGCCGCGCGATCCACACCGTCTTTCACGTTTACAACGGACGCTGGGATGCGACCGATACCGTCGTGCAATACGCCTACGGGATCAGCTTTGGCAATGAACCCGACGTGCCGTCGATCCTGCGCGCGACCCGCTTAACAGCCGGACCGCGACACGACGCGATCTTGCTCGCCAATCGAGGCGACGTCGAACTCACCGACTGCAATTTCCCGATCGCCGTTGGCGTGTTCGCCGATCAAGGCGGCGTAGTGAAGTTGGATCTGCCGGTCGGAAAGCCTGTCAGCATGGACTTTGATGACTCCGTGATCCCCGGCTGCACCTATCGAGCGAAGCTGACTCGCCACACCGTCGAAGACCTTTGGTTCGTCTTCGTTCGCAACATCAAACCGGCTGACGAAGCGCCGCCCTATCGCGTGATCTTGAACGACTGCCCCAAAGTTCTGCCGTCGGTTCTGTCATGGAACTGCAAAGCCGACTTGCATTTGAGCCGCGACCTCGACCAGCCGATCGTTGTAGGCAACGCCACGATCGAGCGCGGCGAGCAACCGCCGGGCATCACGATGTGGAGCTTCTATGGCGGCGGTGACGACTACGACCTGACACTTCGCGGCAGCGACGTCCGCATCGCCGAGTTCATGCACCGCGGTGGCAAGGCCCGAATCATCGGCGACCCGGACGCGGACAAACCGTTCAACATGGGTTGCACGACGCTGGAGATGTCCAAAGACGCACACCTGGACCTCAGCCACGTTCATCTTGGTCGTCCGACGACGTGGGGACCGTCGCCCGCGATGGCGGAAGTCAACCTGGAAGGCGACGCGAGACTGACCGGCCAAAACTGCACCGCCAACAACGTCGAATTTCACGCCAGCGAAAACGCATCCGTCGAATTGCAATTGAACGAGCGAACTGGAAAGGTCGGCGCGATCGAAAAGGACCAAGCGGTGGTGCGTTTGGTTTCGGCGCCGTCGACCAAGCCTACCAACGTCTTGATGATTGCGGTGGACGACCTCAAAGCAATTTCCGCGAACCACGTCGGCGGCAAAGATCATTTCCTGCATCACCTTTACCCGGACCCCAAGCTCCGAGCCGACATCCAGCGGCGACTGACACCTAATATCGATCGCTTGGCGTCGATGTCGATGGAGTTCACGCGAGCGATTTGTTCGACACCGGTCTGCAATCCGTCACGCGCCGCGATCATGACCGGCATCCCCGGCACGATCTCGGGTTTCAACGGAAACACCGACAACGTTTTCTTTCGCGATTGGGAGTTCGCGGGCGAGAAGCCGCTCGCCAATGTCAAAACACTTCCCGAGTTGCTGAAGTCCAACGGATGGTACACGGCCAGCAGCGGCAAGATTTTTCACAGTGCATCGATACGTGAGGATTCCGATTTCCCGCGATCCTGGTCGACTTGGACTCGCGTGACCCAAGGTGCCGGCCCGGTGCGGTTGACGAGGTGGAGCGAACCGATCAAAGACACGTCGTTCGGGAGCCTGCATAAATCAGGACAAGAAGGCGGCGACGATGCGAGTTACGAACAATTGGCCGACTACCGCCGCGCCGATCTGTTCGCTCGATTGATGCAAAAAGGCAGCGCCGAAAATCAAACCGACGTTTTCACTTTGCCAGACGACAGCCCGTTCTTTCTGGCCTGCGGGATTTTTCGACCGCACGCGCCGTACTTCGTCACCAAAGACTTGATCGACTTGTTTCCGACGAACGAGATGTCGGCCGATCGAAATCTGATGGATCGTTTGATCGCCGATTGCGAGGACCTGTGTCCGGCCGGATTGCGGGCGACCAGCGTCAAACGCGTCGATGGAAAACTGGTTTACAACGAGCAACCATTTGCGATGCGGTTGAAGGCGGGATTAGAACTTCAGCCCGACGACGGCGATATCGAATCGTGGGCATCGATGCTGCAACATTACTTGGCTTCGGTGGCGTTGGCCGATCGCTGCATCGGACGCCTGCTAGACGGTTTGCAGAATAGTCCTCATGCCGACAACACGATGGTGATCCTATGGGGCGACCACGGCTATCACCTTGGCGAAAAGATGCACGAGTCGAAGTATAAAATGTGGGACGACGCCAATAACGTGATGTTCATGATTCACGATCCTCGCAATCCGTCCAGCCAAGACACGGTCTACTCGCATCCGGTCAGCCTGATCGATATCTACCCAACCGTCGCAACCATGGCCGGTCTCGCGCCGTCGGACCCACGCCAGATCGGTGTCGACCTCTCGCCGATCCTGCGGGATCCGTCGCAAAAAAGAGGTGAGTTTGTGGTCGGATCGTGGAGTGCAAGGTATCCGGAAAAGCTCGACATGTTCATCATGAACGACACATTCCGGTTGTTGCGTTTCAACGACGATCCCAAACAAATCGAACTTTACAAGATCGACGAAGATCCAAACGAAGAACACAATGTGGCTGGCGACAAAAAATACACGGGTGTGATCGAGCGATTGTTAAAACAGCTTGATGCCTACCCACGAACTCGAATCGATTCGGCCGAGTGATCATGCAATTGAGATTTGAAAGATTTTCGATCACACGTTTCTCCCTCTTAACGCTGCTAGCATTGCTCAGTTTGAGCGGTCGCTCCGATGCGGCGGAGCAACCCAATTTCCTGTTCGTGGCCATCGACGACTTGAACGACTTTGCCGGGTACTCGTCCGAAGAACCGGGCAACTTTCTGCAAGTCATCTACCCTGACGCCGAGGTTCGGCGTCGCGCCGTTGCCCGTTTGACGCCAAACTTGGATGCGCTGGCGTCGCGCAGCGCACCGTTTCTGCGATCGTACTGCCCTTCGCCGCTGTGCGGTCCCTCGCGGACTTCGTTGATGACGGGAACCTATCCGCACCAAACCGGATACTACACGCACGACCGTCACTTCCGAACGTACGAGACGCTCAAAGATGCAACGACGCTGCCGCAGCGACTGAAGGAAAACGGATACTTCACGGCGGGATTGGGTAAGCTCTTTCACACCGGCAGCGGAACCGTCGATGGTCCCTTAAAAGACGATTGGGCGGACGCCCGCAACTCGTGGAACCAGTGGATCAATCATCCGATCGGTTGCAACGGAGGTGAACCGTCAAAGTATTCGCCGGCCGATGGCGGCCTGTTGCAGTTCGGCCCCTCGCGACTCAAAACGGAAGACTCCGGTGACGGGTTGGCGGCCGAGTTCACTGCGAACTTACTCCAGCACGGCACCGCCGAAACGGTCAACGTCAATCCGAACAAAAAGTCAGCATCGCAAACCGTCACTCTGCCGCTGGACCAACCGTTTTTTTTGGGTTGTGGATTGTTTCGTCCGCACCTTCCTTTCTACGCACCGGCGGAGTTCTTCGACAAATTCCCCGTCGATGAGATGACGGGGCTAAACACGGAATCATTGCAGGCGATCCTCGCGGACCTCGATGACTTGACCGGTGACGCGCGACGGTTCTCGGACGTGGGCAACGGAAAGATGAAAACGCTGATCGAGAACGCCGTCAAGGTCGGTGGCGATAGCGAAGAAGCAAAAATCGCGGCATGGCGAGAAATCGTGCAGGCGTACTTGGCATGCGTTTCATTTACCGACACCAACATCGGTCGCATCGTCGAAGGACTCGACGCGTCGCCGCACCGCGACAACACCGTTTTGATCCTTTGGAGTGACCACGGTTACCATCTCGGTTCCAAATACCACATCGCAAAGCAGGCTCTTTGGGAAGAAGCGAATCGAACGGTGCTGATCATTCGCGACCCGCGCAATGCGTCGTCCTGTGACGGCAAGCCACGACGACAGATCGTCAGCTTGAACGATCTCTACCCGACCGTGTGCTCGCTCGCGTCCGTCGAGATACCGGCCAGCGTCGTTGGCCGTGATCTGTCGCCGCTTATCAAATCAGCCGATGCGCCCGATGTTCACGAAACGGTGTTGATGACGTATCAACCCGGTAATCACGCCCTGCGAACTCCGACGCACCGATTCATGCGATATCAAGACGGTGCGACGGAATTTTATGACATGCTGGATGATCCCCGGCAACTCGAAAATCTATCCGGAAACACGGCGGTCGCGAAGCAACAGGCTCGCCTTGCATCATTACTCGCTGACCAAGTTCAGGGTGAAGTGATGTTGACCACGAACCCCAACGGCGACGCCAAGGCAGCCAAACGCCAAGCAGAAAATGCGGCGCTGCGGAAAGCCGCGAACGAAGAGAAACGTCGAGCGGAAAAAGCAAAGGTAGGACAATGATTCGCCCCTCCGCATCGAGTTTGAGATTCGCCTGGCCGATCGTTTTGATGGGTTTGTTGAGCCTTAATCTTGTCTATTCAGACGACACGGTGCTCGTGCGCAACAATCCGTTAAATGTCAACGGCCAGAATTTTTACGCAGCCGACCCGTCGGTGGTGGTCGCCCAAGACGGTCGTTTGTTCCTATTCCCAACCACCGACAATCGTGATTGGGAAAAGCAATTCGGATGGTCCTGTTATTCGACGACGAACCTTGTCGATTGGACGGACCACGGGGTGATTTTTTCGAACCAGGATTCGAAATGGGGCGAGAACAAAGCATGGGCTCCCGACATCATCCGGCGCGATGGAAAATACTATTTCTATTACTACTTCAATAACGGCGGCGGTGGCAAAGGCGGTGTGGGGGTCGCGGTCGCTGATCGGCCCGAGGGTCCGTTCAAGGAATTGACGCCGCAGAAACTTTGCCGCGGACACGATCCGGCCGTGTTCGGCGACGACGATGGCCGTTATTGGCTATATCTGCAAGACACCGTTTATGAACTCGGCGATGACATGGCGTCATTCAAGTCCGGGCCAACGAATTTAAATCTGCAGTACCGCCCCGAAAAGTTCGAAGCGGCTTACGTTTTCAAACGCGACGGCTTGTACTATTTCACGATCGCGCGTGACTGGAACAATTTGATCTACTACACCGCCGAAAGTCCGACCGGCCCATTCGAATTCCGGGGTGAGTTTTTCAAGAAGTACGGTGGCAATAACCATCACTCGATCGTCAACTACAAAGGTCGATGGATCCTCTTTTACCACGAGTGGGTGAAGAACGATCCGATCCATCAACGTCAGCTTCGCGCCGAATATTTGAACTTTAACGATGACGGCACGATCCAAATGGTCGAGCCAACGGACGAGGGAGTTCGTTTCGAGGAACCGTCCAAACCGGTCTCCGTCGACATGTCGCAGCTTTTCGACGAGATTGGTCTGCGTTACTCGGGTAACGTCAGTTGGGACGCGACCACAGGCACGCTGGTGTTCATCGGCAGCGGTAGCATGCCCGACGCACGAGAGGAATACTTCTGGGGCGTTCCCGCTTCGGTAAAGAAGATCGTCGTTGAGTCGGGCGTCACCGTTCGCGGCGCGTTTCGTGTGACCTATCGCGACTCAAACAACCCGCTTTTCATCATCGGTCAAGACCGCAAGACGTCGGTGATTGAAGGCACCGAAGAGCGCAAATGGACCGAGCATTCCGGGATCGCGGAATCCGATAAGTGGCGGTACGGTGCGATCAATGTTGTCGAAGATGCCGTCGTGCATGTCTCGAATCTGACGTCGCGTAACCCTCGCGGCTACAACATTTCCGGCTACGCAAATAAGTCCGTGATTCACGTCGATGGCTGCGACTTGTTGGATACTCGTGGCGGGGACAACGACAATAGCGACGGTTTTTTGGGATCGGCAGGCTCTTCGATTCGGAACTCTTTCATCAGCACCTCAGACGATGCCATCAAAATCTATCATGACATCACGATCGAAGATGTAACGATTCATCAGCATCGCAATGGAGCCCCGTTGCAGTTCGGCTGGGGTGAAGAAAACGAGACCGCAACGGCCACCATCAAGAATTTGACGATTCGAGGTGTCGCGTCGGACGGCAACTACAACATGGCGCCGCTGACTTGGGTTCAAGGTCAGCGAGGTGTTCGGAATGTTCGCATCGATGGACTCACGATCGACATCAATGGTCAGATTTACAACGAAGCGAACGACACCTGGGAGCCGATCGGGCTGATGTCGGTGAAACCAGAACAGTGCACGTTGAACTTAACCGTAGAGCGAGCGAACATCGGCAACCTGCCCATTGGAGTCAACGCGGCCAAGGGAAACGTGCGGGTCGACAAGGTAGACTCTGCCAAGAAAGATGACTCGGCGGAAGGGTTGGGAAGCGAGATCGACGCGCACGATCACGCCGTTCATGTCTTGACTGATCAATGGATGCGAGACCCGTATGTCTATCTGCATAGCGACGGTTTTTATTACATGACTTGTACGCGGCTAGGACATACCACCGGCGGAGTCCAAGGCATCGAGCTTTGGCGAAGTCTGGATCTGGTGACTTGGGATCCCGTTGGTGTGCCTTGGTCGTTCGACGACTCGTCCTGGATTCGGACGATCAAACCAGAGCCTTCGGGCGAGAACCAGGAATTTTGGCTATGGGCTCCCGAGGTCCATTTCATCAACGGTCATTGGGTCGTCGTGCATACGACGAACCGGGGTCGCGCGAATTTGCTTCTCAGCAAAGGCGATGAACTGACGGGCCCCTATCGCGAGCCCGTGGGAAGCAACTTCGGACACCGGCACGATCCATCAATCTTTACGGATGACGATGGGAGCCATTGGCTCGTCTGGGCATGTGCGAAGATTGCGAAACTGAAGGATGACTTTTCCGGATTCGCGAGTGAGGAATTCTCGATTGGCCCAGCCGATCGCAAACTCGGTCACGAAGGCTGCGTGATTCGCAAGATCGGGACGAAGTACGTGTTGTTCGGAACGGCCTGGAGCATGGATAACTTGCGGCAAGGAACTTACAACCTTTACTATTGCACGGCAGACAAAGTGACCGGGCCTTACGGTCCTCGCAAGTTTGCAGCTCGCTTTTGCGGACACGGTACCCCTTTCCAGGATAAGCAAGGCCGATGGTGGACCACGGCGTTTCTGAACGGGACTTACGAACCCGATCTCGAGAATGGGCAAATCATTTGCGGGCGCAGCGATGCATGGACTCTGAATCCACGTGGCATGACGCTTGTTCCGCTAGACGTCATGATTGATCCGGAGGGCGATGTCGTCATTGCAACCAGCGCGGTCGGATATTCGAGACAGGGGCCAGAGGAAATGCAGCAGTTCGATTTTGCGAAAGCTCCGGCACCGTCGGTCGAAGCGAGGCCGGTCGCGATGGCCGGCGGCGGGGCGGAAGAAAAACTGGCGCTGGTTGAGTCGCACTCGCGCGCATTCGAAACACTCGACGAGAAGGTTCGCGATCCATTCATCATGCGGGGACCTGATGATTGGTTTTACCTCACCGGTACAACCGCAGGCACGCACTGGGGTGACACCATCGGAATCCGTTTGTGGAAGTCCCCCGAGTTAGTGAATTGGGTCGATCTCGGTTTCGTTTGGGATGTGAATGTTGACGGCAAGAACGCGAAGAGTTGGCACTTCGACCGTCCGGCCAAAAAAGGCGTCAAGAACGGACTGGCGATCTGGGCTCCCGAAATTCACTACCTCAATGGCACATGGTGGATTCCGCATAGTGTCAACATAGCCGGTCACGGTTTACTTCGAAGTATTTCGGGCAAACCGGAGGGTCCTTACGAAGCGATGCCTGCGGTTGCGAACCAGGGCATTGATGCGCACTTGTTTCAAGAAGATGGAGTGACCCACTACGTGTGGGGCTACGACAATATCGTTCGACTCAAAGACGACTTTTCCGGCGTCGCAGAATCGGTTCAAAAGATCGCTCCTTCGGGAAAACATCCGCTGGGATACGAGGGTATTCTGCTGAACAAAATCGGCGACAAGTACTTGCTGATCGCTTCGGGACGTTATGGATATGAACGGAGTGATACTTACGATCTGTACTACTGCGTTTCAAAATCGTTGCAGGGTCCCTATGGCTCGCGACGCATGGCGGTCAAGAATGCGGGACACGGGAATCTGTTTCAAGACAATGACGGTCGTTGGTGGTGTACCGCTTTCGATCACGAGTTTGTCGAGAGCAAGAATGGCTGGACGCCATGGATTGTGCCCATTGATATCGTCGAAACGGACGACGACATCGTGATCGAAGTCAAAGACAGTCGATTTCGGCCAACCGCTGAAGATCAACAACAAGTCGCGGAACTCAACGCAACCGGGATTCCACCCCATCGCGAAGGCAAGAAGCCGTGGGACAAATAATTCGTTGTACGCGTTGGCACGCTGAACTTCTTCGCCAATTGGTTCGATTTGCTTACGGGCTGGCATACTTTGCCGCGATGACACTCTTGAGCGGGAATCTTCTCGCGGCGGACCGCCCGAACATCGTGCTCATCTTGGCCTATGATAGGGGCTATTCCGATATCGGATGCTACGGCGGTGAAATCGAAACGCCTAATTTCGATCGGCTTGCCGCAGGCGGGCTGCGATTCACCGAGTTCTACAACACCGCACGGTGCTGCCCGACGCGAGCGGCGCTATTGACGGGGCTTCATCACATGACAGGCGTCGGTGCGATGTCCGACGCAACGGAGGAACTCTACCATCACGAAGCCGACCCACACGATGCTTAACTCAACTGACTCAGGCCGGACACATCCATTGCGACTCATCGTGATCGTCTACAAGTTGGTTGCCTGCGTTCTATTTTGGGGTATCGCAGCTCCCTGCGCTTTGGCAGAGCAACGAAAACCGAAAGTCTGGATCATCACGGACATGAGCGACAAGAGTTTGCGTGGTGAAGAACGCGACGGAAGCGTCAACGATCCGGATGACATCTCCGCGATGGCGGGTTATTTTTTGATGGCCAATGAGTTTGAGACGCTGGGAATGGTCGTGGCAAGCACGCATCGCACGCAGCATCGCGACTCGCCCGACCAGGCGGCATGGGCGAATCAGTATTTCGGCAACGCGTATCGGGCCGATCTCGCGGCTCGAGAAACGGCCATCGGTGGGTATCCCGACGACATTTCATTCTTGCAATCTTGCATCAAGGAGTCGGGCGAACATTTCAATTCAAGTCGGAACTACGATTCACTGGAAAAGTACGACACGGTCGCCGCCTTGCTGGTCACAGCGAAAGAATTGCGTGATGACGAAATTCTAAACGTGTTGTGCTGGGGTTCGCTTACTGAGCAGGCGATTCTGGTGAGCCACTGCTTGTCGACGGATCAACAGGACATCCTCGGCCGACTTAGGTTCATCTCGCACTGGACCGATTCGTCGCTTCATCAAGGCACCGCGGAGCATCCGGAACATGTCGCGAACTGCCGCGAGGATGCGGCGGCATGCCGTTATTTAAAAGGCGTTGCTGCGGAAGGCAAAATCAAGTTTTACGAGTGCGGCGCGATCGGCCAGCACGGCATCGTCAGCGGGGCGCCCAAAGGCCGCGAGTACTACGACAAATTCCGAACCAGCCAACTCGGCACAATCTTCGTCGACGGCAAGTTCGCTTACAACAGCGTCGACCATTCCGATTCGGCGACCTATTGGGTGCTGCTTGGCAATTATGGCGTCGGTCTCGACGATTTACATTCAGACGGGACGAATACGGTGGAGATCGAACAAGCCACCGAAAACCGTTTTCGCAAGAGCTCGCCCAGGATTCACGATGAACTACTGCGACGTTCGCGGTTGCTCCCGTGACTTCGTCAGACCCGGTGACGAAGCCCGGTGGTCGACTACCGCTGGCAGTTCGGCGGGTAGTATTAGCTGCTTTGGAACAAGTCGCCGCGGATTAAGCGCTGCGGCGGAAAATTGTTGGACCAGAAGCTTCTGAGATACAGTTTACTAACGACAGCGGCGCGCACGCCCTCGGCTTTGTTTGGTCTAAAGCCGAGCCATGGGGCGTATGTTGTGATGGCCCACAAGCGATATTACACCTGCCAGTCAAGCATTTTGAAAAATTTGCTGTGCGGCTTTCGGGAGTCATTTTCCATCGGCCGACAAAGAGCTCGCGACAAGTCGTTTACGACCTGGCTTCGGTTTTTTTGCAGTGCAGCGTCATGCTTGGCGATCCAAGCTGGACGCTGCCAAGGGGAGCATGCGATTTCTAGATAGTTAGACGTATCAATTCGTTTCAAAGATTTGGTGGTCAAGCGTCAGCAACGTTCGGTACTCTATGCGATCGCACTGTTCCGTAGTTGGTTCGAAAACGTAATCATCGGTAGCTCGATCAGGTTCGGCTTTTAGTTTTTCGGGTAAGTGAACGATCGAACAAGCCGGTGTGCGGACGAACCTGGTTGAGTCAGTTCTCTTGAAGCAAATGAGATGAGGATACGTTACAATAACGTCATGATAAAACTATTCCCAATTTCGATTTTCGCGTTCGTGCTATGTTTTGCCGCCGATGCAAATGGCCAAGACGAATGTATTGAACAAGGACTCGCCTACGTTCGTGAAGCTGGTCAGAAATGGATTAACGAACAAGCATGCGTGACGTGCCACCAAGTGCCGTCGATGATTTGGGCACATCAAGCGGCCATGGAGTCTGGTATCGATTTATCACAAAATGAGCTCGACCAGTGGAAAGCATGGGCGACTAATGTTGTGAACTTTCTCAAGCCAGCTCAAAAGGCCGACTGTGATCGCGAAGCTACCATGGCTTCTAACATCGACACGATGACCGCTATGTTGTTGGCGATCCCTGCAATTGATAACGATGTTTGGCGAATCGAATTCGCAAACAAGCTTGCAAGTGAGCAAGCAGAGGATGGCTCTTGGAATGCGTGCGGCCAATTGCCAATGCAGCGGCGGCCGGAGTTAGAAACACAAGCAACTACGACACTGTGGGCAGTCTTGGCATTAGTGAGTGAAGGCAAGAAGTTTGACAGCGTCGCAGCGGTCAGGTTCTGCGATCAAGTTTCGGATGCGCAATCCGCTGAATGGTATGCGGCGCGATTGTTAGTTTCAGAACGGCTAGAGGACAATCAATTCGAAGCCTGGCAGAGCAGCTTGTTAGAAAAACAGAACGATGATGGAGGTTGGGGCTGGATTTTGGGTGAGTCGAGTGACGCCCTAGGAACCGGTTATGCGCTTTATGCACTGGCAAAGACCGGCACAAAGTCTGAATCGCTAATCGCGGCTCGTGACTATCTGCGACGCACTCAAACCAAGTCTGGTAAGTGGATTGTGCCGGGGACAAAGAAGTCGGCTAAAGGTAAAGCGACAAGCACGGCAAACGACTGGGGCACCGCCTGGGCGATCGTGGCTCTGGCCGAGGCCAAGAAAAACTTTGCCAATTGAGCAAAGAAGGAACGATGGCAAGGGTCGTTATCGCAGCGGCCATGATTCAGAATTGTCGTTAACTTTTTAAGGGCATTGAAACAAGGCGCCCTCGTAGATGAGACGCGAGCCAGGAACGAGATCTCAACTGCCGCTCAAGTTAGCGATCGAACTTGCTTAACGTTGCGGTGGTCTTCAGATGTTTTTAAACTAGTCGTGAATATTCGTTACGTCGGACATTTTCCGCCGTAATTGGAGCAAGCACGTTGAAGTCGAGGCGGTAAGAATGTTTTGGTTGCGAGATAAAAATTCGTTTACTTATCAGGCTGGACAATTGGCCGCCAGCTTTAACTTATCGCAACCTCAATTCGGCATCAGCCTAAGCAGCAGCGTATCGGCGGCCGAGATGCGATTGTTTGGCGTTCGGTTTCAAGAGCCCGATCGTTTCCGCGAGCAAGACTGCTATGTCCGCCAAAATGATCTTATGGCCGTCTATCCGCAGACCTCAAAGCGGCCATTTAATGTTCACTTGCAGTATAAAATTGTAGCGAAAGGCGTTCCTGATTTTTCAATGCCGGTTGTTTGCGAAGAGGATGCTCATCTTGCTTCGGAGCCTTTGGTTATCGAGCTTTGGGTCAGCAATTACACGTTTCTATTGGATAGTTACCCACAGATTGATGTGACTGCTTTTCGAGTCGAGTCGGATTCAGCGCATCAGTTACAGCTTTGGGAAGAGGTCGACGGGCAGTTGTCGCCCATTGCAAATACGATGGCCGACGATTCGGCAATTGCTGCCGTGACGTATGGTGATGATTCCGGCGGTCCAAGTTTTGCGATCTTGTTGCACCCGATGGATCAAGCGGACACGTCGTTCACGCTTGACCGTGATGATGACGCGTTCGCGACCGTGGTTTTGCGATTGCTGGACCGATTCATGGAAAAAGGTGTAATCAGGCGTTGGCGAGCTCGTTTGATCGTCACGGCCGAGCGGTTAGATGAAAGCCAGTTAAGCGTTGCCTATCTTGATTTTGCAGACAGCCCACTGCCGCTGACGACCTGATCAAAGCTCTACCTCAGCTTATTAATCGTTATTACTCGGCAACATCGGGTTTGGGAGGATCGCGCCGGAAGACAGCTACAACATCCTCGACTGGAATTACAAAAAGTTGATTGTCTTGTTCCAGATCTACAGGAATGGCGTTTTTGGGATGGAATAAGATTTTGTCGTATTGGCGCAACGGCATGTCTTCGTCGTGTTCGACCTTACGACTGATGGTCACAATTCGACCGGTGATCGTTGGGATTTCTGACGCGTCGGGCAACGCAATACCGCCGCGAGTCTCGCGTTTGGGTTCATCTTTCAGCACCAGGACGCGCGGACCGATTGGCTCGACGTATTCGAAGCTCGTAGACTTTTTGGGCATCTTGAATTGCGTTTGGCGATCACTTCAGGAGATAGTCAGAATATTTGAATGCGTCAGTTTACGCATGTTCGGACGGAGTAACCATGCGGATTAGCTATAAAATTGTTTAACCTGCAGTTGTTTCGAACGGTTGGAGTCGACTTTAAGATACAAATCGTCAGCGAAATTGAGGTCTGAACGCACGTTTTGGACTTGAAAAGCTTCTTTGATTTGTCATACTTCGCGGTTTGAGAAGTCAAGCCGCGATAATCTTTGTAAAAACGTGGGCGATTGCTAACTACAGGCATTTGTGACTTCGTTCGAATTCGAGAAATCTGACAAATACAAGAAGTATTAGGCGTCTCATAAGCGTCTACTGAGTGATTTAAATGATTGAGACAATTGAAGTTGAGAAGCGTGATTTGGTGGGCTCCTGGGCAGTTCGAAAGCTGCGTTCGCAAGGGCTTGTGCCAGCGATCTTGTACGGTCACGGCGAGGAAAACGTTTGCTTGGCCGTTAAGCGAGAAACGGTTACCGGCTTAGTTCGCCATGGCGCGCGAATGGTCGCTTTGACTGGCGCGATCAGCGAAACTGCTTTGCTTCGCGACGTTCAGTGGGATACTTATGGCTCGGACGTAATTCACATAGATTTTGCTAGAGTTGCTCAATCGGAGACAGTCCAGGTCACTTTGCCTGTTCACATGCATGGTGAGGCTCCAGGCGTCAGCGGCGATGCTCAATTGCGATTCATTACGCATGAATTGACTGTCGAATGTTCCGCTGGGTCAATTCCGGAATTTATCACCGTTGAAGTTGGGCAGTTGCAGCGAGGTCAAGCGATCCATGTTTCTGAGATGAAATTGCCTGCCGGAATGAAAGCCATAACACCTGGCAACATTGTGGTTGTCCAGATTGTAGTTGCGACCGCCAAAGATGAAGATGCGGCCGTTTTGACTGGCAGCGAACCTGAATTGATTCGCCGCGAGAAGGCCGAAGCTGACGAGTAATGGATCGATGTCGGCAGCGGTGAGCACGATGGGCTTGTTTGAAGGAACGGTCGTCAAAATTATTGTTGGTCTGGGGAATATCGGTCAGAAGTACGAATGTACCCGGCACAACGTTGGTTTTGAAGTGCTTGATGAATTGAAAAAAAGGCTCTCCTTGGAGCCTCAACAGAAAAAGTTTGATGGGAAGTATGTCAAGTTTCGGGTTGCCGAATGCAGTGCAATTTTACTGTGGCCTGAAACTTACATGAACAATAGCGGTCGCTCGGTAGCGGCAGCAGCGAAGTTTTTTAAGACGCCTTTGGACTCGGTTTTGTTAGTTTGCGACGACTTGTCACTGCCGACTGGTAAGTTGCGGATGCGAAAAAGTGGTTCTAGTGGTGGGCAAAAAGGTTTGAAGGATACGATCGATCAATTGGGCAGCCAGGATTTTCCTCGCTTGAGAATTGGGATCGGTGAAGCGCCTGGGAATTGGGAAACGGCCGATTACGTGCTGGGCAAGTTTTCCAAAAGCGAACGAACAACGATGGATTTGGCGATCATTCGATCGGCCGACGCGATTTTGTGTTGGTTGAACGAAGGAATCGATTCTGCTATGAATAACTTTAATCGCGATTAAACCGCACAATTTTCACTTTAGGGGAATGACCGTTGACTACCGGAGTTTACGAAGGCTTTTATCTCTTCGATTCAAATCGCTATGCTCGCGATCCAAACAGCGTTTCTAGCGCTATTCAAGATGCGATCACTGCGCTAGGTGGCGAAATTCTCGTCAGTCGTTTGTGGGCTGAGCAGAAGCTTGCTTACCAAATTAATGGTCACCAAAAAGGCACTTACTGGCTGATCTATTTCAAGCTGCCTACTTTGAAACTGACCGAACTAAATCGAGACTGCCAATTGAACGAGTCGCTAATGCGATGGCTTTTCACCCGATGCGATGATCGTTTGGTGGATGCATTGGTTTCACACGCTCAAGGCATCGTGCCGCACCGAGATACCGAAGACAAGAAACCGGTCGCGGTTGGCGTTGAAGACTCAGACGATGATGAGTCTGACGAAGAAACGGACGAGTAAACTTTGCTTTATCGGCTCGAAGTCGATGATTTTAAGAGATTGTCTGGTCGTTCGGACGGCTAGGTGTGAAGCGTAGGTTCAAGGCTGAACGGCAAACTGACATTGTTCCTCAAGGCTCTCCAACATGGCCAGCTACAACCGCGTTGTTTTGATCGGCAATGTGACTCGTGATATCGAATTGAAATATCTGCCGTCCGGCATGGCGGTAACAGATGTTGGTTTGGCCGTGAATGATCGACGGAAAAATGCGAGTGGCGAGTGGGTTGATGATCCACTTTATATTGACATTACTATGTTCGGTCGTACCGCAGAAATCGCTGGTGAATACCTCACGAAAGGCTCGCCGGTATTTGTTGAGGGGCGACTGAAACTTGATACTTGGGAAAAAGAAGGCCAAAAGCGTTCGAAAATCCATGTGATTTGCGACCGGATGCAATTGCTGGGTTCTCGAGGCGAGAGTGCAGGGACACCGCGGCCTAGGTCTAACGTTGTAGCATCTAGCAACAGCGGACCAAAACCGGTATCATCCGACGACAGCGGCGGCGATTTTTATCAAGAAGAAAACATTCCCTTCTAAGCTGAAGAACGTTCGGTTCCTGCAGTTTTCACAACCTGTAGGATTGTTACTGCTTTAGAAGTTAAATTGAACTTACATAACGACTCAATTGCGGGTCGAGAAATTGATTTTTTAGGATTTGAGCTGATGGCTATCGCAGACCGAAAGAAAAAAGTACGACACTTCACTCGCCTGCCTCGTGGTGAAAATGGCGGAATTGAATTAATGCTCATTCAACGAGTTGAGCACCTGGGCAAGAGTGGCGATGTGGTTCAAGTTCGACCAGGTTTTGCCAATAACTATTTGCTGCCTGAGGGACTAGCAATAGTGGCAACTGATCATCACAAGCGGATGATTGATAAGCACAAGGCGAAGCTTAACGAATTGGAAGTCAAACGCATTGCTGATCTTCGAGCGATGGGTGAAGAAATTAGCAAGCAATCGATCAATGTCGAAGCGAACGCTAATGATGAAGGTCACCTTTATGGTAGCGTTGGTGCGCCGGAGATCGTTTCAGCTTTGAAGCAAGCTGGTATCATGAATATCTCGGAAATGCAGATTAAGTTGCCCGGACCGCTGAAAGAGTTGGGGCTCTACACTGTCAAGGTGCAATTGCACAGCGAAATTGAGACCGATCTTAAAGTTTGGGTTGTGCCGACGGCCAGCTAAATGGCGGATAGCAAATTTTAAACTTGGGGCTGTGGCGGAACTGGCAGACGCGCTAGATTTAGGATCTTGTGTCCAAAAGACGTGCAGGTTCGATTCCTGTCAGCCCCATAAACGAGAGGATTTCGGCTCTTTTGCAGCCGAAATCCTCTTTTCGTTTCATTTCCAAAGGTTCCTCGATGCGAATCGATATGCTAATCACGGAATTGGACGTCGGCGGGGCAGAAAATTGCTTTACTGCTTTAGCCAAATCGCTTGTCAAAAAGAGCCATAAGGTTCGTGTAATTGTGCTCGGCGAAGAGCCTCGAAGCGAACGAAATCGACTGCATTTAGAATTGATTACTAGCGGTGTCGAGTTGCATTTTCTGCGATGCAAGAGTTCGATTGACTTCTTCCGTGCCAAACGCGGAATTATGCAACTTGTTAGAGGCGATCGCCCGGAAGTTGCGTTGTCGTTTTTGTTTCATGCAAATCTCTTGACCGCGTTATGTTATTCCGCCGCAGCGATCCCTTTCGTAGTAGGCGTTCGAGTCGCCGACCCTTCAGTTTGGCGAGCTTGGTTGAGCAAATGGATCTATAGAAAAAGCACCAAAATTATATGTGTGAGTCAGTCGGTTGCAGATCATGTCGTTAACGAGGAATCCGCGCCTGTCGGCAAGATAGTTGTCGTGACCAACGGAATTGAGATTTCCGAAGAGATTGACGCGAAAACTGAAAAGGATGGTTTGCAGGTCGATGAGGCGCTTGAACGCAATTGCGTTAAACAACCTTTCTTAATCTACGTAGGCCGATACGCTTCGCAAAAACAAATCGAATTGCTTTTCGAGTTACCAAAGAAGCTTACTGTTGCGGGACTTTTGCAACAAATCGTGATGGTCGGCGATGGAGTTTTGAAGGATCAAGTGTCGCAATCGGCGGCTCAACATCCGGGACGGCTCATTGATCTTGGGCGGCGAGACGATGTTCTCTCGCTAATTTCGAGGGCTCAAATGCTGGTTCTCCCAAGTTGTTATGAAGGGATGCCAAACGTTATCCTGGAAGCGATGGCTAGTCGAAAAGCAGTTGCTTGCATGAACGTTGAAGGAGTTATGGAACTGCTTGGCGAGAGAGCCAACGAACAGATTGCTTCTGACAATGCGTCTGCGACATGGTTTGCGTTGGTCGAACGGCTGGCCGCTGCTCCACAGCTTTGCCAGGAGCTGGGGGCGGCAAACTTCGAGCGTTGTAAGATTCACTTTGCGATTGAAGACAAAATGCTAGCGTATGAGCGAGTTCTTTTTGAGATTATCGAGGGCGATGCCAAAACTTCGACATCTGCGAGCGAACGGCTTTGACGCAAACGCGTTCTAGCGGTTACAACCCAGCTATGACCCGGGTTGACCAATACATACTGTTTCTGTTTTTGCGAGTCTTCAGTATCTGTTTCGTTTCGATGACAGGGTTGATGATCGTCGTTCATTTGTTCACAAATTTGGACGACTTAATAGACGCGGGAAAAACTGTAGGAAGTCTTCCGTCGGTTTTGATTGGATATTACGGGCCGTTTACGCTGAGTTTATTTACGAGGCTTTGCCCCCTCTTTGCTTTGATGGCGATGCTATTTGCCGTTACGTGGCTGAAAAGAACAAATGAGCTTACGGCACTGATGGCTGCAGGGATACCAAAAGGCCGCGTTTTGAGATTTCCTTTGATCGCGATGGTTGGTTTGGTAAGCTTGTCGACAGGGATTCGCGAATTTGTAATTCCGCATTACCAGGATGTCTTAAGCAAGACGCCACAGGATTTAAGTGGCGAGAACTACCGAGCCTTACGCCCGGCCCTTGATCCGCTGACGGGAATACTGATTGCAGGTCATCACATCGAGCTACTGAACCAGCAAATCATTCGCCCCATCTTTCGTTTGTCAGGGCCCGCCGCGATACTCGGACCACAGATATCGGCAGAAACTGCCAAATACGAACCAGCCAACGATACCCACCCGGCTGGCTATTTGATTAGTGGCGTGACAACTACGATCAATGTCGATAAAGCGGCATCGTTTATGGTCAATGGCGTGCCCGTCGTGCATACGCCATCTAGTTCCTCTTGGCTGGAGCCAGATCAACTTTTTCTGACATCTTCAGTTCAGTTCTTTCTGCTGCAAGGCGGATCGTCATGGGGGCAATATGATTCGGTGTGGAGTATCGTTCGTCGATTGCACGCTCAACCTTCATTTTACGGACCTGACGTCCATGTCAAAATTCACTCACGATTGACGCAATCCATCGCGGATGTTTCGCTGATCTTCTTTGGCTTGCCTGTGGTTTTACGTCGGACCGACCGGCATTTATTCTGGTTAGCCGCGGGAACGACCAGTAGCATTGTCTTTTTTACGGTCTTTAGCCTAGGGATTCAAACCTTCGCCGCTAACAGCCAAACTGTCCCGCCATTTATAGGTGCTTGGTTGCCGCTCTTAGTCCTCGCTCCGATCGCTTGGGCGCGAGCTAAAGTTGCAATGTTAAGCTGAATGATTGTTAGTCGTCGAGGCAAGATATTCATCGGCCATTTCTAACCAAACTTCTGCAAGCGATTGATCAATTCCGAGCGGCATCGCGATCAGCCATCTTTTCGATGGAAATTTGGATTGCATTTCCGTCACGATTCGCCGCAATTCATTTGTTAAATGCCCTTCAAAGAGCAAATGTGGGTGGATGACTATCGTTTTGCTAGATGATTCAGTCGCGGCGCAAAGGATCGTATCTTCAACGCCATTTTTGTCGCCTGCAAAGAAACCAACGGCAGACCAGCTTGGACGATGAAAACGACCGAGAATTTCGACAAAGTCTCGCATGCGTTGACGAGCGCTCGCATCAGAAGTACCTCGGCCAACCATGACTCGAGCAACGTTGAAATCTATTTCTGCGAGGTCCGCAATGGGACGACAGCAAGTCTGGGCCTGTGTGCAATGCCCTGCGAACAAGCAGCCGCTAGAGTTGCTACATGCGATGGCTTGCTGGTATCGTAAGAGCGAAAGGTCGATCGCATGTGGACTGCAGTCCAGCGGCTCGACTTGACCGATTACCTCGACATTAAATCGATCGCAAGCGTCGCGAACCGCATCAGGAATATCTTCCTGCGCATGAGCTGCCGAGAATAAGAGGATTGGAACGACAAGGATTTGTGTAATGCCTTGTGCTTGTAGCTGTTCGACGGCCTGCTCGATGGTAGGGCTAGCAAGTTCAAGAAAGGCACTCTGAATTGCCACGTTTGGCACTTGCTGTTGCATCTGATCGACCAAGGAAAGAAACTGACGCTGGCCATCGACCAACCGAGTGCCATGGCCGACGACTAAGATCCCACCGCGATTGGATGCGAATCCTTCAAGCTCCGGATATACGACTGGTTCCATATTTATACAAACTTGCTTATTTATTGATTTAGCAGTTGAACGATATCACCATCGCGTGGCTGAAACTCGCGGTGGACAACCATTGGCGTCACTTCTCCGACACGCCAAATTTTCGCCGACTGGAATCGCTTCGCTAGATCTTGATGGATTTGAAGAGCGAAATGTGTCAGGTTATCACCTTGTTTAATTAAGATCGGGAGATTGTTTTTGGGATCGCCCTTCCCTTTTTTCAATGATTTTGCGTAGACGCGAATGGCAAGCGATTGCATAAAAATTGCTGACAAAAGTGCATCACAACCCTCGCCGGTTTCCGCTGAAATCTCGATAGACGGAATATCAAGTGCCGCGAGCTTGCGAGCAGTGGAACGGCGCGAAACTTGCCGCTGGCAATCGCACTTGGTGTAAACTGCAATCGCTGCCGTCAAGGTCACACCTCGAATTTGTTCGTCGTAGCCGGTTCTCTTGCCAAGTCTACTTTTGCTGTTTTGAAACTGCTCGATTAATTGAAAGGTTTGTTCGTCGGTACTGCGGCAGGTTGAATCAATGACGATCAAAACCATCGCCGCAGAACGCGTCGCATCCAGTGGGATTGTATCTGGCGATTCAGCGAGGCTTGCAGGCATGTCCAGAAGCTGGAAGCCAATATCTTGATACGATGCAATTGCTGAGTGAGGCTGAAGTGTTGTGAATGGATACTCAGCAACGAGCGAATTACTGCTGGTTAAACGGTTGAACAACCGACTCTTTCCAGCATTTGGTAAACCGACCACCAGAACTGGGCCGATCACGTGTGGCGGTAGGGTGTCTGTCTTAACTCTGACGCGTTTCGAGCTGGGTTCTTGCTCAACGACACGCAACTTGGATAGTCGAGATTTGATTTCCGCTTGTAGCTTTTCGGTTCCTTTGTGCTTGGGAATCTCGCGAAGCATTTCCTCTAGTGCGGAGACTTGCTGAGCGACCGACTTCGCATCTCTAAATCTTTGTTCAGCTCTCCGGAACTGTGGCGTAAGATTGGCGGGCACGTACGACCGAGGCTCCTGACTGGAAGCTATTGTTCTAGCGGTTGTTTCTGCTTTGCACTTCTTACCCGAAGGAATTGTCGCGCGGCCCAGCATGCACCAGACGTTACAAAAAATGCGACTATCGATATTGCCAGCCAAGCATGAGGCGCATCGAGAAACTGATGTGCGATCGGATTTGAGTCCGAATCAAAAACACCATGACTCGGGTGCGCGTAAGCCGAAGCCGCGACCGAAGAGCCAACTACACCCAATACTAATTGCGACACAAGAATGCGTTTCATCAAGCGGTATTTCTACGATTTAAGATTGGTTAAAGCGGCCACTGGAATTGCGATCCCTTTCAAGACACCTTCAAGTACCAGATTATTTCGCACGAAACCTTGAAATAGACTGACGATCATTCGACCGCGACGTACGCGAATCTGTTGACACATGACAACGAGTCGATCGCCTGGAATTACCGGATCACGAAAACGGACATCTTCCAACCCGCCGAAGCCTACCATTTCCGCACCAAGCAGATCATATTTGGTCGCACAGTAGCTACAAAGTTGGGCGACCGATTCCAACATAACTACTCCTGGCATCAACGGCATTCCGGGCATATGACCTCGCACCCAGAATTCTTGATCAGTGATGTCCTTGTAGCCAACACAGATTTTGTTTTCGGGGTCTTCAAGAACAATGGCGGTCAGTTGCTCCATCTCAAACCGTTGGGCATTGTATTTGCGAATTTCGTTTATATCAGCCGTTATTTTCGACAAATCCAAAGTGCTTGGATCGACAATAAATTCTTTTGCACCCACAGTTCGCCTAGTTGAGTTGGGGAAATCGGATTCTTGCTTTAGTTTTAATGCGCTGTTGCTCAATCGCAAGGACGCATGGAAGAAATTCGCTTTCAAACATCTTACTCTACGAAAGGTAAGTTGTATGTTCGGAGCCCAAAACAACGTGTTTTCCCAATAAATTGGGTAGGCTTACGCGTCAAAATTGACGTCATCTTCCAGTTGTCGCAGTTCTTCTAGCCAAACACGAATCTCGTTGTCATACTCGCTCGCCAGATTGCTTAGCACGAGTTGTCGGTGAAACGAAGCGGCTCCATCTTCCAGTAATTCTGCTGCTTCAGCGCTCGGGAAACGCTTGTTCGGATCGGCGGCAATCAATCCACGACAGAGCTTCATCAGAAGATCGTTTCGTGTTACTTCTTCGGGAAGAATTTCATGCAAACGCTGAGGCAAAGTTCTTTTCGCTTCGAGCAACTGACTGAGCGAATCTTGGTCGCTGAAACATGGCCGACCTGCGAGCAGTTCGATCAGAACGTAACCGAGCGAAGCCAAATCGCTCCGCGGCGAAACGGTCGTGTTTTCTAACACTTCTGGGGCTGCGTACGCCGGCGTGCAAGTTCGAACTGGTGGCGGATCATTCAATTCATAGGCTGAGCCCATGTCGATCAGCTTCGCGTGACCAGTCCGTTTGAGCATGATGTTGGACGGCTTCACATCCGCATGAACGATTTTCTCGCGATGAAGCGCCGCTAAAGCGACCAGACAATCGCGGACGATTGCCACTGCAACGCCGGCCTTGAAGCGGCATTGTTCTGGACCTGCGGTAACAACCACGCTGTTGATGTAGTCCCAACGTTTATGATTCACGCGGCCGCGAATCTGAGCCAAACGGCGAATCGAAATCAAATCTCGAAGATCATATCCGTCGACCCACTCCATCACCATAATTCGAATTCGGTTTCGATCGACGAAATCTTGAACATCCAGAACGCCATCATGTTGAATCCTCGCAATTCGTGATGCGACTTGACCAATTCTCTTCATTGCCAGTTCGTACGCGGATTGGGTATCAAATCGCTCCGGCGAAAAGACCTTCATCGCAACTGGCAGCATGAATCCATCGGAGCCTCGACGATGAGAAAGAAAGACAATCCCCTGCCCGCCTGATCCTAAGACTTTGGAAAACCTGTGATAAGTCATCCACTGTAGCCGCTGCTCTCGCAAAATACCGTCGTAGCGAGAAATCAACTCGATGTTGTCGCCCTGACGACCATCTGCACCGAGAGTTTGTGTTCGTTGATCACCGACAAAGGTAGTAGAGTGCATCCTGATACCCAACAGAGCCTGCAACGATTGCCGCAAAAACGGTTTTTGCCGAACACAATTCGCTGCCAGCGCGCATCCAAAGGCAATGCAGCGTTAAGTCGGCATTTGTTCTACCGCAATTGTCCAATGTGGTGTCCCGCCGAGCAATCCTATTCTAGCCACTTTCTCCACAAAGAAAGATACCAATCCTATATTCGATCGCGTTAACGACGAACATTCGTTGCGGGCGAGTGGATTATTCCCTTGTGTGCAATTAAGGGAGGAATCTTGTCGGTAGATTCTGTTAGAAGTTGCGGCTGCGTCCGAAGCGAGCCCGAAACTCATTGAAATCGGCACCGTTGATGGAAGTCCCTGCATCGAAATTGAAAAGAGGGTTGAAATTCGAGCTTCCTAGAGTTGAACCGAAGGCAGTGCGAAACGCGTTGAAATCACCACCGTTGACACTGCCAAATCCATCCACGTCGCCGAACAGACGAAAGAATCGGTCCGTTGATAATTCGCCGCGAATATAATCGCCGCCGCTGAGTTGTTGGCCGCTGCTCTGAACCGAATTCGATTTCACCGTTAAACGATAATTTCCATCTGCTAAAGAGCCGGCGATCACGCTACTGCCAGAAAACGTCAATTGGGCGATAGAGCCGCTAGTGTTCCCAATGTCAGCCGCCGTAATTGTTAATTCGCTAGCTGCGATTGGAACGAAGGCACCGTTAAGGCGTTGCTCTAAAACAAAAGCGTTCGAATTCCAGGTCACGGCGGTATCAAAATTTACCAAAATCGACTTGACTAGAGAACGCTGGTTGGAGCCGTCGCCAAACTGAACAGATTGCACATTGAGAGCGGCACCAGTCACGTTTACCGTCGTAGTCACGAGATTTGACAAACTTGGGGAACCGTTGTCTGAGACTAGTAATGCAATGGTATACAAACCAGCGACTGAGAATTGGACCTGAGGGTTTGCACCGCTAACATCGGTGTCGAAAGTAGTACCGTTGTAGTTGAGATCCCAAGCGAAACTTAGCATTTGGGCTGTGTCCTGATCGGTCGCGGTACCATTCAATACCAAGAGTTGATTTACCGATGTGGAATACGGACCGCTGGTAGATCCCACCGGAGCATCGTTCGCGTCAACGACGTGGATTGAGAAATTGTTCTCAACACTCAAACCGCCTTGGTCGGTTGCTCGAACGCGAATTGAATAGGTCGACTTCACCTCGAAATCGAAGGACACGGCCGAACGAAGTTGGTTTCCAGCTATGGTGAAACTAGAGTTGTCTGTTGAGCCGGTTCCGCTGACCAAAGCGAAGGTAAACGTTGCATTCGCGTCGGGATCGCTTGCCGAGAACGTCCCGATCGGGGAATTAGAACTTAAGTTTTCGGCGATCATCGATCCAACCAAAGACACCGAAGTTGGTGCCTCGTTGACGTTAGTTATCGATATTTGAATCGCTCTGGCAAGAAATGCTCCGAACTGGTCGGTCGTACGTACTCGAACCGTGTAGCTCGACTTCGTTTCGAAATCAAACACTGCCGAGGTGCGGAGCTGATTGCCAACGATTGCGAAGCTAGAATTGTCAGCGTCGCCGGTGCCACTGACTAAATTATAAGTGAATGTATCTCCTGCGTTTGGGTCGACCGAGGTCAAGGTTCCGACGGTCGTTCCAACGGGGGCGTTTTCGGCAACCGATGAAGGGCTTAAATCAATAAAGGTGGGCGTCTGGTTGGCAAAATAGTAGTCAGCAACTACGGGCAGATGGTCGCTAACGGTCGTCAATAGATTCAAGATGGTTGTGCGATTGGCCATCCCAGTCAGAGCTGTATTTGAAGTGCTATTGATGCTGCTATTTCGAGGAAGCGAGCCATTATTGCCAAAAACGCGGTAGGAATTAGCGAAGTATTCCAGCCCCAAATTGTCAGTCCATTCACCGGTAAGCAATTGGAAATCGAAGCGGTCGTCCAAACCGCCGCCAACAAACCCATTGGGTGCATTTTGTAATGGGGCTTGAGTGAAGAGTGATCGAAAAGCAACGCTACTATTATTGTTCCAAACTCCAGGTGTATTAATCGGATCGAAGGCTTGACCATTGCCGCTTGCAAGCAGAGTTTGATAGGAGTCTTCGGAGCTGCTTTGGATGTTGTAGTCGCCCGCGTAAATTATGTGAGTACCCTGCGGCAGCGCGTTTGAGTTGGCCCGGATCGACAGTGCTTCAACCTGTCGTCGCGCTTCGTTGTCCGAGCCGGGACTTGCTTTATAATGGCTGTTGTAAACGTAAAAATCATTGCCAAGCGGTAGCCCAACGGGGCGAAGCTGGTAACGAATGGTCTGCCGGGGCGCACCATTCGTGCTGTGCGTTCCAACACCTAGTTCATTAATCAGTTGCACCGTTTGTGTATTGAAGACCAGCCCCACCGTTTCGTTGCCGCTTGTGGAAGTGCCGTTCAAGTTGCCGCGTGAATAGACGTTTGGTCCGTATATGGCATTAAGCTGCGAGACCACGGCTGCAGTGCTAGTAATTTGCGTACGCACTTCTTGAATTGCAAGGACATCGATCGGTCGCGCACGCGCATTAATGGTTTCGTTACCGATCGCTTGTAGCACTGTTCCGAGATCGCTTGAAGGTGACCCGTCGAATGCCAAGATGTTGTAAGAGACGATGCGCAAATCTCCAAGCGCCAATAAACGTCGCATTTCAAGCGATTCGAAGCTTAAAAAAGATCGGCGAACATTGAGGATTCGGTGCCTAACTTGTTTCTGGCCGCGCAGAAAATCAATCGCGATTCTTACATACTTAAGCGCATCTGCTTGAACTGTTAAAACCGCAACGCTTGTCAGAAATTTTTTCACGAATCGAAGTGCTCAGATTGAAAAAGAACGATGAGTATCTCAATCACGAATCGAAGTTCCCGACTCATGATTGGTCCAGCCAAAAAATTCGCCAGTGGCTGCTTGCTGTGTTTTAAAGATTATTTTCTACTTCCATCGCCTGGTGCCAAATTTTAGTCCGACTTAGTGAAATCCGACTATAGCAACGCCTGAGATTTACGACGAAAGATTTAAATAAAAACGACCGCAACATGACTGCTGCGGTCGTAAGATTCTTTTTTGTAAGTCGTAAATGCCGACCATTTCGAGGCTTAAAAAACTTAGCCTCGTTTTTGGCGGCGCCGAATCCAGATGCCACAGACTCCTGCAATCGCCAGTGCTGAGATCGTTGTCGGTTCAGGAACAGCGGAAACAGCTTGAAGGCTGCCACCAAAAAACTCGACAGAACCAGCCACGTCGGCACTGGAGTTGGAGAAGAAAAATTCTTCGCCAGGTTCAAAAAATCCAGGCGCGATACTAAATTGCGGACCGACTGCCGCGGCTGGGTTTGTTGCAAATGTAAAAGATGCAATTCGCGATGGACCGAACGGTCCAACAGGTCCAGTTCCAATAGTGGACCCATCGATACGATAAGCGATTCCGCTTGGAATATTCACTCCGTTTGTCGAATCGAGTTCGGCCAAAGTACCGAATGCAAACTCGTTGCGTGAAGTCAAAGTAAACGCCGTCGCATCGTAGTCGAGTGAAAAACTGTAGAACGAGAGGCTGCTAGTATCAGTCAGCTCCATAAAGATATCTGCAGTGACGCTTTGGCCAGGTGTAAAGGTCCCCGACGATTGGATGCCATCAGCAGATGAAACATCGGTGCGAATGACAATCGCAGCAATCGAATCTGCGGCCAAGCAGATGACAGAAAGTACAATGGCCAGTGATAAAAAACAATTTTTCATAAATCAATTTCCTGTAAAATTCGGATACCTACGTTATAGACTAATTAGAAATTTCGAGATTGCCCAAATCTCGAGCGGAATTGGTTGAAATCTGCTCCGTTAATGCTTCCGCTAGAATTGAAGTCAAAGCGAGAATCAAAGCCGCTGACGCCGGTGCTAAGACCGAAAGTCTGCCTGAAAGGGTTGAAGTCCGCTCCATTTACCGATCCGCTGCCATTGGCGTCGCCAAATAAACGGAAAAAATTGTCAGTCAAATCGTTCCCTCGCACAAAATTTCCACCTGCCTGACCATCATTGTCGCCGTCTAAATTCACTCCGTTTTGAGTGATTGCATTAGCGTTGACTGTCAATCGATAATTGCCATCGGACAACGAGCCAAAAGAAATACTTGTGCCAGTAAACGATAGCCGTGCGATCGATTGCGAAATGGTCCCGATGTCGGTGAAACTGATCGTTAATTCGGAAGCAGGAATTGCCTCGAATGTGGCCGTTGCTCCACTGCCTACCCGACGCTCTAAAGTGAAAGCATTCGGATCGATCGTTACAACGCTGTCGAAGATCACGTCGATATTCTGAACGGTTGATCGCTGGTTAGTTCCATCACCAAAGATCACGTCTTGGACAACCGGGGCCTCCGTTTGTTGGTCAACGGTATAGAAAACTCGCAGCTTTGGCCGGAGGCCGACGATTGGTTCGTCCGAAGTTGAAATTCCCCATCCATCATTACCTCCGACGTACGGCAACAAAGCCCAGCCGTTGTTAGTGGCTCCCGCAAGCCAAGCCTCAACGTCGGACGTTACATCAAACGTATCAAATCCAGCTTGTGCCTTCACATTAGCCGGTCGATCCCCAGCAAATGCTGTTGGCGTTGCGACCGATTCTACATCGTCGGCTTGAACGCCAGCCCCAAATGTGTTCCAGGTCGATGTATTGTCCCAAGATTGCAATAGACGATGGAAAGTTCCACCGTCACCTAAAGCGTTGCTAAAGGTACTCGCTAGATCTAAAGTCGCGGCATGAATGGTCGCATTGGCCGGGATTGAATTTAAGCCAGTTAAAATGTCATCAAACCTGAGCAATACCTGCGTATTATTCGTGTTCCCGGTGTCATTTGCATCGACGAATACCGAGGCTAACGCCGAATTCTCAGTGTCAGGCGTGGCTTCGGTCAATGCTGTATCGACTGTTCCAACATAATCATTTTCGCCATTTCGGAAGCTCGTTGTTGAGACGCTAGCAGGTACCCAGACAATTTCCAATCGCGGTCGATTCATTGCATCACTTGCTTCTGATGAATGGAATCCCCAACCATCGCCGCGTCCAGCCCAACCGGTTAACAACCAACCGTTGTTTGTTTCGCCGTTGGCCCAACCTTGCAAGTCTTCTGTTACGCCGATCTTTGTACGCCCCGCGGCGGTGTCGGCATTACCCAAGGAGTTGCCGATTTGCGAATCAAAAACAGATCGAGCTTCGTTATCGTCCGGTTGAACGCCTGGCAGCAAGTTACGCGGCGCTTGTCCGTTTCCAAAGCTATCCCAAGTTTCATTCTCTGAGTCGAATGGAGTCAGCAACCGATGAAGCGTTGCACCATCACCCGGATTGAGAGTTTGCAGGACGAGGTTAGCCGACACGATTTGCGCACCGACTGGAATCTGATCGACGCTCGCTCCGAAAATATCGCTAAACCGAAGAAGAACTTGAGAGTTTGCAAAACCACCATCGAAATCGACTAATAAGCCTTCGGTCTGGGGCAGCGCTCCGGCGGGCAATGGCGTTGTTGGCTGTGCCTCTGAGAGTGCAATATCCGCCGCGCCATTATAAAGTCCTTGGCCGCCGTCAACACCTTCTTGATAGACAAAATTACGGGCCAAAGACTGGCGGATTGTGACTGAAGCTGTCGCAGTTCCTGCCGTACCATCGGTCAACGCAAATTGAGCGGTTCGCAACGGAGGATTCAGGGCCGTGTCCGAAGTTTGAAAAGCGATGGAACGAGCAAGTGCAGTCACGATTTCGACCGTTGCGTTGCTGTTTAACAGGATCGTCAGCGGCGTTGCTCCTGTTCCACCAGCCAACGTTCCGACCGTTGTGCCCCCAAACGAAACGACGTTGCCACTAATTCCGACTTGACCAGCTCCGTTGCCAACATTGCGAATCGATAGCTGATCGCCACTGTTTGAACCATTTGAGATGGTTACCGATAAGGTCTCGTCCGCAAAATTTGGAGTATCGACGTCGCTGATAGCGACTAAGCCATCGATCGTAACGGCGCCACCACCAACGCTGTACGTCGCCATCGTTCGATTGAGACCAATCACCGAAAGATCATTTACAGGTATGACGTTAACCATCACCGATTGTGGTTCGCTCGTTCCGCCATCACCGTCATTAACGGTAATGGTAATTGTTCGCGCGTTTACAACCGGATTCTCAGACGTGTTGTTGTACAGCAGCGAGCTCAGCAACGCTGAGACAATGGATGGCGTCGCATTGGTATTCAGATCAACTTGCAGCGTGGTTAGATTGCTCCCGCCAGAAAGGTTGCCAATCGTTACGCCCTCATACTGGACGATACTGCCAGTGACCAGGAATTGACCAGCTCCCGACCCAGTGCTGCGAACTGAAAGGACGTCGTCAGCAGTACCATTCAAAGTGAATTCGGCACGCACGAAGCCAATGGAGAAGTCTGTTGAGTCTGCGTCGGTGACAAACGCGTTTGGCGCAATGGCAATCGGATCGCTGTTTTCAGTGTAGGCAAATGGACCCATTGGAAGGACGACGACAGGCGGAACGTTGGTACTCGTTTGAACGTTGATCGCGACTGTTGTATCTGAGCTACTTAACTCCAGATCAGTCGCACGATAGATGAACGAATCAAGGCCCAGCGTTCCATTGCTGACGTAAACAAATGATCCATCACTGTTAAAAGTCAAACTGCCATTTACGGGCGGCGAAACTAAGATTGCTGACAGGATGGAATTCAGTCCGTCTGAGTCTGAATCGTTTGCGAGGACCCCTGCACCGCTGGGAACGTTTAGCGTTCCTGATGGTACAACGTCGTACGTGTCCGCAACGGCGACGGGCGCGGTATTTGTGTCCGCCGCGTTAACGCTACCAGGTGTCAGCACTCCACCAACGGGGAAATTTGCGCTGATCGATATCGCAGCCGTCAAATAGTTGACATTGCTATTGGGGCTCTGCAAATCGCCAAAGTACCAGCTGTCTGAATTGTTCGTTCGGTTATCGTTGCGAAATCGCGTTGCCGCTCCGGGCGTGTTTGTGCCTGTAAGTAGCAATCTCGGTCCATAAGTGATATCCGTTGCTCCGCCATCAAAAAAACTTATCGAATCGAGCAGTAACGCACCCGACGGCAAGACAAGATTGCCCGAATTGTCGGGATCTAAATCCGAACCTGCGGCGATAGCCGTTGGGCTCTGAACAAGTATGAAAGTGTTCGTTCCGTTTTCAAGCGTCTGTCCCGTTCCGACATCAAAAGCAGGCGTTCGAAGTACTGGCGTCTCCGATGGAATTAAATGCCCATTGCTTGGTCCTTCGTTGCCAGCGGCGGCGATTACAAACAATCCATTGCTACCGAAATTGAAAGCCGACAAATCGAAAACTACGTCAGCCAAACCGGATACTGGATTGTCGCCTTCGACCGAAACAAAATATAGATTTTGCAACGACGAGTTTGGAATGCCTTTCAGTTCAACGAACTCGTACGGTTGATCACTTCCATTTGGATCGACGCTAATTTCGTTGATGAGAGCAGCGGTTAATAGACGACGATTTTCTAAGGTCTCAAGTTTAAGCTTTCGATCGCCCTGGACGCGTCGCTTTCGCGGAGTTCGAAATGCTTCGGCTAATGCTTCCCAATTGCGTCGATTAAATATCACCATCGATTCCTCTTTGCTCCTATAACGGTTTGGTATAAACCCCAAAACCTAGTCGGGCCAATGACTTTACTGACCACGAAAACTTGAGCGAATTATAGCAGTGCTGTGTGAAGAATCGATAAAGCAATCAAGTAGATTTGGTAAACAATCTCAGGCACTTTTTAAAAGTAAGATATTAAGAGACCTTCCGAACTGAAAAATCGGGCTTTGCTAGGCCAGAGGAATTCGACAGGAGTCGGCTGATGCATCTACTTCCTATTTTAATATTTGACTTTTGCCGGTTTACACTCTGCGATTTAATAGCTCGCGAAATCGGTAAAAGTATTGTTCGAATTCAAAAAGCAAAAACCGCATTGCGGATAAATACATCTGCAATGCGGCTTGCTTCGACCGAAAATAAAACTGAAATTGGCGGAATTCAGTTTTTGCGTCCGGTCGTATTGCAATCGCTCGATAGATCAAAGTCAAAGTTCGATTCGCTTCCACTGACAGTCACTTTGACCTTTCCAAGTTCTTTGTAGCATGACGGAACAGCAACGCTTGTAGCTTCAACGACCCTATCTGGATCTTCCTCTTCAGTCGCCACGGCGGTCGCACCTTCAGCAAGACCGCTGGGTACGCCACTGCGGATTCGAATCTGTTTTTCGCCTGGAATAATGCCACTCTTTCTCGAATCAAACATCAGCGTGTAATGCCCTGAGGCGTCGGTTATGCCGTAAGAAAAGCTTTGCGAATCCGGATCGACAAACTCTATGGTCGCGTTGTCTAGGGGGTTCCCGTCGAGCAACACTGTGCCGCTGACATCGACCAAACCAAGCTTGTAGTAGTCTGGCTGAGTTGGATCCGCACAACCAATCGCAAGAAGGAAGCTAGTAAGCGACACCATTGAAAAAAAATAGTTATCAGTTTTCATCGAACCCGTTTTTGCTTAGAGCCTATCCGAAAAGGGGCTGAGCCTTTGGGGGAACGGAGAGGGGCAGACCCCTTTTCGGATAGGTTTTTAGTATTGAAGTGTATTTTTTTCGCCGCCAAGTCGTGAGCCCATCGCTTGATAAGCTTTTAAGTCAACGTTTTCACTAATGAAGTGGACTGATCCATCAGCGACGCCAAACATTGCGCCTCCAACGTGATAACTTGCAAATGAAACTTCCATCAAATAGCCATTTGTACTTGGGTTTCGCACTTGCTCATTGACTTTAACTAACGTGCTTCCGACCGCTTCGCTAAACTCCGTTCCGCCGGTGCCGCCGTTGCAATTGCAAGGGTCAGCTTGAGGTGAACCGATGATCCAAAAATCCATCCCCTGACTGTCTTTCACAAATTCCGGGTCAGTTCTCGACTCGCCGAACATAAAGGTGTTACTCAAGCCGTCGCCGATATCACGAAATTTCACTTCGCTACAGCCATAGAACAATCCGTTCAGTTCTTTGAACTCGAAGGATTTAGTGCCAGCGATCGGTCGAGTGCTGGAGTCGTCTGACGATACATCGTTAGCACCGACAGCACGATAAGAAGCCGGATAACGTTCGGTTATGCCGTTGTAATTCATATGTAGTGGAATTGGCATAGTCGGACATCGAAAGACTGAGAATTCGGTTTCGGTGGCAAGTCTATTAGGCCCAACTGCATCCCAATTGCCTTGTCCATTCTCTTGGAAAAGTAGCGTATTGAAGATTGCCGACTGTTCCAATTGCGGAAGGATCGCGGCGCTCCACAGCGTGCCGTGTGTCGTCCAACCAGCAGGAAGTTTCTTATATGAAGATTCATAGCCCATCATCGCGACCGTCAATTGTCGCATTTGATTCATGCACTGCGAACGACGTGCAGATTCACGGGCTTGCTGGACAGCGGGTAATAACAACGCAACTAATATCCCGATAATTGCTATCACGACCAGCAACTCGACCAAGGTGAAAGCACGCCGGGGCGATCTAAATTCCATGTGTAAGCGCTCACAATAATTGAAATGACTCGAGACATATCGTCAGTAAATCAATATTGGACAATGCCCGCTATGCTGCCAACGCTCGTGTGATACGTCCGCTTATGTTAGCGCCGCAAACGGGTTTGAGAACCCGAATTTCAAGCTCTTCATCAAAGCTTCATTTGATGCAGCAAAAAAACGTAAAAACCGTTTTTAATGATTTTGATTGCAGGACGTTTGCTGATTAGAAACCACTCGATTGGTCAAGGTAGAATTCAACATTGCTGGTTGCTATGTCGTATTTGCCTCCAACAATTCCAATTCTTCTTTGCTCAACCATTGTTCGGATTGTGTTGCTGTGGCGCAAGACCTTGTCAATCGAGTGCAGCACGTTGAGCTTGGTGACTGTTTCAATGAAGTTGTTGAGTTGGGTGGGTTGTGCCTGGTCAGTATTCGCTATCCCTGATGGATCAATCGAATGACGAATCTCCTGCACGATTGACTCCAAGTGTTGGCAGCCGGTCAACTGCGCTAGGTCCTTGTCGCTGCGAAATGTATTGACTGATGAGGTTACGGCGCCGCAGTTAGAATGCCCCAGAATTAAGATCAGCTTTGCGCCTGCTATTGCGCATCCATATTCCATGCTTCCGAGAACCTTTGCGCTGGTTACATTGCCAGCGATTCGAATGTTGAAAATATCGCCGAGGCCCAGATCGAATAGGGTTTCTGCTGGTGCTCGCGAATCAATGCAACTGAGTATTACCGCGAACGGATGTTGTCCTTGCGACGTCGCGTTAAGTTGGTGCTCGGTATGTCGCATCATGCGTTGACCAGACCGGAAGCGATCGTTGCCTTCTCGTAGAAGGTCCAGAGCCTGCGCGGGTGTCATCTGTTGCTGACGATCATACGTTGAATGATGGACGTGTTGCGCATCGTCGGGTAGCCGAAATTTTGGCTTAAATCCGCGAAAGCTGAGTTCGATGCCACGCATCTTCGCTGTCTTTTTTTTGTAATCGCGGATTAAGCTTAAAACATCTGGATCAATGTAGTCCGTTTGATTCGCGTCGATAACAAGCTTTGAGCCATACGGAGCTTCTCTTAGAGCCGAATCAATAGCGGCGCGATTCAGAAAGCTGACTTGGTTGGAGAGCTCAATTATTGTGACCTTACCGCCTACGTGCTTCTCAACAAACTTTCGCAGCGGCCGACGCAAATTGCTGTTGAGTACAAAGAGTATGCTGATACCCAAGCCGATTAAAATACCTTTAAGTAAGTCAGTCAGCACGATTGAGATGAGCGTTGCTATAAATGGAATGAACTGGTAACGACCCTCGCTCCACATTTGAGCAAACAGCTCTGGGCTAGCAAGTTTCAAACCGGTGACGAGCAGGATTGCCGCTAACGCAGAGAGCGGAATGTAGTTAAGTGCCAATGGAAAAAACGAGACGCAGACGAAAAGTAAGAAACCATGGAAGATGGCAGAAACTTTTGTTTGGCCGCCGGCATGTATGTTGACCGAACTACGAACAATGACCGATGTCACCGGAATTCCACCGATCAGTCCCGTGACGATATTACCGACACCTTGTGCGAATAGCTCGCGATTAGGTGGTGAATGTCGCTGCAGTGGATCGATTCGATCGACTGCCTCGAGGTTCAGAAGTGTTTCTAACGAGGCCACGATAGCGATTGTTATTCCGGCGAGATAAATTCCGCTGTCAGCCCATCGTGAGAAATCTGGAAAACTTAAGAAGCCTAGAAACTCGCTAATAGAGTTCGCCACTGGGACCTGAACGAGATGGGAAGTACGGATTGCCCAGGGTTCGCCAAGCTGAACAAACCATGCGTTCATCGCAACACCGAAGATGACGACGACCAATGGAGCAGGTATTAAAAGCTTCTTTAAAAAACTGGATCGGCTCCACAGAACGAGGATCGCTATTGAAAACGCGCCAATAATAATCGCGCCGTAGTGTATGCTGCCGTCGAACATACCTGCAATTTCCGAGAAGGTATTTTCCTTATCGATCTGCTCGAATGCCATATCTCCTTCTGGGTCAGAATCATGGCCCAGCAAGTGCGGGATTTGCTTCAAAATCAAAATAACACCGATCGCGGCCAGAAGTCCTTTGATCACGCTAGAAGGAAAAAACGCTGACAAAGCGCCCGCTTTTAGCAGACTCATCGCGATCTGCAGAATACCTCCCAGGACAACAGCGAACAGAAATGCTTCGTAAGATCCAAGCAGTCCAATCTGTGTGGCGACAATTGCCGTCAAACCAGCCGCAGGGCCGCTGACGCTGGTTTGTGAACCGCTCAACAAGCCTACTAGCATGCCCCCGACAATCCCGGCAAGTAGTCCAGCAAATAGCTCCGGTGAGCCTGATGCGAGCGCGATGCCCAGACACAGCGGCAAAGCGACCAAAAAAACGACTAAGCCAGCGACAAGGTCTTTGGATAAAGTTTGTAAGGTGTAACTACTTTTTTGCATCATTTCGATACGGAAGTGATTTGGAATGCCGTGCGCTTGCCTCTGGTTAGTCCAGTCGCAGCTTGATCTTCATGTGGGCCAGGCCAGGTTGTTTCATTCAACGACGTGGGGCCAATACACAGAACGTAAAGCTGCGGTAGACCACTCCAGTGCTGCCAATTGATAGTTGAAAGATGCCGAAATAAGTTGATCGCAAAAGTCCGCGTCTTGCTTATAAATCCGCTCGGTTTATAAACTCCGGATAGGATCGGGTATCATATAGGAATTACCGATCGTTGAACGCTTCGAATTGGAGTTGTCTATTGTTTTCTTCGCTTTCGACTCGAAATCTAGTGCCTGAACTTATGGATGCACCGGAGTTGGACGCTGCAAAACACAAGCAAGCATTAGACGGTCTTCGCCGAATCAACTATTGGAGTGATTCTTCGGTCAAGATTGCCAAAGCCGCTTCCCAGTTGAATTCACTTAGCGGACCGCTTGGTCCAACGAAGCCCATTCGGCTGCTTGATCTTGGATGCGGTGGAGGTGATGTGACCTCAGGTGTCTTCAACTACTTTTGCAAGTCTGGTCAAGCGGTCCAAATCGAAGGTTGGGATATGTCATCGACCGCAGTGGAGCTGGCCTCAAAACGACACGCAAGGCTGAATCCAGGGTCGAATTCCATCGAGTTCCGGGTGCAAAATGTTTTTGACATAGCTGATAGAGAAACGAAATTCGACATCGTTTTTTGCAGTTTGTTCATGCATCATTTCAATGACGGGCAAGTTGTAACTTTGCTGCAGCAAATGCGGGGTTTATCTACCGTTGGAGTCATCGTTGACGATCTGCTAAGAACACGCTTAGGACATCTGCTTGCTGTATTTGGATGCCATGTACTATCCCGTTCGCCTATAGTTCACTTTGACGGTCCACAATCGGTGCGCGCGGCCTATCGCATCGAGGAGTTCGATCAACTGGCCAACGAAGCGGGGCTCTCTGATGCTTCGTTCCGTTGCCACTGGCCGCAACGCTTCTTAATGGCATGGTCAAGTTCATCGAATTCATGAAAACAATAGCCGATCGCAACCTGATCAGTTCTTTGGATCTTAAGAATGATTGGGAAGTCGTCGTTATCGGAGCTGGCATCGCCGGCTGCGTCGCGGCGATGTTGCTCGCTCGACGTGGGTTTTCGGTTTTATTGGTTGAAGCAAAAAGGTTCCCACGCGACAAAGTATGCGGTTGCTGTTTGAATCAGCGAGGACTCAATGTGCTTGACCGTTGCGATTTGTTGCCACGCGTTGAGCAACTGGGTGGACAGTCTTTGCGGCAGTTGCAGCTCTGTTTGCGTGAAGAACATTTTCGTTGGGCAATGCCTGAGATGTTGGCAACCAGCCGTAAAAGTCTCGATCAGTGTTTGGCAAACGCAGCGACTGAAAGCGGAGCTGTTTTCATGCAGGGCACTAAAGCCGTCGTCGAACCAAAGCGATTGGGAGAGCGATCGCTTGATTCCAAGTCGCGGAGTGTCATCCTGAAATGTGACGATGGACATCAAGCCAACGTTTCGGCTCAGCTAGTAGTTGTTGCTGATGGACTAACACAATCCAGCTTAAGTATGCTTGACGAGTTCTCAGCGACTGTGTCGCAGCGATCATACATTGGAGTGCAACGTATGCTATCGCTTGCAGAGCTCGACGGCACAATTCAAGCGAGGCTGCGTGAGGGCGTCTTGACCATGGCACTCACGACGTCAGGCTATGCAGGCGTAGCGTTAGTCGACGAAGGGCGAGTAGATATTGCGGCTGCTATCGATCCAAAGTCGCTGACCAAGAGCTTTCGGCCAGGCGATTCCGTCTCGAAAATCTTTGATGAATGCGGTTTGTTAATGAACTGCAATTCCGGCGAAAACGAATGGTTGGCGACTCCGATGCTGACGCGTAGTTCGACAAGATGTGGTTCTGAGAGTATTCTGGTGCTGGGCGATTCCCTGGGTTACGTTGAGCCTTTCACGGGCGAAGGCATGTCTTGGGCGTTGAGTTCCGCGGAAGAAATTGTTCCGTTTGCGGTTGCAGCCATTTCCCATTGGTCTAGCGATATTCTGACAAATTGGGAAAGAACTCTTCGCCGAAAGGTGTTTCGAAATCAATGGATGTGCAAAGCAACGACGGGGTTGATCCGTTATCCCAAGTCAGCCGGCTGGGTAGCCAGGACGTGCAATCGGCTGCCACGTTTGCGAAGTCAAGCAATGAAATGGGCCAGCGGAGTCTAGCAGGCCGAGCAACAAAGTCTGGACAACGTAAAACCGTCTCAAATTTCGAAACTTCCGCAGCGACGTTATTTGAGCAGTCCGATGGATATGTTATCGGGATCGGTGTTGCCACGCCGGAGTTCGGCATCGATCAAAACGATGCTGGTTCGCTGGCAATAGAGCTAGGGCTGACCCAAAAATATAAAAAATCACTTGCCACGCTCTATCGTCAAAGTGGCGTGCATCGCAGGCAGAGTGTCATTCTAAAATCGGATGGAGCTGTTGGATCAGCCTGTCAGGATTTTTATCCAAACATTCAGGACGGCCTATCGAAAGGTCCGACGACGGCTGAACGTATGGCGCAATACGAGCGCCACGCCTGTGACCTTAGTTTGCAAGCGTGCCGTAAAGCGCTCAAACACGCTGCGATACCATCGGAAAGAATTTCGCACTTGGTAACGGTTTCCTGTAGTGGATTTGCCGCACCCGGAGTTGATATTCAGTTGATCAAACAGCTCGAATTGCCCGCGTCGACGCAACGTACAAATGTGGGGTTTATGGGATGTCACGGCGCGTTGAACGGTCTGCGTGTCGCAAACGCTTTTTGCCGAGCGGAGCCTGACGCTGTCGTCTTAGTATGTGCAACTGAACTTTGCAGTCTACATCAGCAATACTCTGACAATGCTCAACAGCTTGTCGCTAACTCGCTGTTTGCAGACGGTTCGGCAGCACTGGTTATACAAGCTGCAAGTAGCTTTCAAGCGGTTACTGATGATCTTGCTGTGCAAGCCGACGTTGCTCGATGGCCGCTGCGTATCGTCCGTACTGGTTCACACTTGTTGCCCGAAACTCAACAACACATGAGCTGGCGGATTGCTGATCACGGCTTTGAGATGAGTCTATCCCCGCAAGTTCCTGAAATAGTAAAGACGATCTTAGCGGACTGGGTTGACCAGTTCCTGGCAAAAAGCGGGTTACGCAGTGGCGACATTGACAACTGGATTATTCATCCCGGCGGGCCGCGGATCGTGAGCGTATGTGGCGAAGCCCTCGGCCTAGCTGACGAAGCGTTGCGACCCTCATTCAGTGTTTTGGAAGACCATGGGAATATGTCATCGCCGACAGTGCTTTTCGTTTTGGAACGTCTCTGTCGAGAACAGCAACTTGGCGATTACCAAATGATGCTTGGTTTCGGACCTGGCTTATGTATTGAGGCTGCGCTGCTAAGCACTTCAGACTTTGAATAATCGAGAAGAAAGAGTTCTGTCGAAAAGGGAACAGGAATGCGTTTCGAACGCAAAACGAACGAACCGGCCCAGTATTTGGCTATACCTTTTTTCGGTGGCTACCTTTGGTTCATTATTTGGGTCTGGAGCAAATCAAACCTAGAAGGTTTATTTCCCTTCGCGTTGTTTCTCGTTTTGACGTGTGCCGGTGTCTACGGTCTCATAAACTGCATTCGAAAGTTGGTGTTTCCATATACTGTATTTCTCGAACTTAATGGCGACGAGATTGTATCTGGGATCGCAGAACGAGCGTCGGAATCAAAACGTTACGGGTTCAAAGAGATTCGAAGCATTTTCTTGAATGGTGAAGACGGATACATTACTCTCGTCGATGATCTTGGAAAAACGAGAATTTTTGCTATCGACCTTTATTTACGAAATGTTGAACTGGAAGAGATTCGCGATCACTTGTTAAAATTTATCGAGCCAGACCAACTTGTGTATCGACCGTTTATCGGTGCACAACTCGGAAGAGGCCCGAACAGGACGACAGAACAAACCATTCCATCGGAGCCGCGTCCGCACCGTTCCTGATGGTAGCTTTACTAGCTGCGGCCCGATGAATGGCGGCGTTCGTCTGCTCTTGCTGCATTCCCAATTGGCTACGCTAGCTTCGTTCGCTAGCTCAAAAAACGCGATTGGCGTCTCTGGCTGGAATCGGTACGAAAAAAGGCCGCGTTAATAACGCGGCCTTACAAATATTCAGTTGATGACGATCAGCTTACTCGCGTGGGCGAATGGCTCCGGTCAAACCGCTGTAATCAACTCGGTCGTCGCCGTGCCAAAGTGGTTGCCCACGTTCGACTCGCGTCCGAAGTACATCGATCTTCTCTGACGAACCCGCAGGCGCGTCGGTTGGCATGAAGTGATCATCCTCAAACGGGATGAAGTCTTCGTCATGCCCGTACTTCAAAATTGCTTCGAAGACGTTTTTGCAAACATTAGCCATAAATTACTCCTAAATGAAAATGCAGTCACCGACGATATCGGCGAAGTTGTTTGTTCTAATTGCCCGAAATGATCAGCCACTTTCGATATGCGAGATGCTTTGGTCTTCTGCGACTCTTCTCGTCGGCTGTGGCGCTCAGGATGTGCGACTTACAATGTGCGGTCGTGATTCCTAGATTTCAATTGAAAGGATTATTCGCTGGTTGCGTCCAATGTCAAGAAATATCTTTGTCGGATCGCGCCAAGAATCGTTTAACGATTGCAAGAAATCGCGTCTGCTAAAGTTTAGCAATTGGCGAGCCTATGTAGTCCAATTGGCCTCCGATTTAACTTCGAAATTTTCAATCCCAACGGCTAAAACGCATAGCCGATAGCAATGTCAATTAACATTTCCTTAATATGCGGCAATGGGGCGATAACCGCTGTACGGAGTTTTTCGTTACTGCGACTTTTACAGCAAGTTTGGTTGCGTAGTTACGTAAAACGAAACGTCGCCTGCGACAAATTGTGCCGCCAGTTAGATTCGAGTTTCGTAATGCGACAAAAGTGCAATTTGAAAAAAATATCCAAATATTTCGACACTCGGTTTGTCAACGATGCGGATACTGTCATAACCGAGATATTTGAATAGTCAGCAGTCGAGAGAGCGATCATCCGATGATTTGGATCCAGGAATTCATCCGTTTAAAACCACGATCACGAGGTTGTCACTTGATCACTTCGGAAGTCCTTGCTGGGCTCCCTCAGATTGATTCAGTCAAGTGTGGTTTGTTAAACGTCTTTATTCAGCACACTTCGGCGGCACTGTCGATCAACGAAAACGCTGATCCAGATGTTCGAGCTGACATGCCGGAAATGCTCGACCGAATTGTTCCTGAAGGCCAAAGCATTCGGCATACGATCGAAGGCCCCGATGACATGCCAGCCCATGTCAAGAGCTCGTTAATTGGCTGCTCCTTGATCATTCCGATTTGCGATGGTGAGCTTGCGCTGGGAACTTGGCAAGGAATTTATCTTTGCGAGTTTCGTAATCGCGGCGGTTCAAGATCGCTGGTTCTTACGTTGAGCGGCAAATCCATCAGCTAGCGTCTGACGAAGTTTGGTTTAGTTATTAGTCGTCTGCTGGCGAGTCTCCGTCTTTAATGACGAATCGAGCCTTTAGTCGAGCAACTTCCGTTGCCAGCTTGGCTAGCTCAACGCTCCGCAATACCTCGTCAAAATCCTTGTAGGCGGCTGGTGCTTCATCCTTTGGATAGAATCGGCAGTTGCTCAGTATGTCAGCCTCGTCGAATGACAAGTCAATCGCTTTTTGGCTCAACGTACGTTTTGCTTCACGACGTCCCAGCATTCGTCCGGCTCCATGGTTTATAGTGAAGCAGCTTTCGATGGCGCCTGGTAACGCAACCATCACCGCTGAACCGGCTTGCGGATTTCCCGGTAGCAAAATGGGATGGCCCGTGCTGGCAAACCGAGTCCCTTCGAGCGACCGATGACCAGCAGGAAACGCCCGCGTCGCTCCTTTGCGATGCACCCAAGATGGGACGCCAGCAACCGTTTCCTGACGAGCGATGTTGTGCGAAATGAAATAGACCAAGTCGCCTTGTGTGCCCGGAAAAATTTCTTGAAAGGCCTCCAATACTAACGCGTTTATCTGTAGATGATTTACCGTTGCAAAGTTTGCACCTAGCGACATGTCGTCAAGGTAGTCGTTCGCTTCAGGCGTTCCAAGTTCTGCGTAAACCAATTCTCGATCATTGCCAGGAAACGGGATTTTCGCGTCAGCAAATTTACGCTGCAGCGTTCGAAACTGGTGCATTGCAATATTGTGCCCAAATCCGCGAGAGCCGCAGTGTGAGAGGAACGCAACTCGATTGTGAGCCAAACCAAATTGCTCCGCGATGACTTGTTTGGCCGGATCCGGCGACAATTCGACGATCTCGCATTCTCCGAAATGATTGCCGCCGCCATAAGAACCTAGCTGGCTGATCTTGTTTCCAAAGTCGCCGACCGTATTGTTTTTGAGGTGCCATTGCATTCGTTCAGCCAGTGCTTCACTTGAATTCATCGATCCAAGGTGGCAAGCGTCTTCGCAAGATTGGTTCCATGACTCGGGAATATTCAAATTTCTCAGCACTTCATTTGTAGCGCCTTGCACCACGACGTCCAAGCCCGTGGTGAGATCGATTTTTCGCCCTTTTTTAACATTGGATTGCCCCCGCCCTGCCCCAGTCGGTAGCCGATCGCAAATTGCTTGAATAAGCTTTCGTCGAATCGGTTTATCGGTGATCGCGGACGCTGGCAAATCCATTTGCAGCAGGCTCATCGAACATTTGATGTCGACTCCGACCGGACCAGGGTAGATATGTGTTGGCGACACCATGACACAGCCCACTGGCGCACCGTAACCGCAATGCGCATCAGGATTTAGAATCAAATCAGTGACACCCGGCGCGAGCCGTGAGTTGATTGCTTGCTGAATACATTTGGCGTCGAAGGTCCGCCGAATCGCTTCGGTTCCGAAGACACGAATTGGGGCGGTGTCTTGACCGGTTGGAAGCAACGCTGAAGAAGTTGTTTTTTCTTGAAATTTCATAAAGACCTAGAGTAATTAAATTCACACAGGTGTCAGATGGTAGTCGGATCGCGCGGCTTAAAACCTTACTGTTCTCTCTGGCGAAGATCGATCCACCAGGCTACGTTACCTCTTATCACGCAAGCGGTTAACACCCCGCCGCGTTTGTCGGTTCGCATTGAAGTCTCGAAGGATGTAGAACGCTTTAAAACCCAAAAGGTTCATGGCAAAGGCAAGTTTGCGGTTTGACTTCGGACAATTGCGTTGAACCGGCTTTCTCGACCACTCGTTGGCATCGATTTTTTGTCAGATTGGTGAGATGGTCTTAAATTAGGTTGGATAATTTTCAAGCAGCTGGACTCTCGAATGCAAATATGGCTGAGTGCCATTTGCAAACTGACCGATGATTCAAAACGACACTACGACGACGAAATCAGCAGCTTCGCGATTGCGAATCGGCGCTGTTTCGTACCTTAATACAAAACCTCTGGTTTTTGGTTTAGCAGAAGCGGTCAGTGGTTTTGCGGACCTGTCGTTCGCGGTTCCCAGCCGCTTGGCTATCGAGTTAACGTCTAATGCTCTAGATGTCGGACTAATTCCTGCGATTGAGTACTTTCGGCATCCTGAAAGAAAAATCATTTCGGACGCTTGTATCGCCTGCCATGGTCCAGTTTGGAGCGTTCAGGTGCTTTTTCGAAAGCCTCCGCGAGAAGTGGAAACATTGGCGGTCGATGAAGGTTCTCGGACGAGTGTCGCGTTGACCCAAATCTTGTTGGCGGAACGTTTCAATGTTCGACCAACACTTGTACCTTTTTCGCTCCACGAGCGAATCGAAAATGCGCAAGCTGATGCAGTGCTAGTTATTGGGGACAGGGCAATGCATCTAGAATCGTGTGCGAATGATTTTGTCGAACGTTGGGACCTTGGACAAGCTTGGCTGGAGCACACTGGCCTGCCATTCGTCTTCGCAATGTGGGTTGCGAACAAAGACGTCCCGACAGTCAGCTTGGAAACCGTACTGGCGGCACAACGGGATCTGGGGCTGGCAAATGTCGAATTGATTGCCGAGCGATATGGTGCCTCTTACGAGCTTGCTCCTCGACAAGCTGTTGCCTACCTGACAAAGTTTTTACGCTTCAAGTTGGGACCCGATTAGAGAGCAGCCTTTTAACTTTATCGAGATAAAGCGACCGCGCTTGGTCTTATTGAATTACACCAAACCTTGAACGGCGAGCCGAAACGCCCCGGTTTTTTGAAAGTAAATTGCTGATGAATGTTCAATCGATTTTGGACAGTGTGTTGGACGGCAAACGGCTATCTGCCGAGGACGCCCTTACGCTCTTAGAGTCACATGAACTGGCCGCCATCGGTCGGGCCGCTGACACTATAACTCGGCGGTTGCATCCGGAGACCTACCGGACATACAACATTGACCGGAACATCAACTACACCAACATCTGTACCGCGGTCTGCGACTTTTGCGCTTTTTATCGCAATCCTAAAAGTGATGAGGGTTATGTGCTGCCGCGCAGCGAGTTGCTTGCCAAGATCGCAGAGGCGAAGTCACTGGGGGCGAATCAAATTTTGATGCAAGGCGGACTACATCCGTCATTCAAGCTCGAATGGTACGAAGAACTGTTGCACGATATCCATCGTGATTTTCCAGACATTAATATTCACGGGTTCAGTCCGCCGGAATTACATCATTTCACGAAAGTCAATCATCTCGACATCAAAGAAGTTTTAACCCGTTTGAAGGCTGCAGGGCTTGGCAGCATTCCTGGCGGTGGTGCTGAAATATTGGTCGATCGAGTGCGAAAAGAGATCACTCGCGGCAAAGTTTTGACGGATGACTGGCTCAATGTGATGCGGGTGTGGCATCAATTGGGCGGCAAAAGCACGGTGACGATGATGTTTGGTCATGTTGAAACGCTGGCTGAACGAGTCGAGCACTTGGAGCGAGTGCGGCAACTTCAAGACGAAACCGCCGGGTTTACCGCCTTCATTTGCTGGACTTTTCAGCCGGAGCATACGGATCTGTCGCACATTCCACCGACCGGTTCCTACGAATATCTTAAGACTCAAGCGGTAGCGAGATTGTATTTGAATAATATTCCAAACATTCAGTCGTCATGGGTGACCCAGGGCCTGAAAATTGGTCAACTTGCGTTAAGCTTTGGGGCCAACGATATGGGATCATTGATGTTGGAAGAGAACGTCGTTGCCGAAGCTGGAACGGTTCACTATTTGACACTCGATGAGATTCGGAATGCTATTTTCGACGCAGGCTACGAGCCTCACCAGAGAGACGTTTTCTATCGGCTAGTCGACTCGGAGTTAGAAAAATTCGCGATCGATGCGAACCAGAAATTCAATGCGCAGGCAAAAACCGCCCTGCCGATTGCAACGCTCGCCTAATCGATGTTTGCGAAACAGCGAACCTACGTTGCGACAAATCGTCTACCGGCTTATAACTGTCTCAGTGTGGTGAGCTTGAAAAGGAATCGTTACCCGTTTGCCTGAAATCCGCAGATGGTTTTTGGGCCAGTTTGTCTGCTTTGAAAAGCGACCTCCGCCGCCCTCTCTAGCGCCGAATCGTTATTAGCTTTCAAAGGTCAGCCTACCGTGCCGCATGCTCACATTGGACCCATCGCTGTCCACTATCCCGAGGCGATAGAGACCAATGCAATGCTCCAAGAGCGGTTTCCTGACTGGGATATACCGCTGATCGAAGAAAAGACAGGAATCTCTGCCCGTCATATTGCTGCGCCCGACGAAACGGCATCTGATTTGGCGTATCAAGCCGCGCAGAAACTCTTTGTTGACTATGCGGTCGATCCGTCAACCATCGACTATTTACTCTTTTGTACCCAGACGCCCGACTATCCCTTGCCAACGACCGCGTGTCTGTTGCAAGATCGGTTGGGTTTGAGAACGTCATGCGGTGCCCTTGATTTCAATCTTGGATGTTCCGGTTTCGTCTATGGTTTGTCGCTTGCAGAGGGGCTAATCGGGACCGGGCAAGTCAAACGCATTCTGTTGATCACGTCAGAGACTTACAGCAAGTACATCGACGAGCAAGATCGATCGTTGCGAACTATTTTTGGCGACGCGGCAGCAGCGACACTAATCTATGCCGGTCCAAATCCGACACTAGAAATGTTTCGTTTTGGGACCGATGGCAGCGGAGCTGATACGTTACTGGTGGGCGATGGCGGAGCTCGCTCGGAAGCGGATGCGATCAAGCCACGTCACCGCAAACGCTGGAAGAGCCGACTGTATATGGATGGTCCAAGTTTGATCAACTTTACAGTCACAGCGATTCCCGATTTGATTCGTCAAATGCTTCGCGATCGTGGATTCACAATGGACGATATCGACTTGATGCTGATGCATCAGGCGACTCGCAAGATGTTGGAACAATTGCAACTGGCGCTTCAAGTTGACGAAAGTAAATTACCGATTCGTATGAAAGACTGCGGCAATACAGTATCGTCAACGCTGCCAATTTTGATCAACGAACTTCGCGCCGACGGAACACTTCGCGCGGGCAAGCAAACCATGCTTGTCGGTTTCGGTGTTGGCTGGTCTTGGGCTGGCTGTCTTTGGCGTGATTCGTTCGAACCCTGGAACCGTGTCTATTCGACCGCGCTTTGAAAAGTACAATTGAGCTGATGGACTTCTTGCAACTTCAGGGAAAACGCGTTGTCGTTTTTGGCGTAGCGAACAAAAAAAGTGTAGCGTATGCAATCTCGCAAACGCTCGAAGCGGCCGGGGCCGAAGTCATTTATGTCGTTCGCTCGGAAACGCGTAAAGATTCGTTATCTAAGCTGCTCGCGGGCCGAACGGTCTTCGTGTGCGATGTCGAAGATCAGTCGCAAATTGACCAGCTTGCGATTCAAATCGCTGTCCAGGGTGCACCTCTGCAAGGAATCGTGCATTCCATTGCATTTGCCGACTATAGCGACGGCATTAAACCTTTTCATGAAACGACTCGCAAGCAATTTTTGCAAGCGATCGACATCTCTTGTTTCTCGCTGGTGGCAATCAGCAATGCGTTGCGTGAATCGTTGGCATCAGATGCATCCATTGTTGCAATTAGCATTTCGACGACACGGATGGCCAGTGAGAGCTATGGATTTATGGCGCCTGTTAAAGCGGCCCTCGATTCGTCGCTGGCGTTTCTGGCAAAATCTTTTTCTCGTTTCTCCTCAGTTCGATTTAACGCCGTTGGTGCTGGCTTGCTCAAGACGAGCGCGTCGGCGGGAATCCCGGGATACGTGGACGCTTACCTCTTTGCCGAAAAAGCGATCCTGCGAAAACGAGCGTTACAAACGGATGAAGTCGCCAATGTCGCAACATTTTTGATCAGCCCACGTTCTAGTGGAATCACTGCCCAAACCATCATCGTAGACGCTGGAATGTCGACCAATTATTTCGACCAGACAATCCTGCGATCGGTCGCCGAAGGCTCCTGAATCAGACCAATCGGCAAGCAATCATTGGTAGCCTACCGCAGCTTGCAATTCCGTTCTGCTCTCACTTGTTCATGGAAGCCATGACCATCTTCATGTCGTCCCAAGTCATTTTTTTGGCATCTGGAACGCGCAATAAATAGGAAGGGTGATAAGTCACTGCGACCTTGGCCCCGCGATAGGAATGGAACCTTCCGCGAAGCTTACCGATTCCTTGTGTTGAATTGAGCAACGCTCTTGCCGCAACTGCGCCTAAACAGACGATAAATTGCGGCTGAACCAGTTCAAGTTGTGCAATGAAGTATGGCTGGCAGTTTTGAATCTCAACGTCCGTTGGTGTTCGGTTGTTTTGTGGTCTGCACTTTACTGCGTTCATTATGTAGACCTGTTCCCGCTTTAGATTCATCGCGACAATTATTTTGTCCAGCAATTGGCCTGCGGCCCCAACAAACGGCTCGCCGCATTTATCCTCCTCTTGGCCAGGAGCTTCGCCAATGAAGACGATCTTGGACATTACATTTCCAACTCCGTAGACCGTTCGCTTCCGCGAGCAAACTAAGTCCTCGCATTTGGTGCACTTGGCAACGGAATCGTTTTGTTGCCTTAAGTTCGCCGTTCGCTGCGCAACGTCCATTGGCGAATCTTGCCATCGGCCGTCGATTTCCGGCGATTCGCTCAATGGTTCCCGTAGAGGCAATACGGTTGAAGATTCGGTGACAACAGCTTTCGAAACTGTCGTTACAGGAAGTAACGAACCGGTCTGCGGACGTTCGTCCATCAAGGCGGTCTCCTCTGTTGGGAACTCGCTCAGATGAGCCGCGAACCAAGCCTTCGGCTGACCAGCATCTCCGGTCGGTAGCGATCGGACGCCACAGCGTTGTAGGTTTTCCAGTGATTGAGCAATCGCTAGCGCTAATTCGTCTTGCATCGCAAATTATCTAATTTTCCAAGCTTGTGTCGCTTTGCTGTCAGGGATGTGGATTTGGGAGGGGCGAGTGGAATGCGGAGTCTGCGGTAATTTTGTCGATAAAAAAACTTCTTCCGATTGAGCTGAATTTACTGATTTCGTCAAATGTTTTGATTCTAACGACCGATGATAAGGATTAGTTGGGGGTTCGAAGTTTCGCTTGAATACGGCTTGCCCGCCATTTGAGCAAACTGTGCATAAGTAGATAGATTTAGCCGCAAGGAAGTCTCAGTCGTGAATCGATTCATCGCCATCGGACTCATTTTAACGTTCGCAGTCGGAGAGTTACAGGCTCAACAGCCAACGCCAGCGCGGCGTCCTAGTTCTCCACAGCCGACCACCCGTACAACCAATCCTGCTGCTTCACAGCCAAGTCGCCGAAGTGAACCGACGCCAAGTTCACAGACTGCGAGCAAACAGCCGGTTCAACGAGCAGTGGCAGTGAAGACTGAACCGGCATCCAATGTCGGCACCAGCGCACGACCAGCTCGCAAATCGGAAGTCACTCAAGCCAGTGCCGCTCAATATGGCGAAGTCGTTTATGACGAACATGCTCCGATGGGCATGAGTGAAGGTCCGGTATACTACGACGAACCTGGTGTCAGTGGATGCGATAGCTGTGGGAGCGGCTCATGCGGCGGTTCTTGCGGGATGACGTTTGGGTCCTGTGGATTGGATATATGCAATCCTCCTGCTGGTGCTCGTCAGCTATGTATTTGTTTGCCAAGCCATGGGTGGGTGCAACTTGACTACTTAGGCTGGTATCCAAGTGGAATGAACGTTCCACCGCTAGCAACCACTTCAACATCTCAGACTGTCGGGCAAGGCATCTTGGGTGAAGCGACGACACGTCACTTAATTGGAAATCAAATCCTGACTGATCGTTTCGACGGAGGCCGGATTCGATTCGGCTGGTGGTTTGCAAACAATCCAAGTTTGGGATTGGAATTGGAATATCTCGGAACAGGAACACAAGATTACTCGTTCTCGCAACGATCGGCAGGTGATCCGCTGTTGGCTCGACCATTCTTCAACGTGTTGACTGGGCTTCAAGATTCACAGCTAGTTGCTCAAACCGGAGTTGTCACAGGCAAACTAGACGTCAACGCTTCGTCAGAGTTCCAAGGTGGTGCGATTCGTTTTCGCAAGTCGCTCTGCTGTGGTTCGAACTGTAAGTTCTCCTGTTTGTCGTGCGGACCGGTTCAATCACAATCGAGAATTGACGCTACGCTTGGCTTCCGGACCTTTGAACTGAACGACAACTTGACGATTCGTGAAGATTTGCAGAGCCAACGCAATGCTGGTGACGCCTTCTTAATAGAAGATAGCTTCCGTACTCGAAACCAATTCAACGGTGCCGAACTGGGCGTGATGTGGCAAGGTCGACGAGGTTACTGGACCTTGGATATGCTGCTTCGAACATCGTTCGGAAACACTCGCCAAGAAGTTATGATTGACGGTTCGACCGAGACAACTGAGTTAATCAACGGTGTAAGCACAACCACTGAACAAGAAGGCGGACTGTTCGCACAGAGTACCAACATCGGAAGCTATGTTCGACAACAGTTTGGAGTTGTGCCAGAAGTCGGTGCAACACTCGGATATCAATTGACGCCGCGAATGCGATTGACCGCCGGCTACACGTTCATCTACTGGAGCAATGTTGCTCGTCCAGGTGACCAGATCGATACCGACGTGAATACTAACTTGCTACCGCCGGCGGTTGATCCGATAACCGGTGCACTGCGACCACGGTCACCGTTGCAAAACGGTTATGTGACTTCACAGAAAGGTTTCCGCACGACCGATTACTTTATCCAAGGTGTAAATCTTGGGGCAGAATATCGCTGGTAGAAAATTTGAAGCATCGAACTCGCCGACCGAACCAACGAATTTGCCGCTCGCGGCAAAAGACAATTAAAAAAGCCGAATGCCCGGAGTCAAATCAGACTCTGGGCATTTCGCATTTAATCATTCGCGATGAACCGTCATTTCGCGATTGCAAGCAAAAAATCGGAAAAATCGGTAAACTGCTCCGATTGCGGCAACTATAATCGGCCCGTCGTTTCAAAATGTAACGATCGTAACCTTGTGTCTTTGGACCAGCGGGGAACCGGTCGATAGACTCGATAGGTCCAAGTTGATTTGTGCGGCTTGGCACAATTGTTTGATTGTTTTGGAGTTCCCCAGATGCTGCCAACTTCTCTCCGCTCGTTTTTAGGCTTGTTTGCAGGATCGAAAAACGACCGGCGTCAACGACGAGGAACCTCGCGTCGTACGTTGAAACTTGAACAGTTGGAAAACCGACAGTTGCTGGCCACTGACTTGGCGACCATAACCGGAGTTGTCTTCACAGACATCAACGACAACGGAACGTTTGAAAGCGGAACGGACACGCCCATCTCTGGCGCGAGCATCGAATTGTTTCGCGATGTAAACAACAACAACGTGTTCGACGCTGGGACCGACACTCAAATTGGCGCTGCGGTAACAACGAACGCCCAAGGTGTTTACCTTTTCGATCAAAACCTGACGGCTGACCGTTATTTTGTCAGGCAAGCAGCAGTAACAGGGCAAGTCCAGCGTGTAGCTCAAACGTTGCAAACAGTTGTGATCAACGCAACCCAGGTAGAAGGTGCTGCAACTGTCATTGATAATTTTGATTCGTCGACCGTTGACCCGCAAATTTCGACTAGTACTACAACACCTGCAGTCACCCAGAACGCTGTCAGCGACCCGACGATCCTTGGTGGTTTCCGCGATATTGTTGCGGTGCAAACATCAGGTAGTGGCTCCGTTGCGATTGGAGTTAACACGGCAGCGGAACCATTACAACTGTCGTACGACAGTCCCGTGGGTGCTGAAGGACTATGGCGAGTGGTCTACGATGGTGCAACAGCGGTCACGGGCGCTGGCGTTGACACCACTGGACTTGGTGCAACTGGCATGGATCTTACTGAGGGTGGTTTGAAGGACGGAATTCGGTTTTTTAGAACCAAAAACTCTGACCCTTACTCAATTACAATAAGAATTTACAACGCTACAACTGCAAGCACCGCTACATTCACTCAAGTATTTCCGCTTTCTGCAGCGATCCCAACCCTCACCGAATTGTTGATCCCTTTTTCCTCTTTTTCAAACCAAATAGACATTACTCAAGCTGGTGCGCTAGAGATTGAAATCGACGGTGATCCAGGTGCAACAGGTACTTTCGGGCTGCTCGATTTCTATGGACGAACGCTGGTTCCGGTGAACTTCGCGAACTTGAATCCAATGAGCATTGGTGATACGGTCTTTAGTGACCTGAACAACAATGGGGTTTTTGATAATACTGCCGCAATACCAGAAGTCGGCCTACCAAACGTGATTGTTCAGTTATTCTTGGACGCCAACGCCAACGGTGTGATCGATGGCAGTGACACAGCGATTTTGGATGGGGCCAGTAATCCGCTGACCGATACGACCGACGCGTCAGGCAATTATTTTTTCGGCAATCTATTGCCAAGCACGACTGGACAGGCCTACCTAGTCGTGATCAATGCGACGCAAACCGCGCTGGCAAATCGAGTCAGCAGCACTGGCAATACAGCCGCAAATGATCGTGATAATGGTATCATTTCTGGCGGAAACGTGATTTCTGGTCCGATCATCCTGGTCGCCAACAACGCGCCTATTGATGACAACGATATAGACAACAATACTGACCTTTCGATCGATTTCGGTTTCACCCCGTCGCTTGACGTTCAGATCGAAAAGCTTGGGACGACGACAGTTGATGCTGGTGGTAACATCACCTACACGCTGACCGTTACCAACAACACGCCGGGCATAGACGCAACGAATGTCGTCGTGACCGATAACCTGCCTGACGGTGTGACCTTCATCCCCAACGGACCCAATGGAAGCACTTCGTCGGCAATCTTTGTTCAGCAGAACGATCCAGACGCGGAGTTGATTGCGAGTCTAGGAACGGTACAAAACGGCACACCGGTTGTCCTAACAGTCGTTGTTTCGACAAGCGGCACCGCAGCCGCTGGAACAATCACAAACATCTCAACGGTAACGAGCGATGGAATTGATCTTGTAGCTAACAATACCAGCGATTTCGATACTGACATTACCTCACCGCGGTTTAATCTTTCCATTAGAAAAGATAACGGACTGACCAGCGTCACAACGGGACAGATTGTTACCTATACATTGACTGTGACCAATGACGGGCCAGCGACGGCGACGAATGTTGTCGTCACCGACGTATTGCCTGCAGGATTAGAGTTCCTCTCCGCGACCAGTAACGGCGATCCTATTGGCACACCTGCAGGGCAAAATTTTACTGCTCTGCTCGGTAGTATGGCCGACAACGAGGTAAGGTTGATAGAATTGGTCGCACGCGTGCGTAGTAACGCAACGGGTCCAAACATTAACAACCCGGCAAACGTCATCGCCAATGATAGCGCAACACTGGAAGATGATCTTGACGATAACAATGCCGACGATATTGATCCGCTTAATCGCGTAGTCACCCTGAACATCACTAAAACCGACTCGGTCGACCCTGTGCTTGCAGGTGGATCGTTCTCGTACATTGTTACGGCATGGAATAGCGGTTCGGCAGACGCTCCAAACGTGCTTTTCTCGGATCCACTACCTTCAGGTATTCGATTCGATGGTGGTTTTTTTACGATAAATGAAACCGTCCCGCGAAATGGTCAAGTCACCTTCAATGCCACAACGCAGCGACTTGAAGCCAATCTTGGGACTTTGCTTGCCAATGGCACTTCGACCACTAATCGCGCTTTGATTACGTTGAATGTCACTGCTCTTGGTACGACCATTGGCGCATTGACCAACACTGCAACCATTACGAACTCTGACTTTCCTGCTGGAGTCATGGCTGATCAGACAACGACGATCAATCCTGACTTTGACCTTACCATCACCAAGGATGACGGGCTGACAACGGTGCTCGTTGGCCAACCATTGGTTTACGAGATTATCGTTTCGAACAGCGGTCCTTCAACGGCCAACAACATAACGGTAACGGATACTTTGCCAGGTCAATTAACGCTTGGTGCGTTCACAATTAACAACGGGATTATAACCAACAATAACGGTGTATTGACTGCTTCAATTCCTTCATTAGCAGCGGGGCAAAGCGCCACAATTACGGTAAACACTACGGTCAGCAATGATGCACCGAACAATACTCAGTTGATTAATATGGCGAGAGTTTCAGTGCCTGCGGGTTCCGGAGAAAGGAATCCCGATAACAATACGGCAATCGCTACTACGACAATTAACCGCTTAGGAAGTTTGTCTGGCTTTGTCTATGTCGACGTTAATCGAAATGGTGTTCGCGATGCGGCGACTGACACGCCGTTAGCGAACGTGACGGTTCGGTTGACGGGGGCTTTGGTTGGAGGCTCGCCGATCACTCCGATTACAACGACAACCAATGAGAACGGTCAATATACTTTCAATGGCCTAGCGCCCGGATCTTATTCAGTAGAGCAAATTCAGCCTCTTGGGTTCAACAGCGGTGCGACGAACCCGGGCACAACTGGTGGCGTGCCTACGATAAATTTGCTGTCAAATGTTCAAATCAACGGTGATAATTCAACAGTAAACAACTTCGGTGAAATAACGCCGCTGAGCAAGCGACAGTTTTTGGCGTCTTCCAACCCAAGATAATGATTGACGATCAAAGCTAACTTGCCGTCAGTTAAATTCAGAGAAAGCAATCGATGAAAATCGCTCTGACCGGCGCGACCGGGTTTCTCGGTCGCTATCTTGTTCGAACGCTCGTTGAAGATGGCCACGAACTTCGCTGCTGGAAACGCGAGAGCTCTGACCTGAGCGGACTAGAGAGCCAATCGATTGATTGGATTCCAGGTACGCTAGATGACGAAGTCGCATCGAACAAATTGATTGCTGGCTGCGACGCTTTGGTACATGCAGCGCTTTGGCGGCCATCCGCCGGGTTTCGAGGTGCCGAAGGAGACCTCCCGAAGTTCGCGCAACGCAACGTTATTGGGTCATTGAGGCTATTTCAATTGGCCCACGAGGCAAAACTTTCTCGTGTGGTGTATGTCAGCTCTTGCGCAGTTCACGAAGTGATTTTGGGCGATCGACCGCTGGATGAAACGCATCCGATGTGGGCTAAATCTCACTATGGCGCTCACAAAGCAGCCGTTGAATCATTCGTCTATTCTTATGGATTGGGTCAAGAGATGCCGATCTGCGCAATTCGACCGACTGGCATCTACGGCGTCAATCGACCGAAGTCAGCTAGCAAGTGGTATTCGCTGATTAGAGATGTCGCGGCTGGCAATCGAGTAACTTGCAACGCCGGTGGAAAAGAAGTCCACGTGTCTGATGTCGCTCGCGCTATATCGCTACTCCTGAGGGTAACGGCTGATAAGATTTGCGGCCAGTCATTTGCTTGCTACGATCGCTACATCAGCGACTATGAAGTGGCCTCGATCGCCAAGGAGATTTCTGGCAGCGGATCAATAATCGACGGCCAGCCAAAGTCACCAAAAAGTGAGATCGACAAATCAAAGCTACAAGCGTTAGGTTTCTCATGCGGCGGGACCGATTTACTTCGGCGAACAATCAGCGACTTGCTCTCTGACGATTAAACGCTTGTTATTGAAACCGGCGTCGATGCCAACACTTTGTAAACTTGCGAAGCTGACTCAATCGTTATCGCGGACGTATGGGAGAAGCTGAGCGAATTTCTCAGCACCGATACCGTGTAGATTTTTTATCGCAGTCTTTGGATCGGAATACTGCTGCAGCAATTGATCGCGTTGATCGACCCATCGCTGCGAAAGCGTTGGACCAAATCCAGGAATCAACTGCAACTCGGCAGTTGTCGCGGTTCGCAGGTCGAGCGTGAAATGGTATGGCGTTTGGAAATCGTCCGACTGTGTGTTTTTATAAAACCAATTCGCGAGCAATTGTCCGCCAAGTGTTAGGCCGACAACTAACATGCCTCGAATCGCCAAATTGCGATGCAGGTCTGGCGGTATTCGAAATTCCGATGAATTCATTTATTGATCTCCCTTAGTCGCGATCGGAGTGTCATCATCTTCGCCATCGAGGTCGCCCAAATTGAAATCTTCGATCGGTGTGTTTAACAAAGTCTGAGGCGTCACCACAGGCAAGCTTTCATCTGTTAGTGACACCGCATCTGTTGCGGAGACTGTGTCGTTCGATTGAAGATCGTTTGAGAAATAGAATTCGACGGTCGCGACCGCCATTTCAACTTCGACAACTCGCACAGCGCTACCCGCTTCAATTAGTCCGCTGTTACTAACGGCTTCAAAGTTCGTTTCATCAATGGCAATGGTACCGCTTGGATGAAGATCAGTTTTCGCCAGACCAACTCGTCCGACAATCGATCGCATCGCAGATTTTTCAGGATTTCCATATTCGAAGGGTTTCGATTTGGGCCGCGGTATAAACATCTGCTGACCAATCGGAGTGCGCGGATAAATTCGGATGAACAGAAACAGCACGATTGGAACCGCAGCCAAAACAAGGATCGTTAACCAGCTGCCGGCAGTGACTGAATGCGCAAACCCAAATCCAATTGCGGCAAATGCTGCAATTGCAGAAAGGATCGCCAAAACACCGCCTGTCGGCACGAAGAGATCAATACCGATTAGTGTTAGTGCCATGCCAATCATGATCACGGCAATCAAGAGCAAATTCATGCTGTGTGTCAACTTGGTTTAAGCTCGGAGTCGTTCGATCAGCTCGATTATAACGATTAGCCTATGCGAAACGAATGGGCTTCGAATTGGATTATCGAATTGAGTTTGCTAGCCTCTAACGGCAGGCCTAACGTCTTATGGATGGGCGGCGCGAAGAAGATTAAAACGCCTGCCTTCATGGACTACGAAATTTTTGTGGAGTCGGCTTTTTGTCGCTTTACTCGTCCGCAAAAGCTTAGCTACGAATCAACACCAATCCATAAACCAATGCCGTTAATCGAGCTTATCGTACGATTGAGACGCATCCAGCCCGATGCGAACGATGAGGAGCTGGCTCGACTGGCGTTTGTGCTCACACGTCGCCACGAGGATCTTTCCGTCTTGGTCGATGAGCACGACCTGCGATCAGCAATCCGAGATGTGGACAGTTCAATCGCATCTCTTCAGGAGCAACGGCACGCGGTCAATGTAGAACTAGAAAATCTAGCGGCTGATGAGCCGATCGAATTTGAACCAATGCACGTGTGGAGCCTTGTTCGTGGCATTCGAACCCAAGAAAAAATTCTTGACTTCTATGGCGTCTAGCCCTGCCTTCTGAAATTCCAAGAGCAGAAGATGTTTGACCTGCTGTCCTACTTGGTTGCACGCGGATGGCTCACGTCGAATTGACAAATATTTGTATCTAGCCGACGCAGAGGCTACGAATCGAATCAAAGTTCAGTTATCATTGGCTCGCCTGTTATAGCGGTAGACAGGCGCCCTAAAACTTCTGTGATTCGGTCCCCATGTTTCGAAATACAAAAATATGCTCAAACCCCACTATCAATGGGCAACCGCTGGCGACATTAACGCATTCTTTGGCCTAGTGCTCGACAATATCGCGGGACTCTTCTTGATCTTATCGTTGCTGGTCGGGATTTTTGGATTTCCCGCTGACTTCGTAGTAACGCGAATGATTCCAGGGACGGCGATTGGCGTCTTTGTTGGTGACTTACTTTTTTTCTACATGGCGTTCCGTTTAGCTAAACGAACTGGTCGATCCGATGTGACTGCGATGCCGTTGGGATTGGACACGCCCAGCGTTTTTGGGATCACGATCTTTGTTCTCGGAACGGCATTCAACGAAGGAAAAAACTCGCTTGGATTGGATGTTGAAGCCGCAGCGCTACGAGCATGGCACATTGGTATTTTTTGCATGGTCGCCAGTGGCCTGTTCAAGTTTGTTTGCTCGTTCGGATCCGAGTTCGCACGACGAGTCATCCCGCGAGCTGGACTGCTAGGCTCGCTAACAGCGATTGCATTGGTCGTCATCAGTTTTTTACCGCTGCTTGATATCCTTTCGGTACCGGCTGTCGGAATGGTTGCACTGACCATCGTTCTAGTTTCCTTGCTTGGTCAAGTTCCCATGCCTTGGAACATCCCCGGGGCAGTCGTTGCGTTGGTGATTAGCGGAGCGATTTACTACGTCATGCTTTTCGCTGGGATACTACCCATCTCTCCGCCGGAGGCGATGGAGACGACAATTGGATCAGCCAATTGGCTAGGCGCTTGGACATTTGATTGGATCAAGATTTGGCCAGACGCCATTAATTATCTACCGATTGCGTTGCCCTTCGCTTTGGCGACAGTCGTTGGTGGAATTGATTGCACTGAAAGCGCTGCCGCTGTTGGCGATGAATATAAAACGAACCGAGTGATTGCAGTTGAAGCGTTCGCAACTGTCTTAGCGGGGCTCTGCGGCGGCGTCATTCAAACGACGCCGTATATTGGCCATCCAGCATATAAAGCGATGGGTGGTCGGGCCGCATATACACTCGCAACGGCTGTCTGTATTTTGATCTTAGGTATGTTCGGTCTTTTTACGTTCGTCTACGCTTACGTTCCAAAGGCCACGGTCTACCCGCTGCTGATCTTCGTTGGACTTGAGATCACCGCCCAAAGCTTTTTTGCTACGCCGCGCCGTCATTATCCAGCCGTTGCATTTGCCTGTGTACCAGCGTTGGCATTTCTTTCCGTTAATTTCGCAAACCAAATTATCGGCGATGCGGGGCTTTCGATTGACCAGCTTAAGAACCCAGAATTAAGACTGAATTTGCAGACAGCAAATCTGCTTGCAAATGGCTTTATTATCAGCTCACTATTGTGGGCGTCTGCGTTAGCTTTCGCGATCGATCGTCGATTGAAAGCCGCGGCGTTTACGTTTTCAATCGCTGCCGTTTTGACAATTTTTGGAATCATCCATTCTCCGAACAATTCAATCTTTTTGCCACTAACACAGGGGACGATCGACTTCATTGATGCAGCTTGGCTGATGCCTACCAATGATGTTCCGAAGGTCTGGGGGTTGTTCGCTGGCTATGCTTTGACAGCGATTGTGCTGTTCGTTTGGTCGCTCTTCACTACGCCCATCAATAAAGCTGATTTAATCGCTGACGATACCGCCAAATCGCTTGCGCATTAGGCCCCGGAAAAACTGTTTGCGAGGATAGATCACATTTGTCCATTTCACTGACGGCCAATGGCAGTTGATTTGCCTACTTTCGAGAGCTTACTGGTTTACGACAAGCCAAAGGTTTTGTTTTCTAGTCCTCGTACGCTCTTGAAACTTATCAAACAATGATCGACGCTGACTCAAATCGTGCGTTGGTCCGTTCAGCCGAAGAACCATCCGTTGCTGCGCGAAATTTAAATCGAATTGATGCGATTTGCACTCAACCGCCAGTAGAGCAAGCCGCGCGAGTCAGGCCGCTAGACCCTCTTCGAAATCGACTGTTTCTTGCGTTTTGGATCACAGGTTTCGTTTCGAATCTTGGAACCTGGATGCATGAGCTGGCGGCGGCGTTCTATATGACGCTGCTGGAGCCGACACCTATCTGGGTTTCAATGGTTCGCACCGCAATGTCGCTTCCAATTTTTTGCTTTGCACTCTTCGCTGGTGTGCTAGCCGACCAACTCGATCGCCGAAAAATGTTGATCGCGACACAGATTTTCCTTTCAGTCGTGACTGGTCTCTTGGCACTCTTTACTTTGATGGATTGGAACTCACCGGTCGGCCTGATTTTGTTCACTTTGGCCCTTGGTTTTGGAGCCTGCATGCACGTCCCGACATGGCAATCCATTCTTCCCGAGATTGTGCCACGACATCAGATCGCGGCGGCAGTGGCGCTGGGCTCGTTGTCATTTAATCTAGCTCGATGCATCGGGCCGGCTTTGAGTGGATTAGCTATTGGTTTTTTTGGAGTCGCGTTCTCATTTGCAATCAACGCGTGTTCTTTTTTAGCCGTCTTGGTTGTGTTGATTTCCTGGAATCGAGTCACACCCGCAGATGACAATTCGGAAAGAAACTCGAATCGGATCACGCTGATCCGTCCGCTAGCATACGGACTGCGTTACTTGCTCTCTGAACCGTCGTTGCGAAATGTTTATCTCAGGGTCATCGTCTACGTAATGCCTGGCTCGATCGTCTGGGCGCTGATACCGCTTGTTGCAAAGGAAAAATACGGCTCGGAAGCATCTGGTTTGGGCTTGCTGATCAGCGCTTTTGGTTTTGGTGCTGTATGTGGTGCCGCGATACTTCCGCGTCTGCGTCGAAACATTAGCTCACAAGCGATTGTCTTTTTCATGACTTTGCTGCTGGCCGTTGGCTTTGTGCTGATTGCCATAAGCCGGCTTCCAATTTTAGGTCTGCTTGCGATGGCGATTCTTGGTTTGAGCTGGATGGGCAGCTTGACGACATTTAATGCATCTTTGCAGCTCAACCTAGAGAATCAATTTCGCGCAAGGGGACTGAGTCTTTATTTGACGGTCGTCTCTTTCAGCCTTGCGTTTGGTCCTTTGGGATGGGGCTTCTTCGCCAGCCAATTCGGAATTGATGCAGCCTTTTTGCTAGCGGCATTCATGTCAATTCTGATCTTTCTTTTGACCTGGAATCTCAAGATGCTTAATTTTGAGCCCTAAATCGACGGTGACGACGTTTCGTTTGGCAATCGTAAAATTCCAAGCACTTAGCTATCCGGCCTTTGTCGGTCAAACCTTTTTCGCGTATTCTGTTCCAAATTCGAGCACTGTCGCGAAAGGGCAATTTGGGGTACAGCAAATGCTTGGACGAGCTTGTTTGATGCCTGCGACGTAGCCTCCAGCGAGATACTTTACGACCAGAACTGAATGAACCGTCAAGCTTTACTTCCCAAAAGTGTTTCGCGATATCTACTTTTATTCGCAGTGGTTTTGATCGTGCTGGCGCTTTACTTCGCTAAGGACGTCTTTATACCACTGTCGCTTTCAATTCTGTTCACCTTTCTCCTTTCGCCGATCTGTGATCGTCTTGAACGAATGCGCGTGCCCCGAGTTGCAAGCGTCATGACGACAGCGTTGTTTACATTTACATTGATCGCTGCTGTCTTCTTGTTCATCGGAATGGAGTTTCAAAAGCTTTCGGTCGAGCTTCCTAAATACCAGGATGAATTCGTCACCAAGGCCAAGATCTTGACTTCACTCAACTCGCAAGTTGGTGGTCGGTTGCAGGCAATGATCGACCGACTGAGCAAATCAATTGCTGTTGATCAAAGCACCGATGAAGACATTGATGATGCTTCAAAGACCTCATCTTTTCAGCAGCTTGGAAGCGATTCGTCGCGTCCGATTTTTACGCAGGTCGTCCAACAGCGTCAAAGTATCATTGATCGATTGTTCTCTTCCGCAAAGATTGTGCTTGGACCGCTCGGCCTGGCCGGACTTGTGGTCGTTTTTACCCTTTTCTTGCTACTCTATCGCGACGACCTCCGCGATCGAATTATTTACCTGCTCAGTAGCGGAGGAAATTACGTCACAACGACCGCAGTGCTCAACGATGCTTCACAGCGAGTGAGTCGTTACATCTTGGCCCAATCGATTCTTAATTTGGGCTATGGCACAATTCTCGGCGTCGGATTGTTCACAATTGGACAAGTCTTCGGCGAAGAGCATGGCTTTCCAAACAGCTTTCTATTTGGTTTTGTATGCGCGCTCTTTCGATTTGTGCCTTACGTCGGTCCGATCATTGGATCAGTCTTACCATTGGCCATGTCGCTGGCGACTTTTGAGGGCTACAGTGTTTTTATCTGTACGTTAGCTTTGATCATTGTCCTTGAGCTTATTAGCAACAACGTGATTGAACCTTGGGTCTATGGTTCCAGCACGGGAATATCTTCAGTTGCAATCATACTGGCGGCTGTATTTTGGAGCTGGCTGTGGGGACCGGTCGGCTTGTTGCTCTCGACTCCATTGACCGTTTGTTTGGTCAGTTTTGGAAAGCACCTGCCGCAGCTTCAAGTCTTCTCAATTCTTCTCGGCGATGAAAATTCCATGCCAACTGCGGTCCGCTTTTACCAGCGACTGCTTAACAAAGACCTTCACAGTGCGGAACGGTTAATTATCGAAGAGCGCAAAGAAAAAAGTATGTTGGAGATAGGAGATTTGCTGATACTTCCAGCCGTACGAAAGATCCAACGCGATTTTGCGAACGACCAATTTACGAATCAGTCGAAAAGCGAGTATACCGACATCATTGCAAGATTGATTGGCCGGACAGCTGAAAAACATCGGCCGGACACGCCGAAAAACGCTCAACCTGCCGCCGAAGTTCAGGCAGACTCGAAGGTCTTACGAAGCCCGCCCGAAAAGTCCGAGACAAACCAAAGTGCGGTTGAAGAGTCGACTAACGCTTCGCGCAATTTAGCTCATATAGGCAAATTGGATCTTCCTGGCGAAGATTCAGTGACGCCTGAAAATCCCAACGTCCTGCCGACGGTTTGCTTGATACCAACTCATGATGAGTTCGAATGCCAGATCATGAAATTGTTGGAAGATACTCGTTCCAAAGCGTCGTTCAAGTCGTCGATCGAATCGGTGCGAAGGCTTCCTAAAGATATCGTGTCGAATCTTCAAAATAATCCTCCGAGTGCAATTGTCATCTGTGTAATTCCACCGGGTGGCTTACCTCAGGCAGAGTATCTTTGCGGCATGATCAACAAGACCATACCCGACATTCCGATTGTGGTAGCCTATTTAGGACGAGCAAAGAACTTTGATAAACTGCTCGTCAGATTGCGTACAAAAGGCGCGAGCTATGTTACGACGTCGCTTCGTCAAACAAAGTTGCAATTGGATGCATTGCTCGAAACTGAAATCGAACCCGATAACAAAAAACGCTCGCCGATATCTTCTTACTCCATGGAAATCTCTAAAACCATTTCGTGAATAGAGAATGCGAAAAGAAGACTTGGACAAGAGACATTTCAAACTGCTGCTACGAGCGCAGAGATAGACTGATGAATAATGCCCAAAATTTTACTTGCCGATGACAACGTTGAAATTGCTGAATTGCTTTGTCGCAACTTGCAGCGAAACGGTTACACAGTGGTCACTGGTGACAACGGCGCACGCGCTTATGAACTCGCCGTCAGCGAGCAACCGGATTTGATCTTGATGGATCTGAATATGCCAGTTGTCGATGGCTGGGAGGCAACAAGGAAAATTAAACTTGAGGACTCAGTCGCGAAGACACCAATTATTGCTTTGAGTGCATACTCTTCCGACGAAGACAAGCAACGCGCGATCGAACATGGTTGTATCGCGTATATCAGCAAACCGGTCGATATAACTTTGCTATTACATGCGATCGAATTGGCGCTCAAAAACCGATACGACGAGGGCGTTGCGAGCATTCAAAATTAAATTTGACTGGTGCAAGCTTCAAGATGCCAAGTCTCCAGGAACGCCAATTAACTTTTGACGAAACAAATCACGTTCTGACCAACATCGGCGTGTGGTCGCTCGACGGGAAGTGGATCGACTATGACATTCGGAGCGAGGCGGCAGGCTCTGTTTTTGACGGCAATCGCATTGAACGGGTTAATGTCGAGACCGGCAAAAAAGAGACGCTTTATTGTTCCACCAGAGGTGCGAACGTCGGCGTCGTAACTGCCAGTCCGAAAGAAGGACTTGTAGCGTTTATTGAAGGCCCACAGAATCCTTCGAACGATTGGCAGTACTCGGCTTGGCATCGACAAGGCATCTTGCTTAAGCTAACTCAAAATTCGTTTGTAAGTCCAAGAACGAGCAACTTGGATGCTCGCAATTTGGTCGCTCCTTATACGCCGGGTGCATTGCGCGGCGGGTCACACGTTCATGTTTTCAGTGGCGATGGGCAATGGGTTAGCTTTACCTACGAAGATCATGTCCTGGCAACTTCATTGAATCCCGGAGCACAACGCAACCAGCGAAATGTTGGCTTATCAGTTCCGCTTGGCCCGGTAATTGTTCCGAAGACTAATCCGCGAAATCACGACGGAGAATATTTCAGCGTTTTGGTCACCCGCACCGATGACTTACCCGCGCCGGACAGCGATCAGATCAGCCGAGCCTATGAAGACGCTTGGGTTGGAACCGATGGCTACATGCGTGCTGATGGCTCACGTCAAAAGCGCGCTATAGCTTTTATTGGCGATTGCTCGATCAGGGATGTAAATCGGGACGGCATTAGAAATGTTCCAGAGCTGTTCGTTGTCGACATTCCGGACGACGTTACAAGAAGCGACGTCGAGCCTCTGCAAGGCACCCAAGATATTCGCCCAGCCCCTCCTCTGGGCACGAAACAACGGCGATTGACGAGTACCGGCCACCGCAAATATCCGGGCCTTTCCTCCCCGAGACATTGGCCAAGATCTAGTCCTGATGGCTCCATGATTGCGTTCCTAATGCTCGACGACAATGCGGTTGTTCAGCTCTGGACGATATCGCCGCTTGGAACAGAATTGCGGCAGTTGACCAACACTTCATCGTCGGTAGCTTCAGCATTTAGCTTTCGCTGTGACGCAAAAGCAATTGCATGTGTCATTGGAGCGGAAGTATGCGAAGTTGAAATTCCCAGTGGTCGAGTCACGCAACGAACGCAACGTCAAACAGGAATGGAAAGGTTGGGTTCCCCGCGTCCCGAAGCGTGTGTTTATTCATTAGACGGAAAGCAAATCGCATTTTCCCGGACCGTTTCCAAAGCTGAAACTTCGTTCAATCAAATTTTTGTCGTCGGTACGACCCTCGCTTAAGCGCGTCGGCAAGTTCGAGATTAGTTGATTGCTTTCAGCGATACGAAAGGATTCTTGCTTTTTATACGCTTTTAAGGTGCGGTTGCACAAGAATTTATTGTGCTTTATATTCTCAAGTTCAAATGCCCTTGTAGCTCAGTTGGTAGAGCAGATGACTCTTAATCATCGGGTCCAAGGTTCGAGTCCTTGCGGGGGCACTTTCAAGGTGCGGAAATCGCTGATTTATTGGCTTTCGGCGTCTAACTCTTTTCTGGTGACCACGCCAGACCCCGGCTAAACCTTCTCTGCGCTGTGCGCCACGCTATGCGCGTCTGTTTGCGCTGTGCGCGTTGCTTTGGCCCAATCAGATGGCTTGACGCGAAGGTAGTGATCTCGTGCTACCTTGTAACCGTGACCCAACCAAGCGTCGCAGACGTGCGATGGGAAGCACTCCTCCAAGTCTGTCCGGCAGGAAGCTCGAAGGTTCATCCAGAGTTTCGGCCAAGGCTCTTGCTTCGCTGTTTTAATGCTGGTGAGGATCCATTCGCGCCAAGTTGTTGCGGCTGATTGTCGAGCCTTGGTAATCACGTACTCGCCTGGTTCTGCGGACTCGAACAACCGTCGAAGCTCATCGAACAAGACGCCGGTAAAGATCGGTGCAAACCTCTGTCCTGTCTTGGTCTCATCAGCGACCCGGAAACGCTGCTTGTCCCAATCAATGTCCGACCACCGAAGCGCGAGCGGCTCAGTTGGGACGCGGAGTCCCCCATAGCGAGCGAACGCGTACAAGACTCTTGCCTCTTGATGCGGCGCCGCTTCGAGTACTGCGTTGAAGGCTTCCACTTCGATGTAGGCTTGGCGCGTCTTATCAACGCGACTGTGAAGCTTAATTCCATCGCATGGATTGGCGGTCAACTGCCGATCGTCAACGGCTGCCTGCAAGATTTGTCGCGCTCGTTGAACGATCTTTGATACGTGCGTTTCGGCGTAATTCTTCTCAAGCGTTTGTTTCAATCGCTTACAATCGCCGACCGTGATTTCCGGCAAAGGTTTATCCCCGATGCTCGCGACGATATGCTTGACGGCTGAATCAAACTTCGACCGTGTCGATTCGGCAAATGACGACTTGGCAACGAATTGATCAGCCCACGCTTGCAGCGTCCAAACTGTCAGTTCTGGAACTCGCAGCAAACCGATTTTGCGGAGTCGTAGCTGCAGCTTTGATGAAGTTCCTAAAGCCCATAGTTTCGACTTATCTTGCGGATCGATGTTCAGTTCCGCTGCTCGCCGCAGATCTTCCATGTAGTTGTTAATCGTCTCGGCTTGCTTCTTCGTCAGCTTGCCAAGATATATCAGCTCGCGACGCTTGCTTGGCAAGTAGACCGAGACATACCAGCCGCCGCGTTTGTGTTTGTAGACGCTAGTCATGCGAGCAGCTTTCGCAGACTCTCAAGGCTGACCAGCCGATGTTTGCCGACCAATCGCGATTTCAATTCCCCGCGATCGATCAATCCCTCAACCGTTCGTCGCGTTACCCCTAACGACGTTGCGGCCTCGTCGATCGTGTAAGCGATGCGTTGGGGTTGGCTGGTCGCATTTTGTATCGACCTAGCAATGACCGGGCCGATTGCCTCGACCACTGATGCTAATTCATGAGAAGTCATCGAAAAGTAAAACCACCTATCTGGAAACCAAAAAGGTGGCATAGGGCAAGCGGTTGTAGCGAACCGTCCGGCCAGCGTGCGACATCACAAACATACTAACGCTGACGATTGCAGCGTCAAGCTAGCAAAACATTTTTGCCCGTTGACCAGACTTGTCATCGCCGCTCTGGACACTGCGCACTGTACAAAATTACATTATCGAGCATACCCCCTGAAAGCCTGCAATATGTCAGAGAAAGTCAAAGTCTTCTTAATCAAGATCGACGGCGCATTTCATCGAGAAAGCCATTCGTTTGAGGAAGCTCGGGCGCTTACCAAGTCGCTCTGCTCGACTGGTCGCACTGCCAGCATGGTGAGCATGTCGATCGCCGCCGTCGAGCTGCAAGCGTTCCTTCGAGGCCAACGCAAATCGTTGCGACCAGAGAAGTACGAGCAACGAAAAAGCGGTTAAGGAATCAGCTTACCGTAAAGATCAAACTTTGCGGTTTCGCGTTGAAAAACCAAGGCGTTCAATTTGTTTTTTCCGCGAAATTCGAGCGTTACAATATAACCAGGAATTTCGTACTCTGATTGCACTTTGACTAAGCTGAACGAACTGGGATCGTGCATTGAATGCTTAACCCAATCAATCATTGCTCGCTCGCATCGTTCCCGATCAGAATTGGGATGCGAGCCATCCCAGCTCGAAAACTGGCGATCGATAACACCCACAGGCTTCACTTCGCTGCTTCTCGATTCTAAATTGCCACGGCCCATTAGAAATATCAGACCAATGACACCAGCCGAAAAGCTTAGGCCGACGGCTGTCATCAATGGATTTCTGACTTTCGATCGCGATTCAATTGACTCATCAGCGACAAGTGGCTTGGTGATAATTGGTTTTGCAACTAGGCTCTGAATGTCTCTCACGTCGAGCCAAATGCCGTACAACGGACCAACACCATCAAAGCTGTCAAATCCACCGCGAATTAAACCCGGCACCGGAATTCCGGCGTGTAGCAAACTAGGTTCGACAATTCGATTCACCGCTCGCGCGTCAGCCCGGCTTAAGTAACCGACCGTTCGGCCTCGGACATCAATGCGCACGGCCATCGAATCATAAGCGTTGTGTGGCTCAGCGATCATTACGGCAACGACTTCGCTTCCAAAATCGGGATCGTGGTATCTCGAAAGGGCGGCGACCAATGCCGCTTGGTAATTGGATTCGCCAACGACCTCTTGATTGTAGTGGCCGCGATCAATTGAACTCTCTTGAATGGGTGGCGCCGGAACGGTCGGCCTGTCTGCGATGATTGGAGGCGGTTCGTTCCGAGCTGTGACGACCGCTGAAATCTCGATCCGCGAGCGGCACTTCGGACAGAGCACCTGACGCGCCGTAGCCCGCGTCTCAGCCTTGATCGATGCGTTGCAACTTGGACAAGTAAACCGTTCCAGCACCATCGCTCTAAGCCTTTCGCTTCGCCGACCTTTTCAATGATTTCTTCTTCGACGTTTTGCTTGTCCGCGACTTACTACTATTGGGACCTTGGGGCCGACCTTCGGCAAGCAAAAGGCGGGCTTTGTGCAGTTCATCGACGAACGGCTGGAGCTTCTCCGTTGCTACACGAAATGACGGAACCTTGAAAACCCAAATACTCTTTGCGTTCAGGCGTTCTAAGTCATCAATCGCCGCCAGCAATTCCGCATTGGCTTCCGCCAATCGACGAATCATCGCCCTGCATTTTTCTACGGTCAGTTCCGTTGTTACTTGTTTCTCTGCCATTGTCGCCCTGTGTTACGGATTTTGTAACATTCTACAAATTTTTATCTCTCGCAACAGTAAGACTTTGCGTTCTTTTAAGGACTGATTAGTTTGTTATGAGATTGCAAACAGTACTGATTGCATATACCATTTACGCATCGTTACGAAACTGATTACCACGCATCGGCAAGTCAAGCGAAATGAGCCAACAAAACAAAACCACCAAAAATCGACGCGGTTGCTCGCCTGCCGAGTACATGCGCGTCTACCGGGCAATCAGGGCGGGCAAGCTGACGAGCAAGCAAGCCGTCAAACTGGGCCTCTGGGCAAAACGGGGCCAGGTTGGCCGCCCGAGCCAATTGCCCGCCATGATTGCATCGGCAAAAGCGAAAGCCCAACGGTCCGCTCGACGAAAGAACGCAGGCTGAGCCATGTGCAAACCAATGCCAAACTCGATTTCCACGCGCAAACGATCCTGCAACGATTGCGGCAACGTCTGCTATGCCCACTGCCCGACGCCCAAGCTAAACGGACGAACGCTCTGCCAATCCTGTGCCAGCCAATACCACTGGTCAACCCTGAACCAACGGTGGGAAATGACCACCGCTAAATCGATGCCTGAAACCCCTTCAGAAAGTGAACCGAAAATGAGCTACCGAAACCCTTCGATCGATTCCCACGGAAACGACCTCAATCACAATGCCCATCAACGTTACCGCCTTTATTTTCGCGACGGCGGCAACCGCCTAGCCGTCTTTTGCGAAGGCGACGATTGCGAAACGCTGGTCCGGATCGGCGACGGCGACCAGCGTTGGGAACGCTTCGACGAAATGGACGTCAAGGCGGTTGTACCAGTCGATGCGCACGGCCTCGACTTGCCACAAATCGAAACTGAAATTGACGCGATCGCGTTGCTGCAAGTCGATCTGACGGAGATCGCGAACTTGCAAGCTCGCATCCATCGGATCGTGACCAGTGCCGCCAAACGCTTTGGTTTGGCCGATGATCGAGGCGACTATTTTTTCGCCGACGTCGAAGACAACTTCCGCGTTTGGATGACCAGCGGAGACCCCGCTAGCTCGGTCATGCGGCAAATCGAAACCGAAACGAATTCATTGGCTGCTGCGATCTTGCAAGATCATCGGGCCAGCCAAGAACATTCCGTGGCGTAGCGGCTGCGGTTGTGCTCGCTGGTCCAGGCCAGCGTGCGACATCGCCGCTTGCAGTCGTTTTCGATCGGCTGCAAGCGGTTTTCTACTCTCAACTGCCAACTGCCAACCATTAACTCCCCTCCGCCGTGTCCCTTGCATCGATCCACCATCGAAACGCCAGCTACGACGAAATCAAAGCGTCGTTGTCGGCGGTGCAATCGCTGGTTCATTCGGCGTTGTTGCAGTGCGGCACAACCGGCGCGACGCGGCATGAATTGGCCGAACGGCTCGAGCGGCCTTTGGCGACGATATGCGGCCGCGTGGCGGAGCTGGAGGAGGCAGGACTAGTGCGATCGACCGAACAAAAACGACCAACCATCTACGGCAAGACAGCAACGGTCGTCGTCGCGATCACGCCACCCCGCCCCAAACATCAAACCTTTCTATTTGATTGAAATCGTCTCTACAGGTGTAACCCATGATCAAACAATTCACGTTTCAAGACTTGGCCGAGTTCGATGGCGGTGTAATTAGGGCCGCCGTTGGCGCGGCACTCAAGCGAGCCGTTGAGGATTGCGACGATCGACCAGGACTCAAGGCGGCTCGCAAGATAACTCTGCAACTGGAGTTCAAACCGTTAATGGACCAGGACGGGTTGGCTGAGGAAGCCGCGTTCAAATTCAAGCTTCGCGAATCGTTGCCCAATCGCGAGAGCAAAGAGTACGTCATGGGTATGCGAAAGGGTGGAGTCCTGACCTTCAACCCCGATTCGCTTGATAACCACGGTCAGGAAACTTTTGATTTTCACGGAGATTGAACAGATCATGATTGCAGAAGCACTTAAGTTTTTGACCGACATCGGACACAAGGCCAGTGGCTTACATAAACTGCCCTTGCCAGACGGCGAATTGCTTGTCGTACTTCCTGATGGGCGAGCCGAAACCTATGAAGCACGGATTCTAGATCGCCGTGACAAACTTTTGACGCTCGACTCATTGATTCAATGGGTCGCGTTACGACCGGCGGCGGCAGAAGTCTTTGTCGGGGAAACGTCTGTCGTGGCAGTGAACTATCTAGACACCGCACCGACGATCAATGAAGCCTCGTTTGGTTTGCTTCATTCGCCAGCGTGGACCTGTCTCGAAGATTGGATTGGTCATAGTCGCACGCAACAGGAAGTCATTCGTATGCTTCGCGGTCCATTGCATGGATGCTGCAGCGCCGGATTGCTGGGCGTGTTTCGGTCGATTGAGTTTCGCAATGAAATGAAATCCGAACGAACGATCAAGACGTCGGCTGATTCGATGAGACGATCGGCGCGCCGCGAAGCAATGAGCGGTGGACAAGAATTGCCCGAAGAACTGGTTTTCCAGGTCCAGGTGTTCGACATTCAAGACAGCCCTACATTGAGCGTACCGGTTGCCGTTGACGTCGATTACGAAGCCGAGCGAATTCGATTGATTCAAATCGGTAACTCGATTGAAGAAGCCGCACTGGCAGCCAGGCGCTGGATTGTTGCTCAGTTTGTCGAACAAACCGAAGCCAAGGTTTTTCACGGTTCGTATTCGCGCATCTAAGGCGGTGTGATAACTATGGCGACGGATTGCACGGAACTGACGATTCAACTGAACAACGATGTTCTTCTGATGCTCGCTCGGCTTGCGTCAGAACAACGATGCACGTTGGAATACATGGCCAGCAACATGGTCGCTTGTGCGGCAGTGAAGCTTTGTCGTGATGAGGAGGAACGCAACGCTGGGGAGGACGAGTTGTGGTAACGCAATTGGAATTGCAGTTGACCGAAGAACTGACGCAAGCCGATCGCGATGATTTGCTTTGCAGTGTTTGCTTCCCAAGCGGATCGGGCGTTGATGATACGATCGTGGCGTTTGTACTGCATCGGATCGCCAGTTTCAGCAACAGCGAACATGGCTGCTACGAATCCGAAGAACGTTTGGCGGCGATGGCGAAGGTTAAACCAAAACAGGTCAATCGAGCGATGACCTTGCTGCGAAAATTGGACCTCGTGGCGAGCGGTAAAGTGTGGCATCCAGGCTACCGAAAAACGCTCGTCCATCGCCGAGTCGCTTGGGAATCACTTCGACGATTGGTTGCCCATCAAGCAAGCTCCAGCCTTGCCAATTCATCACCGACCGACCGGACGCAACCAGGCGACCGACCGGACGTGTTGAGCCGACCGACCGGACGCAGCCAAGCGACCGACCGGACGTTTCAAGCAGACCGACCGGACGCCCAGACGTCCGCTAATAGAAGAGAATTAAAACAACCTCCACCAATTCAACCGGAGGCGGGGGCGGGAAGTGAGTTGCTTCATTCGCAATTGCGAGCAGTCGGCTTGTCATGTGTTGCAAAGGCCGTTGCCTTGGTCGAGAGTGCTGGCCTGTCGTCATCGGACGTTGCCGCGATCCTCGACGAGTATCGAAGGCATAGCCGATTGCTGAAGTCGCCTGGCTCGATTTTGCATCGATTGGAAAACGGGACTTGGCCGGTCGAGCTTCCGGAAGCTCGCCGAGCTGCCGAGCCGACGCAATCGCAAATGAATCAACGCCGCGAGAGCATCCGCTGCGAGATTGCGAGGGGATGGAAAGCGTCGGGCCGCTGGTTATCGGCGACGGAAGCGGAAATCAATGCCGAGATTGATCGGAGGTTAAACCTATGTCCGACTTGAACCGTCAACGCCGCATGATTGATTTTGCGATGAAGCGTCACGAGTCGGTTTGCTTGGCATTCAGCTACCGCGATCGAAAAGGCGACGCAACGCAACGGATCGTCTCGCCAACGCATTGGATCAACGGCCAGACGTTCAAAGCGTTCTGTCTGACGCGCGGCGACTATCGCAATTTCGAGCTATCGAAGATGACGGATGCAAAATTTTCGTTGACTCTAGACACAGAGATTGGACGAACCGCTTGTGATTAAAGTTCAAATGTGTCGCAATAGTACTGATCCAACCGCCTTCATGCACCACGCTTGTTATCGCTAGCACAGTGAATTTTGTAATCTTCGTCGACGCCAGACATTTTGATCAGTGGTACAAGTTTAACTACGATTGTATGTCTCAAAAGTGGAACTTGGATCAACGGTCCGAACATTTCCATGAGCGTTTATGATCAGGAAGTGTAAACCAAGTCGTTTCCTAACCCATTCACCAACCAGCGCAGCCTGACGAAGAAATTGATCGGTATCAGGGACAGCCATCGCGTATTTGATGGAATCATCGGTCATGCCTTGAAGGATCTGACCCAGTCCGGTTCGGAAATCAAGACCGACAGCTTTTGTCGCTCCCTTCGCTTCAATTCGCCAACACTCTCCGGAATCCGGGTGAATACATGCAAAGTCAGCGTGTCCCGACTTCATGGGGACAAAGCCGAGTCCACTAAAATGTGCCTCTATTGACGCTTGAACAAATCCTTCGTTGGGGAATTCAATACCGAGTGGGAATCCGTTTGTCACGTTGTTCTCTTTCGAGCGAGCGTAAGAAATAATAAAAACAGAGTCTCAAAAGCGATCTGAATCAAAACTTTTTCTAAGTCTTCGGCAATTTCAAGCTTCCGATAAGTGCCTTTAAACTCAATGTCCGCTTGGGATAGCGATGTACCATTGCATGACAGTTCGCACAGAGGACAGTCATGTCGAACGACGGGTTGACTACCTGCTCATGATCGCTTTCGCTTAGTGGCTTTAAATGATGCACGTGAATGAATCCGGCGCCATGAGATCCGTAGGCTTCCGAGAAGTTGAAACCGCACGCCAGACACGTCGTTCCATGAATTCGGATCGCTTCGGCCCGCAATTTTGGATCGCGTTCATATGTGGTAACAAGACGTTGCGTAGTCGCTCCTTCGACACCTGAAGTCAATGCCTCCGGCGTACCTTGCAATGCATCATTCATTGCAGCAGCCGCTTTGCTCAACGTCGCTTTTGACAATATTTGATCATAAACCGATTGCTGAATGGACCGGACGCCATCTCGCCAATAATTAGATTGTCGCGACGCAGGGATAACTTCGTAGTGGCTATTGTCTTCTAACTTTGCGAGAACTGGTTCTTGAAAAGCTTGATAGTCCAAAACCTCGGCGAATTGATCCAATTTTTTGCTACCCGGATCCGGATAGATTTGCCCAATCTGGGCGATACCGAAATAGTGTCGACGCGGTGTTAACCGAAGATCTTTGAACTCAGGGTTTTTCATCAGCCCTTTGTAGTAGACCACCTTCGTTCCCGTAGTTAGATATTTTCGGTATCGATTTGGGAAGTGATAGGCGACTCCCGTCTGATCTTTCCACTGCGATTCATCGTTTTCAGTAATTACAGCGTACTGCATAGAAAATTCAGACAGTTAGTTTGAGACCTAAATAATTGGCCCTATGCCAGTTCGCAAAACGCATCGCTACAAATCCAGGCCGCAATCAGAACGTGCGTTTCAAGCTCAAGTCATCGCCTTAGCCAAACTGACCGGCTGGCGGATCTATCATACTTACGATTCACGCCGGAGCGAACCAGGCTTTCCCGATCTGATCTTGATCCGTGGATCGGTCTTGCTGGCGATCGAATTGAAGTCAGAGACCGGCAAACCGACCGCCGAGCAGCTCGCTTGGCTAGGCTCGTTTGCGGGGGTCCAGCGGGTGGAATCGTCGCTCTGGCGACCGAGCGACTGGGACACAATCCAGGCGACACTCGCAAAATAAATGGCATCTTCCATTCGGAAATCTTAACGCGCCTGACCAGACTAGTCCGCAAAGGTTGGATACTGGCGAACGTTGTTTTCTAAGTCCATTTTTCACTGGGAGAATACCTATGTCGCGAGCGGAATCAGCCCGTGCCAGACGGAGGACGCGAGCCGTCGAGTCGCACAAATCAGCAGCCGATTGCATCGGAACGATTGAACCAGGCGTGTCTCTATTTGCGATCACGCGCGGTCAGTTTTCAATGATCGATGCAATTCAACACGTCATCAATCAAGTCGGCGAGTGTGACGTTTCGTGCTGGACGTGGTGCATTGCAGACTATGAAGTCGAAGCGTTCGAGTATTTCTTTGTCGAGAAACGAATCCAGTCGGCACGGCTAATGATTGATCGATCCGCTGAACAACGCAATTTGGAACTGATCAATCGTTGGCGGGAACTGTTTGGCGAATCGGCGGTCCGAGTTTGCATGAATCACGCAAAAATTGCGACTATTCAATCAGCAAAATACAAAGTCCTTTGTCGCGGATCGATGAATCTAAATTTCAATCCGCGTTTCGAGCAATTCGATTTAACCGAAGGCGGCGAAGACTTTGATTTGGTTCGCCGCATCGAGCTCGAATTACCAGTCCTGCCCCGCAGCTCGTCGCGCCGTGATGCCGCGATTGCAACCCAATTGGAAGTCGCTTGGGACGCCGACGACTTAAAGCCATTTGGCGACGGCCTGAAGGTTTGGAATAAATGAGCGATCCAGCCAACCTGACCAAAGCCGAGATCATCGAAATCTTGCTCGCCAATGGAAACGCCCGCGACCGTTCGATTTTGTATGCCGACGTCTACCTTGAGTATCGAGAAGCGACGGCCAACATCGACAAGACCGGTGCCGTCGTTTCGAACCCCCGGACCGGTGCCCCAATGGACAATCCCTATCTCAAAGTCCGCGATCGCGCATGGATGAAGCTGCGGAAAATGCAGAAGGTAAACACACAAGGCTTGTGGTGAATTCGGAACGCAAAAAATCCCAATTTTTTTCCGCGAACTGTGACCAAAGGTGTCCCGGTGGCTGCCAAGAATCGGGAATCAAAATCGATTCCTTCTATTGTGGAGTAGCCATCTTGAACACCGAAAAATTGCAACCCGCCGCCAGATTGTTATTCGCCCATCAAGCGTGGTTGCGAATGAAGAACCTGGAAAGAGCGATCTTGCGCGAGGTTGCCGACGTCACGAAATTGTCCTTTTCGACCTGTGGCGACCTGCTCGACGCGGCCCAATCGCCGCAACAACTGATCGACGATGCGGAGCAATTGCGGGGCGGCAATCTCCGAAAATATGGAAGGACTTCGTTCAACCCCAAACAACACGAGATCGTCTTGGAACGATATTGCTGTACCTGGACCAACGTCGCAGAGTTCACTAAACAACATGCATCCAAACGCAAAGCAAAGAAACAGCGCAAATCGGAATTAAAGCCGCGACCAGATTGAAATACGCTGGCAATCGCCTGGCGGTCTTTTGCGAGTGAGGTGTTACTAACCTATTTTTTCTTATTCGTCGTAGATGGTGGCATCTGCGACGGTGGCTTTGAATTCGCAGGGGGATTACCTTGATTACCCCTCTGACCAGCGTTGAGGGGAGGGCTATTAGTGTTGCCTTTTGTAACACTAACTGCTCGCGTGCCCATCCGCTGAATGCCGTTATCATTGTTCTTCATTAGTAGTTTCCCCCATTCCTATAAAATCAACCATCAAAACTGAAGAAGCCGCAATAAGTATAGCATCTTCGTTGGGAAAATTCCGCGCATTAACTACGCCGTCCTCGTCAATGAGCCAAGAGCACTGATTCATTATGAAATAACCGTTTTCGGGGTCTTCAGGGAATTGTTGAGGCCAACCTCGCAGCATTTTCCCGCCGAACTTTTCGTCTAGGTACAAAATTACATAACCATCGATTCTTCGAAACGCGAAATGCCATTCTGAGGGCTGTGAGTTTTTTCGCGTCAACATCCATCGATTCATTAATTCATGATATTGCCCTTCATTTGTGAGATAAGCGAATAGGTGACCGATAAACACGGCGTAGAAAACAGCCGCTACAAAATCCGCTTTGAGGCCAATTCCCCAACCGCCGCCGATCCAACTTACTGCAGCCCAATGAGAAACGATTACCATAAATTGGATTGGAATCGTTAAGAGTAGTGCATGAATAACCCTCTCAAATTGCACAGGCTTCTTGTGCGAAGTCAGGCTATGAACGATCCATGCTGCCAAAAACCCGGGCAATAAATAGTTGGCTAATTGAAAGACGTCCGAACCAATCCCCATTTTTTCTCCGCGTCAAAATCCAACACCTTCGACTGTCGGATTTATACTCTACCGCATCAACGCTTGCCAGCTAGTAACGGAACGTCTAGGGCGGCTTTGCAATCTACTCCATTGGTGCACTGGCTATGCAGAATGAAGCGATCGGCGTAGGGGAGCAACGCAATCTCGCCAAGAAGAATTTGATTCTTCAACGCGTCGCACAAGGGCA
>JBGSKY010000027.1:0-1768 GCA_041740995.1 Pirellulaceae bacterium
AGTTGACTCCACTCGCGACGTATCAAAATACAAACCCGCGACGTCTGCGAACATTTGCAATGAACCGGCGTTAGGTCGGTAATTTAAAACTTGTATCCTCGCGCCAATGACTTGAGACATAATTTTGGGCAACGGTGTAAGATCGACATCGGTAACACGAACCAAAGTATGCTGTGTTCTAATATCTTCCATGGCCGCTGCGATTTGAACGAACCGTCCAGACACAGTGGCCAGCTCTAGCATTCGAATGAACCGCGGGTCGTCGAGCTTGTATCCGTGATAATTCGGATGCACCCGCACACCAGGCATACCGTGTTCATGAAAACAACGGCGCAAATCCCCCTGCCAGTCGGGCAAATCAAGATTGATGGAACCAACCGGAATCAACTCACGTCGCGAACGACAGGCATCGGCTAGACGAAGATTCACTGCCGACAAGTCCCGATGCAAAAGCCCCTCGAAGCTACCTGCCCAAGCTTGCGCAACTCCCAGCGAGCGTAACTTCGCAACCAACGAATCGGCATCGTCCAGCGGCAGTCGACGAAACGGCCACTGAAACAGACTCACGTTTGTATCAATAATTCGCACCGAACTCGGTTCGATCGCGCCAGCTTCCACACAAGTCGAAATCGATGCAGATGCCACTCCGGTCGCGACACCAAGGCTTAATAACTCACGTCGATTCAACTTCACGGAACTTGTACTCAACTGACAATCTCCGTCACGACGCGCGGCGGTTCGAAACCTGTCAAACGTTCTTCTAAACCACTGCGTTTGAAAAACAACTTTTGGTGGTTCAGACCAAGCAGATGCAGAATCGTCGCGTGAAAATCATGCACGGTCACAGGATTTTCTACAACACTATGACCAAACTCGTCGGTCGTTCCATATGTCAGTCCACCTTTAATGCCGCCACCAGCCATCCATGAAGTGAACGCCTGCATGTTGTGATCGCGACCTGAAAATCCATTTGCTGATTTTTGTGTTGTGGGAGTCCGACCAAACTCGCCACCCCATATCACCAACGTCGAATCGAGTAAACCTCGTTGTTTCAAATCACGCAACAACCCGGCAACGGGCTTATCGGTACGCTGGCAAGCCGCAAGATGATTGGCCGCAATATCCGCGTGGCTGTCCCAAGGCTGTTCCTCTAGAAAGATTTGCACGAATCGAACACCACGTTCGACAAGTCGACGAGCAAGCAGACAGCGTCGGCCGAACGATTCCGTTTCGCTATCGCCGATTCCATACATCTCATGCGTTTGCTGGCTTTCCCGCGACAGGTCCAACGTTTCACCGGCGGATAATTGCATTCGCGCCGCCAGACTATACGAATCAATCCGGGCGTCGAGCTCCGGGTAATACGGTCGAGACAGGCGATGGACCTCGTCGAGTTGATTTAGGAGTTCACGTGCCGATTCGGTTACGGCCGACGGCTGGTCGTATTGTGGCTTCAGATTGAGTATCGGTGAACCCGTTGGTCGGAACTGAGTGCCTTGATACAACGGCGGCAAAAAACCCGCAGTCCAATTTCGCGAGCCATTCTTGGGTGGCCCGAGCGGATCGCTCAATACTACATAAGCAGGCAAGTTCTCGTTTTCAGATCCCAACCCATAAACGGTCCACGCACCCAGCGTCGGATAACCCATGAATAGTCGGCCACTATGAATTTTATAAAGAGCATTGTCATGATTCGGATGATCGGTCCACATTGAATTTATCAAACATATGTCATCGGCCATTTTTGCAGTATGTGGAAGGACATCCG
>JBGSKY010000028.1:0-10604 GCA_041740995.1 Pirellulaceae bacterium
CAGTTCCATCAAGGTGTCTCCACGATGAACGGAACAATTCGCAACGGATTAAGATCGGTGTCTTCGTCGGTGATTTCTGCGCAGCCAACAAAGCGAATCTTCATTCCGACTTTGGCATTCTCACGCAGTTTAGGCAATACTTCGCTTTCAATACGCAGATTGATCTCCGATGAAACGGAGTTGAAGTCTTGCGAGTTTGCAAAATTGTTAACGTCCAGTAGTCCTGTACCATCGCGAACCGAATTGCCAAAGATAGGACCAGACTCCAACAGTATTTGTACCTGAGTCTGGTCTTCTTCCAGAGACAATCCAATCGAATTATTTTTCACGGATACCACATATCCAGTACCGCTAACAAAGTAGTAGTAGACGCTACCTAGACCAGCGCGATGCCCATGAGTCTGTTCAGCCGATTTCGGATCCTGCTTGATCGCGGCGACAAGGGTTGCGGCGTCAACGGCACCACCAGATCCGGGGATCAGCCGCTCTTTCCAGAACTGATCGACGAACGCAACTGGTTCAAAAGTCTCACCGGAAGCCGATGACTCTGACTTTTCTATTGCATCAGATTGGCCTAATGGAACGACATGAAATAACGGGAAGAAATAAATAAAGACGACCGCACATGCTGCGATCACACTTCCGGTGATCCAGCGATTCCGTGGTTGGCTCACTCGGAGGCCTCCCGGCCGTAGTCGCCGTACTTTCCAGCGTTTCCTTGATGCACCAATTCGACCGCCATGGGAATCTTCTGAGCAAGCTCGCGGTTTCCTTTGAGATACTTGTCTGCGGATTCTGCAGCCGTTTGAGCCATGACCTTCGGAAACTGCATTCCTGTTGCGACAATCTTGCCTTCGGAGATCAGCTTGACTGCGTCGTCTGCTCCGTCAAAACCGAAGACCTTTACTTGCTTGTCTTTACCAGCCGCCAGTAATGCTTGATAAGCACCCATCGCCATTGCGTCGTTGCCACAAAACACAGCGTCGATCGTTGGATTCGCTTGCAGCATGGACTCCATAACTTCTAACGCTTTCGCACGATCGAAGTCACCACTTTGTTGAGCGACCATTTCCAAATCAGGATACCGATCAATCACACTGTGAAAGCCTTTGGAACGATTCCAAGTGTTGTTGTCGCCAACCAATCCCAGGATTTCGACATACTTCCCCGATTCACCAACCTTCTTAACAAAGTACTGCCCCAAAGCGACACACCCCGAATAATTGTCTGACAAAATTTGCGATACCGCAGCGTCGGTCGTATTTATTTCGCGGTCCATGCAAAACACAGAGACGCCTGCCTCCTTCGCTCGGCGAACGTTTGCGATTGAACCATCGGCATCCGTCGGATTGAACAAAATCGCGGAGTATCCAGAAGCAATAATGTTGTCGAAGTGAGCTGTTTCTTTGGCAGGATCGTTTTCAGAATCAAAGACGACAGTCTCGTAACCCAATTCGATGGATCGTTGTTTGGCGGCTTCGGCCAGCACAACGAACCACGGATTATTCAACGTCGATACGATGACTGCAATTCTCGGCTTACCCGCGGACGTGCTAGTACGATTGGAGCAACCTGCGAATGCGAAAGAGACTAACAGAACGAGAGCCAACGGTATTTTCATTCGATTCGATTTCATTAGTCTTTCTTCTGTTCTTTGTAGCGAAACTCGTCAAGAGTTTCGGATTGCAACCACGCCGACAGTCTTGACGACTTTCGCTATCGAATAGTGGCCTAAGCTTTCTAAAATACCACACCTGACTTTAGGATGACGTTGGCATAGGGCGTACATTCTCCGGTACGCACGATGGCTGCACTTTCAAAAGTTAACTTTTTGAAGTCTTCGTGCGAAAGCTCAGTCACAGTAGGCGTCATCTGATGATTCTTGAAAAGTTCTATCATTTCCTTAAACACCAAAGGATTCTTGTCGCGAATCTCGCTGGCTACGACGATCTCCTCCACCATCATTTCACTAAGCAAGACATCCAATGTCCTTAGGAACGTTGGATACCCCGCTTCAATCGCGAGATCAATTCGTTTGACCTGTGCGGGAATTGACAGTCCTGCATCACACACAGTTATCGATGCCGTATGACCAATCCGGCTGATCTCATAACTCAATTCGCTGTTGAGTAGACGGTTGCGCTTCATGAGTCGTCCTGATCTTTAACGTAAAGATGTTTGTAGTCGTTCGCTCCGCGAAAGTTACGAAGAATGCTACTTTCGCGGAGCGAAAGGATACTCTCATCAACCAGCGTGCGGAACGACTTCGATCTTCACGCATTCGTCAAATTTTGTGACTGTACCGAATTCTTTGACTAGCTGATCAAGTCCCATGCGATGGGTGATGAGCGATGGGAAGTCATAGCGGTTCGACTGTTGCTGAAGAAGCTTTAAGACTGGACGCCAGTTGGTTCCGCAATGGAAAACCGAATGAATGTGCAAGTTCTTGGAACTAATGTGCTTCATTACATCCAATGCAACTGGCTTTCCAAGGTCTACCCAATTACCAACTTCAATCACCGTTCCACCTTTGCGAACCATTCGAAGTGCTTCAACAAACGCCTCTGGTTCGCCAGCCGATTCGATTACCAAGTCGGGACCAACTCCTTCAGTTATTTCTTTGACCTGAGCGATCCGATCATCAACAGAAACCTTCGCTGCGTTTATCCCAACTTCCGCATACAAGCTCTTCGCTTTAGCAAGCCGAAGTTCCGATAGGTCCGTAGCGATCGTCAATCCCGCACCGTGAATTCGAGCCATGATGCCGTGCAGAATCCCAAGTGGACCATTGCCCAAAACAGCGACAGACATTCCAGGACCGAAGCCTTCGTTCACAGGCGCGAATGGTACACAAGCTCGCCCAAGAGCATGAAAAGCGACTGCCATTTCCTCTACGAATACGGCCACATCAGTCGGCATCTCTTCAGGAATCTTGAACAAATGAGTTCCAGGCACGATGTGCATGTACTCAGAAAATCCGCCTCGCAAGAACGGAGCGGTATCGGCATTTGGATGCAGCCCATATGCCATGATCTGATTGTCACACGTCGTATTGTTGTAGTGATTTCGGCAATAGTAACAGTGGCCGCAATTGACTTCGACGGCGATTGCTACTCGGTCACCTGGCTGAAGAAGTTGACCGTCGTAATCCATGACTCGCGCGGCAGTATCGCCGATATCGACGATCGTACCGATAACTTCATGCCCACCCACATAAGGGAACACAGACTTGCCCCGGAGCAGTGGTGCTTCACCTTTGTAGATGTGTCGGTCGGTGCCGCAGATACCAGTCATCTCAACTTTCAGAATGGCCGTGTCGTGACTCATCTTTGGATAAGGATAAGTCCGCATCTCGGTTTTACCGGGAGCTGTCATGGCGACAGCTCGAACCGTTTGAGGTGTCGCTGTGGATGACGAAAAGTCTTGTTTTTCGATTGTCGGTGCTGAAGTGGTTTGTGGCATGATCTGTCAATTGGCTGGTGGTGCTGATGGTCAGACATTCGCACAGCTTCCCGTGCGTGATTCCACAAATCTTAGCCTAAGAATAAACGGACTTCTTCCTGTACGGACACTTAAAGTCACGGTATTATAAGCTTTATGGCTAAGAACCAAACAAACCTCTCGGAATTCTCGGCATATGGTTTCACATGCGAAACGTGGGAACCAGCCCGCATGCATCGTCCCGATCGCCACAATGAAATCGAGTTGAATCTTTTACTGAATGGTTCGCTCACTTATTTGTTAGGCGGTCGAAGAACGAAGGTTGAAGCCGGAAAACTCGCGCTCTTTTGGGCTGCCATCCCTCATCAGGTTGTTGAGTTCGAAGGTGAAGTTCCCTACTTTGTCGTAACAGTTCCGTTGATTGAATTTCTACGGATGGGACTAAACTCAAACGTCGTCAATCGCATCTTGATTGGCGAACTGCTAACCGATTCGAGCGGCTTCGAATTGGATCAATTGAAGTTCCGCCAGTGGGAGCAAGAATTGCAGGAAAATGACACGGCAGCCAAACGAGCATCTTACTTAGAAGTCCAAGCGAGACTACTTCGCTTTTCGCGAGGCGCATCGACTACTCCTGAGCATGCCTCTGCACTCCAGTTGTCCCGCGCTGATGAGTTGGCGTGTTATATTGCACAGAACTATCACTTGGAGCTCACCTCGCAATCGATTGCAGACGTGATCGGTGTACATCCCAACTACGCTATGAACTTGTTTCGGGAAACATTCGGTACGACGATGACAACCTTTGTGACTCAGCACCGCATCTCGCACGCTCAGCGCCTTCTGGTCACAACCGACGACGCAATACTTAACATTGCGTTGGACTCAGGTTTCCAAAGTCTCAGTCGTTTCAACGAAGCCTTCAAAGCAATCTGTCGATGCTCACCGCGCGAATATCGAAAATCGCATCGCGGCGGTAGTTAATCATGAACGGCTCTTGCCGAAACTCTTTATGAGTTTCGCTACGAGAAGTTTTGTTAGTCGAAATTCATCCGTTTGGCAAAATCGCTGAGGTAATCTTCACGCCATTGGTTTACGCTTTTCGCACCTGGATGAACACCTTCGGCAGTTGCAGGATCTGGATCGTCGATCCACCAATTTGGATGGATGTTTGATCTTTGGCTGGTTCGTGCATCCGGTGGCGGCACGGCGTCGAATTTACCTTGCAACCCGTCAAGTTCAGCAAAGTCACTCTTGATTACATACGACCAAACTTTGGCATCGCGGGGTGAAAATCGGAATCGTAAAAACTCTCCATCTATCGTTCCTGGCGAAGTCGGAACGCCGCCGTCAAAGATCATCTCTTCGGCGTTCTTTTGTGAATAGCCCTTTGGTAGTGGCAACGCGAATTCGGTAACTCCGAAAACTTCGACTGTGTCACTTTCAGTTGTTAATCGATTAGAAACAGTTTTGCGACCATCCCAGATCGGCACATACCGACCGCCCCAGCTTGGCTGAGTAGGATCTTCAGAAGTGCCGTGAATTAAACGAGCAAGTGAGGGTGTATCACCCATTTTGATGTCGCCTTTCGCTTCTGCGAAAACAGCGCCGAGCGCACCGTGACCGACAATGTGCTCAGTGACAAACTGTTTGTTGTTCCACTCGCCTTTCTGATTACCGCCCTCGAACCAACCGCGATACGTCGCGTTGGATTCGATCATCCAAAGCTTCGGATGGTTTTGCTCGATATAGTTGTAAGCATCTACGCTCCACTTTTTATTCGGGCCGCCAATCCAGTAAACACGAAGTTTCGGCAAAATTTCGGGCGCGTCGTGTAGTGCTTGGGCTAAGTCTTCGATTCCCCCCCAGACCAATACATGCAAGGGCCTTGGATCGTCGCGTTTCGCACACTCAATAATCCATTGGGATCCTTCAGTCGATCTGCTAATGCCGGAAGCGTTTGGCGGATCGAAAGCGCCCTGTTTGCAGACAGCGCGAAGAGAATCGGGCGTAGGATACTTTTTGGAATAAGTTCCTAAGTTTGAAAAATCATTTTCGTAAGCATCAATAACTTCCAAAATATGCTTCTTTCTTCCAGGACCGAAAGGCGAAGAGATTAAACCTTCGAAGTCAAGACTGTCGGCGTACGCCATGAGATGTACCATCGATTGAACATCGTCTGGATCCGTACCACCGATGTCGGTAGACACCACTAGACGATGCCGTTTGCCCGTGAGTGCTCCGTCATCTGCATAGAGCACTGAAATGATAGCCGTGTGGAAGCAAATCAAGGCAGCCAGCAGCAAAACTCGATACCACGATCTGTTTGTTATGATTTGTTGATTCTGCATCTTCTAAGTCACCGTAGTTTCGATTCGCCAGAGCAGTTTGACGCTGTTTAGACCTGTTAAAGACAGTCAAATCAGTAGTAGCTGAATGGCCGGGCTCAATTGCCTATTCAAAAACTTTCAATAATGAGACCAATCTTGCGGTTCAGTTTTTCGGGAGCCATGAAGCAAAAGTAAGATTAAAAAGTTCTTGCGAAAACGAGCTTTATTTGCACTTAATTGTGATGAATATCGCTAAAGACTGCGAAGGAATTTCAAATCAGCTTTTGATATTGGAACCACCGAATCAATCATTATGCAATTATAAAAAGACAATCTGAGTTTTCAGCAAGACTTGCTCAATTAAAATACTGCATGCCAGATTGCAGGCAATGTCAATGTTTCTTAAACTCACATCGTGCCCATTCAGCGGCTTCACGAAACCGCGTTAATTTTCTTAGAGCATTAGCTCCTGTTGAACGCAAATCCGCTTCTTCTTTGTGCGGGCTGAAGAATCGTTTTCTTCATACAAGAAATAGCACTGAGATTTACGACGAAAGGTCCTCGAGATGAAAAAATCTGTGGCTTTATTTATCAGCACGTTTCTCACAATCGTGACTTGTTCTTCCGCTTTCGCACAATTTGAAGAGTTCGCAACAGAGCTGGACGCATCGTCGATACCGGCTGATCAAGATCCAGCGATTATCGAGTCCGATACGATCATAGTTGAAAACGATCCCGTTCCGTCAGGCGGTTTTCAAACGGCTCCCATGGTGCGTGGTTCAATTCCGACGAGCCAATTTAATAACGTGCAGCATGGAATTCAATTTGAATCGACTGGTGGTCTGAGCGCCGGCCTAAAGATACTTCAGGTCGAGCCTATGAGCTTAGCCCAACGAAACGGCTTGGAATCGGGTGACGTTATTTTGGCAGTCAATGGAAGAAGCGTTTCGTCGCAAGCTGACTTTGAAAATGCGCTTAGGTCTTCGAGAACTGCAACGTCGTGGATTCCTGTAACGGTCCTGAATGTGAGGACTGGAAATGACCAGTCGATTAAATACGAATTAATCTCTGATGCTGGTTCATATCAGTCGAACTTTGGACGACTTGATCTGACCCAACAACCGACTAACAATCCGGGGGTATCGCTACTTGAAGGGACCTTGCGTTTCTATGATGGCAAAACATCTCAAATTAAGGGAACGCTTTCCGGTAACACGTTCCGCGGAACTTCAACATCGCCGTCGCGAGCACCTGCTCCATTTGAATTGACAAAAGTTGGAAACTTGTTCGAGGGCACCGTTACACAAGGTCGGCCACTACGTTTCATTCTTGTGAAGCGTAATTAAATCGTCAGCTTCAAATCACGTTCGGTCGTTCACGACACACAAACCAGAGAGTTTTCAATGATACGTCAAATCAGTGTGATTGGTCTTCTAAGTTGCCTTGGGATGAGCTTCTTATTGGATACGAAGGCCGTCTTAGCACAATTTGACGAAGCTGCAGGGGGGATTTCCAATACTCAAACTGCTCCAAATCCTGTGGAAGCAGATGTGCCGCAAGCTGGACTACCACCAGCGATCAATCGTGGCTTTACAGATTTGAGAAACGGAACCTTCAAGCACAATGAGACTGCTTTGATTTGGCTCGCTGATCCGACTTGGATTCCACAAGCAACCTCTTTAGAACATGCCAATGCCTTGGTCGCAAATGTGCAAAGTGGTCAGCATGGATTAACCGATGGTTCAACGGCTGGCATGTGGCGATTGCCTTCCGCGGCGGAATGGGATACAGCTCTCGACCCAGAAAATTCTGGTTTGAATCCGATTTTTTGGCGTGGATGGCCTCAGCGTGATGCGGCTGGGCGACCGGTGATGAGTTCGCGTGGTTTCATCGGGCTGGCCTCGCCGGGTGATCGTTGGAATGGTCGTTATAATCTCACGACTTGGGGTGATGGTGGACGCGATGAGCTTTTCTTCGGGTCCGGCAGTTATGTGTGGCCAGTTCGAGCAGGGAGCCGTGAAACACCTGTTCCACGAGACCCAACATTGAAAGATGGCAGAGATTCTTATGACGTTAATGCAGGAAGAATTGTTCTCGCATTAAGTCGCGTGATGGCCGAGGAGCGTGCTGGAGTCCATTCGTTCTTCAAACAAATCGAACTTGGAGACCCACGACTTGTGCTTAGTTTAAGCATCAGCGTTCACGACGATGACAATTCGTACGAATTGCAATTGACTACGCCTGGGCTGAAAAGCCTAAATCGAGGCGGCGCGAGCAATCGCGTGGAAATCTTTAATAACTGCACCGACTGGTCGATTCATTATCCCGAACAAGTCATTTTCGCACAGGGTCATGATTTGCAAAGTGCACTTCAAGATCTCCAAACAAAAATGAATGGTAGCCAAGGCATTATCTCTGTTTCAGGAACGGGTGATGCGTTGCAACGTCAGGCGGTGGTTGTTATTCAAAGCAGATAGCGGGTTCGAATTCAATTGTTTAATTGAGGGATCGATTGATGCGAAAGTCTGTTAGAAGAGTAAGTGTTGCAGGTTACATACTGCTGGCTTTTTCAAGCTTGGCTCAAGCCCAATTTGATAGCCAGGCAAACTCCCCAATCATTGCTCCAAGTACACAATCGGTTCCAGATGCGTCGACGGAAAAGAGCTCTTCGTCGGACGCTTCGAAGCAGTCCTCCTCAATTAACGCTGACTTCGCTTATCAACGCGATGACGTCCAAAAACTTGCGCCTGCGATAGAGGAAATCGTATCTTACGACGGCCCTAAAGGCTTATCACTACCCGCCGGCTATCGCTTCGTTACCGTTCAATCCATGTGTAATTTGGCGGGAAGGATCGAAGGTCCCGACGGTTTTGCAATTTCATACTCGCAATGGACACCGTTGGATTCGCCTGACATGCCGCGGCATAGTGGCCACTACAATGATGCCGATGGTACTTTGGCAAGATTCCCAAATGAAGCAAAATTGAGATACGTCAACGGTGAATTGTTAGAACTCGCCGTCCTGGGGAACAGGAATATCTCCGCCTCGTTTCCTGGCCTTGGCGTCCATATGGCGACAACGGTTCGCAATCCTCAAGAGTTCGCGGACGCGATAACGATTATTCTTTCGATTCCTAATTCGATTCGTCGAGTTTCTTGGAATGATGCAAAAGTATTGATGGCGGATGAAAATCTAAGACGCGTCAGTCAGAACAAGCGTAAGCTTGAGTTGGTTATGGCAGATGGTGCAAATTTTGTAACACAACAACCGCAAAAAGACGCTTTCGCAGAAGTCCTAGAAAACCTCGGTCGCCCGCTTCCTAATTTGCAAGTAGAAAACGTTGACTAAATTGTGTCAGCGACGATCAAGTTGGCTCTGGACTGGCAAATGATCGAAGCAGCTTTGGCGGCATCTTCCTGTGCCTGCAGCAAAATATCAAAATGCTCGATGGTGGTCAGGCATTTCTGTTTCGACAACCAAATACTTTAGCGACAAGAATGATGATCCGCGTCACGAATATTTGGGTCGCAGGCATTTGCTTGTCGCTGATTTTCTCAACTTTTCGAGCGCAGTTTGATGAGTATGTTGGACCTCCAATTACAAGAGATGGCGCGGGATTTCCGTCTGACCTTCCAAGCGATTTTTCACCTGTTCTATACGACACGGAATTTCCATTGATGGAAAATCCGGAGATGAGATCCGACGCTGGTCCGGGCATGCCCATGGACCCAGGATTCGATTTGCCGGTCGATATCGATTACGGCTTGCCACCGGATATGGGAGTTGGAATTCCTGCGAAGCCCGAGTTCGATCCGCCGTTGCAGACTGAGCCTCCTTTCGGCGGAATCTATCGATCGGCAGGCTTTGAAATGTCGCTCGATGTCCCGATCACTGTAACCGCTTGGGACGCTGGATTAAAGGTCGTTGAATATCGCGGCACGGATGGGCTGCTGAAGCCGAACGACTACCTAACGCGCGTAGCGAGTATTCCCAACGCTGGTCGATCGTTTGCAATCAACGGACTCTCGCGAACTCAATTTGAAAAACAGTGTCTTGACCGTGCGCGCCAAAGTCAGATTCCAGGGCAAATTGCTATCTATCGCGAGGACAACGTCAGTGGCAGTTGGGTATCGATGCAGTTGCATGCGACTTACATACCTCAAGTTAACTTGTCCACTCTGCTGCCCTTCACTGTAAGAGCCACATCGGGCGGCGTGGAAGCGATGCGAACCGGCGAAAGTCCAGCTGGCTCTGTCGATAGATACCAGTTTCAGCCTAGCGACATTATTCAACAAGTGGGTTCCCTTTCGTTTAATATTGCCGATTTTGAAGACGAGGCGGCAGCCCCGTTGGCAAAATGGAAAGCCGTATCGACCCGAGTGGACTTTGAGCAGACAGTCGAGAAGAATAAGAACGATGCGGTTAGGCTCTAAACATTGAACGTCGTTTGATCAACTACTGGCAACCATTTTACTGCAATTGATTTTCATAGGCTGACTGGAATGCAATCGAACGGAAATCGTCCGACGTTTGGTGGGATGTTACTGCAACATGTGATCGTTTTTTTGATCTGCGTTGTATTTCCAGGTGCTGTCACCTTGATGGCCCCGGCGACTTGGTTGACTTTCGAACGAAGCGGCGAAGGGGTGCGTTGTACGACCCGGACGTGCGCGTTTTTCATCGTGCCGTTCAAGGTGCAACGTGTGGATCAAGTGACTGAAATCGGCTACCGAGAGCGCGCGGGAAGAACCGAACAAAAGCGTGAGTTCGGCCGAACCACGAAAGAAAAGATCAACGTTGACGGGGAAGGGTTCCTGCAGATTCATGGCGTT
>JBGSKY010000029.1:0-4850 GCA_041740995.1 Pirellulaceae bacterium
CGAACATTGATATGGCCTCCTTGCCTTGTGAGTGAGCGGTTAGATTCTCAAACACATCGCATGTGAGGCCTCTTTATGTCAACATCGAGTAAACCTTTCAGGATAAGACTTTACGTCTATTAAGTGCCATTCAATCCTCTATCTGTTATCCGACGAATCCAGTTGTGGGCCTGTTCACGCTCGCAGCTAAGTTTATACGTGACGGTGCGTACTTTCGTTGTAGTTGATCAGTTCTTTGATCCAAGCAGTCGTCTAATGTTAGTGACGAGAGAGGCGCGCTTTGTTTACCGAAGTTGTAGTGAGTGCACAATGTGCCCCAAAGGCCGGGGAGCAACACGGCCGAACTAAGGAAAAGGAAGCATTGAAGTTGCCAACGCCCGTTTCCAATTAGATACGCCTGCATGCAAAGTTCTTCTTCAGGATCCATGCCATATCCAAGGATCAAATGATCTAAGTCGTGCTTTGCAAAACCGGGAATCAGCTTCAGCCCTTTGCTGTCCAGCATGTGTGCCAAGTCATGCCCAACCGTGCGGACAGGGAGTGATCGCATGTAAGCCAACTTTTGCCTGCAGGAGTTGCGAGCGACAAGAAGTTGCAATGGTTTAATTACGCAGCAGATTTTTATGTACTGGGTAACGTTGCCGAGAAATGTTCGCAAATGGGATATTTCCCGATTCGTTTGCCGTGCAGACATTTCGAGTCTCCATGTGTTCGAGAATAAATGAGGACTGTGAAGGTCAGTCGGATAACACCGGCGATCACCCAGTCGCCGCCAAAAATCTATGATTTAAATTCGCGGCTGACCGGCGACTTCGGGAGAGTAGAGCGAGCTCTTCCTTACGAGCTTAGCATAAAGCTTCGGCTCGTGCGATTGAACGTTGCACCTTCACAGAACCAGTGGGCGCCGTTAGCTCATTCTGCTCCCCACGCCCGACTATATCGCCTTAACCAGACACGCTGCAACACTCGTTACTGAGCCTCTGGCTAAGAATTACTCAGACGGGAGTCTCACCCGTTTGTATTCAAATCATTTCCAGTACGCACGTCCATCGGATTGTTCGTCACTTCGTATTCACGTATCTTAAACTTTTGGAAACCAGTCCCATGGCAGCAAGAGCATTTAGCGTCACGTCTTGCCTCGTCGCGTAATGAGCAACGCTTTTAGTCCTTCGCAAACGACTCTAGTCGACCGCAAGCAATGCACCTCCAAGTCGCTACGGTGATTGATTTCTTTCCTTGAGTCTTTGCACCTCCGAAGAAGCCAGTCTCTAATTTGCCCCTGATCCACTTGGGTACTACGACGTAGCCGTGACCACGATCCTGGATAAATCCTTCTTCCAATGCTGATCCGCATCGGCAACACTTTAGTTCTTGTGTTTCGGTTTGACTGTTCATGTAGGAATTATAAGCGGCGAAAGAATCCATGTAAGTCCTGGGTTTGGGGCGGGAGTCTTTTGAATAAAATTTGGCGACTCTGACCGGTGATCATCTCTGTGCGCAAAAACAGGGAGTCACAAAATTCCAACCCGCCCAGTGACAGAAAACTATCCAGACCTTTCAACTAGCTAATAGACTTTGGACTCACTCAGGCCGCATAAGGAAAAAGTCGAGCTGAGGGAGTTGCGGCAATCTGGTGTTGAATGCCTACCCAGCAAACGACTCATCTGGTGCGGAGGCCATTGCCTCGACCGATCTCGTGTCAGCTTCGGTCCATCCGATCAGTGCAGAATGCACGTTGCAGCCGTGTCATAAATAGCACTGCCGCAGGATCAGGCGGGAATTTCGGTAACATCCATCTCTCGCTTGATGCTGAGCAAGTTTATTTGGTTGCATCGCGGTTTGCGCAAGTAGTTGCATCCACGCTCTCGAAGCAACGACCTCGAGAATTTGATCGAAAATTTAATCGTTCAGGGCGCGCTCCCTAGCGTCGTCCACGGTTCCAATAATATCCACCTCCACCGCCGAACAAGACAATCAACACAATAATTAAGATTAGTATCTCAGTGCTCATTTTTTTACCCTAGCGTTAGACCAGCAAGTCCTTGCATATAATCTTCCGACTTGTTCGAGTCTGCGGAAACTCGACGGTCAGAACCCTTCTCGTCCAAACCATCAATGCATTTATCGGGCCATTCTGCGAGTGGCTACAAATTTGCATTCGAAGGTAGCTTTCATGGCGATTGAAGCCTCCGAAAAATTCAACGACCTTGAAGTTGCCTGCATCAAGACCACCACAAAGCGTCGTAGTGAATTGAAAGCAGTCCGTTGGCAGCTTTGGAATTTATACAAAGCACTAATGGTGCTTCAAAAAAGGCTAGAAGCCGATGCCACTTTTTTCGCTGCACGACTGCTAATAGACGTCGCGGACGTAGCGTTTGTCGGCGGCGAGTTGTTGCAGGAATTTCTTCGCTTCGGCCACGTCTAAATTGGCATGCTGGCCGATTATTTCTAGCAATGCTTTTTCTACGTCGGCAGCCATTCGCGATGCGTCGCCACAGATATAAATGTGTGCGCCGTCTTGCAACCATTGCCAAACTTCTGCGGCGTTTTCACGCATCCGATCTTGGACGTAAACTTTCTTGCCCGCATCGCGACTGAAGGCAGTATCCAGTCGCGTCAGAATTCCGCTCTCATACCAGCCACTCAGATCCTCTTGATAAAGAAAATCGAGTGCTTCGCGTTGATCGCCAAAGAATAGCCAGTTCTTACCCGGCGACTTGGTCTGCAACCGTTCTTGTAAGAATGCCATGAACGGTGCGATCCCAGTCCCTGGCCCAATCATGATCATGGGCTTGGTCGGATCAGCCGGGACTGTGAATCCGCCGTGGTTAGGCTGGATGAAAACTCGGACGTCAGATCCGACTGATAATCGGTCAGCTAACATGCTGCTCGCGACCCCTTTACGCAGTCGCCCTGCTCGTTCATACATCACTTTGCCGACCGTCAAATGGACTTGGTCTCCAACGTGACGCATGCTGCTGGCGATCGAGTAGAGTCGCGGGTTAAGTGGGCTGAGCGTCTCCAGAAACTCCGGCAAGGAAATTTTGGTGCCGCGAGCCAGCAGCAGGACGTCCAAAACGTCAAAGCCAGCAGGAACTCCGTCGTCTAACATCGACTTCAAGATCTTTTTGTCGTCTGCAGCCTGGACACGCTCGGCCAGCAGCTCGACCAATTCGTCGTTCGGATCTTTCAAACAATAATCTTGGCACAGGACATCAAGCAACGTCTTCTCAATGCCGCTCGGTCCCGTAATCATTTCTTTTGGGTCGACACCAAGTGCTTCCACAATGCCCGACCCAAGCTCGGTGCAATTCGTAGGATATATCCCCAGCGCATCGCCGACCTGATAGCTCAATCCAGAGCCGACAAGGTCGATGGCGACATGCCGTGTATCTTTCGCCGATCCTTCTTTGTTCAGCGGTCGCGATTCGATCAGCTTAGCGGCATAAGGGTTCTGCCGAGACCATGCTTTCGCGGACCCATTTGTCGAAGCCGTCGCTTTGCCGTTGCCATTCTCGGCGGCGGGTGCTTCCTTCAGAAGATTTTTGATCATCTGTTTGGTCTCTTTGCCACCCGGACTGCACAGCGTTATATTCTTTTCCTCTCCCGAAGCAATCGCAGCACTGTAGGTCTTGCACAGGTAGCCGCATGAGCCGCAATCCAGTTGAGCCATCGCTGCCATTAAACGATGCGGCAGCGGTTTGCCTTCAGCCAAGTGCATTCGGTCATCGATCGCCAGCGTTGAATCGTGCCACGCTGCGTCGTCCAAATCTTCCTCTTCAAGCAGTGCAGCCAAACCGTTTTGCGACTGGCTCGACATCACTTGCATCGCTAGGCCTTGAGCAGCGTTGGCATCATTGACCATGCCGATGAAGCCCGATAGAAATCCATTAAGCCAAGCGCGTTGCTCTTCGTTAAAGGGTGCAGTTTCTGGAATTAGTGATGTTGTCATGACAAGCATTAATTATGGAAGGATACAGTTTCAGTCATACATTCACGCAGGCTAACTCTTGCAAAGCTGCATCGGATTGACGAGCGATAAATTCATTGAATGGCTCCCGGCCATCGCGTTGTTCTAGATAAGTTCCAACGATGGCAGCGACTTGCTGCGGCACTGATTCGAAAGCCACTTTACTGCGGACCAGCCGCCCAATTCCTTGTCGTACACCCCAGCCGCCACCAACATAAATGTCATAGCCATCGACCATTTCTTCATCCACCTCGACCTTCGTTGCGATTAGGCCAATGTCACCGATGTAGTGCTGGGCACAACTGTTGTGACAGCCAGTCAAATGGATATTGATTGGCGCGTCAAGCTGATACAGTCCTTCGAGATGCTCTGCAATCTGCATCGCGTTGCTCTTGGTATTCGAAGCAGCAAATTTACAGCCGGCACTTCCTGTACAAGCAATCAATCCAGCACGAATATTTGTAGCGCTGAAGTGCAGTCCCAGCTCGACGATGGCTTCACGCACTGCGTCGCAATCTTCGTCGGAAATATTCGGAATGATCAAGTTTTGCCACACGGTTAGCCGGATACTGCCTGAGCCATAACGTCGCGCAATGGCTGCCAGCCCTCGTGCTTGGTCGCTGGTCATGCGCCCGACGGGGAACACAACGCCGACGTAGTTCATGCTTGGCTGAGATTGCGGATGGAAATCGACATGCGCCAGACGATCTTCGTGTTCAGGTCGCTCCCATTGAGTGACAGGAACGCGTCGCAGCGGTTTGCCGCCCTCGTCTTCGACAGCGACCAAGAATTTCTCAAAGCCCCAATCGTCGAGCACATATTTCAGTCTCGCTTTTTTGCGATCAGTTCGGTCGCCATGTTTCGCAAACACACGAACGAT
>JBGSKY010000030.1:0-20295 GCA_041740995.1 Pirellulaceae bacterium
GACGCGATGTTGAAACGTGAGCAGCGATCAGGCTTCGAAACGATCTAGCGCATTTGATAACTTCAATACTTCTTACGCTCCCAATAGTCGTATGAAAATCATTGACCTAATTCGTCCGATCGATCGCCGTCGCTTTCTGCAATCATCGTCACTTGCTTCGCTCTTTGCGAGTGCTGGGATGATCGAGTTGGCAGCCTCGGAACCATCCACTGAATTCAAGCTCCGTTACATACTTGGATCGAGTCTTTACGGCTTCCAATCTTTGGCTGACATCATTCCGGAAATTTCGCAAACCGGCGCCAGTGCGATTGACATCTGGCCATTGATACATGGCAACCAACGTGAACAGATTGACGAGATGGGCGAAGCAGCGTTCAGCGAACTTATTAAAAAGCATAACGTTGAGCTTGGTTGTATAACTCAATATAAGCTTGGTCCATTTGGTCTTGAAACCGAGTTGCGTACAGCGAAGCGACTGGGGTGCAAAACGATCGTGACCGGCGCAGAGGGTCCAGTTAATCTCAAGGGCGATGAACTCAAAAAGGCAATCCGATTTTTTATTGAAAGGATGAAACCTCACCTCGCAATCGCCGAAGCATGCGGTGTTGTGATCACTATAGAAAACCACGCAAACAATTTAATTGAGTCCCCCGATTCGCTCCGCTATCTTGCGGAATTGAACCCGTCAACACATCTTGGAATAGCGTTCGCGCCATACCATTTACCGCAAGACGAAGAGCTTCTTGCACAGTTGCTTGACGATATCCTGCCGCTCGTCCACGTGTTTTATGCTTGGCAGCACGGCGATGGTTGTATGCATCCCATGCCCAAAGAGAAAGAGTTGCTGCAAATGCCAGGTCGTGGCGACTTGGACTTTACGTCAATGTTGAAAGTGCTCAAACGTAGCAACTATCAAGGATGGACAGAAATCTTTATGCACCCTTTTCCTCGTGGCATACCAATTCTCGAAACAACCTCAGCGGTGACCGAGGAAATTAACTTAGCTCGGTCTTACCTTGATGAGATTGTTTCCAATATCTAGGCTTCTATTACTTGATTAATCAGGCTCCCAATGGATCGTCGAAACTTCATTACCGGTACTGCAACGGGCTCACTCGTACTTTTAGCTTCCCAATCTCATGCGGCTTCTGAAAGCGAGACACTATCTTCTAATGCACATACACCCAAGGAAAAACAAATGTCGCAACCAAAAGTCCTGATCATCGTTGGCGACGCTACTGAAACGGTCGATACGCTTTATCCGTATTATCGATTGATTGAAGGGGGTTATCAACCAGTTGTCGCAGCCCCTGAAAAGCGGCTCTACCAAATGGTTCTTCATGAAGTGAAACCAGGTTGGACGATTACTAAGGAATGGGAAGGTTACACCATTCAGGCCGACATCTGCTTCAAAGATATCAAGCCCGAAGAATACGCTGGGATATTTTTCAGCGGCGGGCGTGCTCCGGAGTATATTCGCGAAGATGAGGATCTATTGCGAATTACACGTTGGTTTTGGGAAAACAAAAAACCATGTGCCAGTATTTGCCACGGCGTGGAAATTCCCGCTAGAGCCGGAATTGTTAAGGGGCTTCGGATGGCAACAGTTGCCAAGTGTAAATTCGATCTTGAGATCTGCGGTGGCATCTATGTCAACGAACCTTGCGTCATCGACCAACATATGTTCAGCGGCAGAACATATCATGATCATGGACATTTTATTGGGCCATGGATCAAAGCCATGGATGCGCAACTTACTTAGCTCGACTTTTTCGCAGCGCTGCATGTCAAGCAATCCGCTTTCTTGCGTCTTACGGGTTAATGTCGTTCGTTTCCCCACATCCAGCCACTGGGAGAATTGCTTGACTATTGCGTCAATTGCGATATCCATCCACGAATGCGGTCATCCCAAGAACACATCTGGACGCCCGCGAACTACTTCGGCTAAGTTGCCGCGGCAACGCGAAAACGAACAGTAGTTTGCTTAAACATGCTAACAAAGGGAACCAGAAGATCTTGCGCCAAGTTCTTATCGACTACGGAATGATTTCGCTTGCCGGTGTGCTGTACGCAATAGCACTAAAGTATTTCGTTCTTCCGTCCCGAGTCATTTTGACTGGGACCGAAGGTATCGCAACGGCCCTGTCCTATTATTTCGAAAATTACTATCTGTTCATCGCGCTATATCTGGCGTTTCAATCCGTGCTTCTGGTTTTCGCTTACTTTCACGTCGGGAAAGTTTTTGCCATTCGATCAATCGTCGTTGTTGCAACGGTAGTCATTGTATTGGCGATTATGCCACAACTGCAATTTGCGCAACCTGAATCTCAGAACGAGCGGATTATTCTCGTACTCTTCGGCGGCATTCTGGCGGGAGTTGCAAAAGCACTCGCATTTACGCATCGCGGTTCGACAGGCGATGAAGATATCGTAGGCGCCTATATCGCAATGAAATACCTCAAGCCCGTCGGGGCAGTAGCGATTTTCGCCGGTGTCGCATCGACGGCATTTGGGATGTCAATGGACTATCTGAAGAACGGGAATTTCGAAGCGGTCATCAACACGTTAATGTACACGTCAATCTATATTTTCGTGTCTGCCGAAACGCTGAACAATTCTTATCACAAATTCAAAATCATGATGCTTGCAGTGGTCACCAAGAAGCAACAACAAATTGGTGCAGCGATTACATCTGCATCCGAACATCGAACCTACACCGCTCACCAAGGAGTGGGAGGTCGATCGACCGAACCGTTTACGATCGTCCGAACGATCATCACGCATGAAGAACTGCACCAAATGATTGAAACCGTAACGCAAGCGGACCCAGATTGTTTCTACTACTACCACGATATCGAAGGCGTTTCGAGACGGTACTACATCGCACCTATCGGTTAATTCAGGTCACTTCTAATCGTCTGCCTTTGTCACTAGTGATAGCACGCATTCAGCCTTGAGCATAATCAAGCTAAGCCTTTTGAAGGAGCAAGCCTAAGAACCTAGCCAAATAAAGACTAGCGGAATGCATAATCCGAGTGCGGTCATCCATTGCAGCTTAAGGAGGATCGACGATCGGTCCACTCGTAAAACCTTGATCGCCTGTTCACATTTCGAACGAGCGAAAACTAAGCATTGTACGTTTTAAACATTCGTCGCCTTGAAGCTCTTGATTTGAAACGGCTGCGGCTTACTCATTGCTCGTAAGGAGTTGGTCTGTTTTCAAATCCCAGCGGATCGTTGGGGAATCGATGATCACTGGATTGCTGAGCCCGGTTTGGCGCGTTGCCGTTGCCTTCAGCTAGAAGCGTTGAATGCTCCATGTCCCAAACAATGTTTGATGCTTGAATAGTGACATGCTTCGACTCGTAGACGAAATTGGCATTGCCAGTCATCTAAATCGTCGGCTTCTATCCCCCTATCTTCGATAAGGTGTCGAACCAATGGCATTGCGTCATCGCCAAAAAGTCGATCGACCAAATCGTCGACTGCTTGGCGAATCACCGTTATCGGCCTAGTCTTCGCATTGTAGATGCGAAGACGACCATCTAACCGCGACGACGCATAGCGTTTCTTTTCCAGCCGTCGGAGATAGGTCTGCACCGTGCTCAAATCCATCTCACGATCCGAAGTGATTGCCGCGTGAATCGTCCGGACGGATGCCGAACCAATCGACCACAGCATTCTCGCGATCTCAAAATCGCCTTTGGACAATGCCACACGCTCAACCATCATGAACTCCGAGTTTCGATCATCCGCAACACGTACACTTGTACGCGTTTCATACACATACAAACGTAAGTACTAAATAGAGATTCTGAAGCGGTACCGACCTTCAACAATCCAGCCGATATCAAACTACAAGTCAGAGAGTTGCCCGATCGTTAGCCAGCCCTCGGTGGTTTGATCTTGTGATTTATTTGCAAATCGCAATGGCTTGCCATTTTTGAGTGGATTGACGATTCGCAGCAATAACGTTGTCGGCCTTAAATCAGGAACATTTATAGGCACGATTTGCGTCCGCTCGTACGGTTCGGCATTGGGTAATAGACCAGCAAATGACAACTCCGGAGCTGGCATCGTTTCCAAAATACGACCTTTACTATTTGCGATCGCCAGCTCTGTTTTCCAGTCGGCATAAAGTGGCGCCACGCCCTGGCTGACAATTGAAAGTCGAATTGCCAATTTGCCGTCGCCGTTGGAATAGACAGTGGCTCGGCTGATATAAAACTCGTAACCCATCTTTCTAACTTGATTTCTCGCACTTGCGATTCGCTCGGGGGTTGCAGGTCGCGTGAACATGCCAGAGTCCATCAACCAGGAAGCATGAGTTTGAGTAACGCACTCTTCAAACGACTGCGTGCCTTCAGGCCACTTATCCGGCGTGTCGAAGACTAGCCCCCAAACCTCGGGACGAATCTCGCCACCAATTGGGAATTCCTTCCACTTGTTAATCGCGCCGGCTGCCTTCAACGCCGGTACAAAAAACCAATTATCTTCCTTCCGACCAGTATCAATCGTTGCCCAAGCAAAAGAATCATCGTGGTATCCAAATGGTAGATCTGCGTTGGCTGCTTTGTCATAGTGATCTGGCCCGGCCGGATATCGCAACAAGATCGGCGTTTTGTGAAAGTGCTTTGCATAAGCATCCAAGATAGCCGATTGAGTTTCTTTACTAGCCCAAAGATCGTTTCGAGGATACGTATGCCACTCGCCCCACGTTCCTAAAATTCCAGCTGTAATAAATCCCAATCGTGGATCGCCATCGTATGACTTTCCAAATTCCGCAATAAATTCTCTCATCGCAGCAACAAGATTCGGATCGTCGTAGTCCGGTGTTATGCTCTTGGTAGGCGGTAGCGGCGCGGTATTCGTATTGGTGTAGGTTTCAATTTTAAGACCGGCGTCAACCAAGTATTTTGGAATGCCCTCTTCAACGCCGGGATACTCAAGAAAAAATCGCACGACGGCTTGGTTTCCACGACTGGCAATCTTGTCGAGCAGCGTTTCAAGTGTCTGCCAGTCGAATTTGCCTTTCCCAACCATCACATTGCTAACAGGCAAGTAAGTGAACTCAAGACTGTACGGAAATTGTTCCCCGCCCTGCCCCATATATGGCACTAGTCCCTTGAGCGGATTGTTGATCGGTCCTTCCGCTGGAGCCAAGTCAAATACCTGTTTTGCGGTCGATGCATTTTGCGAAAAAACTGAGGCCGTCAGACTCCATACTGTTACCAGAATTAACAATGCAATAGACTGGACTGGTTTTGAGAAAGCCATGGTTTTCCTTAAAAATCCCGCGAAAAATACAACTACCAGGGAAACTAGTTGCTGATCGAATTCAACTCGCAATTACTATAGATCTAGGTGGCATTAATGTGCGGCCATAATCCTCTTTTGTGACTCGATAATGAAATTTATTCTAACTCTTGTAATCGGTCTCGTGCTTGCCCACACGCTGCGCGGCGAAGGCATGGATGACTACTACAAACTTGGCCCCGATTCATTGCCGATGGAAGGCGTACCAAAGGGTGAAATAAAAGGTCCATTCGTCATTCAGTCGCAGGCCTATCCGGGCACCCAGCATACTTATTGGGTTTATGTACCAGCACAGTACGACGGCTCTCGCGACACAAGCTTGATGATCTTCAATGACGGTCAAGCTTTCATGGATCCTAAAGGACAATTGCGAGCGCACAATGTGATGGATAATTTGATCTTCCGCCGCGAGATTCCAGTCATGATCGGTGTTTTCATCAACCCTGGTCGTACCCCTGAACAGAAAGAACCCGGTCCAGGTGTTGGCTGGGGTGATGGATTTACAAACAGGGGCGTCGAATACAACTCGCTCGACGACAAGTACGCTCGCGTCATCGTTAACGAATTAATGCCCGAGCTCAACAAGTCATACAAGATTTCCAAAGATCCAAAACGTCGCGGGATTGGTGGCGCAAGTTCTGGTGCAATCGCGGCCATGACGGTCGCTTGGGTTCGACCAGACCAATTTCACAAAGTACTGAGCATCGTTGGAAGTTTTACAAACATCCGCGGCGGGCATCAGTTTGTTGAAGAGATTAAAAAACGCCCTAGAAAAGACATCCGCGTTTTTTTCCAAGACGGACGCAACGACAATCGTGGCATGCGCGATGGGAAGTACGATGAGACTTGGGACTGGTATAAACAGAATGTTCGGATGGTGGAAGAGATGACCGCCAAAAAATACGACATCAACTACAGCTTCGGTATCGGCAACCACGGATCGGCGCAAGGCGGGATGATGATGCCAGAAATGATGCGATGGTTGTGGCGTGATCATGGCACAAGTACGGACCCCGACGATTCTACCGAGCGATCATTCAATCGCCCGTGAGGTTTGGTCGCATATAAAAAAGCCAGCCTAGAAACATGACTAACAATAGGAAGACGAGAATTCCGTAAAGTACTTGAGCTGCGGTCAACGACACAAGACCCATCGGTGTTGGATTGGCTTCTTGAAAGCGGAACGTCACCAATCGAATAACGAGCAGCAGACCGCAAAGTGACACATACACTGCGAGGCCCAAGCCAAACGGCCATAAGCCTTTCGTCGCCAATTTGGCAGCAATCAGAAACACCATCAGCGTCGAGCAAATCAGGGCGGCGGTAAAGCCGATGAAGCGGTTATCGAAAGTTCGTAATTTCACTTTCGATGGCAATCGATTTTTACCTTAAAACTTGCTTGGCCGAATCGTCGACATGGTAAAGATTCAAATCTTTTCGGTCCAAGGCAAAATTTTTTCCGTTCTTGAATTTTATAATTCAATGACTCGCTTTAACAGCGTTCACGATAAAGTGACTCACCTTGGCACGCGATCGTCGAAGCTACGAGGGTCGCAGTTGGCCTTGCTTCGCGATTCTCTAATCCGTTATAGCAAATTCGTTGGGGTCCATGTTTAATCAACGTGCTTAAGCTGATCTCGAAAAGCGATAATTGCCTGTAACAAAATACCAAAATTAGCTCGTAGGTCTTTTCGATGAGTGGCGCTGGATCCAATCCGAAGATTCGGCAGATTGCTATCGTTTTAACAAGCGTTGACGGGCAAACTGCTCGCAAAATTGTTGCTGCGTTGCCACAAGATATCGGCAAGAAAATTCGGCAACTGATTGGCAACCTTGGTATTGTCAGCCAAGCCGAACGAGACGAAGCATTTGCGGCGCTCAAACCGATCTTCAAAGTCAACTTTGGCGACCGAACATCGACCAATTACGAGAGACCAACTCAAGATTCGGCATCACGAATTCGATCTGTCAGTCCCGCTGAAGAGTTGCTCCGACAGACTAGCAGCGAAATCGATCGCGCTGATTTTGCGACCGACGGTCAGCCATTATCGAGCACCGAATCGTTCCGCTCGCTGCATTCGTCAAACGGCCAAGCCACGACTTCTTCGGAGCCGTCAACAGCGATTGATTGGTCTTGTGCGACTTGCGCTGAGTGGGCCCAGGTGATGCAAAACGAGCGGCCGCTGATCATCGCTACGCTACTGACTCAAGCGCCGCAATATATTGCATCAGACATTTTGCAGGAACTACCATCGCCAATTGCCTTGCAGGCGTTGGCCGCGATGCCAAAAATCGGTGCTACCGCAGCCGACGTGTTTACAGAGATCAATAATCTGTTGCAAAACAAATTGCGCGAGTTTCGGCATCAATCGCTGACCAATCAGTGGGGACGATTAAAAGCGAAGAGCATTTTCGAATCGCTGCCTTTGGAGATGAGAACGCAATGGTCCAAAGAGCTAAGGCAACTCGATCCGTCGCTCGCCAGTGAACTGGGGCTCGATCAGGAAAAAGAATCGCAAGTCAAAGGTCCGAAATTGCTTGTCATAACACCTGAACCAACCGACAACTTACAGCCAGTCCCTGAGCAAGGCGAGCTTCCATCGAAAACCTCGCCTATCCATTTGTCCTCGCAAACATTTGACGCTCAAGCAAAAGCTTTTCAAGCATTCGACGCCGAAGACTTCAACGCGCTGATACATCTCTCGCTAGATGATCTAGCCAAAGTCGTACGAGCATCCGATCCCCAAATAATCATGACTGCAATGTGCGGTGCGTCTAAAAAATGGATCGCTCGATTCGAGAAATTGATGCATCCAAAAGATGTTCGGCGACTTCATCAACGCCTGCAGAGCACAACCAACGTAACGATTAGCCAGATTGATCGGGCTCAATCCACCATGGTGCAAACGGCAAGTGCCTTGGGGATTTTGGTGCCAAACCACGAACAACTTGCAGCCGCTTAGACGGCGTCTCGTCCACATACTTTTTGAACTCAACCGACCATGGTCAGCATCCTTAAACCACGAAACCTGCCTGCTGGTGTATCGCTGCAGAAGATCGAAAATTTCAATTGGGAAGACGTTCTGGCCAGTGCGCGATTGCACTTGGAAGAAGTCCGCAAGCAAGCTCGCGTAATTATTGAGCAAGCCAAATCAGACGTCGAACAAATAAAGTCGGACGCTCGTAGCGAAGGTCGCCAAGCCGCCCAAACAGATGTAGAGGCGATGACGTTAAAGCAAGCGACAGCGATGGCTGATGACAAAATCGCAAAGTGCCTTCAGTCGGCAGAATTGTTGACGGGTGAATTGGAACGCGCCACTGAAAAATGGCTTCGTCAATGGCAACATGAAACCGTGCCGCTTGCAATTTCGATTGCGGAAAGACTGGTTCGGCGTCAAATCGATATTGATCCAACAATCCTGCTGCAATGGATTACGGACAGCATCGCGCTGGCTCGCGGAGAGCATTCATTACATGTCCGAATTCATCCAGCAGATCGTCAACGACTCGGTACGCACTTGGACAAATTGATCAGCAGCCTTGGTCAAAAGCAAAACATCGAATTGATCGAAGACGACAGCATCGCATCGCCTGGATTGATTATTGAATCAGAAGACTTGCATATCGATGCTCAGTTGATGACGCAATTGGATCGCGTTGTTCAAGAGATGCAATGATCCAACCAATTTGTTTCAAGTTTTCAAAATCTTTTTTGCCTAGAGTCAAATCACAGCACATGATCGATCTGCCTGTTATACCGCAAGCACATCAGTGGACGCCGATCCTTAATCGCTGTGTCGCTGCGAAGCTACGTGGGCGAGTGAGCAGTATTCGCGGAACGACGATAGTTGCAGCGGGAATGCCGGCGCCGGTCGGCGCGGTAGTGCAAATTAAAAGGACGGCTGGCACAAGTGTTCATGCCGAAGTGATTGGCTTTGACGGCAAGCATTGCTTACTGGCCCCACTTGACCCGATGTCTGGCGTCAGTCCGGGTGATCACGTAGAACTGTATCGAACGACTAGGACTGTTCCCGTTTGTCCGGAAATGATCGGACGCGTCTTGGACGCTGAAGGCAAGCCGATTGATAACGGTCCAAATTTGCCGCCGACAATTCGTGTCGAATGCGACGCTCAACCGATTCCAGCGATGGATCGTCCGCCCATTGATAAAGTTCTACCGACGGGAGTACGAGCGATTGATGCCCTTCTCACGCTTGGCTATGGTCAGCGAATCGGAATCTTTGCGGGTTCGGGCGTTGGCAAGAGCACCTTGCTTGGCATGCTAGCTCGCGGGACGGTGGCCGACGTGGTCGTCATTGGATTGATTGGCGAGCGAGGCCGCGAGGTACTTGAATTCTTGGATCGTGACTTAGGTGAGGACGGCCGAAAAAAATGCGTGACTGTCGTCGCGACAAGCGATACGCCAGCTCCCAAACGAATCCTCGCGGCGAAAACTGCGACGGCAATCGCTGAATCATTCCGCGATCAAGGCAAATCGGTATTGCTCTTGATGGACAGCGTCACTCGATTCGCTATGGCCCAACGCGAAGTTGGTTTGGCAGCAGGCGAAGTACCGACGACTAGGGGTTATCCGCCGAGTGTTTTTGCAATGTTGCCGCAATTGGTCGAACGCACTGGCAATTCTAACAATGGATCAATCACGGCAATCTATACGGTGTTAGTCGAAGGCGACGATGCCAACGAACCCATAAGCGACGCATTGCGTGGCTTGCTTGACGGACACTTGCATCTCTCGCGGAGCATTGCTGCGTCAGGCCAATATCCGGCGATCGACATTTTGCCATCGCTCTCGCGTTTGCAAAATGCACTTGTCAAACCTGAACATCGAAACGCCGCAATACAACTGCGGAAATGGTTATCGACCTATCAAGAAAATGCCGATTTGATCAACATCGGTGCCTACGTTCGCGGCAGCAGTCCGCAGATTGATGAAGCGATTGCAAAGCGCCCAGCCATCCTGGCTTTTCTGGCCCAAGAGCAACACGCGATTTTGACTTGGCACCAGATGATCGAAGGCCTACTGGCACTTACTACAGAAAACAAGGCACTTAAGGCGGCTGCATGAAGACAAAATTTGCGATGGAAACAGTCTTGCGACTGCGGCAACGAGAACGCGATCAAGCTGCTCTGGCAGTATCAGAGATTCGCAATGCAATCGAAAAGTATCAAGCGGAGATTGCCGAAGTAGTTGCTCAGACCAACCAGCTCTCGGCAGATCGACGAGCTAGCTCAATCGGCAACGTGCCGGTATCAAGCTTGATCGACATCCAACGATTCCAAATCCAATTGGTCATGCAAGTGCAGTCGATGCGTGAAAAAGAATTACTCCTTTTGGAAGAAGCGACCAAACGTGAGAAGACCTTGTTGCTCTGCCAACAAAACCTCAAAGCGATGGAACTGCTCGAAGAGCATCACCAACTTAAAGTCAAAGCCAGCAGCGAACGAGCGTTGCAATCGCGGCTCGACGAATGGTCCAATACCCGCGTTTCGCGAGACAAAGCGATCGGTGAAACGGCCGAGTAACTTAACATGAAGCTATTATCTAATTTGTTTCTCTGGTTTTGTGCTGCAACCATCGTCGCGCAAATATCGATCGTGGTTCTGTCGTTTTTGCGCGGAAACATTGACAAGGAAACTGTGCCGAAGATCGTTGCAACACTCAACGGAATTGACATCCAAGGGCAACGGCTACGCAATTTGATGATCGAAGCCAAAGACACGCCTGTCCCTAGTCACGAAGAGATTTTGAAAGCGCGAGCTCAAATGAGCTTGGAACTCGACGCTCGCGAACGAGCGCTGAGTCGCTTGCGTGACCAATTAGACACCATGCGCACAAAATTTCAGATCGAAGTGAAAGAGTTTGATGCCCGACGTGTGGCCTTTGAAGATGCAGTTGCCAATCGTGAGAAAACTGTCAACGACCAAACTTTAGGCGAAGTCCAAAGAATCATTGAAATTTTGCCCCCAGAGCAAGCTAAAGATCAGATTATGCGGATGATGACTGACAATTCTACCGCTGATGTTGTCGCTATCGTTAAAGCTTTGCCAGACGATAAACGAAAGAAGATCATAGGCGAGTTTGTGCAACCGGAGGAAGCAGAAAAGCTTCACCAAATTCTGGGCCTCATTCGCGCGGGTGTTGAAGAAACGAATCCGACCAGTCAAGCGAACTTGAATTAAGGGCGACTGCTGGCAAAGGCCACCAAGACAGTTTCCGCGTTTTGAAAGCTTGTTGGATTCGGTTTTTCATTTGCAAGAATACCTTCGGGGGGAGGTCCTGCGATGATCAATGCGTCCAACGCAACTTCGTCGGCGTTATCTAATCGAGATGACGGCCGTACAAGTTTGCTTGACCAATTAAACACGCAAACCGATTCGAATGAAAACGCAGGGACTTCTCAGTCGTTGTTTGCCTCGTTATTGCGAAATCGGTTCAACCAGCAACCACAAGGTGTCAGCTTTCTGACATCGACATCACTATCGAGCTTTCAAACAATCGCATCGCCTTCGCTAAGCCAGTCGCCTGAGCCACTGCGGCCTTCGCGTTCGGCCGAAAATCGAAGCCGCGATGTAAGTGACGACGAGAATGTTCAATCCGAAGACGACATCGATCGTCGGTATGAGAATGAATCGATTGAGCCTTCGCCAAACACTTTGCTTGCTCGCTTTGCACCTCCATCAACCAATGATCAGTTCTCGCCTAGCGTAGCCAGCGATTCAGCAAGAAAATCGCCAACGACTGAAAAAATCGAAGAGACTCCGCTTAGTCAAACTGCTGAAAAGGATTTGACTTCGGCCAGCAGCAAAGAAACAAACTCGCTTCCAAGTGAGCGGAACAACACGTCCGAAAACGAAGCCACACCGTCAAGCCCAACCTCCGATGTTACGTTGACTTCGGATGTCAATGATCGGAAAACTACAACCTCAGAAGATGGATTGCCAATCGACGCTGCACCGTCGGACATTGTTGTTAAGAAAGACAAAGAATCAGTTGACGATTTGGACCAACACGTCGCAAGTCAAGCGAAAATTGATGAACAAGCTGATTCGCGAAAAGTGGAGCCTCAAGACGCAACGCTTGCAGCAACGCCTATCGTCGCTACGCCAGAGACCAATGTCGTGTTGACGCCTGCGGAACAACCGGCAAGTGATGTGGAATTAACGTCGTCAATCGATGCGCCATCTGACGATTCCACGTCGTTGACAACGCAAAACTCGAACAACAGTCTGAAGCTTCAAGAAGAGCCTCCAGAAAAACCCTCGAGAGACCGTCGAAATCGTACGGATTCAAATAAATCATCGCCCGCTCGGTCTGAACTACAAGACAGATTATTAAGCGAGAGCGAGCTTGAACAACCCAATGCGAACCAGACACAATCGCTGGGTTCGGGGCAATCCGATCAAAGTCTACAAGATCGCCTTCTTGATTCAGTTGCAAATGTAAAGTCGCCTGAAAACACTTCAGTTGTGCCGCCTGCTGCCGATTTCCAAACATCAGCAAATTCTGCTTTACCCGTTAACAATGCAGCAGCGATTCAAACGTCCAACGTTTCATTTTCTGCCAGCCAAGTCGCTTCAAAGGCAACTGACAACGTTGCAATTAGCGCCGCTTCGGGGGCTGGCAACACCGGCGGTGGCAATGATTCAGGCTCCCTTAACGGCCCACCCGGTCAAGTCTTGGCTAGTAGTGCTCGCAACGAAGGTGCGACAACGATACGAACAGTCGGTGCAACACCACAAGCTGGCGAGGCGGCGGAACTTACAAGCTATCAGCAAGGTCGATTGCTGCAACGCGTCCTTGGCGGCCTTGAACGATTGCAAGATGGTACCTCGCTAGTACGTTTGAGATTGCATCCAGCCGAATTGGGATCGCTGCAATTGAGTTTGCAGGTTTCCGAGGGAAGCATTTCGGCGAATATCACAGCCGAGTCGGACACTGCTGCTCAGGTCTTGCGAGATAATCTGCCACAATTGCATACAAAACTCGCCGAACAAGGCATTCGAATCGACAAATTTGAGGTCCAAACTCAAGATCGACAAAGTTTCGCGCAACAACAATTCGCCGATCTAGGTAATGGTTCTTCGAATCAAAACAACGACCAAGGCAGTCAATCGGAAAAGCGCAACAACCGACTGACCGCAGCAAATTCAAACAACAGCGAACATCGCCAGAACAACGTTGACGTATTGCAAGCACCTTGGCAGCGTCGAATCGATCTGCAAACCTTGGCCGTCGATGCTCGCGCTTAAAAAGTGGCCGCGAGAACAAATTCGCATAGCAAATGTCCCTTTATTCAAATGCACCTCTTGGGGAGACTGGCCTACTAATTTGCCTTTGAAATTGTTAGTAATTATCCAGTCAAGTCTATGCCGCAATCGGTTGAAAACGCTATCTAATCTCAGGATCACGCAATGTCACAAATCACTGGAACATCATCGTCGACCAGCTCTTTTACTAGCTCGAACAGCAACGGAATCGATTCGCTCAGCCAAGACCAATTTTTGAACCTGATTGTCACTGAGTTGCAAAATCAGGATCCGTTAGAACCGACCGACAACGCCGCTTTGTTGAACCAAGTCAGTCAGTTGCGGTCGCTCGCAGCCAACGACAAACTGACCAGCACTTTGACTGGATTTTCAATCACGCAAGAACTCACAACCGCTAGCAATCTGATTGGTAAAAACGTTGAAGGTTTGGATACCAATGGAGACGCGGTCAATGGCGTCGTTTCGAGTGTATCGGTGAGTATTGACGAAAACAATCGTAACAATCGTCAGATCCAAGTGCATGTTGGAACACAAAAAGTCGATATAAAAAACATTCGTGAAATTCTGCCGTCAACGTAGTCGGCAACGTCAGATATAGCTCCAAGAAAACTCGGAGAGCAGCATGGGTTTAGCGTCGTCATTGAGTACATCGCTCACAGGTCTAAACGCTGCTGAAGCACAAATCGATGTGCTTGGAAACAACCTCGCCAACTCACAGACGGTTGGCTTCAAATCTTCTGACGTGGTCTTCGCGACCCAGTTCCTGCAAACCCTCTCGCTGGGTGCTTCGCCAACGGCCAACAATGGTGGCACGAATCCTCGCCAAACGGGTCTCGGCGTTTCGGTTGCGAGTATCAATCAAAACTTCAGTCAGGGCACGATTGAGATCAGCAGCAACCCATCTGACTTGGCGATTCAAGGCGACGGTTTTTTCCAGGTCGAGGGTACCCAGGGTGAGACGCTCTATACGCGTAACGGTGTTTTCCGATTGAACGCTGCGAACGAGCTGGTCACTTCGACTGGCAACCGATTGTTGGGTTACGGAGTCGATGAAAAGTTCAACATTGAAACTTCTGATAAAGTGCCTCTGACCGTTCCGTTGGGAAGCGAAGCAGTTGCGAAAGCGACAACCGTTGTTTCCTTGCAAGGTACGCTGTCAGCCCAAGGTGACATCGCGAACGTTTCGGAAGTCGTTCAAAGCGCAATCCTGGGTGACAGTGCGATTCCGCGGCCAAGCGGCAGTGGAGTCACACTTACCTCTTCTAACAAACCAAGCATCTCAGCAATCACCACGGCGCAAACGGACAGCGGCGGTACACACGCAGAAGGCTCGGTCTACACCTACCGGTTGGCGTTCGTCGACTCAGCGGGCAAAGAAAGCACTGTAAGTGATGGGATAACTGTTACTGTACCAACAGGCAATGGTGCTGCCGACAATACGATCACGCTGAATAATTTGCCAACTGGCGGAACACAATACTCCCAACTTCGCGTTTATCGGACCGCTGCTGGTGGCAGCGATTCCTTCTTTCTTGGCAACGCGACGCCAGGCGGAAGTTTTGTCGACAACAACTCAACGCCACTATCTACGACAGCACTTCAAGACACCAACCTAACAGGCAATTATTCTTACCTGATCACTTACTATAAGAGTGGTGAAGGCGAGTCGCGGCCGAGCGAGTTGGTTGGACCATTCAACGTTGCAAACGGCCGCGTATTTCTCGGCAATTTGCCGACGCCGCCATCGCCGGGTTCTTCTGGCGGTTTCCCTGCATACGATGAGATTCGGATTTACAGAAACGTCTCAAACGACCCAAACAGCTATTACTTACTTGACACGGTCGCACCAGGAATCAACTACACCGATAGCAAGTCCGATGCGCAAATAAGTAACCTCAGCATTGCAACTAACAAGAGGGTCGATCTTGACGGTCCAAAGGTCAATAGCAACACACTGCTCGTTAACGTCACTCGGCGCGACGGGTTCGAATACAATAAGCCGTTCGTTGAAGGCACATTGACTTTTGCAGCACGAAAAGGTGGACGAAAAACGCCTGACGCGACGTTTCAGATCACCTCGACAACCACTATTCAAGATTTAAATCAATTCATTCAACAAAGTGTTGGTATTCAGACTGACAGCAACGACGCAGTCAACCCGATCGTTGCGTCCAAAAACAATATTGCCGGTGAGACCGGAACTCTTTTCCCTGGTTCATACATCAGTGATGGACGCATTCGTTTTGTAAGCAACACGGGTGTCGACAACGCAATTGATATCGATCTGACTAGCTTTAGGATCAAAGAACCAAACGGAAATATTCAATCCGCAAACTTGGCTTTCGGTTCAATACAGACTGCCGTTGGCCGAAGTGCGACCGCTGATTTCGTTGCCTATGATTCGCTTGGACTACCAATAGGCGTTCGACTGACGACTGTTCTTGAGAGCCGAGACGATACCAATACAACGTACCGCTGGTATGCCGATTCACGCGATAACACTTCGCGAAACAGCAGCACTACCTCGGTCGGGACTGGGCTGATTAAGTTTGACGGAAATGGCAACTTCGTATCGGCTACTAATGCAACCATCGCGGTTCAGCGTGATGGCTTGCCAAGCGATAAGCCGCTGGAGTTCGAACTTGATTTTTCGACTGTCAGCGGTTTGGCTGCTGACACTTCGACCATCGCGGCCTCGCGTCAGGACGGTTCGCCTCCCGGCGTTTTGACGAGCTATGTTATCGGTGAAGACGGAACGATTCGTGGCGTTTTCAGCAACGGAGTTTCGCGTGACTTGGGCCAAATCCGCTTAGCTCGTTTTAGTAACAACAACGGCTTGGAACAACGCGGTCAGAACCTTTACGCACAAGGCATCAATACAGGCTTGCCTATCGAAGGTCGTCCCGGCGAGAACGGGATCGGAACCGTTTCGTCAGGTGCACTGGAACTGTCCAACACTGACGTCGGTGGCGACTTGGTCAATCTTGTACTTGCCAGCACGCAGTATCGTTCTAACGCCCGAGTTATCACAACGACCCAGCAATTGTTTGACGAACTGTTAAACCTACGTCGATAGTCTCGATAAGCTATTGTAATTCGCGTCGCCATATTTCTTCATAGCTTTTTATTCGCTTATGCTAGGTCCTAAGCTATTTAGGAATCGTCCTGACTCGTTTTCCGTATTTGACGATTTGATGGCAGATCAAAATTGCCACGTTTTACGCTCCGAAAGAGTCCAGCAGGATCTATCTAGCCACCATGTGGGTTCATATCCCGAATGTCGCAAGGTTAAGGTTTGTGGATGCTTCGGCGGCTATTTTTTTATTGATAGTTACGCAAAGGGCTTCCCTGCCGCAGAATGGTTTTGACAACAGCCACACCGCATGCAAGGAAGCCCAAAATATGCTCGCGTTAAGTCTCAAGCCAGCCAATAACCCTTCATGACCAGCCAAGCTTAACACCGCTATCCAGTTCGGTGCCACGACTGGCGAAAAGACGCTTTTTCGTCAAATGTTCGTCAGCTTTAAACGCGGCGATATATTGATCGCTGACAGCAACTATGAGTGTTATCGCCGCCTAGCAGCGTTCAAGGCCAAGGGCATGGACATGATCTGTGACAAGAACGGTTCGCGGCAATCACCATTCAACGGTCGCTGCGAAGTGATGCAAGAAACGACGAAAACATTGACTCGTCCAGGCTTTGATAAAACTAGATTTACGCAAGAGCAATGGGAGTCGTGACCCAAGACACTCAAGACACTCAAGACGCGAATCATGCGTTGCATAGTTGGGAGACAAAAAGAAGTCATTCTCGTGACGACCCTGCTGGACCGGAAAATCTATCCTGCAAAGGAAATTTTCAAGATCTATAAAATGCGGTGGGAATGCGCGATCTTCTTCAGATTCTTCGAGCAGTTTCTTGGCTGCAATCATTTGATCAGCCATAGCCAAAACGGAATTGGGATTCAAGCGTGCTGCCCGATTATCGCCTGTCTATCGACCAACCTTTGGACCGGTCGCAAGCCGATCAAGCGGAACTACGAGATGCTCTGCTATAACTTCATAGGCTTAGCCAACGAAGCAGAATTGATCGCTCACCTTCTAAAGCTGTAGGCACAGGACGAGGCCAATGCGAAAAAAATCTAAGCAGCGTTTCAGGGAGCATTCTTGACATGCTTGGCCCTGGGGTTGAGGCTGCGCAATGATCAATCTCATGATCACTATCGATGCCAATATCGCTGCTCAGATAGTTAATAGTTTGACCTGCCAGTCTGTCACGCACTCAAAAGTTGAATCGCATCGCATTAAGCAATCGATGGGCCGAACTGTTGATTGGGACGCGAACTATTGATTGGGACGAGGATTTATTTGACCGGTTTTGCGAGTTCAACCCCCATCTCATTTTATTCGCCCCATGGGATCGAGAGCGTCCCAGGAGCGACTTTTTGTGACTTTTTCAAGCAGATTCGATTGATCTCCATAACAAGTTCGCTAGGTCAATAAAAACTGTTCTACCGGGGCCGTACTTTGGTCGGCCGTGTCTGAGACCTCGATAGGGCGAAAACGCGAAAAGCATCAGAATTATTCTTGCATTCGAGTTGCGAAGGAGTTCTACTTCCCTCGATACCTGTCCTCCGAGTTCAACGTGCTCATCACTGAGTCTTATATCTTCTCGGGAGCAGGAAGAGGAATTGGCAAAGCAGCGAAGAGCGGCGTTGGTAAATCGGGCATTCACCGACGCCATTGCACATCCGTTGAGCAAATTCGCATACTATTCTTCGATTGCGCCAGTTTCTCCCACCTAACATTAGCAGCATCGACAGCCAGCCAAGAATCTTCATCAATCAACAAGCTGGAAAACTCAACTGAAGTAACCCGTTATGATTCGAATCTTTGCTTTTCTGTTCTTGTTATTTTCAAATTACACCTCAGCTCACGCACAAGATTCGTCAGCAAAGACGAAGGCAGAAATCGATAGCCTCGAAAAAAAATTGCGAGAAGGCGCTCCAGGAAGTTTCGACTGGAACGCGCATAACTCACTGCGGCACCTTTACCTCGGGGTCGATCCGGCAAAATCTCTTTATCATGTGGATACTATTTTTGAAAATAGCCCATTTGATGAATATACCTTGATGACAATCGGTGCTAGAGAGAAAGATAAAAAGATTGCCATCCAGCGTCTTTCGGATTTGGCTCAGCAGTATCCGCAGTACCAACATCTTGTGGCGACATGTTGGGCGGAAGCAGGTAAGCTCGCTGACAACGCGAAAGATAGGCAGGCTTATTTTGATAAAGCCATAGCCGCTTCAGCTAATCTAACTGCGATTAAGGAGCATCTTGAAGACTATCAATGGTTTAAACTTAGTCGCGAACGAACTTGGCCAGCAAAGATTTTACCGCCGAAGGATTTGTCTACGCGTCCTGGACCGTGGAGTGATCCAACGTATACCAAGATTTGGCCAAATCAAACTAGCCGAGCAAATAGTGATCCATGGTTGGCTCAACATCATGACGAGATTCGGCTCATGCGACCTCGATTGCTGATCATTAATTTTTCAAATGAGCATTCGACAGCTCATCTTAAAAAGTTAACTTACCAACTGATAAATGCCCTAGCGGAAAGCAGCCGCTATCATGGCTATAAAGATCCAGATGCACCTATATTTCTTGACTACCAAGTTCTAAAGGTTGTTGATCTACGTGATCGTGATCGAAAGTTTGACGACAGCCGAGTCACTCCAAACAAGACGCCTGGAAAGAAAACGCCGTTCAATCTAAAGTATCGAAGTTTCTTTAACGATGAGTTCGCTCGGTACTATGGAATTCCTGATCCCGAAGACCGTACGCGTTTCTTGCGACTGAACGAACTATTGGATGGAGGCTACGTGCACGAAGTTTGGTGCTTTTTTTCTAGTGGCAAAGGAGCGCTTACAAGTGGCTACGAAGTCGTCGAAGAGAAACCTCGCTACGATAATCAATTCCAGAAAATTGGCGACGAATGGATTCAGGCGGGTAACGGAGGCGATCCCCAACAGCCGTGGGTCGGACGAAGTTGTCGAATTAATTTTCTCGATTGCACACGTGGAATTGGGTGTGGGATGGAGAATCTTGCACATGGACTCGAACGTTTTGCTACATCGAACGCTATACCATACTTCTCGGAATACTTCGTCGACTATTGTGACTTTAACTTCAAGGCACGCTACAACCTCCCCGTGGATAGCTTCTACCAAATTCAAACAGACAAGGGAAATCGTTACGAAAGTTCAGAACTCGTAAGATTTAAAAGTCCTAATGAGTTGAGTTTTTTTCACAATGGAAGTGAGCACCAGGTCAGCAATTATATTGCTCATGGAGGTAATGCCCATTTTCCTCCGAATGGACGCAACCATTATGATTTGCAGAATACGGAACCTGTTTTATCAACAATAGAAGACTGGCGCATTGGGAGTGGAGCGAATGGGGAAGACATTGCAAAGCCTTTCACTAATCGCGCTTTCATTGGGTACAACGACATAGCGCCAGATTGCATGGGTTCTTGGTTGGTGTATTGGCGACAAAATATGCCGGGTTTAGACAACAAGCAAAAGGACAAGCTTGGTAAGCCCATGAAAAACTGGATTCCGTTCCTTTTCTATTAGCAACCGAAATCTGTTCGAATTGATCGTGATGGCGACAAACGTAGCGAAG
>JBGSKY010000031.1:0-8764 GCA_041740995.1 Pirellulaceae bacterium
CATTCGAAACAGTAGCGACACGCTGGTGACGACAGCCAATGGTTTCGCCGCCAATGAATTGCGGGTGATGGACCCGGCTGAAGCGTTAGTGTTTTTCTTAGGCGGATTCAGCTCTGATCCAAAAAAGCCTTTCACTGGCCGTGGGGGTCCATTCTTAGAAGTTCTCAACGGAGCGGTATCGTATTCACCGAAACGATATCAGTACAACGTTTCACGCGAGAATCCGCTCTTTGAGTTCAACTCCGGACGCTTGACGATCAATATCAACGGAACGTTGACAGCGAGCAACGACGAAGAAAAGTTTTTTGGGAACACGTCGGTTCCAACCAATACCGAAAACGATTTGCTGCCGGTTTATCTCTCGAAGATTGGTGATGTCGACACGACATGTCCTTATGTCTATTTCGATAGCAGGACTTATGTGAGCAATAAGCCATTGGGCGGACGGCCCAATCCTTACTTTAATTTTTACCAGCGCACGCCAATCGCAGGTGCCTTTGCGAGCGATGTCTCACTGTTTGGTGCCATTTATCCATTTTACTCGGATCAGCCAAATACGAGTAACAAGAGTTTACCGGGCGTCATTCCGGCAAATAGAGCACTTTACGTGAAATTCCTTGCGTATCAATTTATGGAACCGCAGAAGTTTCAGCTTGTTGGGCCCGGTTTGGATGGCAAATATGGCGGTCGTTTGGTGGCCGATGTTCGCGGTGCCTCAGATCAAGGCTTGTCGTTGCAACAAACGATGTTCCGATTCCCATCGGGACTCTCGCTTGACGAAAGTTACAAGAGCTTTCGGCCAGCTCCAGAGCTCAATCAAGATCCGATTGCCGTTCCGAGTTCTGTGATTTCGAGGATGACCGACGACGTGGCGAACTTCAGTTCGCAAACGTTGTCAACGGGAGCTCCATAACGTTAGGCAGTATGTCCTCGTCTAACTGCGAAACCCGTTGGGCCGCGTGGTAGCAGAGTGACCTATAGAAACGAAGAAATGGTTCGAACGGAGACGCGGGGCGATGCCTGCGCGATCTAACGAACGCAAGTGAATTTCAAATTCGGGACGGCGGAAAAGTCATGTTAAATCAGATAAAAAAAACTGAACTGATGCCTGCAAGCAGCACAGCCTCACGCGGCAATTATGCCGCTTTGAAGCGTCATGGTTTTACGCTCATCGAAATGATGGTCGTGCTGATCTTGATCTCGATCCTGACCGGCTTGAGCTTCGTTGCTCTGCGCGGGGCACAACTTGATACGTTCTACGCCAAAACGCGAGCCACGATTCGTAAGATTGATGTCATCATCACCGACCGGTACGAAGAATATCGCAATGCAAATCTCAGCTATACCATTTATGAGTCGGTCTCGGGCTATTCGTCTAAAACGTTACCGCGGGCGAATGCGGTGTTTGGTGCAAGTGAGCCTGACGCTGTCTTGCACGCACGTATTCGTTTGGAACTGACACGCGACATGATGCGACTAGATATGCCTGACTGCCCCGGTGATATCCTTTTTCAGACCGGTACAAATTTCTTTTTCCGTTCGTCTAATCAGGCCCTTCCTACAGGGTACACACTTAACAGTCGCCCGATGTTTGTCAGCCTGGATTCGCCGGCGGCAAACGGTCAGATTCAAACGATGCTGTTCAATCGAGCTGGCAATGGTAATGTCGGCGGCGTTCCACGAATTCGCCCCGAAGTTCTTGAGCAAAATTTCAACGCCGAATTGTTGTTCTTGATCGTTGAATCGTCGTATATCGCCGGCAGCTATGGGATCGAGGCTTTCGCGACCTCTGAGATCGGCGATACCGACAACGACGGACTTCGTGAATTCATTGATGCATGGGGCAATCCAATTCAATGGTTGCGTGCACCAACTGGTTACTTCGACGACATTGAAACATCGCAAACCTCAACATTGCAAGGCAGCTCGTCGGCCAGCAAGGCAGTGGTTAGTCGATATGATCCAGATCCATTTTCAGGTTACCTGACCAGTGCGACTAGTTTCGCTAGTGACGATTTTGATCCAACGTCATCGGACTTAGGTTATGTCATTTCGACCGATATCATCGATCATCCAACTTCGCCGATTCGACCATTGATTGTTTCACCAGGTCCAGACGGTCAGACTGGCTTACGATTTTTCTGGTCGGGCAATAACGCTCAAACCTCGGGTACTGTCACGACGCGAATGTTTTCGACGGCAGATGCGGTCTGGAAAAACGCTGTTTCGTTTGGCGGTAGCGCGGCCACCGTCGCTTGGCCAGATCCCTATCATCCACGACGACCGTCGATCGGTAACAACGGAGCGTTGGTCCAAGTCAATGGCGAAAATGCCAACCAATGTTTAGGAGGCGTTTTGAATGTCGAAGTTGATGGCAACGGCAGCGGGCCATTCGATATTCCAACTGGTATCAATGGAACAACTTTCATTTTTGGAAACGGCTCATTGAACGGATCAGTGGGCGCGATCAACGCTCAGATTCGCGATTTGGTTTCGGATAATGTTGCGAACTTTGATGAAGTAGGAGGTTCGCTATGATCAGTTTGATTCTGTCGAAATATTCCAGACGAGTCGGCTCTTATCGGAATTCGATTCGTGGCATCTCGGTAATCGAGTTGTTGATTGTGATGGGCATCTTCACATTGCTCGCGTCGGTCACGCTGCCTGCCTTTCGTTCGACGATGAACCAACGCAAGACAAGCCAAGCGGCTATCTTGGTAAAAAACATGATGGAGTCCGCTCGGGCTCGCGCGATCGCCAATGGTCGCCCGGTGGCAGTTGTCTTGGAGCGACTCTCCTCGCGGGCGCAGCGTAATGTCACCACGGGCGATCTCGAATCGATCACCGCAAACAATGCGGTTGCGGCATTTCCCGACAACTATGCCCAATACAACACTTGCATCCGGCTGAGCTTGGCGGAGGCGCCGCCACCAGCAACGTTTGATAGCGTCGCATTTAGCTTGGTCGGTTCGAACATACAGTTCGATGCATCGATCGGAGCTGATCCACGTTTCTTGCTGCTCTTTACACCGGGAGCGGAAATCGAATTTCCGGAAGTGCCATCGATCGGACGGCGAATCGAGCTGATCGACAAGCCTGTCTTGGCGTCGGGACGATATTCAATTTCCATTAATAACTTTGACTCTGTGCCTCTGACCCGCCAGACTGAATTTGAGCTTTTGTCGGTGAAGCGAAAAGTCATTTTGCCTTCGGTTCCTGAAACGCCACCCAACGTCGGCGGCGCGCGGCCGCTTTCTGGCCTGACGAAGGTCTTAGTTCATGCCTTGCCAAAACCGATTTCATCGCAAGTTATCGATCTGCCACGAGGAACATGCATCGATCTGTCGTTGAGCGGGTTCTCGAATGACAGTCCGTTAATTCCACGAAACGCAAGCTTCATTCCCCATGCAAACTTGCGAGATACACGTCGGCAGTTTGCATCGGACTGGATCTACGCAGACAAAACAAATGGATTTTATCCGTCGCCGGGTAACCTCCGTCCTGTCTATCTGGTCTTCAACCAGTCTGGAGTTTTGGAGTCAGTCTTGATGAATGATACCGGGCCACTAACAGGTAATCCCGAATTGAATCGTTACCAGACGCTCGACGATGTTTACTTGTTCATCGGTCGCAATGACCGCGTGTTGGAAGTCAGTGGATCAGCGACGACAACGAATGGCGTCTTGATCACGCCGGATAACTTAGCTTCCGAAAACATCAAAGCAAACATTAACGACAACAGCGCAAGCTGGGTTCGCGTGTCGCCAAGTTCAGGCTCGATCGCGATTGCAACGGTCGCCGCTTACGACGAAACAGCGGTCACCGCAACGACGCCGATTGGCCAAGTGCTTTATCAGTCCCGTGCCTTATCGTTTACCACTCAAGGAACGGCACAATGATTACCAATTACAGTTTACTTAACTACTTAGGCAGTGCCGCACATAAAGGCACCCTGCAAAAATCGAGTCCTGTTGGGCAAGCGGTTAATCGATTGCCGCGTGGCGTTACGGTCGTCGAAGTCCTTTTTGCGATGATGGTCGCATTAGTTGGCTTGGTCGGCGTGTTGGCGATCGTACCGTTGGCGAGCCGACAAGCCCGCGATTCGTACACGTTGACCCAGTCAACTTCCACCGCGCTGAGCGCCTCGGCAGAGATGAAGGCGACGCATGCAATTCAACCGACGACGGAAAAGCCATGGTGCTTTGATGAAGACGATTCAAACGCAGCCAACAGTCCGCCAGCGGCCAGTTTTGATTTACCGCTCTATGGCACCGCTGCTTACAAGCCGGTCACTTCGATTGCCAAGATGTACGAAGGTCTCTTCCGCAAGGCAAACGAGCGACTAACAAACGGTGGCACGCCAGTTAGCCCGGTAGTAATCTATCGCCAGATTGTCGGTCAGGGATTCTGTTTCGATCCACTCTACTTTGCCAGCGTCAATGCTTACGAGTCAGGCGTTGCAAGACTGCCTGTTTACAACAAAGCCAATCAAATTATCCATCGCACAAGCTTTCCGTTTGTCAGCGAGCGGTTTGATTTGCAGGCAACAGGCGGACGTTTTTTTTCAGCTCTTAACTCAGCGCCGGCCGGTTTGAACCCCAATGCCAATCCCGCGACGACCATGTCGCCTCACGCCAGGTTGTTACGAGTCTCCAGTTGGTCTGACACTTTTCTTGCACCGGTCCGAAACGCGCTTGCCGAACAAATTGTCGGTGGGCTCGGCGATTTGGTACAAGCGACGATTCAAGAAGACGATAGCTTCGGTGCAATCCGCGAATATCAGGGCGTTGACAATGGACTGTTGATTGCTTCGGCTCCGAAGACCGATTTGACATGGTTGGCGACATTGGTTCCTAACGAGTCGATTTCTGATATACCGCCGACAAATTTCACTCTGTCCATTGTTGTGATGAGCAAACGCGATCGCGGGTTTTTCCTGCCTGCTGATTTAACGCTGGCCGGCGTAGACGAACTCCCTGAATTTGAGCGAGTGGCAATGTGTGCGGCACCTGATTCGGCTGTGGTTCGAACGCCGGGCGTAATGCCGACGACCTATCCGCCAACGGCTGCGTCACACCTCCCGTTCAGCAATGGTGGTGTGATGACGATTGAAATGCTTGGTGATGATCGCGCCAGTTCGAAGTTGCGGATTGGCGATTCAATCATGCTCTCAAGGACATTGCGATTTAACTTGCCCGATACGTTTGCACCGCAGAACAACGGACCTCGTTTCGTCTATCGTCACCGTTGGTTTCGAGTCATCGGCTTGGACGACAGCGAAACTTGGCCGCGATTGGTAACGCTGCAAGGGCCAGCTTGGAATTACCCAGAATTGCCTGCCACACCGACAGCCGCCCAGCTTTACGAAGCTCGGACGATTGCCACCATTTTGCCCCACGTTGTTGCGGTCTACGAGATTCCGATTTCGTTGAGCGAAACTTTATAGAACCGTTCGAACAAGCTTCCAGGCTTCCACTTTTCTCTCATCTCTGCTCGAGGCTTTGCGATGAATAAATCACATCCGAACAATCTTCAACTCTTTGGATCGATGATTAACCTCCGACGAACTTCGGAAGCACGCCGTGGGCTTGTCCTGCTAGTCGTGCTCGGCATGCTCGGCCTTTTCAGTTTGCTGGCGGTGACCTATATGGTTTTCTCCGGGCAATCCCGAACGGCCAGCGTGATCATCAATCGAGCAAAACTGCAAAGCAACACGAAACTGATCTATGATCCGCAAATTATTCCGATGATCTTGCGCGGAACAAAAAATCGCGTTTCGGCTTTCACAGGACATTCGTTGCTCGGCGATGTTTATGGACGCAATTCAATCGAAGGATTGGTCCGCTTCGTTACCGGTCAAACCAATAACAGTTGGTACAACCCGCCGGATGGAACCGTGATTGTTGGCGTGGACAATCCGCGAGGTAGTGGCGTTCAAAATTTGGCAAGCAATTCGGCGTTTTGCAAAATACCGCTGAACAATCCAGTGCTAACAATTGCTAACACCACCGATACATTTCTTAATCCAACCGATGATGCGTACACGGCTAGAATTTTCACAATGCTGCAGGGACCATTGGCAGGTCATTCGTTTCGTATCTTGAAATATATTGGCGACGAGAACAATACGTTCAGTGGAACGCCCGACCCACTTGGCTATTCAGTGATGATTGACTTGAGCGAACTGCCTGACGGACTCCAATTTACCGGACGTCTGAAGACTGGAACAAACATTAGCACGCTGACCGGCGCGATCGGCTTTTGGACCGAGCGCAGCCCTAACGCACTCTTCTACGATGAAAATGGACTTGGCTATCGATACTTGATCAACGACGCGGTCTACAACGGCATTGGTTATGGGCTTGATCCCGTCACTGGAATGTTGACGCAGACTGTTATCGATCCGTCCCAAGCACTCAGTCTGCCGGTTGCGGCTGGGCAAACGGTACCAGTTGGATTGTTGCCCAATATGGATTACATCAGACTGCCCGACGTTTTCGGCAACACTAACGAAGGAGTCGATGTACCCGATGTCCAAGACTACTGGCTTTCGCACATTAACCCAAACGGCCAAACGCCGATTGAACCCAGGGAGATTATTCCGTCGTACCATCGACCTGAGATCATCAACTATCTAGCGTCAATTTATGCCTCTGGCGGCGGATGGGCATCGAGATCGACGGCTGAAATCCGGCAGCTTTTGCAGCTTGTCGATTTTGCATGCGCACGGCCGCTGGCAGTGACCTTAAACGGTAACTCAATTTTCCCAGACCCTGTCATCGTTCCCTACCCTGCTCCGAACTTTGCCGCGCGACCAGCAAACACTGCTTTTGAAACGACACTTCGTCCGTACGTGAACATCGCATGGACCAGTGGAACCGGTTCGGAAGTCCTCGCGCTGGAAAGCTTTTTAGCCAGCTTGATTGTTGGTCCTTGGGACGTCGACACCGATGGTGATGGAATCGCGGAAAGCGTTTGGATTGATCCAGACCTACCACCGATCACCGCGCCGGACGGGAAATCCTTGAAGATCATGTCGGCTGTGCAAATCGTCGACATGGATAGCCGTATCAATGTAAATTTGGCAGGCGACGTAACTCAAGCCTTGCCAACCTACACGACTGCTTTGACGGCTGGTAATAGCCAATTGTCAAGAACATCTCTGCTAGGTTTTGGTCCGATGAATTCGTTTCCGGCACAAGGCACAGGTCTCGGACCGGGTGACTTGGGGTTAACGCATTTGCTCCAAGATTTCGATAACACCGATCCGCAGACGCCAGACCTTTTATCAGCCCAACTGGAGTTTGTTCGGCGGATCATGCGAGCTCGCCATGGTAACGATACTCCTAGCATCTCGCCTTATCAGACAACTGGCGTGCCAGGACGACGTATTGATCCAAATTCAAGTTCAGGCAATGACTTTTTTAGTACCGTTCTTGAACCTGGAATGACCGAACGCAACTACCATTGGTTCGGCGCAGGAATTCAACCTCGATCGGGTTATCCGATGATGACTCGCGGTCGGAATGCATATGGCACCGATCACAATGGTAATATTGCGATGTATGTTCCTGAGATTCGCGATATTAACGGGACCGTTTTCACTCCTGACGAATTGAGCGATGATCCGTACGAATTGTCGCAAGATCGCATCCCTGAAGATGAACCGTTCACACTGGAAGAACTAGAACGTGTCGTGCGTCGATTTGACAACGACGTCTCCGGTTTATCCGATCGCTTGCTCAGCATTCTGCAACGCGACAATACACCGACCGGTCAACAGTGGAACTTGATGTCGGAAATCAACAATGTGGTCACCACGCGCAGCCATGAGCTTCGAAATCCACCGAAGGGATTTGCTGGACGCGATCAGATAAATTTTGACGCGGATGCTGATGCCGTGCCGCAGCGGGTTGGAAATTTCTTGGAATGGATCACTTTGTTGCACGAACATCATTATCGCGTGTTAGCGGACCCAATTCCGAATACTGAGACCACAGCTAACGATCCGTCAATGATTAAGGACAAGACCAATGGCAGTATTCCGCATCGAATGACAGCCGATGTCATTCGAGCACTTTTTCCAATCGAGTTTCGTTACGACTTGCGATTTGACTTGAACCGCCGATTTGGTAACGGATTTGACAATGATGGAAATCTGGTTGTCGATGATCCAACCGAACTGGCACTCAATGGCGGTTTCGATGAGAAGCAACCCTTCGCGAACTTGACTGGCGCATCTCCCGCAGGCAACTACGACAACGTTGCAGTTGAAGATATATCGACCACCTATTCGCCTAGTGCGTCGCCAACCGCACCAACGTTGGAACGTTATCCGTATGACGGCACTGGCAAGGCTCTGGTTGGAAATACAAATCCGCCGATTGCACCGCGGACAAATTTGCAATCACGCTTACACTACGCGCGTCAAATCTATTGCTTGGCGCAGCTTGTTGTACCTCAAGAGTATCAGTTCTCGACTATGGTTGGGCTGACCAAAAATACGCGAGCTTGGTACAAACGCCGCGCCCGAACTCTCGCTCAATGGGCAGTCAACGTCGTTGACTTCCGCGACTCCGATGCAGTGATGACGCGGTTTGAATACGACTATTTGCCGTTCGGAATTCGCAGTGGTGTGACTGGAATCCCTAACGTCACATCGGGTTTTGGAAAAGATCCAGGCTGGGATCCTGAGTCGGGCGATGTCGTGTGGGGAATGGAGTACCCAGAGTTATTGTTAACTGAGACGCTCGCCTTTCACGAC
>JBGSKY010000032.1:0-2071 GCA_041740995.1 Pirellulaceae bacterium
GCGCCGATGTGGTTGGTCGAGGTGCAGCACATTTTATAACCAACGAACTAATAGAATCTGTGAAGCGGGAGAAACCCGAGGATGCGACTAATTTAAATGACACTAGACGGTTCTATCGAACGGTTGATACAGGAAATTCGATTGACTTGGAAACGTTAAAGCCATTTGGTCAAGGCTCACAGTAACACGCTCTCTATCCATGGAAACGCTGATTTAGGAACCTATGTCACCAGAGGATTTCCGCGAAATCTTAATCCCCAGTTTCCGCATTTTTCCGTACAGCGTTGTTGGCTTCAGCCCCAGCGCTGCGGCTGCTCCGCTGGGTCCGTAAATCCTTCCGTCATGCTTGTCGAGTGCGTTTAAAATAGCCTGGCGTTGTAACCCCGCGAATGATCGGTCGATTTCTTCTGCATTTGTTTCGGCGTTATCCTTATTTGAACCCAAAACGGGTTCATCATCTTTGCCAGTACTCGGCGTATGGCCTTGCAACCATGTCGCATCGATCAGTAACGTGTCGCCTTGGCTGACGATGGTCGCTCGTTCAATTAGGTTTTCTAATTCGCGAACATTGCCAGGCCAATCATATGAAAGCAACAAGTTCATCGTTTGGCGAGGGACTCGGGTTATGTGTTTGTTGAGCCGCGCGGAAAATCGACCTACAAAATGGTCTAGCAGCGCCGCAATGTCTTCCTTTCGGTCGCGAAGCGGAGGAATGGCAATTGGAAACACATGCAAGCGATAGTAAAGATCGTCGCGAAAATGTCCATTATCAATGTGGGTTTTCAGATCTCGATTCGTTGCGGCGATCACTCGCGTGTTGACTGGAATTGGAGTGCTTCCGCCCACTCTCTCGAATACCCGCTCTTGCAAAACTCGCAGTAACATCACCTGCGTTTCCAACGGCATTTCGGAAATCTCATCCAGAAAGATTGTGCCACCATCCGCGAGCTCGAACCGACCTATACGCTGGCTGGTTGCCCCAGTAAACGACCCTGATTCGTGCCCAAAGAGTTCGCTTGCGATCAGATTTGGTGGCAACGCGGCGCAGTTAACCTTGACCATTAACTTGTCGCGGCGTCTGCTTTGTTCGTGGATAGCGCGGGCAATCAATTCTTTACCCGTACCGGTTTCACCAAGAATCAAAACCGTGGAATCGGTCTCGGCAACTTGACGAATCGCGTGGCGAACCTTCTGCATCGATCGAGACGCACCCAGAATATCGCCGAAGTTGTGGTCGGTGCGGATTTCTTCGCGCAAGTAGACATTTTGTTGTTCAAGCTGCCGTTTTAATCGATCAATTTTTCCGTATGCCGCCGCATTGTCGACCGCGACTGATAGCTGCGATGCAACCTCGCCTACCAACTGCAAGTCCCACTTATCAGCGGCGTCTGTGTCCCTGGTTGAAATTCCTAACCAACCGAGCAAACGCCCACGCGAAATCAGTGGCCACGTACCTTGCCGAGCGATACCTTTGCCCGATAACCACATAACCTCGGATTGTGAATCTGCGTGCGATGTGGCTGGGTGTTCCAGATCCATCGATTGACAATCGAGCCAAACTGGGCCATCCAACCGCTGCACTGAAATCGAGTGCTTAGGATTCGAAAATCGTGGCAAAACCTCAATTGCCGGAGGGGCGTTTGAAGATTCACTAAAAGCTAGCGAAAATCCATATACCGACCCGCTGCTTAGATTGGTTTCAATTTCATCGACCAACCTCAGTGTTACCAAGCGACACGCCAACAACTTATGAATCTCGCCTGCCGCAGACTGGAATACCTCGTGTACATCTAAGCTGGAGTTAACAAGTTGGCCAAGCCGAACGAGAATGCGATAACGATTCTCCGACATTCGTATCTGGTCGGTCTGGCGCTCAACTTCGTCTTTTAATATGTCAAGAAAGTGATCCTTCGTTTGATTGGCTTCCGCGAGTCGTTGGTTTGACTCCTTCAAGTCTTCGACCCAACGAGCTTTCTCGACACTGATAGCGATGTGTCCTGCAAGTCGGCGCAAAATCGCTGCATGCTGGCGAGTGTAAACGTGCGTGTTGCGGCTTGAAAAAAACACGACT
>JBGSKY010000033.1:0-1855 GCA_041740995.1 Pirellulaceae bacterium
CTCGTCGAGCAATGTTTCGAAGCTGATTGGGTCGATTGGTTCGTTGGCGAATGATCCATCCTGAATCTCAGCAGCGTTAAAAAGCTCGCCAGTCAACGTGGCGAATTCTTCCGAGGTGATGGCAATTTTTGATTGTTCAAAACGGCGAACGAGTGATTCGGCCTCACCAATTGCTTCATCTAGTCGCAGAGCGTCCAGTTGAAGTGACTGAATTTCGCGAGTCAGGCGTACAAGGTGCTGAGCAAACTGGCGAGCAGTCGGATTGGCCTGCAGGTCACTGCTAGTGTTTACCCCGGACTGCTTTAGGCGAGCAACCAACCCCGACTTGTCGGCGACTGCTTTGTCAATGAGTTCTTGGATCGAATCACGTCGCTCACGAAGGTCTATGATCTGCGTCTGAACGGCGGCAGAACGACCGGCATTATCGAATGGTACGAGGTCATCAACCGAAGAGGCAAAACTGACACGCAGCCAGCGACCCTCCAGTTCTCGTTCGCTGTATTTTGCGACCACCAAAAGTTCATTTTTGGATCGAAATTCGACTTCGTAGACCGCGTAACCATCACCGTTCATGGTTAAATCTGAGAGTTGCATTCGATACGTGCCGAAACTTGGACTTCGTTCAGACGAATCAACTGTCAGGATAAACTTGCCGCCATTCGTAAACTCTAGCATCGCATTGTCCCGCGTCCATTTGCCAACAATCTTACTCGACTCACCACCCCAAAAGCAGCCACGCACGATGACAAGCACGATGATAACACCGATCACTCGACGTATGGTGAACAGGCTCTTTCGCGGTGTAGGCTGCTGCGGTAAGGGAGGTGGCTTGCTCATCGCAGTTCGTCCTTTCGTCTGATTGCGACTATTTGCCATCGCCAAGAATCTTGTCGATCTCTGCGATTGTGTCAGTTGGTTCTTGCGTCGCTTGGATGAAAGCATCGACCGAATCAATTTGTCTATCGGCGGCTGTTGCGTCCCAATGCTTGCCTTCTACCAACAGTTCGCCCTGTGTCTCGGCAAACAGGTCGCTAATCTTGTCTTCGAGGTTACTGACGTTTGCATCTAAGGTGGCATCGGCATCACCCATACTGGCTGACGCATCCTTCATGGCTTTGAGTGCCTCGGCCTGCGTGTCGATCTGAGCGATTTGACCTTCCAATGAACTGATGCGAGCTTCGTATTCATGCTGACGACTATCTAGCGTGGTGATGACTTTCTTCAAATTGGCTTGAGACGTTTCGAATCCAGCGATTTGACCTGCATTTGTTTTCCTAGCAGCGATAACGTCGTTCGCCATCCTTTTAAGTTCGTCAGGCGAATATGTTTTTCCAGCAATCTTTACATCTTCGTTGTTGGCCAAATAATCCCTTAACTTCTTCAGCGTGGCGTCGGCTTGAGTGATCATGGCATGAAATGGTTCAGCACGCTGTCCAATCTGGCCGTACTTGACTTGAGCTTTGATCTTTGCCTTGCGAATGCCGTCAACGCCGTCTTTCAAAGCTTTCAGTGAAATCTCGATGTCCTTCCTTTTCACATCCATGCTGCCGAGAAGGTTGTCGATCTTTTCTAGTGCCATTTCCTTCGCGACTTCAATTCTGGCACCGCAACCTGCGAGAAGGCAAACACCGATAATTATCGCGATTGGTTTCATGGGATTCCTAAGCTAACTACACGACGCCAAACTTGTCAAAAGGTTCAGCGAAATGCCGCTCAAATTGGCTCTGCGACCGCCGCAAGGGGTCGGGTGAACAATATATATTAGCAAACTCGTTATGCGTTCGCACTATTCTCAGAGACGTTTTAAGCAAGATTTACGCGATCCTGATCTCATCTCTTGAAAACGTCTGAAAAT
>JBGSKY010000034.1:0-6089 GCA_041740995.1 Pirellulaceae bacterium
ACTATGGCTGGCGCTTTTGAACATCAAACTCGGCACGGTAACGAAGAGCCTTGGTTACTGCCGAAAAGTTGGATGGCGGCGGAGCAAAAGATTGACGGGCAAACCCCTTTCAATTTTGTCTGTACCGCGGACATCATCGGCGGTAACAGCGGTTCTCCAGTCGTCAATCGTGAGGGAGCGATCGTAGGCGTCATTTTCGACGGCAATATCGAATCACTGACGGCTGACTATTATTACTCTGACAACCCAGGGCGCGCTGTTGCAGTCCACATTGCTTCAGTTCTAGAAGCGTTGCGCAGCATTTATAATGCGAAGCAATTGGCCGATTCGCTTGGCAAGTAGATTTAATTCTTCCAATTGCTTGTTAATAAAAGCTCTTGCCTTTGCAACTTGTCGCTCTAACATTCTTCTCGCACAGGAAGAATGAGTTGGTTTTCGGTTCTGTGGACAGAATCGCTTCTTCCAAAATCCATGATGGATCAGCCCCGCAGCTTGGCGACTCTTAATCGCAATGCGAGCTTTAATGCAGGGATAGTCACTGCAACAAGCGGTATACAATTCGCAACGTCTGCTCAAATGGACCTGCGACTTCACGATAGCAAGCATTGCTTGCCTTGTGAGTTGTTGACCGCACATGGATGGGAAGCAAATTATGGAAATTTTTAGTGCGATCGCCTTCGGATTGTTAAGCTCGGTGGTCGGCGTCAACTTTGATGTTCCAGCACTTGCCCCGGCGCAGAACGTTTCCCCGATTAACGTCCAGCGACAATTGCCCGAGAGTCGATTTGTCCAAGTTAGCTTGGACATTTCCACGATTGTGGCGCCTCAATTTCGCGGTCGGGTCAGCGAATCTTTAATTGAAATCCGATCGCAACACGAAGATGTGCAAGTGGCGGATTTCAGTCCTCGGACTGAAATGATCAGCTTGGTTTCCGGCGACGTGCACGTCACATCATCGTACCGAAGCCAACGTGAAGCCGCCGTCAACGCACAAGGTTTCTATCCCGTCTTCGCAAGTGGTGACGCGCATGCAAGCTTTCATGACGACGCGAATCGAACAGTCGAGATGAACCAGATTGCTCCGTTGCAAATGGTCAGCGCCGCGGGAACTCTTGATCGGCGCACCGGCGTTTATTTCAAAATCAAGTCTGGACCGCAATCGGTCATCGAAGGCGCCCGAAACTTTCGAATTACCTTGGAAGTCCCCTCCGATTGGACCGCTGATTTGCTAGAAGTCCGCGTGTCAGCCTTTGGCGAGTCAGGCGAACATACTTATTCAAAGTCTGAACAGACATTGGCCGCTCAGCGATATTATGTTGCTGTTTATCAGTTCGATCATCCGATGGCCGCTCAGACCGCAATCAATTTTGCTCGCGAGCATATCCGATTGCAAAATGAGGCCCAACGATATGCTGGCGAAATAGCTCGCTCCAACATGCCCACGCCGGTTCATAAACTGGGTCGCGCTCTCGATCTTTATCAGCCCAGCATCCCATCGAACTGGCTGGAGCAATGGGTTTTTGGCAGCCAATATCAGAAGCCAAATGTCGAAATGCCTGTCAATTTAAAAGTCGTGATGCTGGATTTTCAAGATGCTCGCACTGCAGTGCTGAATCTATCACATCCGACAGCAAAACTGGCCTATCACGAACGCATCGGCAATCGAGCGTTGAACTAGAAATTTCCAACATCGATAGTGCTGGTCGCTTGAACACCCTGAGAATCAAGCGCGCTTCTCAGCAACGCTCGAATGGCAACTTGGCCGGGAATTTCATGTTGCAAATCGACAAAATAGCTGATCGTCTCATTTGGAGCGATGAATTGTATCGTTTCAAAAGTCAATGAACTGCCATCCGAAGCGTAGTTATAGTTGACCCGCTGGCCATCAGGCGTGGTAACCCCTCGCAGGAGAATACCGGGCTGCAATTGCAATACGACGCTTGCATTTTGATCCGCTGTACTGCGATCATTTCGGATTCTTAAGGAATATCTTGCAACGTTACCAGTTCGCACTTGCGAACGTACTGGCTCTAGCGTCAAAATCCATCCTCGACCAGTCGCCCCGTTGTTTGCCGACCCAGGCAGCACCTCTCGGTTTGGATTAGGCCTTGCGTCTCGATTAGGAACAACATTTCGATCTGGCAAGACATCTGAGTTTGGTAAAATATCTCGACTGGGAAGGACTTCTGACGGGCTGTTATTGGGCTGAGCTCCGCGGGTCGGACGCAAGTTCAATACGGCGTCCGCGCGAACTGCCGCACTTGTTGCCGCAGTGGCTGTTATTCGTGGCGCGGGCTCGCTGCCATCAAATTGGAAATCCGCGCGAACTTGGTTTGTGCCGCCGACTTCCAAAAAGGGAAGTGTCCAAACAAGCTGTCGTTGAGCTTCTAAATCGACCACTCCGGCAGAACCCTGCAATGGGCTCAAAGAATTGGAATAGGTGATTGCGACCTGAATGTTCTCTAGCCGTACTTGTCCAGAATTTCGAATGATCGCAGCCGTGCGAAGCGGTTGATCGGTCGAAACGGATTCATCTCCGGTCGCCGATTGCAATTGGATTGACAGAGCTGGAGAACGCACAGCGGCTTGAACAACCTCGACTGCTGTCGATTGTCTTGCGAGTTCAACCGCTCCACTACTGGCAATTGCGGTGGCGCGTAGATTTCCAGTTCGTCGCGCCGTGAAACTAGGATTGAGCGAACGAAATTCACCAGGGCTTAAGTAGGTGATTGTCCTACTAACGCGATTCGAGTTGTCGGCCGAATGCTGCAATCCCTCATCAGATTCTATTGTAATCGTGACTGAACCAATCGAAGTGCGACCATCATTGCGGACCGTCAGTTGCATCGGAACTTCCTGTCCAACTTCGACTTGTTCATAGCCGCTGGCCGGTTGAAATCGTAGAGTCAACTTTGGTGAAGTAACAAGTGTTGAAGCCATTTGGCGAACAGCGGAACCGCCGGAGCTGGTGGCATCAAATTGCACTCGATAGTCGCTGTCGGCGGTGGCGTTCAGCTGGAGCGTGACCGCGAATTGTTGACGTGCTGGCAACTGACCAAGATCCCAGGCGAGCGCGCTTGGCGATTGCTGACTTGGTTGCGGGCTGGCTGAAACAAGCTGCATTCCGGCCGGAATCGAAGCCGTCACACGTACATTTTCGCCTGGCAAATCGCCGACATTTGCCAGTGAGGCTGTGTACGTTAACGTCTCGCCAACGCCGCCAGCCGGAGGTCCATTTGCTTGTAAGAACAGCTCGGAACTGCTCCAAGAAACGATGGCCTGCCCACGACCGAGCGGCAGTTCAGGGATGTTTTCGGAATTTTGAGCGGGACGAACAATCTCAATTCCAACCAAAGCGGTGCCTGTTCGACCCGAAACATTATTCAGAGTCACGACTGCTTTGCCGTCCGCATCAACTCGCGATTCAATCACGTCCAGATTGTTTGGAGCGAAAAGCCCAATCTCAGGATTTAGACTGCGATAACGAACGATCCAATTTTCAGCCGGCGCGAAGCCTTCCGCTCTCGTTACCCTAGTAATCAGAGTTGCTGGCGCAGTACCGATTTGCGAGATAGGAGCCGGAAATTGCCACCGTGCATCGACCCAATATATCGTCGCTGTCTGGCGTCTCTTATCCCACACTTCCGCGTCGGGCGCAAGCGCGGTTAAACGCGTGATTCCCTCGCTTGGGCTGGTCAGCGAAATCCATGTCTGACCTTTTTTCACTGGCAGGTCGTCAGTAATTTTTGCTGAGCCACGCGTGATCACTCGATCGTTACTGGCTGTTACGCCGCGAGCAAAATCAACGCCTAGCTTCTTAACGGCCGATTCGGTTTTGTAAAAGAGACCATTGTTTGAAGTTGCCCCATCGTCTCCAACTTCGACGATCTGTCCGACACTATCAGGAGAAATCATCCACTCAATTGTTTCGCCGGAGACCAAAAATCCGTCTTCGCCGCAAATGCCGCTCAGCAAAACAACGTCGCCATTGACCGGAGCGACAATACGTGTCGGCGTCAGCAGCAATTCTCCGCAGCGACCACGGTCTGGAGTTGCGCGGTGATGATTGAGCAAGTGTCCAGCCGGCTTAACGCTGGGTGCAATCGATGGACCTTGCAAGCAGGCTGGCGGCGGCGGCGGTTCGCGAAAACTGGGGACCGGAATGATGCCAGGCGCTTCATTGGTCGGATGCAATCGTGGCAACGTCAACGTCGTGGCGTTTGGTCTGGGCAGAAATATCCGATTGCCGCTAGGATCAATCGCGGGCAGTCGCAAGGTACTGCAACCTGGCAACGACGAGATTAAGATCAGCAATACGAGCGCAAGATTCCGCGCGGCGCGGCTAGGTGAGCAAGGGCATGGACTGGAAGCGCGTGCACGACCGCTACATTCAAGCAGCTTTGTTTTCGCTGGTTGAATCAAGCAGGCATTCGTATTGACGTCGTGTCGCCGAGCCATTGCGGTTGTTGGCTCCTCCAACTTCCAAGCATTTCGAGTCCATCATTGAGAAACGAAAAGTACTTACACTCTCCGGTTTCGAAACGTAGCTGACCGTTAGCGTTGCGGTGGCGTTTTTCAGCAATTCGAAAAAATATCGATCTTACCCACTTCCAGTTGAAGCGATCGCAACGAATGTTCAACGATGACACTGGAGAAGCGACTGGCTTATAGATTCTATTCACTTGTAGGAATAAAGAATTGCCGACAAATAGGTTGTAGTCACATTCCGCTGCTTTGAAGCGCCCGTTTATAATGTCGATTAACATTCAAAAAGCGAAATTTGCAAGGAAAACAGCGACCGCGAATTCGACGTTTTTTCGCGTCGTCATTGCTGCGTTGTTTTCGATCAGCTTATTGAGTGGTTGTCGGGTTTGCCTTCCAAACCGTACATGCAGTAACCTTTGGATCCGCACAATCGAGGATCGCACCGATACTCATCTCCAACGCAATGGTCTGATTTGCAATTCAACTCACGTACGGCGAGAAATGTCCGATTGGGAGATCGGCTTTCGAAGAGGCTATCGCGACGCAGCATTTCGAATTACGCCGCTGCCGGTCGGCGACTATTCGGCCGTCTGGTCAGAACAACGTGATACACTGAAGTTCGAGAACGGTGCGCAAGTCCAAGCCGGTTACGTTGCTGGCTCGAATGCAGCAATGCTCGATGGTCCTATCCGATAACATACAACTGCATACTTCGGCAACCGTGTGCTCCGATGACTAACGATTGCTCGATGTCTGCCGTCTTGCTCGGACCGGAGATGAAGCACCCAAATCCAGGTCTTGGAATTTCGATCAACTCGTAAGCAGCGTGCAGATGCGGCACGATATTCTGACGTTCAACAATTAGTATCAAGTGTTGAGCAATGAAGAAGACGACGCGGTGCTTGACTTCCTGATCGGTTACCCAAACTGCACCGTTCTCCGCGACGGCGATTTTGGATTGATAGACTGTAAAATCGACGTTGTCCAAATCGTGCGGGTTATCGATTCTGTTCAAATCGATATTGCCTGGAACACTCGGAACGTTGGACCAAACATGTGTTGCGGCTTGGAATTCCGGATAACTGGTCAAATCTTCGCGAACGGCTTCAAGGCTTGCAACCGATTTACATTCGCCACCGACGGAACGAATGACGCTGGCCAACTGTTCCACAGGATTCTCAAACCCGATCCAGTTGCCATGCGTCACTTCGGGCAACGCGATATTAGGGACTTCCACTTCTCTCAAACGACGCAAAATAGCTTCACGTGATCGCGTGCTGGCCGGTAATTCTTTAGCCATGTTTATTGCCTTGTTTTGTTTCAGCAGCGCGTTGTCGGTCTGCGTAAATCTCTCCGAAGGTTCGTTTTGCGGCAGTCGGCATTTCGCGGCCTTTCCCCCAAGGGTTAAATGCATTGTAAACCAACCAACGGGGCGCATTTCGCAAGACGAAACGACCAACCGAACCGACAGCTCGAAAAAGTTTGGGTCGCTGAAAAAGTTGACTTGCTAGCGACATCGTAAAACGTTTCGACCAAGGCAAAATTTTTCCCTTGCCCAGTTCGCCTCGCAAAATCAGCAATTGATGGTGTAGATCAATTTTGAC
>JBGSKY010000035.1:0-68776 GCA_041740995.1 Pirellulaceae bacterium
CGATGATTCGAGTATGGCGTCGATATGGCTCGGAGCTTGGCGAGCATCCAGGATGGCGTACACATCCACCCATTCACCATTCAGCTTGTAGTAGATCGTAAAAGGGAAACGTTTCGACAAGGACCTAAAATAGTCACGATACTGTTCATGAATTCCGCAATAGGCCTTAAGTGAGTCAATATCTGTCGCAATGCAATCACTGAAATATGCCCCAAGCCCCGGACTCTGAGTTTCGTAAAAGTTCGCTCCAATTTCGATGTCTCGTTCGGCTTCGGGCAGGAGCCGAATATTCATTTGAATCGCTCACGAAGACGTTTTTTTGCTTCATCCCATTCCACAAATGCTGTCCGCCCTTCGCGAACTGCCGCTTCGCGTTCCGCTAGTACATCACCATGCCAATCGGGAGACGGGATATCCGCTGGGCGACGCGACAGTTCAGTCCAAAGTCGTTCCATTAGCAACAATTTGTCTGCGATGGACAAGTTCTCGATAGGCAAAGTGGATGCTGTTTTCATAGCCTGAATTGTACCGTCCCGATTAGCTCCAGGCAAATTCCCCCCTCACCGCGAACGTTGACGATCAGCGAGCGGAAATGGCGAGGGTGATCTTGATTTGCGAAATAGTCGGAACGCCAATTTCGCTCCGTTGCATCGGTTGGTTCTGTCATTGCTTGGTTTCAGGAAGTTCGTACGGTTCAAATGGGTTTTTGCACAAGCGAAGGACTTTGACTTCACGATTTTTTCCGATGTCCCATTCGCGCCAAGAATACACATACGAAATCGCGCCGGAGTTTTCGGGCGCGTTACCCTCTGCAACCTTCAGAGTCGCAATCGCGGAAACGGGATCAAAGCTGTGAATTGAACTGATCCAACGCCGACGCGGATTGCCGCGTTGAAAGTCATCTTGGGTGATCGTTATGTGATCAATCCATAAATCACTCTCAAAACGCTGCCAAACAAGCGAATGTGAATCGTAGCTCTTCTCATCGGGCCGAGAATAGGAAACCGTCTCCCAGTCTTTTCGGATTAGGCGATCAGTACCGCTTGCAGCAGAAACAGTCTCCACGGTTTGAACCGCCGTTCGATCGCAACCGAGCATCACCAGAAGCAAAGGAAGCATCATCGCGAGTTTCAAGGACGTTTGAGCAAGCATGGAAGACGATGCCTTCATGGCAGAACGAATAGCAAACTATCCTGACTGGGAGCGTAGCGGAACGGAAAAATAATTTGCCCATTGAACTGAGACGCTTCGCTGATTGAGCAAAGTCTATGCGGATTCGTCTTTGGCTACTCTGCGTCGACGGTAGTGTAGCTGGGTGCCAAAGGTGATGACAAGCTGTCCGTTGAATCGGCATTGAAAAAAAGTGACGTGCCATGCGTTTCGTCACAGTTTTGCGCCCCATTTATTGGAATCGGGAAAGGATACTCGAACAATTCAAGAACTGTTGGGTCACGTCGATGTTTCAACAACGATGATTTAGACCCACGTCAGCAACCTCGGAGCCAGCGGAGTTCAGAGTCCACTGGCCGCGTAGCGTTGAGCCGTGTAGCGCCTGAATGAGTCTTGGTCTGCCCGGTCAAGTCCGCACGGAGTCTCAGATAAAGAATCGTTTCAAATGTAGCGTGCCAGTTATTACTTCCGCCGAGACACGTTCGACGGACGTAAAGCGATGTTTGTCAGGTCGGGGACTTGGCCTAATTTGATGGTAAGTGGTCTACAAATCGCTTGACCGTCACGCGAATGTCTTTTGCATTCCAAATAGCGTTGGCAACTGCGACGCGAGCGATACCAGTGGCCATGACTTGATCGATATTTTCAAGCGTGATACCGCCGATCGCAAACGCTGGGACCGATGAGTGAGCCGCGACGTGACGAAGGTAGTCAAGTCCTGCAAAATCGTCGAATCGCTTCGTCTGGCTTGGAAAAGTCGGGCCGCAACCGATGTAGTCGACCACCTCGACGTCGACGCGTGCCAACTGATCAGCGTTGTGTGTCGACAAGCCAATCCAGGCAGCGGTGGGCAGCATCGCTCGGGCTTGTGATGGCGACAAGTCCGTTTGACCAAGATGCACCGCGTCGGCCTGGCAGGCCACCGCTAAGTCGACGCGGTCGTTGATGATCAAGCGGCATCGACGACGATCGACGGCGGCGTTGGCCAATTCGAAGTATCGCTGGATTCGAATCGCGTCGGCTGATTTATCGCGAATCTGGATCAAGTCCGCGCCGCTCTCGGCGATGCTCGCCACGCGATCTACGAAATGGGATTCTTCGACATCGCAAGAGACCAAAACGTACAGCCGCGCGGCCTTCAAATTGGCGACATCACGGTCAAGCCGAAGGAGCAGTTTGGCGTGAAGATCGTAAGCTTGATAACGCAGTCGTTCGATGCGAGAGGCTTGCTGGGGCGCGACAAGTTTCAAACATTCTTCGATACATCGGAAGGCTTGTTCGATACGCCCCGCAGCCGCCGCTGCGATTGCGACCATTGATGGACGTGATTGCTCGCTAGCGGTTGTTACGTCAGTTCCAACGTCGTGAGCGGTGTCACGCGACGCAAGTCGGACTTGCCAATTTTTTTGGTTAAGGAGCGTTGTAAGCTCGTGCCGCGATTGCTTGAATGCTCGGCAGACGGTTTCGTCGTCGAGCACAAAACGCGCGATGTCTTCCAACGTTCGCAGCCCTTCAGCAGCTCGGTTCGCGTTGGCGTCGAGCATTCGCCAAACACCTGAGGGGAGATCGTCATTCACGTTCAATCGAGTCGCATTCTAGCTTGAAGATTGTTGCATATAAACTTCTTCGTACGGCTGGATCACGACGAATCCGTTGCCACGAAAGACCATCTGCAAACTTTCGCCTGAACCGCGACCGAGAAATGTTTTGAATGAAATGTCGGTCTTAAAATCAGGTTGCAATGAACCGCTCCAAGCGACCGTTGCGTTCGGATCGGTTATGACCGGGTTGTCTGGCGTAACCAGCAATGTAATTGGATCGTAGTGCGTTGTAATCGCCAGCATACCAGTCCCGCTGACCTCGATATTAAATAATCCGCCGGAGAGCATCGCGGATATTTTCCGCATCATGCGAATGTCAAACTTTAAAGTATCATCGACGGCCAAAACATCGTTGCCGTTCACAAAAAGCGTTTCATTGGCCAGACTTAAGACCGTGACCTTTTTGCCTGCATCGGCCAAATATAATTTGCCTCGACCAGTCGCTTTGGTCAGTTTCGCACCTTCGCCGGAGACGGCTTTCTTGAGCAAGTTGCCGATCCCGCGATCGAGTATGCCTTCCCTTTCGAACTTGATATTGCCTCGATAGGCGACCATTGAACCGGTTTTGGTCCAGATCATCCCGTCCAGATTGATTTCCAGCAAACGATCGCTTTCAAGTTCGAATTCGCCTTGCCCGTGGTCCTTTTGGGCAGTGCTCTGAACGAAGTCTTGTAAAGAATATCGGCTCATGGTTCATTCCTCATCGATGGCGTAGGGGCAGCAGTTTCGGTCGTTCAATGGTGTGGTTGGAAACGATTGTATCATCAATTGCTTGGCTTGTTGCCGTCGAAAAAAAGCGTTACGCATGGCAAAAGGTGGGCTTGAAAGGCTTCCGTTGGCAGTGAAAGGCGGCAGTTGATGTCCGCAGTGGGGCAAACGCAAATTGACCTTCGAATCCGTTGGCTAGGCTCTATAATGATGTGTCGGTCAACTGACCTTTTTCCTTCCACGTGGACTACTGATGGCTCCGACTCCTCGCTCGCATATCCGAAATTTCTGTATCATCGCGCATATCGATCACGGCAAAAGCACGCTCGCGGATCGTTTGTTGGAACGCACAGGGACAGTCGAAGTTCGGAAAATGAAGGAGCAATTGTTGGACGCGATGGACTTGGAGCGTGAACGGGGCATCACGATCAAGGCCAAGGCCGTCACGCTGCAATACAACTACAAGGGCGAACATTACGAGCTGAATTTGATCGATACGCCGGGACACGTCGATTTTCAATACGAAGTTTCGCGGTCGCTGACGTGCTGCGAAGGGGCGTTGCTATTGGTTGATTCCTTCCAAGGCGTAGAAGCTCAGACGGTGGCCAACGCCTATGCCGCGATGGAACATAATCTGAAGATCATTCCTGTCATCAACAAGATCGATTTGACTTACGCGCGCGTCGACGAGGTTTTGGAAGAGATGAACCAAGTGCTCGGCATCGATCCCGATGAAGTTGTTTTGTGCAGCGGAAAAGCGGGGCTGGGCATTGACGAATTGTTGGCCGCAATTGTCGAGCGAATTCCGGCCCCGACGGGCGATGAGAACGGACCGCTGCAGGCGATGGTCTTCGATTCGCATTACGATGATTTTCGCGGCGCGATCACGTACGTTCGTTTGATGCAAGGTTCTGTTGCAAAGGGACAAAAGCTGCGATTCACCAGGACCAATTCGCATCACGAATGCATCGAGCTGGGACATTTTGTTCCGCAACGTGTATCGACCGACAAGCTGCGGGCTGGCCAAGTTGGCTATCTGATTTGCAACATCAAAACGCTGAAGGACGTCCACATCGGCGATACCGTTGTTACCGCCAGCGACGACAACACGCCCGCTCTGCCGGGTTATAAGCAGCCCAAGCGAATGGTCTACTGCGGGCTCTATCCAAGCGACGGTCAAGAATTCTCGGAGCTGCGAGACGCACTTGAAAAGCTTGCCATCAACGATCCAAGTTTCGAGTTCGCTCCAGAAACTAGCGACGCCTTGGGTTTCGGATTTCGCTGTGGCTTTCTAGGGCTCTTGCACATGGAAATCGTCCAGCAGCGTTTAGAGAACGAATGCAATCTGGACCTGGTGCAAACCGCCCCAAACGTGACCTATGAAATTCTGACTCGCGACGGCGTCACAGCAGAAATTCACAAGCCGCAAGACGTTCCCGATAGCGGAGATATCGAAGAATTTCGCCAGCCGATCGTCCGCGTCAATTTCGTTTTGCCGACCGAATACATCGGAGCCTGCATGACCTTATGCCAAGATAGACGCGGCGTTTTGCAAAGCCAAGAATACTTGTCGGCGACGCGTGCCTTGGTTTCGTACGATTTGCCGCTCGCGGAAGTCATCTACGACATGCACGATAAACTGAAAAGCGTGACCCGCGGCTATGGCACGATGGACTACGAACTGATTGGTTACGAACAAGCAGATTTGGTTCGCTTGGATATTCTCGTCAATGCGAAACGAGTCGACGCCTTGAGCATCATTTGCGATCGACGCGATGCGGATCGCCGCGGCCGCGCGGTGGTCAAAAAGCTGAAGGAAGAAATCGATCGGCACATGTTCGAGGTCGCTATCCAAGCCGCCTTGGGTTCCCGCGTCATCGCTCGCGAAACCGTGCCCGCCATGCGAAAGAACGTGACCGCCAAATGTTATGGTGGCGATATTTCGCGGAAGAAGAAACTGTGGGCTAAACAAAAAGAGGGCAAGAAGCGTATGAAGTCCATCGGCTCGGTCGATATTCCGCAAAAAGCATTTATGGCGGTCCTCGAAAGTGGCAACGACCGCACCCAAGCACAGTAGCATCGAAAACTCCGTGTTCTCGAGCCACTAAAAACCTCTTCTTCGAATGTACATCTTATGCTTGCGATCATTGGATTGGGTTATGTCGGATTGCCACTTGCTTTGCAATTCTGTCGCAATAACGTACAAGTTCTAGGGCTCGACGTTGATACCGCAAAAGTCGATTCGATTAACGCGGGCAAGTCGTACATCCATCACATCGACGCGACTGAAATTGCTATTCAAGTCGATGCGAAAAGGTTCTCGGCTAGCGATGATTTTTCGCAAGTCAAAAATTGCGATGCGGTTGTAATTTGCGTTCCAACACCGCTGAATAAGAACCGCGAACCTGATATTTCCTACATCTTGAAAACTGGCGAATCGATTGCTCCGCATTTGCAATCGGGTTGCTTGGTGGTCCTCGAATCGACAACATATCCTGGGACGACCGACGAAGAACTGCGAAGTGTCTTGGAGGCTGGATCGGGACTCGTGGCTGGTGAAGATTTCCATCTCGCATTTTCGCCTGAACGGGAAGATCCGGGCAACCCAGACAGCACCGTTGCCAAGATTCCCAAGGTTGTCGGCGGGTTGACAACGGCCTGCCGTGACAAGGCAGTCGCACTTTATTCAAAGGCCGTTCAGCAAGTAGTGCCGGTCAGCAGTTGTCGCGCGGCAGAAGCTACCAAGTTACTCGAAAATATTTTTCGCAGCGTAAATATCGCACTGGTCAATGAACTCAAGGTTGTCTACGAAGCGATGGGGATCGACGTATGGGAAGTAATCGCAGCGGCGAAGACCAAACCGTTTGGCTACATGCCTTTTTATCCGGGGCCCGGCCTGGGCGGTCACTGCATTCCCATAGATCCGTTTTATCTGACTTGGAAGGCTCGTGAGTTTGGCCAAGCGACACGGTTTATCGAACTGGCTGGCGAGATCAATACCGCGATGCCACAACACGTCGTGGGGAAGGTTGCCGAGGCGCTAAATCGTGTTCGCAAGCCGCTTAACGGTAGCAAAATCTTGTTGGTCGGCTTGGCTTACAAGGCGAATGTGGACGACGACCGTGAGTCACCTGGCTATATCCTGCTCAGTCTTTTGCAGGACGCCGGCGCGGAAGTCGCTTTTTATGATCCATACATTCCGGTGATTCGCCCCAGTCGCGAGCATTCGCATTGGGCTGGCACGAAATCGATCGAGTGGACAAAAAAAACGGTTAGCCAATTTGACGCGGCCCTCATCGCAACGGCCCACGCAAATATTAATTTTTCTGAACTTGCACAGTGGTGCTCGCTGATTATCGATACTCGCAACGCATGCCACGGAATAAGTGGGCCCGCAACGATCGTCAAAGCATAGTCAGCGAAAAAGTTGCGATTAGAATTGCGTTCCACAGCAAATATCAATCAGCTCTGGAAGGTCAATTTTTTGAACGACGCGAATAATTTGGGCGGCGCTGCACCATGCAAGCGATGGGCGGTTGTCGGCGGAGGCATCTTAGGCATCGCAGCAGCCTTGGAGCTTCGCAAACGCGGGCAGGAGGTCGTGCTCTTTGAGTCCAGCTCGCAGTTGGGCGGTTTGACCAGTGCTTGGCAAATCGGCGACGTCCACTGGGACCGTTACTATCACGTGACGTTGCTCTCGGACACTGTGTTGCGGAAATTGCTGGCCGAGATCAACTTGGACGACGAAATCCAGTGGGTTCAAACGCGGACCGGATTTTACGCCGGTGGCAAACTCTATTCGATGTCCAGTTCGATCGAGTTCCTGAAGTTCCCAATTCTCAATCTGTACCAAAAATTGCGACTGGGTGGAACGATCTTCCTCGGCTCAAAAATTCGTAACTGGCGCGCGATGGAACAGATTCCAGTCGAATCGTGGTTGCGAAAGTGGAGCGGAGATTCGACCTTCGAAAAGATCTGGTTACCACTGCTGCGTGCCAAACTCGGGGACGCTTACAAACGCACTTCCGCCGGCTTCATTTGGGCGTATATTGATCGAATGTACAAGGCCAGACGCAGCGGCATGAAACGCGAAATGTTTGGCTACGTTCCTGGCGGCTATCAACGGATTTTGGCCGCCTTACAACAACGACTGGCCGATGATGGTGTCAAAATACAAACCGATGCACCGGTGCGGAAGGTCGTAAAAAATGCGGCACGAACGCAGCTCGAAATCACCAGCGGTCTGCCCAGTAAGCAGCAAACACAATCGTTCGATCGCATCCTGATGACAACACCCAGCAACGTTATTGCAGACGCTTGCGATGGCCTGAGCTCAGATGAACTGGCCAAACTCAAAGCGGTTGAGTACATCGGCGTAATCTGTACCTCACTTTTGCTCCGCAAGCCACTCGGCGGCTACTACGTCACCAATATCACCGACGATTGGGTTCCGCTGACGGGCATCATCGAGATGGGTTCGATCTTACCGCCAGAAAAACTCAACGGGCATTATTTGGTTTACTTGCCGCAGTATATGATCAGCACCGACCCGCGATTCACTGAATCCGACGAAGTAGTCCATGAGCGCTGCTTGTCGACGTTGGAAAAGATGTATCCGGACTTTGATCGATCGCAAGTCGCAGCCATCAAGTCGGCACGCGCGCGAAACGTGATGGCATTGCCGACCATCGATTATTCTGTCAACCGACCACCGTTGCTGGCCAGTGTTCCGGGGCTTTACTTGCTCAATTCCGCCAGGATCGTCAAAGGCACGCTGAACGTCAATGAGACGTTAGAGCTGCTACACGATGAGCTTAACGCTCAGATATGGCCAAATCATTTGTCATTGTCTTCAACAGTAGACTAGAGACCGAGTTCAAGTCTGGAATGATAAGTCCTAAATCTGCATTTGGACCCCCATGAGCTTGTCTCATGGGTGAACCAGCTTCGTAATCTAACGCCCCGACGCTCAACCAAAAGACCCCAACGGGTTCATCCCGTTTGGTGAATCAGCTTGCTTGATCCGTCAGTAGACTTTCGCTCCGGTGGGATGAACCCACGCGGGGGCGGGATGCGCGACGGCGGCCAGCTTAGCTGACGAAACTTCGCTCCGGTGGGATGAACCCACACGGGGTCGGGATAAGCAATCTTAATTGGCATTCAAACTACAAGAGTCGAAAGTCAATTGACGACAGTTATTACCGGAGGAACGCCAACGTCACCTCGTCTGGTAGATCGACTAAAGGTGCCAAAACACCATTTTCGCCGCGTTGAAAGGGGATCCAAAGCAGGGCCACGTTTCTGATCTGCATATCGCCCTTGCGGCAAGGAACTTCGATCGTTTCGAGCTGCAATGATTCAGGCCGAAATTGCTTCTTCACGTCGTCGACTTCCTGCTCGCATTCACGTTGCAGCTCGTCGAGATCCGCTTCGATTTCCTCCAGCCGCTCGCGAGCGCGTTCGACATCGGCCCGCTCAGCCGAGACACGCGACATATTTCGAGCCGCCGTTGATACCTTGTTGAGGTTCGTTTTCGAAACCGCTTTGCGACCGATCAAGGCGCCCAGGATCGATGTCCCGACAGTGACAATCGAATCATAAAAATGGCCAGTCGCTTCACCTTCCTCTCGCGCCAGTTTATCTTTCGCCTGAGCGCGTTTGGTCTCAAGCGCCGAAACCTTTGACGCGTACTTCTTTTCAAGCTCGCTAACCTTGGCATCGCGAGCTTCGCGCGTGTTCTGCGAAAACTCAATCCGCGCGTCCATCTCGGTTTGTCCAACGCGGCTGTATCGATCCAGCGCTGGACTGTAAAAAACTTTAGCAGTGTGTGTCCGGTAGAGATAGTCCTGCAAATCTTTCTGCCACGACTTGTAGTTTTTTCCCGACACCAAATCGATCGGCAACGTCCCGAACTCCAAGCCCTCCTCGGGCAGCTTGGCCTGTTCCAAAGTGCCAGGCATAAGAATGAACGAACGCCCCCACGCTTGCGCGGGCATTTTCGATCCGATAGGCGTTATCAAGCTGACATCTTGCCAGTCATCCATTTGGATGTTGCTCTTCACAAAGTGCACGGTCGCTTGGCCCAAAATGGCCGGCATATAAACGAGGGTCGAGCCGTGATTTGCCAGTCGGCTTTGACGCCAGAAAATCTCCGTCACATCCCCCTGAACAATCGGCCGCTCGGTTTCCAAAGCATGTTTCGCACCAGAGACTTGGACAGTCTCATTGGCCGAGGCACTTTCCGACGAAGCGATCGGTTTGCCGGACGACGGACGTTGGGCGAGCAACTTGTCTCGCTTCGGTTTCATTAGTCGCGAAACTTGATCGCGGGACAATGGTCCACGTAAAAACGACAGCGCCCACCGCGTTTGAAAGATGACTGGTTTTTCTTTATGCACATTGTTCATCAAGAATACGCGCGCTCCAAGGGCCGCCAGCGTTTGTTCCATCGCCGCTCGGTCAAATCGCCCGCCGGTTTGAGCTGCGGCGCCTTCGAGTCCGTCGAGCACGCGTTGTTTGTCGCGATCGGTTTGCAAGCGACCTAGGAACCAAGTTCCGATATTGGAGAGGCCCTTGTAATCCAAGTCGACCGGGTTCTGTGTCGCCAGCACAATCCCCAAACCAAACGCGCGAGCTTGCTTGAGCAACGTCAGCATCGGCGGCTTCGATGGTGGCTTGGCCGACGGCGGAAAGTAACCGTAAACTTCGTCCATGTAAAAGATCGCACGCAACGAACCGGTCCCTGGCTGAGCTCGCATCCAACCGAGCAACTCGCCGAGAAAGAGCGTCACAAAGAACATGCGTTCGCTGTCACTCAAATGTGAAATCGAAAGAATGCTCACTCGCGGTTTGCCATCATCCGTGTAGAGCAATTTTTTGATGTTCAGCGGCTCACCTTCCAACCAACCGGCAAAGGCCGGCGAAGCCAAAAGATTATTCAACGACATCGCAAACGTGGAACGCTGAGCCGTCGGAAAGAAGCTTTCAATATCGATCACGCCGATACGATCGATCGGTGGATTTTGAATGTTGCGAATGATGTCAGCCAGCGATAGATTTTTGCCGGCCGTCCAAGCGGTCTCTAGAATCTTCGACAACAGAATATGTTCCCTCGAGGTCAGCGGATCGGCGCTGATACCCAGCAGCGTCAACATGCCCGACGCAGCGCTAGTGATTTTTTCACGAAACGTCTCGCCATCAGCGATCACTTCGGGCGCCGGCGCATCAAAGCTTTTGAGGACCGTCAGCGGCACACCGACATTGCTGCCAGGTGTATAGATCGTCAGATCGACCGAGTCGCGATAACGCGCGATCCGCTCGGGCGCTTGGTGCCATTTATCAAGTCCCTTACGCCACAACTGCGCATACGATTCGCCCAGCTCCGCTTCCGATTGCCCCTTTTGGACCGCTTCAGCCGGATCGACCCAAGGCTCAAAATCTTCACCGCGCAACGCCGGAAAGGTCAACAGGAGATTGCCCAAGTCACCTTTGGGATCGATACAAATGACTGGAATGCCATCGATGGCCGCTTCTTCCAGCAACGAGAGACATAAGCCCGTCTTTCCGCTGCCGGTCATACCGACACACAAGGCATGCGTGACGAGATCCTTGCTGTCGTAGAGCATCAAGTTGTCCAAAAGCTCTCGCTTAGCCAGATCGTATTCCTTGCCAAGGTAAAACTTTGCCGGCAACTCATAAAGAGCTTCGAAGTCGGTCGTCATTTCTCTCCAACAATATTCTAGCGTTGCCTACTTATCGTTCCTGAAGAGATCAGTTTAGCAGGTCAGCGCGGCGATAAAATACCTTCACCGATCGTTTCATTCCAAGGCATCGCCAACCCGTCGGTAAGGACCGATCCTAACCTAAGTTGTCTCAATTCTGCTCGCGGCCACCCATTAGCTTGTCTCATGGGTGAACCAGCTTCGTAAGCTAACACCACGACGCTACACCGAAAGACCCCAACGGGTTCATCCCGTTTGGTGAGTCAGCTTGCTTGATCCGTAGGTAGACTTTCGCTCCGGTGGGATGAACCCACACGGGGGCGGGATGCGCGACGGCGGCCAGCTTAGCTGACGAAACTGCGCTCCGGTGGGATGAACCCACGCGGGGGCGGGATGCGCGACGGCGGCCAGCTTAGCTGACGAAACTGCGCTCCGGTGGGATGAACCCACGCGGGGGCGGGACCTTGTCCTAAATCTGCATTTGGGCCCCCATGAGCTTGTCTCATGGGTGAACCAGCTTCGTAAGCTAACACCACGACGCTACACCAAAAGACCCCAACGGGTTCATCCCGTTTGGTGAATCAGTTCGCTACCAGCGCGAACACCCAGCCGCAGTATCGATCTACGACTAGATGACTAATTGAACAACATTGCAAGCTCAGCGAATAAGCGTTCGCGGTTGTTCATGCCCTTGCGCTCGAGCAAAACCTTGTGAGCGATATCCGGGCAATCGGTCAGGATGCCGTCGACGCCTCGGTTGAGCATACGTGACATCTCTGCTGGTTCGTTGACAGTCCAAACGAAAACTTGCTTTCCCGCTTTGTGTGCCCGGTTTACAAAATTCCTGGTTGCGAATTTTGAATTTACAGCCACAAAGTCGGCGTTGATATTCTTTACTTTGCCCACGTAGACCGAGAGCAACAAGCCGCATTTCCAACTGGGCCTGAGCGTCTTCAGTTTTGTGAGCCCTTCGGCTTTTAACGACATGATCATAATTTGATCAGCCATCTTTTCTGCTTCGACGATATCGACTACACGTTGCTCAAGTTGTTGGTTATGTCCGTAATATTTCAATTCGATGTTAACGCCGATCTTATCTTTACATAGCTGCAACACCTCCGAAAGTTTGGGGACGCGTTGGTCCGAGAAATCGGCACCAAACCAACTGCCAATATCGATGTCCGCTAGATCATCGTATTTTGCATTCCAAATTTTCAGCGAGTTGTTCGAGAGCTTCATGAAGTCACTGTCATGAACCACGACCACTTCACCATCGGCTGTTTCTTGAACATCGATCTCGACCCAGTCCGCTCCGTCGGCGATGGCATGACGGATTGCGGCCAGCGTATTCTCGGGCGCTAAACTCGATGCACCTCGGTGGGCCATTACTTGCACTTCATCTTGCAGCTTCACTGTCTGCAGTGTTGCAAAACCAAAGAGTGTAGCGAGCATCAATGCGATGAGGCTGCCAGCGGCTAAGCGTGGAGTGTTAATCAATGAAGCGAGACTACTCGAACTTCTTTGGTCAGTTTTACGGAGCGAGGCAACGACCGTTTCGGATTCTGGACTGAACCGCCGATAGGTATGGAACAACATGCCTGCAAAAGAAATTGTCGATATGACATTGAGCAGGAGACTCGTTGTGGTCAAGACCGCGAGCATCAGACCAACCTGCGTCGCGACGAATACCAGCGAGTGGAAACGGTCAGCAATTAGCATTTGTCCGATCGCACCAACAATTGCCGTCAGGATAAGGTTCAGTAGAAATACGACGACCAGCCACGTTAACAACCAACGAAGCACTTTGGTCCGATGACTGGCAATCAATTTGCGACTGTTGCTGAGCGCCTTTCGCGGCGGCACGTCTTCGAACATTACCAATGGCAACGCAAGAAACCAACTGGAATGAAGCCACAACAGCAATCCGCCGAGCAACGCAACTAAACCGCCACCGATCACGATGGCAACTTTAAATTCAGTCGGATTTTCATTGAGATAATAGTTGATGTCATATTCGCCAAGCAGCCAACGATACACAATCCCAGCGATCGCTAGAAATGGGGCAATGACAAGCAGGCTCCTGCCGATTAGCTGTGTCGTGACTGCCAACACTTTCAACCCACGCCCGAAGACATATTGCAATGCGGCTACAGAACTGGGCCGAGTACCGACCGATTGAGCTGCCAAGATCCAGAGCAGCGTTCCTAACTCTAGTGCAATAATCGCGAGCCACACTGCACCCAATGCGATCAAACAGAACCAACCAAACGGCCCCGCAAAGAATATAGCAATATCAACATCCGATAAGATGCTTTGTCCTGAGAACCATAGCAGGCCTTGCCATATCAATCCGAACAACGGCGTCAGTACAACGAAGGCCAGCAGCTTGAAGAGCAAATCAGTCGCGACGAGACTCCGCCACTTCGACGCATCAACTATCTTTCGAAAATTCAGATGCGTCATTTCAATAGCTCCATTTGCTTACGCTTCACTGCGCAAGCTTGGACGGATATTCGACCTATGATAGTCTTCCAGCCTGTCACTTGAGCTAAGACAGGCTTAAAGCCTTTCTTATTCTAAGACTAAAAGTGACTATCTCACTCGCCGCCGATGGTCATCGACTTGATTTGGTTCTCAAGTGATTCAAGGCTCCAGTCACCCGGCCTTTGACTTGGTGGGAAATCCTTGAGCGACATCAAGAACTTGCTAGCCACCGCTTGAAGCGGGACGAGCACAAATGCACGGTCGATCATCCAATCGTGATATGTGTTGGAGTTGTGCTGAGACTTTTCGAATGGATCTCGACGCAGATTGAATAGCAGCGGCAAACGCAATTTGATCATCGGTTCTCGCCAGACCTGCAATTGTTCAGCTCGGTTTTCCAGATATGTAGCCTTCCAATCGCCAACTCGAATCGACATCACATCACCGTCATCGCCGACATAGATAAACTCTTTCCGAGCCGACTCTTTCGACTTGCCGCTCAAGTAATCAAGTTGGTTGTAGCCGTCTATGTGATTCTTGTATTTCCGTCCGTTCAGCTCGACACCGGTAAGCAATTTTTCTTTTATATCAGGCGCTCCCACCGCAGCCGCGAAAGTTGGTAGCCAATCTTCGTGAGCGACGATCCCGTTGAGCGTTGTGTTTGCAGGAAAGTGTCCTGGCCATTTGATAAAGCAAGGAACTCGAAACGCGCCTTCCCAGTTCGAATTTTTTTCGCTGCGGAACGGCGTCGTTCCAGCGTCTGGCCAAGTGTTGTAGTGCGGGCCATTATCGGTCGAATATTGAACAATCGTATTGTCAGCAATTCCGAGATCGTCGATCAGCTTGAGTAACTCTCCAACGTGCATGTCATGCTCGACCATACCGTCGTGGTATTCGTCGCCGCTGGGACCGGAAATCCCGGTCAGTTCAGGCTTCACGTGCGTTCGAAAGTGCATCCGTGTTCCATTCCACCAGCAGAAAAACGGCTTGCCTTCTTTCGATTGACGAGTCATAAACTCCTTCGCCGCTGCGATTGATTCATCGTCAATCGTCTCCATTCGCTTCTTGGTCAGTGGACCGAGATTTTCGATCGTTTGTCCACCGTTGCCATCCGCCTTGCACTTCAGAACTCCACGTGGGCCGAATTGTTCGCGAAACGTTTTGCCATTGGGCAGAACCATATCCTTTGGGTAGTCGCGGTTCTCTGGTTCCTCTTCGGCGTTGAGGTGATACAAGCTTCCCAAGAACTCATCGAAGCCGTGCATAGTTGGAAGATGTTCGTCGCGATCACCTTGATGATTCTTTCCAAATTGGCCGGTTGAATAGCCTTGGCTCTTCATCACAGTCGCGATCGTTACGTCGGTCTTTTGCCAACCTTCTTTCGCTCCAGGCATCCCGACTTTCGTCATACCCGAACGGACAGGAACCGAACCGCTGAGAAACGCCGCACGACCAGCCGTGCAGCTTTGCTGCGCATAGTAGTCAGTAAAGCCGACGCCTTCGCGTGCTATCCGATCAATGTTAGGTGTCATATAACCCATCATCCCACGGTTGTTGTGGCTGATGTTCCAAGTTCCAATATCATCGCCCCAGATGACCAACACGTTTGGTTTCTTGTCGTCCGCTCGAGCAGTCATCGCGAACATCGCGACGGCCAACCCGACAAATAAGGAGACTTTTTGACTCGTAGACTGCCGCATTGCCTTAGTTCCTCTGATCTCAGAAATAGCTTGACCTAATGAAGTGCCCTAGAAATGAGGGGGGACACCTTTCCGAAATACTAGTCAAACGAGAACCAGTTGACCAGACGCCGCTCAAAAAGATGAAGGGCCGATTAAATTCTTTATAAATCAACCAAGCGGAAGACTGTGGATTTCGACATTTGCGGAAAATCGAAAGGTTCGAAAGATGAGGTTTGTCAGTGTGAAATAGACTTACGGATCAAACACTGATTGGCAAGAGGGCAGGTCCTGCGTGGGCGACAGGATCGTGGTTTAAAGTAGCAAAAGTCTTCATATCTGACACGCATCAACTGCAGCGATTTTGCAGCACAATTGCCATAAAAACTTTTGATCACACGCCGGTGGACACTTTAACAAGACATTCTGAACTAGCGGTCAGCGCGGTCCGATCGCGAAGGCGAACCAGATTGGACAGATAATTGCCTGACTAATTCAATAAAGTCCAGTAGCTCTTCACTGATCTCACCGAAAATCATTCTGGCTCGGTCGATGTCATGCGAATGGGACGCTTCGACGATCGCTTGCAAAGCGTCTACCGGAGGACCAACTTCATAGGTACTCAGTAAGCCCTTCAAGGCGTGAGCTGTTCGACCAGATTCGATCACGTCGCCTCCACGTAACTCTTCGCTTAACTGCTGCAGCATATGCGGGCCATCGTCGGCCGCAATCTCCGCCAATGTAACGAGTAACTCTTCATCACCATCAACTCTGGCAAGTGCATCGGCGAAACGGATCTTTTGGTATTCAGTTAACAATCCCATAGTTTGACCATTCATTTCGGCTCCCCGCTTAATTGACGAATTTTCCTTGTCGCACGCAAACCGCAAGCAAAACGATTGCTCCAACTACTGATCCGATCCAACCGCTTGACTGGATTAAATCGCCACCTTGAAGTAAATATCCAAATAGTCCGCCGATGAAGGATCCAGCGATGCCTAGGACGATTGTGCGAAAATAGCTCATCGGTTGCGGACCTGGAATAAGACCGCGGGCAATCAGCCCAATCAGCAGTCCAAAAATAATCCAACCAATGAGCCAAAACATTTAATTCTTCCAACCATGTGGGAAGTAGTTGCTAAATCGATTTGCCACGGGAGCGGGTTTTCGAAGAGCGAGCGTCGTCCAAACACCGACCACAATACCGGCAACGAAGACCAAGGCGGTAGCGGCGCTGCGATGTTCGTCTACTTCATAGCGAGCTCGCTCAACCACCGATTGAATCGGCGAGACGACTCGATCGGACACTGCTTCAACGGCTTTTGTCATCTGTTGAAACGCCCCTTGAGGACCAGTGAATTTATCGACAACTGACTCAATCTCGCTTTTGCTCGCTTCAGTAAACTCAGTCAAAAATTTTACGATGTGTTCTCTGCAGCACTTCAGCGACGTCAGCTCTTTTTCACCAATGTGTGGCCAGCGCTCCATAATCGCTCGCTTCATTTCCGACCAAGGTCCATCAGACCAAAGATCCACGTTGCCATCGGATGTTGCGGTTGCCTTGCCAGCAGTTGCCATAGTTGGGGCCCTTCAATGCTTATTTTGACGATTTTTCTTGTCGAGAAAACTGTTTCAGGTCACTTGCGCCAACACAAGTTAACGCCGACACTTTAAACAATCTGGTCTGCGTCCGCTCGATCCCACCAACTAACTTCGATGGGCGATTAACGCTCAAGAAAGCAAAGCAAACGCTGGGCCAATTGGCCTGAAGAATAGCCTGCGTCTCATTGTCTATTTTCTAGCGTCAACATCGCAACGCGAGAAACAAGCTCCGGACCGTCGACAGGCTTGCTCATGAATTGCGTGCAACCAGCCGACAACGCCTCGCGGACTTCGTCGGATGTCGCTCCAGCGGTGAGTGCAATAATTGGCATAGTGTACCCTTGCTCGCGCAGCGATCTCGTTGCTTCCCGACCGTCCAACTCGGGCATCTGCATATCCATCAAGACACATTTAAACGGCCGACCCTGACTCTCGGCTTCGCGAACCTTGGTTATCGCGTCCGCTCCATTGTTGGCCTCAACAACTTCCGCTCCGGCGCGCGAAAGAAAGTGTTTGGTAACCAGCCGAATGTCGCGTGCATCGTCAGCGACCAATACTCGGCATGCAAGCCTGCCGAGCTCTTTTGAAGGTGATTTGCGTGGCCGAATGTCGTCAGCCGTCGGAGCAATCAGTTGCTGATTCATCGCGTCTTCGATCGGCAAGGTCAGCTTGAAAGTACTGCCTTCACCATCGACGCTTTGCACCTCAATGTCGCCGCCCAGCAAAGCTGACAACCGCTTGCTAATCACCAAGCCCAGTCCGGTTCCCTCGACGCCGATGACCTTTATCCCGTGAACTTGACTAAACGATTGAAACAAGCGTCCCAAGTTGGCTTCGGAAATTCCGATGCCGGTATCGATCACAAGGAGTTCAAGCGTTCCTGATTTGTTTGCATCAAATCGCACGACGACGCGGACATCGCCCTGCGGAGTAAATTTCAAAGCGTTACCGATTAGATTGACTAATATTTGTTCGACCCGTGATCGATCGCTATAAATTCTTTCTGGAATCGGCGTTGCGAACTCAAGCGTCAGAGGAACGCCGCTCGACTCGCTGCGATGTCGCATCAACTCCATGATGTCGGCCAGCATCGGAACCAGCTGGAATCGCGATTTACGAACCTCTAGCTTTCCGGCTTCGACCTTCGACAAGTCCAAGATGTCGTTGATGATTCTCAGCAGGAAACGTCCATTTCGAATCACCGTTTCCAGATGCTGCGCTTGGACCGTTTTGCCTTCGCGAATATCTCGCAGCGCAATGTCGCTGAACCCGAGGATGGCCGACATTGGCGAGCGAATTTCGTGACTCATATTTGTCAGAAATTGGCTCTTGGCACGGCTTGCATCTTCAGCCGCCAATCGCGCACGTTCCAAGTGTGCCTCGGTTTCCTTTCGCGTCGTTACGTCGCTCATAAACAGGGCCGCTCCGCCCACAACTGGAAAAACTCGCGTGTCGTACCACCGATTGAGCTTCGTTGCCAAATACTCCGTGGCTTCAGGTTTTTGCGAGCGACGAACGCGGTCCAGCGTCGAAAGCAAGGGCGAATTTGTGTCGCCATCAAAGAGCACTTCGTACGATCGACCAATCAGCTCGCTGACTTTTTTACCAGCAATCTCAGCCGCCGAACGATTGGCAACTTGAATTAATCCATCGCGATCAAAACTTACAAACGCGTCTTCGCTGGTCTCAATCACTTCGGTGATAATCGCTCGCGACTCGTTTAATTTTCGTTCCGTCTCCTTGCGATCGGAAATGTCTTCGATGATCGAAATACAACATTCCGGTTTGCCTTCGTTGTCACGACGCAAAGATACGGTAAGGTTAGCCCAGACGAGATGACCGTCGCGATGAACGTATCGCTTTTCTATCGAATAGCCATCTACGGAACCACGCTTAAGCAACGAGAATTGCTGCAAGTCTCGCTCGAGATCTTCCGAAAAGGTCAGTTCTTGGAATGTTTTAGATTCTAGCTCTTCTTTGCGATAGCCAATGATTTGGCAGAGCTTCTCATTCACGCGTTGCCATTCGCCGTCCATCCCGACGTGAGCAATTCCGACAGCCGCATTTTCAAAAGTTCGTCGATACTCAGCTTCGCTTTGTTCCAACCGTCGATTCGTCTGCACCACTTCGGTGATGTCGTGTTGGATTCCTACGTAATGTGTCACTTGCCCATTGGCATCATGAACTGGGGTAAGGATAAGGTCATTGTAAAACGCCTTACCATCGCGTCTGTAATTCAAAATGGTTACGCGACAGCCAGTCCGATTCCGAATCGCTTCGCGGATCGTTTCAACATCGGCTGGATCGGTTTCTGCACCCTGCATAAAACGACAGTTTCGACCACGAACATCCACCGCTTGATAGCCAGAAATTTCCTCGAAACCTTGGTTGCAATAAATGATCGGCATGTCGTCGGCTAAGGCGTCGGCAATAATGATGCCGCTTTTCGATGCGTCGATCGCGCGAGTTCGCAATTCCAACTGCGATTGGGCATACCGCAACTGTGTGACGTCGTAAATCGTCAGCGCCGCAGCACTGACACGGTCCAGTTCGTCTAGGACCGGAGTGACGCGAACGAGCAATGTTTTTTGCTTGTTGGGTCCCTGCCGCAAAGTCACCTCTTCGGAAGAAACGTTGCTCTTACGAGGCAGCTCGCGAAGAGCGCGGTCAGAAAATTCGCAAATCTCTTCAGGCAGCACGTCGCATAATTCCAAATTGCCATTTGGTTCAACCTCCTGACCAAAGAGCTGCGCGGCTCCGCGATTCCAACTAGTAATTGTTCCATTGAGTTCCACTCCAATGATCGCATCAGTGCTATCCATAACGATCGATGTCAGCTTGCGGATCTTATCCGCATTTTCTTTAACGACCCGCAGGCTGGTCATGGTCAAGATGGTGCCGCGACCGTCGCGATATGGCGTCACCCGCAACAAAATCGGCTCGCCGCGACGGTCTGTCGTTTCGTGCTCAACCGCTTCGCGTCGTTCGTGTACTTCTTCGATGATTGCGGGCAAGCTAATCTCGTTGAATGAGTCACTGTACGCTAGCAATGATTCGCCTTGCGGGTTCCGCGAACGTATCGCCAGCAGGTCCGCAGCTGCTGGCGTAATCCTACGAATTTTTAATTCATCGTCGATCAACACGATACCAATGTCGCTCTCACGCATGACGCTTTCCAAGTCCGCCGTTAGCTCGGAAAGCAACTGCACCCGCCGTTCACTTTCGGCGTTGGTTGTATGCAGTTCTTCGTTGACGCTGTGCAGCTCCTCATTGGTGCTTTGCAACTCCTCGTTGCTGCTTGTCAGCTCCTCGTTGCTGGACTGCAATTCCTCGTTCGTCGTTTCGAGCTCTTCGATCGTGGCTTGCAGGTTTTCGCGAGTAAACTCCAACTCCATTTCCAACATCCGCGTTCGCTCGTCTGGAAGCCTCGCGATACCAAGCTCTCCAACGGCGTGAGATTCGAGCGAATGATTGATTGCCCCGTCACTGGTCGCGCAGGCTTCTACAGCTTTTTCGTCCTTCACCGCTGACCGCAATCCAGCGGCATTGTTGCGTCCGAACGTGATTAAGTAATGCGTCTCATTGATGGTCGGATGGCTGAGCGAGCGAACAACGATCTCCAGACGCTCTCCATTGACAAAAGCTGTTTCGGACTCCTGGCTGCTTTGATTGGCTCGCATACGCTGCAAGGTCATCGCGATTGGAGTTTGTAAAGGAGCGATTACGAAATCTTCGACCGTTCCACTCAAGCGACCCGTCGGCGGCGAGGTAATGCCACTTAGATTTCCGAACGTCTGCAAAGGTCGAGAATTTTCGTCGATCAAGATTCCTGGTGGTGCGAAGAGATCGAGTATTCGATCGTAGCTTAGCACCATTGATGGCGCAACGGATCGCGATGGACGCGGTCGCAATGAAAGGCTGGCGTTGCTGAATGGTCGTTTGCGAAGTTTCAAATCAAGTGGAAGACTCAAATCGCGTTCTTTCTGAAACAACCGCCAATGCTTATCCAATGCCGAAAATCCGTCAGTGACATCGCCTGGTGTTTCGCTCGGCCCGAGCCACAAAACGCCTCTCGTTTTGAGAGCATGCGCGAAGGACGCAAGGACTCGTTGCTGGGCATCGTCCAGCAAGTAGATCAACAAATTGCGACAGGTCACCAGATCCAAATTGGCGAATGGCGCATCGCGCATCACGTCGTGCCGCGCGAACACGATCGAGTTCCGAATCTCTTTGCAAATCTCAAAACCGTCACCGACGGCTTGCAAGAACTTGTCTCGAAACTCTTTTGGAATCTCTGCCATAGATTCGTTTGGATAGACACCACGCTGAGCGAAACGAATCGCGTCCGGATGAACGTCTGTTGCAAAGATTTTGATCGTGAATTCGACGCCATGTTTTTCCTTTTCGGAATGCAGCAACATCGCAATCGAATAAGCTTCTTGGCCGGTGGCACATCCAGCCACCCAAACGCGCAACTCATCGCCAGCGACCTTGCCACGTACAGCCGGACGAATAACGCGATTGCACAAACGTTGATATCCATCAGGATCACGAAAGAATCGAGTGACGCCAATCAGCAAATCATCATTCAGCTTTGCAACTTCTGCTGGATCACGCTGAAGGATGCCGACATAATCGTGCAATTGTTCCGCGTCTCGCAGCAACATTCTCCGGGACAAGCGACGTGAAAATGTCCCGTGTTTGTAAGAATGAAAATCGACCCCGGTCGATGCTTCAAGCAGTTCGTAAATCGGCGCAAGATCATTTCGATCGATCGTCGGCGAAGACTGCGCTACGACCTCGTCAATCGACGCTCCGCGGATATAACTGGCCAGCGACTCGGCTATCTCAGGCACCGTACCAACAACGTGTACCGCTTGCGTTTTAATCGCGTTGAGCGGCATACCGTTGAATTGAGCTGAATCTTCATCTTGGCAGAGAACCAGACCTCCACGCCTTGCTACGTCTTGAACTCCGACGCTGCCGTCGCTTCCAGTGCCGGACAGTACTACAGAAGCGAATCGTCGATTTACTTGTCTGGCCAACGATTGAAAGAAGCGATCGATCGGCAAATTTAAATCGCCACTGGGTGCGCGATCAAGCAAATTCAGATGATCACCTTCAATCTCTACATGCTTGCCCGGCGGCAGCAAGTAGATCGTGTTGGGTTGAGGTGTAACCCCTTCACTCATCTCGACGGTCTTCATCGAAGTGCGACGACTCAGTAGCTCTGCCATGTGACTTTGGTAGTCTGGCGAAAGATGCTGGATCACGACAAATGCAGCCGAAGTATCGGAAGGGATTTGCTCGAATAGCGTCTCAAGTGCAGACAGCCCACCGGCGGATGCCCCAATGCCTATTATCGGCAGCAGACTTGTGGATTGGATCGCGCCATCGACCAATTCGGGAATTTCGTTTAATTGCGAATCATGACTTATAACATTGCCAGACATCCCAGCACCTCCGCTGTTACATCGCAGTTCGCTTGGTGCAACTTAACGAATTTAAGCGCTCCTCAAACCGCAGTTTGATGGCACTCGTTGCAAATTCAGTTCCAAGGACAGAAGATCACAAATCTGGAAGACATTGTCATCCAAGCCAACTGCACGCGCCACGCATTTTTCCAGCACTTTGGCTGATCAATGCTCTTGAATATTATCAGTGAACTTTAGAAACTCGGCAAGCTCGACTCAAGCTTAGCAGTCGATAAACTTGTGCTTGCGCCATTGAATTTGGTTAACTAAGACGATCTCGCTTTCGACTTTATTATGCCATCAGTCAAAATTTTAGCTCGCAAACCACCACGATAGTTTTCTCGCATGAATTCCATAGCGCCCGGTGCAATGACGCGGTCCATCCATTGGCATGGCTTACACTCTTGAGAGCCTTCGAAGAGCACGCCATCAATCTCAAAACGTTTATGGAGAAGCTTGTCTAGCTCCACGCCTCGAACGACCAAGTTCCTTCGGAAATTCTCAGCCGGAATCGTACCCAACTGAAACGCATCTCTAATCTCTTGGATCGCTCGTTCGTGTATCAAGGTGACTTGACCTTTGCGATGCAGCCTTCCATCACAGTAGCGGTCACCGCGTAACCCTCGACCGGCGATGCACTCAACCTCGCTTAATTCTCGCATCGCAAATTTCGACAGCGCAGACTTATCCTTGGTCCAGTAAGCGTGACCGGAGGAAACGAAGATTTGAACTATTTCAATCGCTTCAATCGCTTCGAAAACGTTCGAACTATTTGGCTCGTGATTTGCCATAACGTCTGCGTCTAAGCACGCAATGTGCCAATTGGTTGAATTAAAAGCAGGAGTCAGGCGCCAGATGAATTCGAAATCAAAAGTTGCAATTATTGGATCAGGCGCTTCGGCGATTTTCGTGCTCAAGCATGTCCGCGCGAATCGCGAACGACTGGGTGAAGAAATCAGTGCGATTCACATCTTTGAACGCGATTCTCAGCTCGGTACCGGCATGCCCTACAACCGCAAGACGACCGACCACTACAACATGTGCAATATATCGTCGGCCGAGATACCTTCGCTCGATCAATCGCTCGTCACTTGGCTGGCTTCCCTTGACGATACTTGGCTGAAGTCACATCGCATTGAACGAAAAGAGATCGATGATGGCCGAATGTACAGCCGTTTGACGCTGGGCGAGTATTTTTCGGCTCAATATCAATCAATTGTCAAATCACTCGCCCAGACTGGGATTCCAGTCATCGAACATTCAAACTGCGACGTTCGAGACGTCATTGATTCACCCGGCGAGAATCGCGTTTATGTCGTGACGGCGGGAGGCGAAAAAATGGACTTCGATCGGCTAGTGATTGCAACCGGGCACGCCTTTCAAGAGAGCGATGAACCCCAATCCGGATATTATGCGTCGCCATGGCCAATGCATAAGTTGATTCCCGAATCTGGAACGGTCCATAACTTCACGATCGGAACCTTGGGATCGTCGCTTAGCGCATTCGATGTCGTTGCTTCTCTATCTCATCGTCATGGTCGATTCGAGCGCGTCGACGGTCGATTAGTTTACCATCGCGATCAACAGGCATCTGATTTTCAAATAGTAATGCACTCCTCGAACGGCTGGCTGCCGCACTTGCAATACGAACAAGCGGAAGAATTTCGGGAGATCTATCGACACGCGAGCCGCGAGCAAATGTTGCAGCTTCGAGATTCGCAAGGCGGGTTGTCGTTGGCTGACTACTTTGATGAAGTTTGTCGTCCCGCACTCTGTAAGGCATTCGCGAAAGACGAACGACCTGAAGTTGTTGACCGGCTCAAGGAATCGGGCTATTCAATCGAGGATTTCGTTGATCAGATGACTAGCGAGCACGAGTATGAGGATCCGTTTGCCGGCATGAGAGCTGAAATGCCAGAGGCCAAGCGATCAGTCTATCGAGGGAAGCCCATTCACTGGAAAGAAGTCCTTGACGACTTGATATTTACGCTCAACTTTCACTTCGAATGGTTGTACGCCGAAGATGTGTTGACCTATCGAGAAAAGATCGTTCCGTTTCTGATGAATGTCATCGCCGCCATGCCGCTTCAGTCGGCCGAGACACTGCTGGCTTTGTCATCCGCAGGATGCTTGGAATTGGTCCCAGGACGCGTAACCGTTAAACAGAAAACGGGCGGCAAGACTCTAATTGAAATTGACGACGACGGACAAATATCGGAGCGAACGTACTCGATGTTTATCGACTGCACCGGACAAGGGAAGGTGTCACTGGATCAGTTCCCATTCAAAAGTCTGGTCGATTTCGGAACAGTCTTAGAAGCAACGGCCCGCTTCCGCGATCGAGGATTTACGAATGAACTGGCCAACAAATTAAAACACAACGTTGTATCAAACGAGCGGTTTGTGAGTCTAAAGCTCGGCGGAATCTTGATCGACGGCTACTACCGCCTGGTTGGAAAAGACGGGCAGGCAAATCCTCGCATCTTCGACATCGCTTTCCCTCATGCAACGGGTATTCGTCCATATTCTTACGGACTGCAAGCGTGCGACACGACAGCAGCAATTGTCGTCGCCACATTGTGTGACGAACTTATCGGAAATATCGCGATTCCAGACGACCCAAAAGCACTTACCCGCGCTTACGACTCGCTACCCGAGCCAGCTTAGTCCAAACCGTTCACGAAAGATTCGTTAGAATTATGAATCCGTCTAAGCTGTTTCAAGTGGTCGCGATGTTTGAATGAAGCGTCTACTCAAACTGCGTTATGAGGAACTTTCTAAAGTGAATTGAGCCGGTCTTCTTTAGTCGTTTCTTTTTAAAAGACAAACACAATCTCACCGTCGTTAATCGCAGGAACATACTTAAAATTGAACCGTTGCAGAATGAAGTCGCTGCCTAAGAATACTAACTTGCTTGACCGATTATTATCGGCTTTCGACTCGGTCGCGGCGCTTGGCAGTTTAGTAAACAGATCACCACTTTTCCGTCGATTCGTGATTCACAATCGGTTTAAAAGATGTTGTCAGGCTTCAGTTCTGACAACGCCTAACTGAACAGCGTCACTTTGTCGTGAGCCGCAAGGCGGTTTCCGCGGGTTTTGCCGCTTCAACCGGCGGCTAGTATCTTGCCGCTCACGCAGCGAGTCCGCTGTCCGCTCATTGGCGGTCGAGGCATAGCACCAAGTAAGATCTCGGCGACAAAGAAAAAGGTTGATAGACGATAGGACTTTTGCTTCACTTGGTAAGCTGGAGGTTAGGCGTGCAAGAACCAAATTCGGCAGTTACGCAATGACCTTCAAAAACATTCTTCCCTCGAACATTTTTTGTGTGAGAGCGGCCTGTGTCGCGGCGTACCAGTTTTACTAGGGCACGTCGATAGCGCGAAACAACTTTCATGTCTGATAAACGTGAGCGCACATCAGCTGATCGGGTTGTTTGAGATATTTGCCGATGCGGCTTAGTTGGTTGGCAGATTTTTGTTTTCGCGGCCATCGCGAGTGGCTACCGCGTGCCAGGTGATGTTATCGATCGCTTCATTGACCGAGTGAATCGAACCGTCAACCATGGCAACGTTGATCAATCCGGTGTGGAAAGATCGAGCTGTTACGGCCGCAAACGATGGTTGGCCGCTGGCGTTGTTCAAACCTTCTTGCCACGAAATGTAATCAACATCGTAGTCGCGACCGCCTGATTGGTAGAGCACCTTTTTATTTGGAGGGAAGGTCGCTGTAAATCCGGTGTGATGAACTCGACCGTCCGGCCATTCGGTATGTCCGGTCTCCTTGAACTGAGATCCGCTAGCCAGTGCGATTAACGCTTCGGGGGTCGTTGGAACGGTTGCTGTTGGATTTCCACCGTTACGAAGATAAGGCATGTGCGTTTTCACGTCAGCGACACACAATGTATTTGCGGTTCCATCGATGATTGTCGAAATTGGCAAGAACTTGTTTGGCGCAAATACACCATTGCCAGTCGAATTGTTCGCTGGATCGAAAACAAACCAGACACCCATATTGAAGCCGTAGTTGTTAGGGCTTAAGCGTGGTCGTCCAACCCCGAGATCGCGATATTGGCGCGATAACGGGTCGCTGGGGCAGTGCATTATGGGGATAAAAACGTTATTAACCAATCGAGCATTATCTCGCAACAAAGCAGTGTCGGTGTAGTCCCAAGGCAATGCCATATCGATTTTATCAGCCAACGGTTTTTGTTCGACAAAACCAAGCAATCGCGAGTGGATACTCCAGCCCGGATTGGATGAAACTGGTATGCGTTTAAAATCGAGTACGGTCGAGGCGGGAAGTTTCCGAAATGTCGATTCATATTCCAAAACCGCAAAACTCCACTGCCGCAAGTTGCTTTGACAAGCAATCGAACGTCCGCTTTCCCGCGCTCGCTGAACAGCCGGAACAATTAAAGCAGTCAGGACACCGATGATCGCGATTACAACCAACAGCTCGATCAACGTAAAAGCCATGATGCGCTTGGTTCGGGACCTACGTCCGCTCGCCACAAGACTGGAGCCGAATTGAGTTGAACGGTCGATGTTTCCGCGCGAAATTGGCATCTGAACTTTTCACCATCTAAGAAGTTGGCCGCACTTAAAACGGCGGGACGAAAACGCTGCAAGCTGCGAAGTATCGCACGACGCACAAGCCAACCCGCGATGAGATCGATGGAGCAATCAATCGATTTCTCCATGGACAAGCAAGACTCGCGGAAAGCCGCATGATGCATGATAGCCTTAACAATGCCGCAAGTCGAGTTTCCGCAAGCGTAAGTTTAGGCGGTTTTGCGTCCCGTTACCGATACAGTCGACTTTTTCGTCATTCTACCGTTGAATTGAAAAAAAATTTCTGTGGAACATAACCGAGTTAGTCCGCGGATCAAAGCGAGCGGCCAACTAGAAACTTCGCAAAATTTTCGCTTTCGACGATCGTTAACAAATGGTTGTCATGCTGGCTCGACGCGGAGTCTGGCACAGCCGTAAATCGATTTTCGTCCCGTCCAACGACAGTACGCCTTCGAAAGCAACAACGTCGCAAGGCTGAGATGCGGATAGATTGGGTCCTCGCTTGTCATTAAATGTAAGGTCGGGTAACTGGTTTGAATCTCGCACGAATCTCGGATAGACCAATCAAAACACACGTCGCGCAGCCGTGCATGTCGAAATCCCGGATGCCATCGTGAGAATCGATTCAGCAAAGGCGAGCACCAATCGAACAGCACTTGCCGAGATTGGTCCGCCGCGCCAGTCGATGCGATGTTTCCAAGCCAGAGATGGACATCCGATGGCGGCAGGTACATCAAAATACCTTCGGCCATATACAGCGTCGCGACAGATGGACGGTCGATCGCTGCTTCTAATTCCGTAAGCGGTTGGCGGAGATCGAAATCGACGAATCGATGTCGCGGGTCAGAAGGGAACACGTTTTGCTTGATCGAATTTATTATCGGCAAATCGGAATCGATCCACTGGACACTCGGTGGCAAACGATTGGCCAATCGGCTGAAACCGCTGTCGAAACCGCTAGCGAAATTGACGATCGTTATCAGTTGCTGGGCTGCTGAATGCTGGGCAACAAAATCGAGAATTTGTCGATCAAACCAATGACTGCGCCGCACTAAAGCCTGCCGAGTTGCATGGCTGCCGCCGAACCGTTTCAAGTCAACACCCAGCCGGTTCGCAACGGCTAAGGCGACGGGGTCGCTGAAGGTTTGCAAGGTACCCGATCGCTCGGGAAGCAATTCAGTCACCGCGCGACAAGCCAACGGGATCAGCGCAGTGGCCGCAACGCCAGTCAGCTCGTCAATGGTCGGTTGGTAAGTGATAGCGTCTGAATTGCTGAAAGAAAGGTTCAATTGGCGATAATTGCAACGGCAACCAAATCGATGTTGCAAATAATTCGAATGCTCTGCCACCTAGAAGCAACCCGCAATTCGCTTTAAGCTCGTCACTGTGCCGCGTCGTTGCGAGATGCGGTAACGGATCGGATTTAGGTTGTCCGCATGCATTGCCTAAACCGTATGCCAACGACCTTATTTCAACAAGCGTTAAAAACAATGCCCCCGACGAGCGACAAAACCATCAGTACCAAAATGTTCACCGAAAATTGGCTGCAAGCTTTGACGCTGGCCGTTCAATCACCGGCGGCTCGATTGATTAAGCCGCATATGACTGACATCGATAATGTCAGTCAGGCACGCGACGAAGCGATTCAAACCGAATCAGCTCAACGATTATGGAGCTATTGCCAGGAATCTGGTCTCGTTGAATTGCTGCGGCTCGCTCCGACTGCGCAATCGCAGTGGCGATTCGACGGCGACGAGATGTTCACATTCGAATTATCGGACGCAGCCAATCAAAAGGTCAACGATCTAGAATCGTGGAGTCAATCGCTTGGCTTGGTAGCAGGCGATTTCAAACTGACGGCAACCACGACGGCCAGCGAGTGGGCGGGACTGGTTCGCAAAGAAGCGGTACGACAACGCCGTTCCTCATCAGCCGACACCGGCGATGGCGGAATGACTCTGCAATTAGAATGCACCGCGACGTGGGATCGCGAAGCTTGGAAGGTCCGCTTTGAAAAGGCCGACTGGATTGAGCGGAAATTTGACGAAGCGTTCGAAACGGATCGACCAGACCTAAACGAAACGATCGAAAAATTGATTTCCGCGATCATCAGCGGCGAACAAAACTTGCTGCCCAAGTCGCTACCGCATACGACGATCGCGTCTGACCGATCTTGGATTCAGTCGGTCCCTAGTTTGGTCGCGCTGCATCAATCGGTGATGGAAAACAAGAAATTGGAAACGAAGCTCTGGTTTCGTAAGACGTGGGGAGCAGTCTGGCCGGTTATCTATCGAGAGCAAAACCGATTGGACCAACCTTGTGAGCTGAGCGTTCTGCGTCGCGAGTTGGCCGACTGTTTTGCGCACGCCCCCAAGCTGACGGTTTGGATGTTCGTGGCCGCGAAGCTATTGTGCGTTGCGTACCTCGGTCGCGGTCTGGGCATCTGCGGCAACTTCCGTCGGTAAAGGTTCAAGGCTCGCCTAGATCCAAGTCCGCGACTAGAGAAAGAATATTTCGTTTCGTTCAAGACAATTTGTATTGGGATCTTTCCCCGAAACTTGCGTCCCAATTACACTAGCTTTGAATAGCCGGAGGTCAACGGAGGCATCAAGTGAGCGGGCCGATCGAAAAAACAACCTCGCAGCCGGAATCGACAATAACGGCAAGCGAGCCGACCGGTAAACCAAGCGATTCGCCAATAGAACTTCGCCGATCAACAATTTTGTTTGGCATTGTGACTATTGTCTGTCTAGCCGTGTTGCCAGATTTTCATCGGGCATTATTTTCTTGGTCTTCCGAAATCACCTTTCTTTATGATGCTTCGTCGCTGATCGTTCGATCGCTACAAGTCACACTGCCGATTCTATACATCGTCTATATCTGCGGGAGCGATTGGAAAAGTATTGGTTTGGTCAGATTTTCGTGGCGACGTGATATTCTGATCGCGCTAGGTCTATGGATTTTCAGCAACTTTGCATACGTTTTTGTCGTGTTGTTCATGCGAGCAAGCTCGATACCGGAAATTGATGCTGCCGAGGTGATAAGCCGACCGAATGGTTCGTTTGCCTTACCGCTTTTATTCTTAGCGAGTTGTTGCAACGGGTTTGCCGAGGAACTGGTTATTCGTGGTTACTTGTTTTCTAAGATTGAAAGTTACCTATCATCAACCGGCGCGGCGATTCTGATTTCAACGTGCTTATTCGCTTCCTATCACTACTATCAAGGCGTCGCTTCAATGTTTGGGATCGCCGCAATGGGTGTCATCTATGGCATCGTATTTTCGGAAATACGTTCGCTTTGGCCGCTAGCTATCGCACATACAATCGCGGATTTTGTGGGCTGGCTTTCGATTTAGAAACTGATGGTAGTCGGACGACGCATTTTCTCATGGGCAAGACGAACGACCAGACATAGTGCCCCTGAGACTCTTTCCCTCTTTTTGCGGCGTGAACCGAACATTTGAGAGTCGGTGGCTCACACCCACCGGCAAATCAAGTTTGCGCCTCCGGCCAATTTTTGGCTACGATCATAGCAATCTCCGAAGCGTTAACGAAAAAACGCATCTTCTGCGCATCCGTCGACATTTCATGAGCCGAGGCTACGAACTAGTTGATCTCGTACTTGAAGGCTTTGTTTTCGTCGAGCGATAGGACGACGCTCTTGATTTCTTTTCCTTCAGCGAGATAGGAGAGGAACTCAGCGGACATTTCTGGCAGCAATGTCTTAGTCAAAATGTGATCAACATTTCTCGCGCCGGTGTCTACTTCGGTACAGCGGGCAGCAATCGTCTCGATTAACTCGGGACCATACACAAAGCTGGCGCGATAATTCTCGCGGACCCGCTTGGCGACCTTTCCGAGCTTCAATTCGACGATCCGCCGCAAGACTTCATCGCTGAGCGGATAATAAGGAACAATCGACACGCGACCTAAGAACGCAGGTTTGAATGTCTTAAGCAACTCGGGGAAAATTGCTTCGACAAATGCGTCTGGCTCCGGCGCGGTCTCTGGGTCGCTACAAAGGCTCTTGATTAAGTCGGTCCCTGCGTTAGACGTCATAAGAATGACGGTATTCTTGAAGTCGATATCGCGTCCCTCGCCGTCCTTCATCATGCCTTTGTCAAAGACTTGATAGAAAATATCCTGCACGCCTGGATGAGCTTTTTCCATCTCGTCGAGCAACACGACGCTGTAAGGTTTTCGGCGAACCGCTTCGGTCAGCACGCCACCTTCGCCATAGCCGACATAGCCAGGCGGTGAACCCATCAGCAAGGAAACTTTGTGCTCTTCCTTGAATTCCGACATGTTGATGACGGTCATATTTTGCTCACCGCCGTAAAGTAACTGAGCCAACGTGATCGCGGTTTCCGTTTTGCCAACGCCGCTGGTGCCGGCTAACAAGAAGACGCCGATCGGGCATCGTGGATCGGACAATTGAGCGCGTGAAGTTCGGATCGATTGAGCGATGCGTTCGAGCGCATGCGATTGGCCGACGATCTGTTTTTCCATCAAGTTCTTGAGGTTCAGCACCGTATTAATTTCGTCAGCGACCATCCGACCAACCGGAATGCCGGTCCACGCGGCAACAGTCTCCGCGACGGCTTGCGAATCGACGCAAGGATGAACCAATGGTGACTCACCCTGTAATTTGTGCAACTCGTCGCGTTTGGTTTTCAGCTCGGTTAACTTCGTCATTCGCTCTTCGGCAGTCAGTTCAACCGGTGCAGCTTCAGACTCCGGTGCAGTCGCTGGTTCTTTGCCAGCCGCCTTGTCAGTAGGCTTGGCTTTCGCGTCGGCTTTGACTTTTCTAGGTCCTTCCAGCGTTTGGCTCAACTCCTGGATCGACTTGACCAGTTCGCATTCTTTAGACCAGCGATCTTGCAGGACTTTCAATTGTTCATCCATCGCAGCCCGTTCGACTTCGATTTCACCGACGCGAACCTTGTGGTCCGAGCCCGTCATTGATTCGCGCTCGAGAATGTCTGCGGCCACGGTCAGTTGGTCGATTCGTCGTCGAACGTCTTCCAAAGCCGGCGGCGTTGACGATTGGCTGATGCCGATTCTTGCGCACGTTGTATCGATCAAGCTGACCGCTTTGTCAGGCAATTGACGACCGCTGATGTATCGATTGGACAGCTTGACTGCATCCACAATCGCTTCATCGAGAATGCGAACTTTGTGATGTTCTTCTAGTGTATCGGTCAGCCCGCGGATCATCTCGATCGCAACCGCTTCGGAAGGCTCTTCAACCTTGACGACTTGGAAACGTCGCGCCAGTGCGGCGTCCTTCTCAAAATACTTTTTGTACTCTGCCCAGGTCGTCGCAGCGATCGTTCGCAGCTCGCCACGGGCCAAGGCCGGCTTGAGCAAGTTAGCCGCGTCGCCTTGACCAGCCGATCCGCCAGCACCGATCAGCGTATGGGCTTCGTCAATGAACATGATGATCGGTTTGGCCGACGCTTTGACTTCTTCGATGACCGACTTGAGTCGATTTTCAAATTCGCCCTTTACGCCCGCGCCGGCTTGCAGCAGACCTAAATCCAACGTTCGAACAGCCACGTCCTTCAACGCTGGCGGCACGTCACCGGCAGCAATCCGCAACGCAAAACCTTCAACGACTGCTGTTTTGCCAACGCCCGCTTCGCCAGTCAAAATCGGATTGTTTTGGCGACGACGCGTGAGGATGTCGATGATTTGGCGAATTTCTCCGTCGCGACCAAGCACCGGATCGATCTTGCCTGACTTGGCGCGAGCGGTCAAATCGATCGTGAACTGATCGAGCGAAGGCGTGCGGCTGGGACCACCGGTCGGTTGGCCAGGTTTGCCCGGTGTCGCGGCGTCGCTGCTGGCCATCGGCGTGTCGCGACTTTCTTCTGTATCGGCAGTAATCTGCCACATGTTTTTTCTCAGCGATTCGACCGAGATCTTTTCTAGTTCTTTGGAGGTGCTGATGACTTGCCGCGACAATTCTTCGCTGCCTAGCAACGCGCAGAGCAAATGCCCGGTGCTGACCATGTTGGCGGAATATTCGACGCCAGCGAGCACCCAAGCTTCGCGAACCCACTGAACAACATCAGGGCTCAGCGCGGGCGGTTTCGCGTTCCCCGTTTTGAACTTGTCGATCGCCCGGGTGATATCGCGTTGCAGTTGCGACAAATCGACGTCGAACGCGTTCAAGACTGCGATGACATCGGTCGAATTGGTTTCGAGTAATTTTGCAAACCAATGTTCAATTTCGACGTTGTAGTTTGTCCTTGAAAGGCACAGTCCAGCGGCGGCTTCGAGCGTCCTTTTGCAAGTTGGGTTGAGGCGGTCGATGAGTTTCTTCAGGTTGACTTGGATCATACGTCGTCTACTTTGTCAAAAAGTTTGGAATCAGCGCTTTGCCGACAAGTTGGCACGGACGCCTCTCAGGCCAACAACACAAGCGGATATTGCTGCCATTGTGACTCATCACCTTCGGCAAACAATCACCCCGGCAAAAAAAGTTTGTTGGCGACAAAGCTGTGGCCATATTCGAGGCTGGACTATTCGCCAGAGCTTTGAAAGCTGCTACCATACTCCGGTTTTACAACAATCACCCTAGCAAGAATGACTTCATGAAACGCGAATTTAACGTCTGCGGGCTTGGTAACGCGATCGTCGATATTTTCCTCGACCTCAATGAGGACGAATTTGGCAAACTTGATTTCGAACGAGGTACGATGCGGTTGGTCGAACATGCCGAGCAAATCGAGCTGTTGCAAAAATTTGAACGCTCGACCCATTCGTTAAAACTTGCCAGCGGTGGTTCGGTCGCCAATTCGACAATCGCGATTTCTCAGCTCGGCGGATCAGCGGCTTTCATCGGTTGCGTCGGCGATGATCGATACGGCTTGCACTATGCCGAAGAATTTTCGCAGTTGCAAATCGACCTGGGAAACCCTGTCGAAGTCGGCGAGACAACCGGAACGTGTGTCGCAATTATTACGCCAGATGCGGAACGAACCATGCGGACCTGCTTGGCTGTTTCAAGTAAGCTAGCGGCCAAGCACGTCGATACACAACGGATCGCGAATTCGGAATGGCTGTTCATCGAAGGTTATGTTTTCGCCAATCCAGAAACCGGCCAAATGGCGATCATCGCCGCGATCGAAGCGGCCAAAAAATCGGGAACGAAAATCGCGATCACTTGCTCAGATGCTTTCATCCCACAGGTCTTCGGCGGGCCGTTTGCCGAAGCATTGAAGTCAACCGACTTGTTGTTCGCCAATGGACCTGAATCGATGGCGATCACCGGTTGCGAAGATACAGCGTCCGCCTTTGCTGCACTTGCGAAGATCGTTCCGAATTGCGTCGTAACCGACGGACCCAATGGCGGTTTTGTACGATTCGGTGACGAAGAATTCCACGAGCCTGCGGTGAAATGCCAGCCGAAGGATTTGACAGGCGCCGGCGACATGTTTTCTGGCGCCTTTATGTACGGCATTTCGAATGGCTTCACGCCGCAGCAATCGGCCCGCGCGGCAAACTTTTTGTGCATGAAGGTGATCACGCAAGTTGGCGCACGTTTGCATCACGGCGCCAAACAATTCTGGCAAGAAGCGATCGCCTAGCGAAAGCAGCACGCAAAGATTCTCGCCCCTTCGCCTAGCTACTCTTGGGAAAAGAGCAGACAAGGAAGGGCAAGATTATTATGTCGTTGCGTTATTTAGGACAACTTCGACAGTTAGCTCGTCTGCAATTGCTGGCGAGCTTCTTTGACAGTCGCGAGCAACTGTTTCTGAGGCGTCGCGAATTTGTCGAGTCCCTCGCTCATTAGCGTCTGCTCCATGTGATTGACATCGACCGCCGCATCCAATTCGTCCTGTATTGCCTTGGATGGCAACTCGAAAACGCGGCTCACAAACGTCAGCCCACTAGCTGCGACGGCGTCATTGGTCGCTGGCGGATTGGTCTGGATATCGGAACCTGCCAAAGCCGCAACGTACTTCCAAGCTGGGTCGGACGCGTTCTTGGTGCCAGTACTTGCAAAGATGATTTCCTGATCGAGTGACAGTTTTTGACCTGCCCAAAATTCCCGGTTAATCGCGAAAAGTCGCTTCGCGTTCAAGATGCCATACTCACCTTGAGCCGCCGCGCTTAGTTGTGAACAGTGCTTGGCCGTGTATTGATCAATCCGCGAGATGAAGATGCTGTAGACACTCTTAAAATGATCCAGAGTTGATCTTTTTTTCGCACCGGCCCAGACGCTATCGCGCGCCGCCAAATACTGTCGTTCACTGAAGATCAACGTGACGTTCAAAGTCACACCGCCAGCGGCCAAGTGCTCGACTGCTTCAATTCCGGCCGACGTCGCGGGAACTTTGATCATCCGATTTTGGTGACCTGATGACCACTTTCGCCCCAGTTCGACATACGCATTAACACGATCCGCGTGAGGCATGTCAGCTTCGACGTCTTCGATAATTGGATCAATCTCGAAGCTAACCCAACCGGCGTTGCCTTTGGTCGATTTCCAAATGGGCAGGAACGCGTCTTGAGCCGCTTGGACTATTTCATCGTTGATTGTCCAGCAGATGTCGTGATCATTTTTGCCGGATGCGATAAGCTGCTGAATCTTGTCATCATAAGCACCACGTTTGATCAAGTCCGCGATAATGATCGGATTACTCGTAGCACCGACTGCGCCCCACTCAATATTTTTACGAACCAATTCGGGTTCGACCGAATCAAGATAAAGTTTCGTTCCGGTGTCAATCAGCGATTGCAACGCGTTGGTCATAGGTACCTCACAATGATTAAAGTCTTTTCGTTCTAAGATGCTTCTAACATAACATTAGAACCCAGAGCATTAAACCGCCCTGACGCATCAGGGCAAATTCATTTCCGAAGCTACAAATACAAGCCAATGTCCGTTAGCCCAGGTTGTTAAAGGTAAAACCGGAGCTAACGCTCAACGGCTAATCTTGCAAACTAAATGTTGCTATCGTTAACGCACAATTGGAGTTGGTTTTCCATCGACGCTCAGATCATCAACGACAAAAACGTCATAGTCTTTTGTCCGCACGGGAACGCCCCGCACCGTCACGATCGCTCCAATCGTCAACTCCATCTCTTCGGGCGTTGATCGTCCTAGATCGACTAGTTGCCGAATGCCATCGGCGTCGACGACCGCCATCGTATGTTCTGCATCACGCACTGGGGCGCGGGAGAAATCCAGCACAACTGCTTGGATTGGATCATTTCGACGATCGACGACGATGCGTTGATTGCGAAAGAGCAACTCGTCTGCAAATAAAATCTCCTGTTCGCCGATCGGTTGCATAAGTCCGACGACCGAAACGGAAAGCCCTTGAATCAACTCGCGAACCGCCGGTTGATTGCTGGGTCCGACATCGACCGCGATTGTCTCACCGCTGTTGGTTCGCACCTGGATCACTCCGTGTTCACGATCATTGACCATCGCAGTTTTGGTGTCCAAGATCGTACCTTGCATTGAATAGCGTTTCGGTCGTGGCGTCGCATCGCCGGTGTTTGAAAGTCCGCCAGAGATCGAAACGCCTTTACCTTTTCGGTCTTCTCTCAACGCAGCTTTCTCCCGATCTTTCTCTAGCTCCGCCGCCAATCGATCAGTTGCTTGTTGGACTGCATTTTCAAAAACGTACTCTTCGACTTGGTCCGAAACGCCGTCGTTATCACGATCCGGGAAACGCGAGTAGCGATCATAAAATCCGTCGTTGTTGCTGTCCTGGTATTGGTAGAATCCGCCATTGTTGCCGCCGCCTAGAGGGACGGAAGTTACAACGTTGCTTGGCCCGTAATTGTAATAATAGTATGGGTTGTAGCTGTAGTAGTCATAGAAGAACGGCACGTAGCCTGGATTGTAATAGCCCCACGGTCCACGGCGCGGTCGGTTTCCGTCACCGCGTGGTGGACGATAGCTCGAACCGCTACCTCCACCGCCAACGTTACCGTTGTTTTCTGTATCATTGCCTGAAACATCGACTGTGGTGCTGCGGGCGGCATTTCGAGTCGAGATCGGGTTGCGTTGCAGCATTGGATCGATCGCTGGCAACGAACGGTCGTCATAGTATGAAGTGCTAGCTCGCCCTGCATTTCCAGGGTTTCGGTTCATCGCATTGTTATTTCCACCACCTAAATTGGCACCGCCCAAGTTCTGACCATTGGACGCCGGCCCCGCTGGAGCTGGCGATGTGCTGCGTCCAGCGCCGAGCCCACCGGTTGTTCGGCCTGCACCGAGTTGGGCGTTTGCGGTCGTCGATAGCGGCCAACAAATGGCGATAGCGGCTAGCAACCAGCGGTGTCGGCTGGCCAATGACGTGAAATTGGATTGGGAGGCTGACATGACTTATAACCTTTGCGAAAACTGTTCTGGCGTAGACACAACTGCCCATAACCGCAAATCGTGTTCCGAAAGTGCCGGTCGTACGGATTGTTCGTTGTCCCTCCGTTAAGATATGCGGAACGCTCGCTTCGGAACAGCTTCCTTGTGTTGGCGGAATTGATTCTTTGGTACTCCGACTTGCCCGACTTCAAGCTGCCGCGTAGAATTCACTGGAAGCTGATGTGTTCAGCCGAAAAATGGCCGCAGATCAATCATTTTGCTGGCTTTTATTGGTTGCCATCCCAGTTTGCGCAGGACGCGCAAAGCGACTTGACGGGCACAATCTCGTGCATGCCGATTCGCTGTCAGAAGTCTCTCACTTGTTCGCGTCCAGCCCCCGAATCGCTCAGCTTCGTTGCCGAGCGGTCTGCCCTGCGTCGTGATTGTATCAAACAAATTGCTCCCGCCGAAATTTCGCGTTTCACATTTGACGCAACAACTGTGTCGAATGTATCGCGCGGCTTAGGACAGTTTGCCAAAACTTGTGGTGTCGATTTTTGACCGAGCAAAATTCGTGACCTATACTCCGCTAGGGAGACCGTCTGCCGTCGCCGAAATTTCGGTCGCGAGCGGTTTTCGCGAAATGCGGACTCGGGTCCAGTTGTCGCTCCAACGACATCCAACTGGACCGGAGGAAACTGCCCACTTGCCAATCTGGAAGCGTAAGTATGCCGAGGAAGCTGTTAGGGTGCATGGTTGCACTCGCATGGACGCTGCAATTTGCGATCGTTGACCGATCCGCAATCGCAGTCGCACAGAGCGAAGTTAAATCCATTGAACCATTGAAACTGGAAGAAGCTCTTTCGCATGGACGCGAGCTGGAAATTCAACAGCGATGGCAGGAAGCGATCAATCACTACGAGAAGCTTCATCGCAAATACCCAGATTCTGAAGATGCCAATCGACGGCTTCAAATCGTTCGGATCCATTACGACATTTGGCGACGATACACCGACCAATCGTTTATCAACACTGTTGATCGAACAAACACTCAATCGGCACTCACGTTGTACGCAGAAATCCTCGGCAAACTTGAGCTCTACTATGTCGATCCAATCAGTCTGCCGAACTTGCTGCGAAATGGTACTGTGTTTCTCGAAGTCGCGTTGACTGAGCCAGATTTTTTGACTCAAAACGTCAGCCACGTGCCGACTGAGAAGATCGAGGCCTTCCGTACGTCTGCTCACCGAAGCATCGTAAACCGGCCCGTCGGATCCGTTCGCGAGGCACAAGCGTTGGTGTTGAACATCGCCAATCAGGCCGCCCGCGAGATCGGGGCTAATCCGACCGCTGTTGTTTATGAATACATCGCCGGTGCAATCGGAATGCTTGACCCATACTCGGCGTTTTTGACCGCTGGCGAGTACAACGAAATAATGTCACAGATCGAAGGGAACTTGATCGGCATCGGAGTCGAACTGTGGGCTGACAAATCCGATCTGGAAATTGTCGAAGTCTTCAATGGTGGACCAGCTTCCGAGGGCGGTTTGCTGAGCGGCGACCGGATTGTTCAAATCGACAACTACCGCGTATTAGACATCGGCGCCAAGCGAGCAGCCGACTTGTTGCGTGGTCCAGAATTTAGCAAAGTCACGCTGCAATTTGAACGCAACGACGGATCGGTGCAATCCCGAGTAATCGTGCGACGTCGAATCGAAGTCCCCAGTGTGACCGACGTCAAAATTGCCGACGCGACACAAGGCATTGGCTACTTCCGCATTACGAACTTCCAGAAAACCACCGCCTCAGAAGTCGATACCGCGTTGATCGATTTAACGAACCAAGGCATGAGAATGTTGGTCATCGATTTGCGACGCAACCCTGGCGGCCTGCTCGACGCTGCGGTCGATATTTCTGATCGCTTTCTCGAGCATGGAGGCATCGTCAGCACACGCGGTCGAAATGGTGCCGAAAACCACAACTTCGCTGCTCATTATGCCGGCACGACGCGATTGCCGCTGATGGTCATGATCGACGAAGACAGTGCTAGCGCAAGCGAAATTTTCGCTGGTGCCATTCGTGATAACAATCGGGGCATGATCGTCGGTCGAACCTCGTACGGCAAAGGCAGCGTGCAGGGTGTTTTCCACAACGACGTGGGACAAGGCGGCGTGCGGCTGACCGTATCGAAGTTCTTTTCGCCGACCGGGTACGCGATCAGTTCACGCGGAATCATTCCACATGTCGAGTTTCCCGCAATCGAAGAATCGCAAGAAGTGCTGGTCGCCAAGCCGGTTTTGAACGGCGATGCAAGCGAACGATCGGCCGATCGTCGCGATACTCGCCGCGTTCGTCAGGAGCTGGACGATGCCGACTTGCAACGGGCGATTGTCGAAGCTCGATCAATGCTGACCCGCGTTTCGTCTCGCTAGCTTCAGTCGTGCTTGAATGTAGCGAAACTCTCCAAGAGTTTCGACAACTTAAAGACACGTCGAAACGCTCGATGTGTTTAGTCATCAGTCGAATGTTTCGTCTCAAACGGGTGAGCGTGATCTTCGCCCTCTTTGGGTTGCTGTTTCTGAATTCCGTCGACACGAAGCTCAATTTGGTTGCTTCCATCGGTCGTGATATCGACTAGCAAACCGGAAGTTGAATACGAAGCAAATTTTGGAGCGACGACGCCGATTGTGCTGGGACGATGTGCCGTCATGCCTTCGGTAACGACAAATTGAACGACTACGCAAGCGTGCTTGCCCGCGACGGCTCCGTCGCCAGGTTGGTATGTCGTCAGTGTGAAGCTGCCATCTTTTTCGATCGAACCACGCGCCTGAATCGGGAAGTCTTTCGACTTCAGTTCAACAATTCCGACATGGACCGGCGATCCGTCTTCAAAAAGAACCTTGCCCTGCACCGGATAGGTCTTCAATTGGTCTGAGCAACCGCTTGCCAGAAGGATCAACGCCAAAGAAACAAACATTGACCACGAAGCACTGCTGTTTGTGATCGCTGGCAGGCTACGGAATCGTCTCTCGGGAAACTTGATTGTCATATCGATTACAAAGATAGCTGAGTGTTTCGGTGTCGATAGTGTTGGATAACAAGTGGATGCTCCCGTCCGCAAAAGCGAACTGACAACCACCCAGATGCCAGCTTCCCCACGAGACCAATCCATTGAGTTGGTCGCGTGGATCGGAGACAATTGGCACCCCCGGACCGCCAACGCGAGTTGAATTGAAAACTACGTCGCCGCTAAAGATGAATGCGTCAAAAGTTGCTTCACGTAACTTGTTCAACGGCACGTGCATCTCGCCAGTCAGAATTGTGTTGCTCAGCCCGTCTGTCACGCTGGTATGCGAAATTCGATCGACCCAGTCACCTGGCCGTCCCGTTCTGCAATCGGCATGGCTGGAAATGATGATTCCAGTTCCATTGCCACCATAGTAGAAATCGGTCGGCAAGCCAAAAGAACCGGGTGACAAATCACCATGGTTTCCGCCATAGTCGCCGACTGCGCCGGTCAACACTGCCGCAGACGGAAAGCGGATTGGAACGTCGCACCCGCAAGGCAGGCGTGTCCAATCGATTGGTGGCGTCGCACCGATTCCCTGACCAACGGCTTGTTTGAGCGTGCGGCGAGAGGGACAGCAATACACCGCAAGGTTTCCGTTGCGCACCGCATCGGCATGGCTGGCATACGATTGACCAAGATCCCACTGCTTCGCCCGGGCGACTTGCTCTAAAAATGGCATGATGCGGACGAGCCAAGTTGCTTCTTCTCCCCCGCATTGCAGCTCCACTGGGCTGTCCGGTCGTGGCTGAAACCTGGCCGGCGGATACGCTTTGTAGGTTTCGTGAAACAGTTCGGTGGCAAGCGAGATTTGATGCAGGTTGCTTTGGCACTGAGCGACCCGAGCGCTTTCTCGCGCGTTTTGAATTGAAGGCAGGAGAAGCCCGACCAAAACCAAGATGATCGTGATGGAAACAAGCAATTCAACAATCGTGAAAGCACCTCTGGAAGCCACTGCGACGATCGGTTTTGGATGGCTAGTTCGGTACATCTATCACGAAAGTTAATCAGATCGAGCTGGATATTTCCGCCCAATTTTACTCACGATGCGACTAAGCCCCCGAGGGAAAACTCGAAAATCGTCAAGAATTCACAATCCACTCGTACGCCTTGATAGCTTTGGACGCATGGCGACTTATCGCTGATGATTGAGGATCAAACCCAGAATCTCTTGACGACTGGCTTCATTTTCGCGGAAGACACCGCGCATGGCACTGGTGACGCACAGGCTGCCAGAGCGACGAACGCCGCGGATCGTCATGCACGCGTGCGTCGCTTGAATCACCACGCCTACGCCGCGAACTGCTAGCTCAGTTTCCACCAAGTCTGCGATCGTTTCGGTCATTCGCTCTTGGACTTGAGGCCGTCTTGAAACATCTTCGACAACACGAGCCAATTTGCTCAACCCGACGACCTTACCGTTGGGCAAATATCCTATATGAACACGGCCGGTGAACGGTAATAAGTGATGCTCGCACATGCTGGCGAACTCGATATCGCGAACCAGCACAATTTCGTCATATCGTTCATCGAAAACTCGCTGTAAATGCCTCGCTGGGTCCGCTCGCAGCCCCGCAAAGACCTCCGCGTACATCCGCGCGACTCGCGCCGGAGTTTCTAGCAAGCCATCGCGGTCAGGATCTTCGCCGATGGCGATGAGGATTTCGCGGACGGCGCGTTCAATCCGAGCGTGGTCAACCGGCGGAAGTTGATTATCAACGGGTGCGGGCGACTTTGGGGTGGGCACAGAAAGCGTGTGGTTGGCTGAAGCGGAAATGGCGTCGTTCCTGAAAGTTTATTGTGAGCTCGGTAAAACCTGTCGAGCCGTATTATTCTATAATGGCAAGTCCAATTCCCCAAGCCCGCCGATTTTGGGGGCTGATCGCGACATTGTGTCAACTCAGCACCGCCATCCTTACCAATCAAGGCACCCAACTTATGCCAACCCGCTCCCAGTTGTATCGTTTTATCGCCTGCCGATTCACATTTGTTATCGCATTCTCGGTTCTCCAAATCGTCGCTTCAACGTTTGCTAGCGCCCAGAGCTCGCACGTCAACGAACAATGTGAGGTGCACAGCGAAATCCTAGCAAGCCAGCGAAAGTTTGCGATTTATCTGCCGCCCAACTACGACACTTCGCGACGCAGTTACCCTGTTCTTTATCTGTTGCATGGCAGCGGCGACGATCAAACCGGTTGGGTTCAATTTGGCGAAGTCCAACGGATCGCCGACGAATCGATTGCCAATGGCACGGCTACGGCGATGATTATTGTCATGCCTGACGCAGACACGGGCCGCAAAGGATATTTCAATGATATCGATGGCCAGTGGCGATACGAAGATTTCTTCTTCGATGAATTGATTCCCTTTATCGAGTCGAACTATCGAGTGAAGGCCGACAAGCGATACCGCGCCGTTGCTGGGCTTTCGATGGGTGGAGGAGGGACGCTGATGTACGCTTTGCATCGACCGGAATTGTTCAGTTCCGCTTGCCCATTATCCGCCTCGGTCGGTCCGCTAAACGTCGAAGAGATGAAAAAACGCATTCGCCGCAACGATGCAAATGCTGAAGAGCAAAAAGAGTACACCGACGAACAGTTGGAGAGCTACTACAAGCGACACAATGCGATCTCACTGGTTGAGGCATTACCGGAAAACCAGAAACGCGCGGTTCGTTGGTACATCGATTGTGGCGACGACGATTTTCTTTTTGAAGGGAACTCGTTGCTGCACATCGCGATGAGAAAGAACAACGTTGTTCACGAATACCGAGTCCGAGAAGGTGGCCATACCTGGACTTACTGGCGCGAATCGCTGCCTAATGTCTTGCAGTTCGTATCGCAATCGTTCCATCAATTTTAGATTCGCGAGTGCGCTCGGTTGGATCAATGCGAAGCATTTTTAGCGGCCGAGATGCGAAGCTTCGTTAGCGGCACGGCGCGAGCCGTCCGGTTCTTGCGCAAGCAAGCCTCGGCGTTGCCAGAAGTTCCCCCAAACCACAATCGCACGAAGAACCGGAGGGCTTGCGCCCATTCCGCTACGGTTAGCGGTCGGGATGCGAAGCATCGTTAGCGGTACGGCGCGAGCCGTCCGGTTCTTTCGCAAATCAACCTCGGCGTTGCCAGAAGTCTCCCCCAAGCCACAATCGCACGAAGAACCGGAGGGCTTGCGCCCGTTCCGCTATGGTTGGCTACAGTCAAAACGGGCGTTGCCGTGGGCCAAAAATCCCGGGCCGTAACGCCACGAAAAAAATCCCCCGAGCGGACGTACTAGCTAGGTTTAACCCAAGTTTCCCAGCCTACTTAAGTTCCACTGTGCCTGACTTGGCAACCACGCCTTCGGGATAGGCGCCGTCGAGTTGCAGGACGTCGACGTTCTTGCCCCAAATGTTCTTCGTGAAGTTATCGCGGCCGGTCCCGAACCGATATCGCGAGTAGTGCCAACTATTGGTGCTGTGGTAGTCCTGGTGGTAATCTTCGGCAGGCCAGAAGGTCGATTTTTCTAGCAGCTCGACGCGGATCGGCGACTTGAACTTCTTCATCTGCTCAATTGCTCCGATAACCCGCTCGGCAGCCGCTTTTTCCTTGTCGTCGGCGTAGAAAATGGCCGGCTTGTAACCATCGCCACGATCGACAAATGAACCGCCCGCGTCGGTCGGATCGATGTGTTTGATCAGCCACTCGACCAAGCCGGCATAGGTGACCTTGGATCGATCATAAGTGACCTCTACCACTTCGATGTGATGGCCGTCGTGATAAGTCTGATAATTCGGATTCTCGGTCGTCCCACCGCTGTAACCTGACACGACATCCAGTACGCCGGGACAATGCTCAAAATCGGTCTCCACGCACCAAAAGCACCCGCCAGCAAAGACCGCTTTGGCGACGTTGGTTGGGTCGGCCGCTTTCAATTTTTCGCTCGTCGGTTTCGCCGTCGGTTCAGCTCGCACGGCGTAGAATCCGGCCGTCGCCGCGACCAGGCCAATTAACAGAACAATTCGAGATTTCATAACGATTCCTTTTCGCGTGGAAAAACAGCCTGATAGCGCATGATAGCCAATACGCAACCCGCCGCGATACGGTTTCCAAATACGACGGATAGGTTTCGAATGACCGGGCAGCAATGGAATCCTCATCGGAGCCCGTTTAGCAATTTCGTTCGATCGGATAGCATACTCAGATTGTTTTCGCCGAAAATCCTTCTCAATTTCCCGTCAAACCCCAAACAACGCATGTTCAACGCAGTCGGTACCGATGTCAATTTCCCAAAGCAAGAGGAAGCGATCCTGGAGTTCTGGAAGTCACAAGACATCTACGCCAAATCGCTGGCCGCGCGAGCCGGTGGCAAACCGTTCGTCTTTTTCGAGGGCCCGCCGACTGCCAACGGAATGCCGCATCCCGGACACTGCTTGACGCGGGCGATTAAGGATCTGTTCCCGCGATATCGAACGATGTGCGGTTTCCATTGCGAACGACGCGCTGGCTGGGACACGCACGGACTGCCGGTCGAAGTCGAAGTCTGCAAGGAACTGGGCATCCACAGCAAGGAAGAAATCGAAGCGTACGGCATTGAACCATTTATCAAAAAATGTCAGCAGAGCGTCTGGCGTTACATGCAGGAATGGGAACGGCTGACCAATCGCATCGGATTTTGGATCGATCTTTCGCAAGCCTATGTTACGTACCATCAAAGCTACATTGAATCGGTTTGGTGGTCACTCAAGGATCTCTTCGATCGTGGGCTGCTCTATCGCGGACACAAGATCGTGTGGTGGTGGGCTCAAGGCGGAACGGCGCTGAGTGCGGGCGAAGTCGGTCAGGGCTACCGCGAAGTCGCCGATCCGAGCGTTTACGTTCGATTTCCGATCGACGGCGAGCCGAACACGTCGCTACTGGTCTGGACGACAACGCCCTGGACGCTGCCCAGCAACCAATTTGCAGCGATCAATCCGAAGCTCAAGTACGCTTACTGTCTCGACGAAGCCAACGGTCAAACGATCGTGCTGGCCGAAGACTTGATGGCCGACGTTTCGGAAAAAGCGAAGCTGGAATTGAAACTCATAAAGACCGTTAGCGGTGCCGAATTGGTCGGCAAAACCTATCGACCACCATTCGATTATTACTACGCTTCACAAGCTGCCAACAAAGCGACGTTGGTCGACGGCGGCCAAGAGCAGACGGCTTGGCGAATCGTCGCGGCAGATTTTGTGACGATCGATTCCGGAAGCGGTGCCGTCCATATCGCACCCGCATTCGGCGAGATTGACTATGGTTTATTGATCGACGAGCAGTCGCGATTCGTCGATGGCAGCGGGCCAAAAATGATCTGTGCGGTCGGACCCGATGGCAAGTTCACTGACGTCGCGCCGGAGTATGTTGGCCAGTGGGTCAAAGATACTGACAAAGCGATCATTCGCCAGCTCCGGGACAACGGTCTGTTATTTTTGCACTCGCAATATGTTCACGATTATCCGTTTTGCTGGCGAGCCGAAAGCGATCCGCTGATCCAGTATCCACGCGAAAGCTGGTTCATTCGGACGACGCAATTCCGCGACGCCATGTTAGAAAATAATCAGAAGATTGGCTGGCAACCTGAACACATCAAGGACGGACGATTCGGCAACTTTCTGGAAAGCAACGTCGATTGGGCTCTTTCGCGCGAACGCTACTGGGGGACGCCGCTACCGATTTGGGTCTGCGATGCAACGGGCAAGATGGAAGCGATTTCAAGCTACGATGAATTGCTCGCCAAACCGGACGTGCGTGGGACAGAAGTCTGGGACAATGCGAAAGCGGCTGACCCGACATTGGTCGATGATTTGCGAGTTCACAAACCGTACATCGATGCCGTCAATTACCAGTCTCCGTTTCAACGCGACGCTCGTATGCGACGGGTCAGCGAGGTCATCGATTGCTGGTACGACAGCGGTGCGATGCCATTTGCGCAATGGGGTTATCCGCACAAGAACAAAGCTGAATTTCAATCGCATTTCCCTGCCGATTTCATCAGCGAAGCAATCGATCAGACGCGCGGTTGGTTCTACAGCCAGCTTGCGATCAGCACGATGCTCTTCAGCCACAGCCACGACGGTCAGGGCGTTCACGCTTATCCGCATCCGTTCAAGAATTGCATCGTCTTGGGCTTGATGTTGGCCGAATGGTACGAAAGCAAGGACGGCAAACAACGCTTCCTCAGCGAAGACGAAGCGAAGGCGGCGTGCGGCAAAGACTACGTTTCCAAGACCGGCAAGATGAGCAAGTCGCTGCGAAATTATCGCAGCCCCAACGAGATTTTTGATCGCTTCGGTGCCGACGCGCTGCGATGGTATTTTTACGCAAACCAGCCACCTTGGAATTCAATTCTCTACAGCGAACGGGCGATCCGCGACAGTATCCCTGAATTCATGCTCCGGCTCTGGAACGTGCTCAGCTTTTTTACGATCTATGCCGAAATCGACAAGTTCACTGGCCCGTCGAACATCGAGATTCGTGGGTTAGCCGTGCCGTTGGAACAATTGACTGCACCGGAGCTTGACCAATCGCCAACGTATCGTCGTCCGGAAGATCGCAGCGAGCTAGATCGCTGGATGCTTGGCGAGTTGCACGCGTGCATCGACGACGTTCGAACGCGGATGGATCGCTACGATAGCTATGGAGCCTGCCAGGCGTTGACCGAGCTCGTTGACGCGATGAGCAACTGGTTTGTTCGCCGCAGCCGAAATCGCTTCTGGGCCGAAGACACGACGTCGCCAGACAAGCTTGACGCGTACTGGACGTTGTACGAATGTTTGATCACGATCAGCAAAATGATCGCTCCGTTCACGCCGTTTGTGGCTGAATCGATTTGGAGAAATTTATCCGCTTGCGTCAGTGATCGCGTCCGCGAGAGCGTTCATTTGTGCGATTACCCAGTTGCCAATGCTGCGCTAATCGATCGCGATTTGTCGGCCAAAATGAAGTTGCTTCGTGAGATCGCATCGCTCGGTCGGTCGGCGCGGATGGAGTCGCGATTAAAAGTACGTCAACCGCTTTCGCGGGTCGAAGTCACGTTGATCGACGATGCTCATGCGGCTTGGCTAAAGGCCCATGACGAGATCGTTCGCGAAGAGTTGAACGTCAAAGAGATTCACTACGCCAGCGGTTCCAATCCGTACATCAAATACGAAGTGTTGCCGAACTTCCGCGGACTTGGTCCCAAAGTCGGCAAGCTGCTGCCAAAGCTGAAAGCCGTTCTTGGAAATGCTGACGGCAGAGCATTGCTAGACGAGCTCACGAGCAAAGGTTCGATCTCGCTATCGTTGGACGGGACACCGATTGAGCTGGATAGCAACGACGTTGAAATTCGGCTTAAGGCGAAAGAAGGTTGGGCAGCCGCGCAGGGCAAAGCGTGCGTCGTCGTTCTGGCGACTGAGTTAACAGACGAGCTGATCGCCGAGGGAATTGCCCGCGACGCGATTCGGCTGATTCAGGACCAGCGAAAAAAGCAAGCTTGCAATTTCACTGACCGCATCCGAGTGACGATTGGATCGGACAAGCAAGATATTTTAGCGGCGTTGAAAAAATTCGAAGCGACGATCGTAGCCGAAACGTTGGCAACCGAGCTGGTTTTGCAGACGGCTATGCCAAGCGATTCGCTTCAGGACCTCGGCGATTCACAAGTTGGCTTGCAGATCGACGTCGTCGGTTAAATGGCCGTCGGCGGCAAGGTGGTCGATCACGCGCTGCGAAATTGCACCGCTTGACCGATCTGGCGGTGGTTCCATAGACTCTCTGTTTCGCTCGCGACCAACCGAGACTTCGGCGTCGCGGAATTTGGTCGCTTTTCGAAAGTTTTCAGTTGTGCCAGCTACGTGCGTAATCGGTTTGCAATGGGGCGATGAAGCCAAAGGGAAACTCGTCGATCTGCTCGCACCGCAAAATGATATTGTCGTTCGATACCAAGGCGGCGCGAACGCCGGTCATACGGTGGTTTCAGGCGATCAAGTCTACAAGCTGCATCATATTCCCAGCGGCATTTTGCATTCGTCGGTCATGAACGTGATCGCTCCCGGAGTCGTTATTGACCCGCGAACGTTGCTGGGCGAGCTAGACGGATTGCAAAGTCGTGGCATTGATCCGCGAAAGAATTTGCGGATCAGCGAACGAGCGCATTTGGTCATGCCGTGGCACATGATCGAAGACAAGATTTCTAACAAGCAAATGGTCTCCGGCGAAAGCATCGGATCGACACTGCGAGGCATTGGACCTTGCTATCGAGACAAAGTCGGCCGCACGCACGCCATTCGATTGGCTGATATTTTAGCGGAAGATGTCGCAGAAAAAATCGCTCAAGTCGTCGCCTTCAAACGCGAATGGCTCGCACCTCATATCGATGCCGATTCGCTAGCCGCGCTCAGCGTTGAACCGATTTTGGAGCAAGTCAACGGCTGGGCAGCGGCACTTAAACCTCTCGCACTGGATACAACGAATTACTTGCTCGACGAACTCGATAATGGCAAGAAGCTCTTGATGGAAGGTGCACAAGGAGCACTGTTGGATATCGATCATGGAACGTTCCCTTTTGTGACAAGCAGCAACGCGTCGGGCGTTGGTATAAGCAGTGGTTCTGGTGTGCCAGGCAAATGGTTTTCGGAAGTCATCGGCGTCGCAAAGGCTTACAGCACGCGGGTTGGCGGTGGTCCGTTCCCAACCGAATTGCATGACGAAATCGGCCAGAAGATTCGCGACATCGGTCATGAATATGGCACAACGACGGGCCGACCTCGGCGATGTGGTTGGTTTGACGCAGTTGCCGTTCGATATACAACGCGGCTCAGCGGTATCAACACGTTATCGTTGATGATGATGGACGTCCTGGGTTACTTAGACGAAATTAAGATTTGTACAGCTTATGAAATCGATGGCCAGAAAGTGACGAAGTTCCCTTCGCAGGTGCAAGAGCTGCGAAAAGCGAAGCCGATTTATGAGACGCTTCCTGGTTGGAATCAGGACATCAGCGGTGCTCGAACGCTGGCCGATCTGCCACCGTTGGCGATGAAGTATATTCAGCGAATAGCCGATTTGGTCGGTATCGATGTTGGCGTGATTTCGATTGGTCCAGACCGCAAGGAAACGATTTTTCTGGACGAATCGCAACGCATCCGCGCTTGTAAAACTTCCTAGTGAAGATGCTTGTCATCGCCCGCAGCTCATCGGTTCGCAATCATGACAATAACAGTGCCGCAACACGTCGCGATCATCATGGACGGCAATGGTCGCTGGGCTCAGGGGCAAGGCCTGCCACGAGTCGAAGGGCACCGGCGGGGTGCGGATTCGGTCCGCCAAGCGATCGAAGGAGCGATAGAAAGCGGCTGCCGTTATCTGACCCTATATTGCTTTTCGACAGAGAACTGGAAACGCCCGAAACCGGAACTTGATTTCCTGATGCGGCTGTTGCAAAGCTATTTGACTAACGAGCTGAAGGATCTAGTTCGTCAATCGATACGACTTAACGCGATCGGTCGGCTGGACCAACTCTCGCCGACGATTCAGAAGCAGCTTCAAAAGACAATCGCCGCGACCGCTGACTGTGACAGGCTGACGTTGACGTTAGCGATCAATTACGGCGGACGACAGGAACTGACCGATGCGGTCCGCAAAATTGCAGCCCAAATTGCCCGAGGTGAATTAGCTGCCGAAGCGATTGACGAGCAGGTTATTCAAGCGAACTTGTACACCGCGGACCTGCCCGATCCAGATTTGCTGATTCGCACCAGCGGCGAATTTCGAATCAGCAATTTTTTGCTTTGGCAGCTCAGCTATGCCGAGATCTGCATTTTGGATTGCGCGTGGCCAGAGTTCAAGAAAGCCGATTTTCTTGCCGCGCTGGCGACGTTTGGTCAACGCGATCGGCGTTACGGCGGAATCAGTTGAAACCTATTGCGGGAGCTGGATCTCTTGAATCATTTTCTTCATACCGTCCGCCAGCTTCTCAACAGTCGCATTTGGGCCAGTCATCTTCACAAAAATCTTGCCCTCGTTCTTGGTTTCAATGATTGCCGACAGCATCCGATAGTCTTTGAAAGATTCGGTTGGACCAGGAGCAAAAGGACCGCCCATTTTTTGAACGAAGGTACCGGTGATGTCGACCATATGAACTTTGCAGCCGGCGATGTCCAGCTCTTCGATCTTCGCATCGGACTTCTTTGAACCTTCGAACTGAGCGATCCAGCGATCGATATTTGCGTCGATCGATCCGGCCGCTTGCATGATCGTAATCCGCGCCGCGTCTGCCGGCTGGGCGTCCGCAGGGGCGACGAATTCATGTTCGATCATTTGCATTTTGGGCTGGATCGTTTTCCATTCGGCCGGTTTGGTCGCGAGGACTTTACCGCCAGCGATTTTGACTGTCTCTTTCTCATCAGCTCGGCCAATCGCTGGACAAGTTAGGGCGACGATTAAGCAAAAGCAAATACTGCGTAACATTCAGAGTTTCCTAGTTAAAATAGTTGACTGCGTTTTGAAACAATTGGAAGCCATCACCATGTTCAGGCTGCTCTTCGCGGCGAGTCCAAAAAGGATGATGGGTGGGAAACAAATGCCGTTCTGGGTGCGGCATCAATCCAAACACGCGACCGCTTGGATCGCACAACCCAGCCACGTTCCGCTGCGCTGCGTTTGGATTGTCTGGGAATGCTAGTTGTTCATCCAAATCGTTGTCCCCAGCCTCATTAGTATATCGCAACACCAGTTGTCCCGCTTCGGAAATCTCGTCAGCCACAGTTTCGTCGCGGATTACCAGTCGGCCTTCGGCGTGGGCGATCGGCAAGTACATTTGATCGATGTCTTGCAAGAATGGACAAATATCGCTTGCCACACGGAGATGAACCCAACGGTCTTCGAAGCGTCCTTGCCGATTCCAAGTCAGACTGGCCGCTGGCTTGTTGTCCGGCACATCGAAAAAAATGCCGAGCCGCATCAGAACTTGAAATCCGTTGCAGATTCCCAAAATCAAACGGTCTTGTTCGATAAAATCGGCCAGCACATCACTCAGCGAGGTCTGTAGTTCGGTTGCGAAAATTCGGCCCGCAGCAATATCGTCGCCGTAGCTGAAGCCGCCGGGAATACAAAGCACCTGAAACTTTTTTGCCCACAGCGGTCGTTCAATCAATTGCTGAATATGGATCGTCGAGGTCTCGGCCCCTGCCATCGTGAACGCGTGAGCCGTTTCAATGTCGCAGTTCGTTCCAGGAGCTCGGAGGATCAAAACGCTCGGCTTGGTCATGTCGCAATCGCTTTAAAGCGGAAGTGGTTTAAGTTGCAAATTGGCAGCGGTTTCTCGTTGGTCAGAAGGTTAAATCGCCCAGCGAGAATCGTCCAGTAGGTATCGTCATTCAATGTCATGGTCACACCGGTTCGCTGGGCACATTGTGTCAGGACTTGACTAGCTTATGATCGGCGCGCGTCGAACAAAGTGGGCGAATCTGCGAAAAAATACTTGCTATAACAAGGCACATTCACCGCTTGAGATTTCAAGCTATCATTTGACGGTCGAGTTATTGAGTAAATCCGCTCAGCAAATATTCCGTTAAAGGACCGCACCCCATGTCGCAAACCCCGAACCCTTACAATCCATACGCGGCGGCGGGTGTTCAAAATCCCAGTGCATTTCAGCCATCTGCCGCTTCCGAAAAAATGCCGACCTTTGTGACCGTTATGATGATCATTGACATGGTCTTCCGCGGTTTGCGCGTCCCGATTGCTCTGTTGGGCATTGTGGGCGTGGTTGTCATGCCTTCAGACAATCCAATGTTCCTGCCGGGAATTTTCGAAGTGATCACTGGTGCTGTGATGGCCGTTTGCGGGTTGGTTGGCGACGGATTGGTATTGGCGAAGCGGCGAATTGGATTGATTTTTTGTTGGGTCGCAGTGGCCGCAACCTTAGCCAATGTCGTTGTCGCATTGTTCGAACTGCCAATTCAAGCCGGCCAACAGCCAGAGAACGTGCGGATGGTTGTTTACGCCGTCGCAGGCATTTTCCTGATATTCAGATTGGCTTTGATCGGCACTTATGGCTTCGCTTTGTTGCTTGCAAAGAAGTACTTCGATCGCCACGGGATTAAGTAGCGTTTAGGCTAGGACCGGTCCTGGCTTAGGTTGGCAAGCGTTCACTGAACGAGCGATTCGAAAAAAGCTGGGACCGTTTCGGTGGCTAGTCCAGTCAGCCTTTCATCGAAGCTTGAGGAGACCTCAGTGTCAGCGAAATTGATCTCAACTCGACGGCATGATTTGGGTGTCTGAGATACAAAACCAGCCGCCGGATAGACATTGCCTGACGTGCCGATGGCGACAAAGAGATCGCACTTCTTCAGCGCCGATTCGGCTCGCGACATGTGCATCGGCATCTCACCGAACCAAACGATATCGGGCCGCAAACGCCCTTTGAGCTCCGGATTTTCCGGATGCGGCGTGAATCGATCGATGTCGCCTCGCCAAGGGTAAGTTCGTCCAGTGTCGATGCAACGAGCTGATAAAAGCTCGCCGTGCAAGTGCAGCATCTGCTTGCTGCCGGCGCGCTCGTGCAAGTTATCGACGTTTTGTGTAATCAGCAGAAATCCGTTGGGATGTTCATGCTCGTATTTCGCGACTGCGAGATGAGCCGCATTGGGCTGGACGTCAAACTCTTGCAGTTGCCGCCGCCGAGCGTTGTAAAAATCGTAGACTAGGTCAGGATCGCGCGAGAATCCTTGAGGAGAGCAAACGTCTTCGATGCGATGCCCTTCCCACAGTCCGTCGGGACCTCGAAAGGCCCGCAGCCCACTTTCGACGCTAATTCCTGCACCGGTCAAAACGACGATGTTCATTGCCATGGTGACTTGTTATCCTCAACGCAGGTTGCAGGGAAAGATCGCAGTACGATTCGCACTCGCCGCATTTTATCAGCTTTACAATTTTCACGAAGCCATGAAAACCGCTCGCGAAGTCGCCTTTCAAAAGCTGGTCGTATCGAATGAATCGGCCACCAGTCCACTCAAACGAGTTCTTGGGCCATTCCAGCTTACGTTGCTAGGCATTGGAGCGATGATTGGGACCGGCATTTTCGTGATGACCGGAACCGCTGCGGTTGGATCGGCCAGTCGCCCGGGGGCAGGGCCGGCGATTGTGATTTCATTCATCATCACTGCGCTAGCCTGCGGATTGGCCGCGATTTGTTACGCCGAATTCGCCGCCATGGTTCCCGTTTCTGGCAGCGCTTACACTTACGCCTACGCTTCTTTCGGCGAGTTGTTGGCTTGGATTATCGGTTGGGATCTGTTGCTCGAATATGCAGTCGGCAACGTCGGCGTCGCGATCGGTTGGTCAGAATATATGCAGACGCTGCTGCACTTCCTCGGCATCGACTTGCCAGCTTGGTTGTCAATCGATCCGATGAGTGTCCGAGCTATCACTGCAGCGCCACAGAACTTTACGGATGCTCAAGTGCAGCTCTGTACGGCTGCGTTGCAGTCGGCGCCGCAAATCGGTTTCCCGATCATCTTTAACCTGCCAGCATTCTTGATTGTCATGGCGGTCACCGTACTGTTGATCATCGGCATTCGCGAGTCAGCTCGCGCCAACGCGATTCTGGTGTTGGTCAAGTTTTTATTGATCGGCCTGTTCGTTTGGTATGGTTGGCAGCATGTGGATTACGAAACGAACTGGCAGCCCTTTGCGCCCAACGGATGGCGAGGCGTGTTGACCGGCTCGGCACTAATCTTTTTTGCCTACATCGGTTTCGATGCATTGTCGACTTGTTCCGAAGAGTGCCGTAATCCGCAGCGTGACGTTCCAATTGGAATGATCGCTTCGTTGATTGTCTGTTCGATTCTGTACGTCGCGGTGGCTGCGGTTCTGACTGGCATGGTGCCGCTGCGCGATCTTAACAATGCCGAACCGGTTGCGGCGGCGTTGCGAGCGGTCGGTCATCCAAACGTCGCCAGCATTGTTTCGCTGGGCGCGGTGATGTCGATGGCTGCGGTGTTATTGGTTCTACAATTTGGTCAGTGCCGTATCCTTTTTGCGATGAGCCGTGATGGGTTGCTGCCACGTTTTCTCAGTCGTGTTGATCCGCGAACATCGACTCCGATTTGGGCGACAATCATCACTGGCGTTGTGGTCGGTATTCCAGCGGCGTTGATCGATATTACGATAGCGGCCGATCTGTGCAGCATCGGAACGTTGTTCGCGTTTGTTTTGGTGGCTGGCGGAGTTTTGCTTTTGCGATTCCAGCAGCCCGATCGCGAACGTCCGTTCCGCGTTCCTTTTGCGATCGTTGTATGCCCGGCGTCGATGCTAATTTGCGCTGGTTTGATGTGCGGGCTGCCTTGGGAAACTTGGATTCGATTCTTCCTTTGGATGGCGATTGGCTTGCTGATCTATTTTTTCACCATTGTTCCTCGACGAATCAAAGAAAGCGCCATTGATGCTTGAAATTCCTCGACCAAACAAACCGCTTGATATGCTCGTCGTTGCACCTCATCCAGACGATGCCGAACTTGGGATGGGCGGTACGATTGTGAAGATGGTTCGCGCTGGCTGGAACGTCGGCATTGTTGATTTGACCAGCGGCGAACCGACACCGCACGGCTCGCTGGAGATTCGCGCCGTGGAAACTGCCGGTGCGACGGCAGCCATGAAGTTGCCGTGGCGAATGAATGCGGGGATGAAAAATCGATTTCTGGAACCGACGATTGAAAACCGCACGATCTTGGCGAACATCTTTCGAGCTGTTCGTCCGCGTTGGATTTTCGCGCCTTACTGGACAGACGCCCACCCGGATCATTTGGCCGCGACCGAATTAGTCGACGCGGCGCGGTTTTGGAGCAAGCTGACCAAGAGCGATTTGCAGGGCGAGCCGTACCATCCCGAACGCATTTTCAATTACTACTGCGTCCATTTGAAGATGACGCCGCAACCTGCGTTCATCGTCGACATCAGCGACGAGTGGCCGACAAAAAAGGCAGCCATCGCGAGTTTCCAGAGCCAATTCGCGACCGGAAGATCGCAAGATTGGCCGACTTTTCTCGATCGACTCGAACACGACGCGTTGTACTGGGGCAAAGCGATCGGCAAGCTGTATGGCGAACCGTTTCACTCGCGGGAACCGATCGGGATGGCATCGATTTGCGAATTGGTGTGATTTTCGCGAACTGCAATTATGTTATGCTGCGAAGCGTACTTTGGCGGTTCCGATAGCAACTTGAATCTTACTTGACATGTCCAATTTCAAATACGTTAATTTTGCGTGGGATGCCGCGCATGCCGCGTCGCTAGATCCTGTCGGTCGACTGATTTATCGCTCGAATTTGTTAGGCTCCGATCAGCGTATTACGAATACTGGAGGCGGCAATACATCGGCTAAATTAATGCAGCCCGATCCACTGACTGGCCAGCAGGTCGAAGTCCTGTGGGTCAAAGGTTCTGGCGGCGATTTGCGGACCAGCAAACGCGAGAATTTTTCTTCGCTCTATCAAGACAAACTCATCGGTTTGCAAACGCTGTATGCCGCTCGTTCAGATAAAGGCTACAAATCCGTTGCCGAAGATGACATGGTTGGAATGTATACCCATACGACATTCAATCTGAATCCACGCGCATCATCGATCGATACACCGCTGCACAGTTTTATTAGTGGCAAACATGTCGATCACATGCACCCCAACGCAATCATTTCCATCGCGGCCAGCGAAAAATGCGAGCAACTGACGAAGGAAATTTTCGGCGGCAAGATGGCTTACGTGCCATGGATGCGGCCCGGTTTCGAACTTGGGCTGGCGATGCAAAAGATCGAAGCTGACAAGCCAGACACGAAAGCGATCATGATGGGCCAACATGGCTTCATCTCGTGGGATGATGATGATGCTAAATGTTATCGTTGGACGCTGGAGCTGATTGAACAAGCGGCTCAGTATATCGAGTCCAAATACGCAGCCAAAGGCGGCGATAAAACTGCCTTCGGCGGTCCGAAATACGCAATTGTGCCAACTGAAAAACGTCGCGCGATGTTGGCGAAAATTTTGCCGTGGCTCCGCGGCCGAGTCAGTCAGAAACAACGTTTCGTCGGTACGATCCAGGACGATGCCAGCGTCTTTCGCTTCGTCAATTCCAACGACGCGTCGCGTTTGGCAGAACTGGGAACAAGCTGCCCAGATCACTTTTTGCGGACAAAGATCAAGCCGCTTTACGTTGATTGGAATGCGGATAACGAAGACGTCGAAGCATTAAAGACGAAGCTTGATGCTGGGCTGGCGAAATACCGTCAGGACTATGCAAAATACTATGAGAATTGCAAGCGACCGAATTCGCCAGCGATGCGTGATCCGAACCCAACAGTAATTTTGATTCCAGGCTTGGGCATGATCGCTTGGGGCAAAGATAAATCGGAATCGCGCGTGACGGCTGAATTTTATAACTGCGCGATAGAAGTCATGCGCGGTGCCGAAGCGATTGACAAATATATTGCGTTGCCACAGCAAGAAGCTTTCGACATCGAATACTGGTTACTCGAGGAAGCCAAACTGAAACGGATGCCGGCCGAAAAAGAATTGGCTCGACAAGTGATCGTAGTCATTGGAGCTGGATCAGGCATCGGCAAGCAAACTGCGCATCGGCTAGTCGCTGAAGGTGCCCAGATTGTTTGTGTTGATCGCGATTTGAAATCTGCCAACGCGACCGCAAAGGAAATCACCGACAAATACGGTCTTGGCATTGGCGTCGCGGGCAGCGATCTTTCCAACTGTGGTCCCGCGATCGGTTTGGCTTGCGATATTACCGACCGCGCGACGATTCGTGCGATGTTGGATCAAGTCGCGCTGGCTTACGGCGGCTTCGATTCAATTTGTGTGACGGCTGGCATTTTTGTTCCGTCCGATACAACAGGCCACATTCCTGATGACAAGTGGGCGCTGACTTTCAATATCAACGTGACCGGCAGTTACTTTGTGGCTGACGAAGCGGCAATCACGTGGCGCGAGCAGGGTCTTAAGGGCAAGCTTGTCTTAACAACCAGTGCCAATGCGGTCGTCGCCAAAAAGGGCTCACTCGCCTACGACACAAGTAAAGCCGCCGCGAACCATTTGGTCCGCGAGTTGGCTGTCGAACTGGCCCCGCTGGTCCGCGTCAACGGCGTCGCACCGGCGACGGTTGTTCAAGGCAGCGCGATGTTCCCTCGCGATCGAGTAATCGGATCGCTTGCCAAATACGCGATCGCTTATACAGACGACGAGTCGGATGAGTCGTTGGTCGGCAAGCTGGCCCAGTTCTACGCTGACCGAACATTGACGCGTTCGCCGATCACGCCGGCCGATCAAGCGGAAGCCTATTTCGTGCTGGCCAGCGATCGGCTCAGCAAGACCACTGGTCAAGTCATCACTGTTGACGGCGGACTGATCGACGCATTCCTGCGATAGCTCAATCGTGAGCAAAAACCTTTCGGGCAATTTGTTATGTCTCGTCATGTCGACGTCATTATTGTTGGCGGCGGAATCGCTGGCACGACGCTCGCTTGGCGACTGTGGCAGCGTGGGTTAACCTTTTTCATGCTCGATGATGCGAGACCAAATTCCGCGTCGAGAGTCGCGGCTGGATTGGTCACACCAATCACTGGCAAAAGATTGAACATCAGCTACCAATGGGACGACGCTTATCGCAGCAGCGACGAATTCTATCGCGACGTCGAGCAACGGCTCAACGCGAACTTTTGGTACGTCTGCGGTTCGGCAAGATTTTGTGAACCGCAATCATCCATCCGAGATATCGCGGACCGCTTAATTCAGTTTCCCCGCGTCGCGACGACTTGGTTAAACGCGGAATGGTTTGATCCGCAGTGGCGTCAAGTCTCTGGCGGTTTTTTCATGCCGCAAGCCGCGCGACTCGACGCAGCAGCCTTCTTGGCGATATCGCACGAGTACTTCGCCGCCAACGACAGCTATGCTCAATTGTGGGTTGATGTCGACGAAGACCTTTTCACCTTTCCGACGCATGTTTACCATCGAGTAAAGGACATCCAGGCTCGATACGCGATTTGCTGCCGCGGCTATGTCGACAGTCAGCATCGCAATTTTGCCGCAGCCAAATTTCGTTTGGCTCAGGGCGACGTTCTTCGAATTCGCTTGGATCGTTCGCTTGAAACGACAACGATTCACTCTCAGTTTTGGATGACGCCGACAACAGCAGAAAAGACGCTCGGCTCACTGGCTCTGGAACATGCGCGGCGACCTCGCAGCGACGATTGGCTGTTAGGCTCGACTTACCAATGGCGACCTTTGGACGGGTTGCCATCGCCGACCGGTCGTGATTCGCTGCTGGAGAATTTGCAGCAACGATTGCTAACTCCGTACCAAGTCATCGACCACTTGGCTGGCATTCGACCGAGCACTTTTGACCAGCATCCATTGCTCGGCTTGCATCCCGAGCGTCAACGTTTGGGGCTGTTCAATGGGTTGGGGGCAAAGGGTTGCTATCTCGGCCCTTGGTGTGCCGACATTCTCGTGAAACATCTCTTTGACAGCGAACCAATACCGGCGGCCTTGAAATGGAATCGATGACGAATCATATACCGCTGACTCAACTGGCACATTCGCTCATTGGCCAAGTTCTCAAGCCTGGCGAAGTTGCAATTGATGCAACGGCCGGTAACGGGTTCGACGCAAAATTTCTTGTCGATACTGTTGGTTCCGACGGCGTAGTTTTCGCGATCGACATTCAGCAACTCGCGCTCTCCAATACTCAGGCGATCGCTCCCGCCGCGATCGCTATTCATGGTAACCACGCCGATTTGGTCAGTTTGATTCCCGCGCATTACCATGGTCGCATTTCAGCGGTCGTCTTTAATTTGGGCTACCTACCACGCGGTGACAAAGCGATTCGGACTGATGCGTCAACGACGGAATTGGGCATTCAATCCGCCCTGTCGCTGCTCAACGATCGCGGCTGTCTGAGCGTCTTAGCCTACACGGGACACGAAGGCGGCGCGGAAGAAAACGAGCTCGTTGCTCGTCTGATGCATGATGCAGCGAACACAAAACGATCGACGCTCCAAATATTTCCAGAGATTCCGCGACCAGGACAGCCGGTTTTGTATCATTTGCGGTTTGTCGCAGTTTCTTTCGAAAATGACTCGTTACAAATTCGTGCGAGAATGTAAAATCCGGAAGTTAAGCGGTTTCGCGGTTGGCCACACGCGGCGACGGATTGATTAATCCGGGTCATTGAATGTCCAAGGTTTTCAACAGTGACGAAAGCTCAGCCAAACCAGCCACCGGAGTGGTCAAAGGTTCTACCGATGACATTTCTGACAGGGTGCAGAATGACTCCGATGAATCGATCGATCGAACTCGCCGAAACGGTACCGACGAGTTTACGAACGGGCATGTGCAAGAAAAATCGCTCACTCTCGAAAATTTGCCGATACCGCGAGAGCTAGCCGAACATCCTCGTTATCATCTGGTCCGACCATTGGGACGAGGCGGAATGGGCGTCGTTTGGCTAGCCGAACATCTGATGATGCAGCGTCTGGTTGCAGTCAAGCTGATTCGCGACGAAGGTTTTTCGAGTCATGATTCGCTGGAGCGTTTTCGCCGCGAAGTCCAAGCGATCGCGCGATTGAATCATCCGAATATCGTTGCCGCGTACGATGCCGATCGAGTTGAGGACACCATTTTCTTGGTCGTCGAATATATCAATGGAAAGACGTTACACCAAACATTGGACGATGATGGTCCTCTTAAGCTTTCCCAAGCAGCTCGCTGCATTCGAGATGCCGCTCAAGGTTTGGCTCACGCCCATTCGATGAACATCATCCACCGTGACGTGAAGCCGAGCAATCTAATTTTGGGCAGCGATGGGCATGTGAAGCTTTTAGATTTCGGTTTGGTCAGTTTGACGAAAGACGAATCAACAATCACAGGTGAAAACATTTTGGTTGGCACAGCGGATTACATTTCGCCAGAGCAAGCCGAAGATCCGCGATCAGCCGACGCGCGATCGGACATCTATAGTCTTGGTTGTACCTTCTATCAATTGCTGACTGGCCAACCGCCCTATCACGGCATGTCGATTTTGAAAAAGTTGGACGCACATCGGCACCATGCATTTCCATCGCTCAAAGAGATCTTCCCGGATATTGCTGGGAGGATAGATCCGGTCATTGCAAAGCTGACTGCCAAAGCACCCCAGCGACGGTACCAAAGTGCAAACGAAGTGATCGAAGCGATCAGCCATTTTTGCGATGACAAAATTTCGTTCAACTTGCGTGACTCTGAGCAAGCGAACTGGTGGAACAAGAATCGTCGCTTGGCGCTGATCGTCGGAGGGCTGCTCGCGATAACAGGCTTTACTAGCTTGTTGCTTGCGTTCCGACCAAAAGTGGAACCAATGAGTTTACTAAGCGAAAACCCTAACACAAAAGACGGAGTTGAAAGTCAACGCACTAAACCAAAACTTGAATCGCTTGATGGCAAAAAATATTCATTGCTTGAGCCGTCAAGTTTTGGTGATGGCAGTTTTACTGACGTTACAGTGACTGGCAAAGAGTTGACGTTAGACGCGACGAACAATCAGGTTTGGTTGAACTTTCTAAATGTCCAGTCAAAACAGTTGTCGATTGAATCGGTTGTGAAATTCGAAGTTCTTAAAAATATCGGAGTCGTGAAATTTTCGTTTCTGAGTCCAGACTACAAGCTCGAGCATTTTGCGGAATTGACATTCAACGGCTTGGCTGCGACGTTAAACTTGCGACAAGCGGGGCCGGGCTTTGAAACGAAACTAAAATCGATCGAGCTGAAGTTGAAACCGAACCAGCGAGAATTCGATTTGACTGTTTCAATTAATGCTGACGAATTCTCAGCGGATGTTGTCGGTTTTTTGCCGCTGAAATCTCCAATTGACACCACTTCTGCCGTTTGTTTTCCGGCGATTTCCGCAAGAAACTGCCGCGCGACTTTGATCGATCCGCAAGCGGTAAAATTTGAGTGATAAAGCGAACGCAAATCGCCCTTTGGTCCTGGCCTCCGCTGAATATCAATTTAGAGAAGCTCGTTTGTGGTCCGACAACTTTCCGTTGATCAGACCAGCGACATGCGAAGCTTCTGAACGTTTCTTGGACGTGGTTGATGCTCAGCGGCGATCGAGATCTCCATCGATACTGTCCAACAACCTGACTCATCGCCTCGGACCCACCAATGGGGCATTACACAAACGCTTTGATGCACTTGCTCAAACCCCGCTTCGCTTTGGCTGACCGTTTCGATCGGGAAGGCCCAGATGGAGCTGGGGCGATCGATCGCGTATTGAACGGAAACGCCAAGCCATTGGTCAAGCAAGCCGAGGTGTTGGGTTTCATGGAGATCAAGCAGGCTGCCCAAGTGCCCCATCGACAGCCCGCTTGCGTCAAAAAACATTCGATCGTTAGCATTGGCCGGCAAACCAGCCCAATTCCATTGACTTGCAAAATGAAACGATTGATCCGGCGGCAGGCCAGTGATGAAATAACGAATCTGCATCGTATCCGAACCGGCGGACATATTTAGCGACTTGGTGACGGTCAGTGGTATGCCCCAAGCATTGCCGTCGCGTTTCATGACGACTTCGATTCGATTGGTCCCGCGTCGAACTTTCGCTTCGTAAGGTCCGCTTGCAAAATCGCCGCGCTCAAGAGCGGTCCCGTTGGCGATCTGCTTGAATTCAACGTCGTTGTCCCAAAAGTGATCGAGCATACTTTTACGCGGCGTTTGATCGTACTGTAAAAGATCGGCCAGCCCTTCTTGCTTGAAAACGACACGATCATGAATACTTGCCGCGTCGTTAGCCGCCGATGAGTTGCCAGCGGCGATCTTGGCATGATAATTTTCTGGACGACGCTGCATCGTAGCGAGCAAGTTATGCTGCATCGCGCGAATGTCCAGCTCGTACAACATGCCGCCGCAAAACGGAGCTAGGTATGCGATCTGATGTTCGTTTGCGATCCGAATTTCAGGATACAAATCTTTATCAAAGTCTTCAGTCGTTGCGTCAATCCAGTCACCGCGTCGGCCTCTAGCGAATTCCAGCAGGTTATCCGCTGCGATGAACTCTCGGTAAGTCGCGTTGCGTAAGTGCGGCAGATAAATCCCGCCGAACGCACCATGCCAATATGGACAATTGCATTGACCGCGATACAAGTGATCTTCGATTTGTGGCAACAAAGCAGCTTCTAGGCCAGCGCGTTTCTCTCGTTCAAGTGACTTGCTGACTTCCAGCATGCGGCAGTACATCTCGTTTGCTTCGCGATATTTGACACGGAAGTTTCGCCAGATGCCGCCGCGCAAAAATTTTGCAATGGTCGGCCATCGCGCGTCGTTGTGCAGATCGTGAGTAATCGTTTCATAATCGCGCTGTGCTTCGATCGGCAATGCCCATTCGGTCATCTCGCGGTAGGAACAGTCTGGCAAAAACGCTCGACCGATCGGCGGTGATTGTCGAACGATTTCGCTTGGCCCGCACGTTTGTAACCAGTCGCTGTTGCTGGTCAGCAAATCAAAGAAGCGTCTTAGCCAACCTCGCTCGTAAACGTGAGCTTTGGTGTCTGGCCATGTTCCGAATTTTTCGCCATCGTCGCCAAAGACGAGGCTGCCGCCGGGATGCTTTTGTGCAAAGTCGCGACAATAATCGATAACTTCCTCAGCGGCCGCAAAAGGAATCAAATATCGCAATCGTTCGCTGCCGGGAAATACTCGCAAGCAGTAACCGTCGTCTTCCGTTACGAAATAGTTGGTCAGCGTTTCGGAGTCATAGCCGGCCGATCGGAAGTGGTAATCGTCCAGAATGGTGTACTGCATTCCAGCCGGCACGATGTCGCGGACAAGTTGGCTTTCCCAAACTCGTTCCGGCATCCACATTCCACGAATAGTTGTACCGAAGCGTTCAGCCAACCACGTTGAATACTTTTGGATCTGGCCTATCCGATCTCGACTGGGCAGCATCGGCAAGATCGGTTCATAAAAAGGCCCGCCGAGAATTTCGATCCGTTCGGCTTCGACTAATAGTCGCAGCCGATCAAGATATTCCGGATGATGTTCCGCTAGCCAAAGCATCAACGGACCGCTGGTGTGCAATCCGATTCGCAGTTTGTCGTAGTCTTCGAAGACATCTAAGAACGGCAAGTAACTATCTTGATAGGCTTGCTCGATTACGCCGTCGAAGTTTCCGATTGGTTGATGATTGTGAAGGACCAGCGACAGGCGGACTGAAGATGACATTTTTGAAACACTTAAACCGGAAGAAAACGAAAGCTTCTTTTTCGCTTAAATCAAAGTTTGCTTGCAAGACCGAATCGTCGCCAAATTCAAGAAAAAGATGACCGGTTAGCAACCTTAACGACATTGAAATGCTGGCAAAGAAGTTGGTCGTTATAGTTTGCCAACTGCGATGGCGGTGACCACAAAGATGTAGTCTCGACTCGCCAAATGCCGATTGCTACAAGCAGGTGAGATTTTCAGTCGCTGTCGGTCATTGGTCGTGATGCGGAGTTTGCAAGGATGCGTGCTTTCATTTCAGTTCGTAAGGGATTGTCTGTCGCCTTGCTTTCCGCCAGTGTCTGCGGACCCGTTGCGGGGCAAACCAAAGACGGTGCGGCCCTTGGCGGGCTTGCCGGGGCAGTCATCGGCGGCATAGTCGGCCACCAAAATGACGAAGCAATCGAAGGCGTGTTAATTGGCGGCGCTGTCGGCGCAGTTACTGGCGGCGTCATCGGTCACGCTCGACAAAACGCGCAACCGCAACCGCGTTACTATCAGCCAGCTCCGGTCTATCACGCACCGCCGGTTTATCAAACGCATGTGCACCAGCAAAGCGTGCCGGTCTATACGACGCAGACAACTACCCAGACGACAACCGCCGCGCGGCGGCCAGTCAGTATTGCTGACGTCATCACGCTCGCTCGCAGCGGCGTCAATGACGGCGTGATTATCAACCAAATGAACGCGAACGGAATTCAAGCGCGACCCGAGGTCAACGAGGTCGTACTGTTGCACCAGCAAGGGGTGAGCGATTTAGTAATTTCCGCAATGCAGAACGCACCGGTCGGCGTTCCTAGCACCGTGACAACCTACGCGACCCCGGCGCCGGTCGTCGTTCAAGAGCAACCGGTGATTGTGACTCGCCAAGTCTACACTACGCCGCCGACGTACTATCGTCAGTCTAACCACTTCCACTCGCCGTATCGCCGCAGTTATTAGAAATTGCCAGCGATCGGTCATGGACTATGATTCTGGCGCCTCGACTGAGAAATCGCAGAAGTATTTACTCGATTTTACGTGATCCATCATCCTGCGAGCCGTTCGTGATTGGGCTGTGAATAATCGAACACTGAACGTTCCTAATTGGAAAATCTAGTAAGCCGACCATACCAATAAATAGGAAGAACATTCCTGGTAAAAAAGCATTGGCTGACCATTCTCGCGCATCGGTTGTAATTGAAATTGGACCGCATATTTCAGTATCCGAAATCTGGACTTTAGGTTGGGTGATCTAGTGAGGTGGTTGCATGGACTCGTGCTGGCCCACGCGTTTTAAAGAATCATCCGACAAACCGTAGCACGAATTTGTTTGCCGATGCTCGAGCAACAATAACCGCTTGGTGCAATGGTCTACTACAATGCAGATTGCGTTCGAATAAATCTGCTGAATAAACGACCGAGAGCGATATGGAAATTGTGATTACTGCCGTAGGGCCGGACAATGTCGGATTGGCTGATCCGATCATTCACGAGGTCACCAACCGTGGCGGCAATATCGCTGAGATTCAAATGTACGACCATGACGAAGCGGCGCTTTTTGCAATGATGTGTCGCTTGCAAATGGCGGACGATCAAATCCAATTGATCGGTGACAAAATGCGGCAGATCGGAAAGTCTAAGGGGCTGGAAATTCGGGTCTGGTCGCCGGACAAACCCAAGCAACAACCCAAGCTGGCAATCTGTACGACGTACTTAGAAGATACCCCACGCGCGGTGCTGCAAGCGATCGCCGATGGCACGATCGCTGCCGAAGCAACGGTCATGATCGGCAATCGAAGCAGGTGCGAATCGCTGGCTGCGGAGTATGGTGTGCCTTGGGAATTTATCGGGCTCGAAGACGGCTCGGCTGACGATGCGAAACTGGTCGCAGTGCTGGACCAATACGAAGTCGACTATGTGGTGCTGGCTCGGTACATGCGGGTCCTACCGCCGGACACTTGTTGGAAATTCGCGGGCGGTCGGATCATCAATCTGCATCATGGTTTGTTGCCCAGTTTTCCCGGCCTGCGGCCTTATCACGATGCGTTTGCCGTCCGAATGCTGACCTTCGGCGCGACATGCCATTTCATTGTCCCGGAGCTTGACGCAGGCAATCAAATTATCAACCAGCGGACGTTTTCAGTCCCGCACGGAACGCCGCTGAAGGAGCTGATCGAAATCGGCCAGTCGGAAAACGAGCCAGCGTGCTTGGTCGAGGGTGTCCGGCGAGTGGTCGCCCGCGAAGTCCGCTTGCATTTCCACCGCGTCGTGGCGGTCGGTCACGCGTAGGCCGGACCTGTCCTGGCATACGGGGGGCAGCGTTGTGGCGGAACAGGGATAGCCGATTCTTTCCGGTGCCTCATAATAGAGGGCCAACGGTGTTCCATCCTACAATCGCTTTTGCCAAACAACTCATGCCCAAAATCGAGCGCAATCCGACACGCAGCGTCCAAATCGGTTCGATTTCTGTCGGTGCGAATCATCCAATCGCTGTCCAAAGTATGACGGCGACCAAAACGACCGACGTGCCCGCAACCGTTGCGCTAGTCAATGATCTTTACAATGCAGGCGCCGCGGTGGTTCGTATCGCGGTTGATAGCGATAAAGACGCCGAAGCACTCGCGGAGATTCGCAAACAGACGCAAGCGAATTTGTCGGTCGATTTGCAGGAGAATTATCGGCTGGCCTTGAAGGTCGCGCCGCACGTCGACAAGATTCGCTACAACCCAGGGCATCTGTATCATCACGAGCGAACGAAGCCATGGCAGGACAAAGTCCGATTCCTGGTCGATACCGCCGCGGCCAACGATTGCGCACTTCGCGTGGGTGTCAATTGCGGTTCGGTCGATCCGGCTCAAAAGGAACGCTTTGATGAACACGATTCCATTGGGCCAATGATCGCGTCAGCCACCGAACATTGCGAGCTGCTCGACTCGCTCGGGTTTTATCGTTACGTCGTATCTTTGAAGGATAGTGACCCATCGAAAGTGGTCGAAGTCAATCGCCGATTTGCGGAGCTGCGTCCGGACATTCCGTTGCATCTGGGAGTGACCGAAGCGGGCTTGCCACCAGAGGGCGTGATCAAGACGCGGATTGCGTTTGAGCAATTGATTGGTCGTGGGATTGGCGACACGTTGCGAGTTTCGCTGACCGTTCCCAATTCCCAGAAGCCGCAGGAGATCGCGGCGGGGTTGGAGATTATTGATGACATCTATAACGGTCGACTGCGCAGCGTCGTGGCGCTCGACCCCTCGCGGCTGAACATTATCTCGTGCCCAAGTTGTTCCCGCGTGGAAAACGAAGCCTTTGTCGAGCTGGCTCAGGAAGTGAAAAAGATGACTACCTTTGCGGCCGATCATGCAATCACGATCGCTGTTATGGGTTGCCGTGTGAACGGTCCGGGCGAAACCGATGACGCCGATTTGGGGCTGTGGTGCGGTCCGAACAAAGTCAACTTGAAACGCGGCACCGAGTCGCTAGGCGCGTTTGATTACGACAAGATTCTAGACCGACTCCGCGTCGAACTGGACGAATTGATCGCTGCGCGAACGAAATAGCTTCTTTATCAATTTGGGCAGGCTATCTGAGACTGACAATCGGGAGTTTTGTCGAAAGGATTTGAACCATGAATGCGTCACCTTTAAAAGCGTTCGGATTTTTGCTTTTCTGTTTCTGCGGCCAATTCGCCGTACAGCTAAACGCCCAGCAGGCCACGACGGAGGTGCCGCTGACAATTCTCGAAGCGGGACCGGTGCACGAAGCGTTCGGGTCGGCGTTTCAATTCGACGCGGCGATCAGCGAACGCATCACACTCGCTCCGCCGCCGCCAATCATCGAAGATAGCTCGGCGGTCCCGTTCGATGAGAGCGACGAAGCCGTTTGGATCTCGGGCTATTGGCATTTTGCCGCCGATCAAGAGACCTATATTTGGATTCCTGGTGTTTGGCGATATCCGCCGGCTGACAGCGTTTGGGTATACGGAAACTATGTCGATGTGACTGGCGGCGTCATTCGCGTCCCCGGCTATTGGCGATCAGCGGCTTTCGAAGATCAAGACGTGCCGCTGTACAAACAACCGCCCGCAAACGTTCAACGCGTTCCGGCCGCTTCGATGCTGGCTCGCGGATCGTTTTGGGTCCCGGGCATTTGGTTGCCTGCGGAGAATAACAAGTTCGGTTGGCGAGAGGGTTTTGCAGCCCAAAAAATTCCTCGACGTACCTTCCAGCCCGACTACTACATCGCAACGCCCGACGGTTACATCTATGTGCCGCCTTACTGGGATCACGAGCTGACCGACCGTGGTCAACCGTTCGCAGCGATCGCGTTCCCGACGCTGACCGATCCGCAAGCGCTGGCTTACTCGATGCGATTAAATTCCGAAGCGATGGTGCCGCTGGAGATGACCGCTTTGGAATCTGACCCGTTCGGCGAAATTCGCTATGACACGCGGCTATCGAAATCGAAGAAGGCACCGCCCAGCTCAAGGAATCCGGATGCCGAGCAAACGCCGCTGACGGCAGTCGACTTTGCTTGGACAAGCCAAAATTCAGCGACGATCAGCGGTGTCGTGGCAAAGGGGAGCTTGCATCCCAAAGGCATCGAAGTCCGTTTGCTTGGCAGTGGAATCAAACCTGTTGTGACCGATTCGCAGGGACGTTTTACGTTCAAAAATGTGCCGTACGGTGCGTACTACATCCGAGCGTCCGGCCCGGTGCAGAATTTCATTCGTCGGGCTGCGATTCAGATCGACGTCGAAAAATCTAACGTCGATCTGAATTTGGAGTTAAAGTAACAACCAGTCGCGGCAATTTGTTTACGATGTGAAACGAACGCTTTATCAGCCGGTGAAAAATTAGTTTGCTGATTCCACCTCGCGAAAGTTTCAAAATGCAAAAGATCGCTTTGGTCGCCGGACTATGTTCTTTTGGGGCATGGTCTTTCGGGACATCTACTTTCGGGACGAATGGCACTTAATAGACGTAAAGTCTTATCCTGAAAGGTTTACTCGATGTTGACATAAAGAGGCCTCACATGCGATGTGTTTGAGAATCTAACCGCTCACTCACAAGGCAAGGAGGCCATATCAATGTTCGACTCTTTTC
>JBGSKY010000036.1:0-3177 GCA_041740995.1 Pirellulaceae bacterium
GTCGATTTCGGTCGGGGGCCAAATTGGTCGTTACCGACTGATGGAACAGATTGGCGAAGGAGGAATGGGAGTTGTCTACGTCGCAGAGCAAGTCGAACCTGTCCGACGCAAGGTTGCGTTGAAAGTTATCAAACCGGGAATGGACTCCAAGCAAGTCATCGCGAGGTTCGAGGCCGAACGGCAAGCGTTGGCGCTGATGGACCATACCAATATCGCTCGGGTGTTGGACGCTGGTACGACCGAGCAAGGACTGCCTTACTTTGTCATGGAGTTGGTGCGCGGGCTGCCCATCACGGAATACTGCGACAAAGCAAAGGCCAGCACGCACGAGCGGTTAGAGCTGTTCATTGATGTCTGCGATGCGGTCAACCATGCCCATCAAAAGGGTATCATTCACCGCGATATCAAGCCAAGTAACGTGCTGGTAACATTGCACGACAGCAAGCCCGTTGTCAAAGTCATCGACTTTGGTGTTGCTAAAGCACTGCATCAACAACTCACCCAACATACGGTCTATACGGCGCTCAACCAGGTCGTGGGTACACCACTGTACATGAGCCCTGAACAAGTGGAACTAAGCGGGTTAGACATCGACACTCGCACCGACGTCTACTCGCTGGGTGTGTTACTGTACGAGTTGCTCACAGGCAGTACGCCCTTTGATCGCGAGCGATTGCTGAAATCGGGCTTTGACGAAATGCGGCGGATCATACGCGAGGAAGAACCGCCTCGACCGAGCTATCGCATCACGACGTTGCCCAAAGCGGAGCTATCAACGGTTGCGAATAAACGGGGTCTGGACGATCGCACCTTCACCAAGTCAGTTCAAAGCGAACTCGATTGGATCACCCTAAAGGCCTTGGAAAAAGACCGCAATCGTCGCTATGAATCAGCCAGTGGATTGGGAGCGGATGTACGGCGGTACCTGTGCAACGATCCCGTCATGGCTTGTCCTCCGACATGGGGCTACATCCTTCATAAAACCGTCCGTCGTCATAGCGTTAGCATTGCGGTTGCAGGTGGATTCGTGATTAGCTTGATGGTTGGATTGGGAGTCGCGTTTTGGCAGCTTCAGCGAGCAGTGACAGCGGAACGGCAGAAAACGGAAGCTCTGACGCAGGTCCTGGAAAAAGAAGCACTTGCAAACCGTCGTTTGACAATCGCAGAGCAGGCGGTTGACCAAATGTATACACAAGTTGCTACTCAGTGGCTTGCACAGCAATCCGGACTGTCAGACCTCCAAAAAGATTTCCTTGAAAAAGCAATACAAACCTATAAACAGCTCGCAGAAACCGACGCCAGCGAAGAACTGCCAAGACTAGGTTCGCTTGAAGCAAGTTACCGCTTGGGCTCAATGTATAGCTCACTCGGACGGGAAGACGAGGCTCTTGTTGAATTACAAAGAACGGACGAGCTCACAAAGCGAGTCACATCGCACCAGCCGGATAACTTAGACGCAAAGCTTGTTTTGCTCAAAACTCAGACTCAGCTGGCCTCTCTGTTTCGAAGGCGATCGCAGTCAGACGAAGCCGTCCAAATGGCAAACGAAGCGTTTGCAAGTCTGACTTCGCTTACGGATTTCGATGATATGGACCGGGAGCAGCGACGCCAGTTGGCAAAGGGGTACAGTGACGTCGCCAATATCTTATCTACCTACCAATTGCGTTTGGAACTTGCAGCGAAAGCCGCCGAACTCGGTGTTGCAGAAGCCCGGCGTTTGGTCGTGGATTATCCAGATGATTTTGACTGTCGCTTGCAACTCGCTCGTTGCTACTCACTGCAAGGGCAACAAATGTTTTGGAATGGAAAACAAAACGACGGTAGTGAACAATACGAAGGTTGTGTGCGAGCCTACACCGCGTACCTGGATATTATGGACAAACTTGCGCAGGAACAGCCGAATAACTTCGCGATAATTTTTGCATCCAGTGTGCCTTTAAACAATCTAGCAAGCGCACTACAACGACTAAACCGTTTGGATGAAATCCCAGGCCTGCGAAAACGCCAACTAAGCCTAGCTGAAATGAAATGTGAACGGTTTCCCGAAATCGTTGCCCATCAAGCTGAACTTCCAATTGCACAAGTTGCTGTTGCAATTATCGAGGCGAAGGAAGGAAACCGGCAACAGGCATTCGCGCTATTTCAGCGCGCAGTGGAAGGCCTAACAAAGATTCACGAGCGTGAATCAAAAAGTGCGCAGACTCGATTAAATCTCATACGTCAAACTTCGATTGCCGGTCAGACATTCAACGAAGTTAAAGAATTCGAAAAGAACGTTGTATTGCTTAAGCCCTTGTTGGCACTTGCGGCCGAATTGGTAGCCGATCCTGATGACGATATCACTGCCTACATTGTGATTACACACGGTTTAACGCACTTGGCAGTCGCCCAAATAGAATGTGGTAACCCAGCTGCGGCGGCTGCGACGCTGCAGCAATACATGGAATTACAGAAACGGAAAGTTGTCGCATACAAACGTAGCGAAGAACTTGTTTTCTCGAAAACGCTCTGGGCTGTGATATCGGCAGGTTTAACGGGTTCGAAGCTATACGATCGCTGTATCGAGTTACTGGAGCACGATTCGTCTGGTGAAGAATCTCTTGAACTAATACGAACGTGCCGCGATGATGCAACAAAAGTTAATGAACTCATCGATTCCTATATTAAAGACACAATTACGCCGGAATTCCTCGCTGCTACCCCGTTTCAGTTTTTCGCAGACTGGACCAAGAAGGAGTTCGTGAACAGCCACAGCGAATCATTGGCGGATGTTGTAGCCAACTCAAATGTCCAATCTAGAAGAATGCTATTTGATGCTTGTATAACCATGCTAGATGAGAATTCTTTGGTCACATCGGATTTTCCAGGCATCGCTCTACTTGTGAATTCCAACGCTAATTTTACTAGGCAACCGGAAGTACTACTAAGAGTCTCCCAGCATTTCTTATCGCAGTTTCCCGACAATTCCTTGGCTCAACAAGCCTACGCGTGGACGCTCTTCCGTAATTCCGAATGGCAAGAGTGCGTTGACATGTTACGGAAGGAACCGGAGACAAATAACGACGAGAATGGCTTCATCCTGGCAATGGCCCTTTGGCATCTCGAGCAAAAAGAACAGGCGGAAGCAACGCTGGACATGGCGAGTCAATGGCTGGAAGAAAACCGAGAACAGCTCGA
>JBGSKY010000037.1:0-9023 GCA_041740995.1 Pirellulaceae bacterium
CCATTCATTCGCAAATGCGAACCGAAGGATCTTAAAGCGATCCTCAAAGAGGTTAAAAGCAAGCTGAAGGATATACACCTGCCAGGGCAAGCGGAATTCATCAACGTGGCCGAGCTTGATGAAATTGATCGCCAGTTTCTGATGGAACGGCAAATCATCTCTCGCGAGTTGAGCGAGAACGAAGGTGCCCGAGGGGTCCTGGTCGATCGCAAGGAACAATTCAGCGTAATGATCAACGAAGAAGATCATCTTCGAATACAGATCATGCAAAGCGGACTGGATCTTAAAACCGCTTGGAAAAAAATCAACGGCATCGACGACGCGATCGAAGCAGAACTGAATTATGCCTATAGCGACCAAATGGGTTACCTGACCGCTTGCCCAACAAATGTCGGAACCGGGCTGCGTGTGTCGGTCATGCTGCATTTGCCTGCTTTGGTCGTTACCAAGCAAATGGACAAAGTCTTTCGATCGTTTCAGCGGATTAATGTTGCCGTCCGCGGGCTTTTCGGCGAAGGCTCACAATTCATGGGCGACTTCTACCAAGTAAGCAACCAAATCACCTTAGGCAGAAGTGAAGAAGAGCTGATTCAACAAGTCCGCGAAATCATACCCGTGCTGATTGATTACGAACGGAAAGCTCGCGATTTTATGCTCAATGAAAAGAACAAGGATCTTCACGACGATGTCTCGCGAGCCCTTGGCATCCTTTCAACTGCTCGAAAAATCAGCAGCGAAGAAACGATGCACTATCTTTCGAAAGTCCGCATGGGCGTAAATTTAGGTTTGATCACCGATGTCGACATCGAAACGGTTAACAAATTGTTTATCCACACCCAGCCAGCTCACTTGCAAAAAATTAGCGGCCGAACTCTCGGTAGCTCGGACCGCAACGTCCAGCGCGCCGACTATCTCCAACAGCATCTCATCAAGCGTCCGCCGATCACAGAAAATTAAACTTTGCGAGCGATGGCAAAGCAATTTTCAGCGAAGATCCGCGAGCTGACTTACTCCAATTCTTCGAAGACATTTTCGACACAAATGCAACGTGGCGATTGGATGCATTCACATCTTCGCAAAGCCAAAATCTTTCCTAAGGCTCACTTCGTTTTTTCGTGGAAGACAAGCAGCGCTTGTGACATTTCTTCTGCGCTCTGGTATCGTTTGCCTGGATCAGCAAACATCGATTTTCGCAAAACATTTACAAGTATATCGGGCAGCCATGTCGCCGCCTTCAATTGCTTCGCGAACTCTTCTGGCTTGAAAGCCGCCGAAGGAAAGTATCCGGTCAACATTCGAAACAAGCAGACACCCGTCGCAAACAAATCGACTAACGGCCCTGCGGCTTTAGGGTCTTGAAGTTGTTCTGGTGCCATGTACGGCAGGGTTCCTCGGATTGACATTTCATTGGTCATGGTGCTCAGACCAGCTTCATCAAACGATTTCGCAAGGCCGAAATCTCCGAGCTTGATTTGCAAACGGTGAGCATTTTTATATGCCAGAACGTTGCCCAACTTGACATCGCGATGAACAATTCCTTGCTGATGCGCAAATTGTAAGGCTTGCAATATCCGCGATGCCACCCAGCAGGACGTTTTGATACGGAGCGTTGAATTCTGGCTCTCCAGCAGCCCCAGCAAGTCGATGACGGGCAGAAGTTCCATAACCAAAAATGGCTCCGATCCATGAAATCCAAATTCAAAAGCACGTACGATTCGTGGATGGACCAAACGCAAAATCAGACTTGCTTCGCGGACAAAAAGGGCTAAAAGTTTTTCGTTTCGCGGACCATCGGTGCGAATCAGCTTCATCGCAAATGGCTCATCAGTTAGTACATGTCGAACTTCGAAAACGTTTGCCATGCCACCTTCACCGATCAAACGTATGACTTTGTAGCTGCCAATTGACTCGACTAAATCCGAAGGCTCATTTTTCTGCCTACCATTCTCTATGCCCGTTTCAGTGTCGTTGTGGTTATTGAAACTGGTAGGCCGATGCAGTTTCGTCGCTTCGTCGCTGACAGGGGTTCGCGTTGCTTTTTCTAGAAGCAAACCGGATTCAGGCGTTTTCGTCAGCGGCAATTCTCGCAACGCAAAGGCAGTACTGCCAACGCCAAATTCATCTCCTTCGTGGATCTGTGCCGACAAAACTCGGACACCGTTCAGCCATGTACCGTTGGTTGATTCCAGATCGACAATCTGAATTGATTCGGCGCTGATGACCAACCGAAAATGTTGCGCCGACATCGTCGGCTCGGTCCGTAAACGGATGTTGGAAGGCTGATCGCGGCCGATCAGCCATTGTCCCATTTGATCGAATTCCCAAACGTCGCCGGTATGCGGCCCTCGGACGACTTCAAGACGAATCCGCCGTTGCCAATTTGAATCGCCTGCTTGAAATTCAATCGTTGCGTCTGTCATTATAATTGTAAAAGCGCTCGATGCGCCAAGAGCGTGGAACGCTGGGTACATGTGGCGGGTGTGTTTGACGGTGTCGATCGCAAAAGGATCTTTGTGAATCGAAATCTAGATGGTGATTCTAACTGTTTGTTCAACCCCTATTCGAAGAGCGAGTTTCATTGGTTGCCAAGAGCTTGCCGCCTAATCCAGCCTAGCATACATAGATTCGCTTCGACTATCCGACGGCATTTGATGCACTTCAGAATTTGTGCCACAAACACCATTCGTCGCCGACTCATCAACAGTTGCAGCGTCTCTTTTTGACGAAGGCTTGGGCGAGACGAGTCTGGATATAAGCGGCCACGGCTTTGATGCCAAGATTGATCCTAGGACGTGGTTTTTGGTCGATGAACTAAAATCGAAGTCAGTCCGCGGAAAATTCGGAAGTGCGTTTCACTCTATCCGAAATCGGCAATAAAAATCGTTTTGCTAGCGATTGCCGAGTCATATCAATTGCTGTTGTTGCTAATGATCCATCTGAAGTAGTATCTGTGGAGATGGATTGGTCGGCGGGAACTCAAGGACGAAATGGTTTTTCATGACAACTATTCTGGAGGTGTCTGGCCTCGAAAAAACTTACGGGCGAAGGCGCGTTGTCAACGGTGTTAGCTTTCGTGTCAACGAAGGCGAAATCGTTGGCTTGCTCGGTCCAAACGGGGCGGGCAAATCGACCAGTTTTAAGATGACTTGTGGTATCGCGTTACCCGACCGAGGCAAGGTTACTCTAGGTGGATTGGACGTGACCGACTGGCCCATGTACCGTCGCGCCCGCGAAGGTCGAATGGGCTATCTGGCTCAAGAATCGAGCGTTTTTCGTAGGCTGACCGTTGAGCAAAATGTCTCCAGCATGCTCGAACTGCTCGACGTGCCCCGCAAGCAGCGGCGTGAGCGGACGGAAGAATTGCTGGAGCAATTCGATATCATGCACATCCGTCGTTCCCGAGCTGCTAAACTATCTGGGGGAGAGCGACGGCGGCTTGAGATCGCGCGATGCCTGGTTTCAGACCCGTTGATTGTCATGCTGGATGAACCATTTGCTGGGATCGATCCGGTTACAGTGCAAGGCATTCAAAAAATAGTCGAGCGACTACGCGATTCAGGCATATCGATTTTGATTACGGATCACGCCGCTCGCGAAATTTTAGACTTCGTTGATCGATGTTACGTGATCAGCAAAGGGCAAGTCCTATGCGAAGGTAGCCCGGAAGAAGTTCGCAATCACCCCGAAGTTCGACGCCAATACCTGGGCGATATTGATGGCAAGACTATCCATGAAGAACATGACGACGTGGTTCCTCCGCTGCGTGGCAAAACGCCTTCGCCGCGTCGATCGTTTTTGTCTCGAAAAAAAACCGACATCTAGCAGCCGAACTGCGAATTGGCGAAATACCGCCAAGCGTGCTTTAAGAGTCGAGAAGTTAGAAGCTCGACTGGCGATGACTGCGGAAGGAGACGTCTATACGTTCAACCAGTCGGTCGATCTTTCTGGCATCGCGGGACTCTCTAGCGCTGAAGCGATTTGGGGTGATGGCACACGATCAACTATTCCTATCAGTCAAACACCAGCCAGTAACAACATTAGGTTTCGCTTTGACTATTCATTGGACCGTACTGGGTTTTTTAATTCAGCAACCGCTCGCAGCTTGCTTGAATCGGCCGGCACCGTGCTTTCAAGTAAGCTTTCAGATACGCTTGCATCAATAGCCCCAAGCGGCAGCAACACTTGGTCGGCCGTCACCATCGATCCGAGCAGTGGTGCCCAGATTGTCGCTCCGGTGCAATCGGTTGCGCAAAATGAAATCTACGTATACGCTGGTGCGCGAAATTTAACCGGTACCGGACTTGCAGTTGGCGGACCCGGCGGCTGGTCAGCTAGTGGCAACCAAGCGTGGCTCGATACCGTGGCCGCACGTGGGCAAGCTGGTGCACTCGATGTTACGCCGACCGATTTCGGTCCTTGGGGAGGATCAATTGCCTTCGACAGCACCGCCAATTGGTATTTCGGCAGCGACGCGAGCGGATTGACTGGCAACTTCGACGATTTCTACTCGGTCGCAATGCACGAGCTGACGCATTTGTTGGGCTTTGGAACGGCCGATAGCTGGCAACGTTTCGTTTCAGGTCAGTTCTTTGTTGGCCCTGCATCACGTGCCAGCAACGCGAGCAACAATGTGCCATTAAGTGCCGATCTCGCACACTGGCAATCCGGTGTCGCAAGCAATGGTCAAGAGACGCTGATGGATCCAGAGCTAACCCGTGGAACGCGCAAGTCACTCACCGCCCTCGACCTTGCGGCGCTCACCGATCTTGGATGGCAGGCAACTTCCAACGTGCGCACTTTTTCAGCCTCGCACATCTATCCTGATGATGGTAATTTTCCAGTGCAATTGCTGATTCGCGACGGCCAATCAGTCCAATCGATATTCAACGTAGCAAATGCGGTGATCACCAACGTTTCTCCGACGCTATCCCAGCCAACCCCGATCACTATCTCGGTTGGAACGCGTGTTTCGGTATCTGACTTTGCAACATTCAGCGATCCAGGATTCGGTGCAGCGGAAACCTTTCGATATGAGATCGACTGGGCAGACGGTACAACGATTTCGTCAGGAGCCGCAACGATCGATCGCGCTGGAGGCCCCAATCTACTGACGCTTGGTTCATTCGACGCCGACCATTTGTACGCCGTAGCTCGAACTTACAATGGCACAGTCCGGATTCGCGACGATGACGGTGGATTGGCAACTCGCTCTTTTGTAATCAACGTTACCGCACCGCCAACAATGCAGTTGACCCTCAATCGATCGACCATCTCTGAGGCTGCAGGGGCGAACGCGGCTAGCTTGACAATCACACTCGGCAACCGCACATCTTTGCTGCCAACCCTCATCCAGCTTACCAGCAGTGACACAACCGAGCTAACCGTTCCGAACTCGATTTCGATTCCTGCTTCGCAAACCAGCATCACTGTTCCAATCACTGCCATTGATGACACATTGCTCGATGGCAACCAGACGGTACAAATTTCAGCATCCATCGCATCGCTGGTCAGTCAAACGATTAACATGGTCGTAACCGACGAAGAATCGCTCACTTTAAGCCTAAATCGCTCAGTTGTCCGCGAAGATGCGGGCGCTGGCGCAAGCGTGCTTCGGATCGTTCGATCAAACACCGATGTTAATTTACCGCTGACAGTCAACTTGGCTAGCAGCGATACAAGCGAAGCGACCGGTCCGACGTCAGTCATAATCCCTGCTGGCCAAAGAGCTATCAATGTCGGTCTAACTGCGATTGATGATTCAATTGTTGATGGCGTCCAAACAGCGATTTTCACAGCGACTTCCAGCGGTTACACCAGCGGCAACGTCGGGCTACAAATTGCAGACTATGAACCAATAACAACTGTCTCCAGCCAACAAATTTTGATCGAAGGATCAACGAACCAATCCAGTACGTCGATAACTGTCCGCCTTCCAAGCCCCGCACCCACCGGTGGTGTCACACTGCAACTGCAAAGCGTTCCAATCGGTCAACTCATTTTACCCGCCAACCTTACCGTTCCGGCTGGTCAATCAACTTTCAACTTTGAAGCTCGATTACGTGACGATGCCATTGTCGAAGGAACTCAGACGCTTACGTTATCGATCGTCGCCGCTGGATATGTGACAAGCAACATCATATTAGAAACTCAAGACGACGATTTTTCACCTTACACGAATTCGGATAACCGTTTGGATGTTAACAATCGTGACGGTGTAACGTCGCTCGACGTGCTGGCGGTCGTCAATGCAATTAATCGCTTTGGTGTTGGACCAGTCAGCCGTATTGCTCCCGACCTAGTCGATTTCATTGACGTGACTGGCAACGGCATTCTAGAGCCGCTTGATGTCTTAGCGATCGTCAATTTCATCAACAGCCAACGTCGACGATAAGACCGCATATTTTCGCTTCGCCATTTCGTGAATGTCAATCTCTGCCAGCTTCAAGGCATGGTCGTCGCTCATAATCGGATTAGTCATCTCTGCACTACGAAGCTCGACAACGTATTGGCCGAGTTGAAGGACCAGATCTTCCTGATCTTTCGCCTTAAACAGCTTTCCGAAATTTAGTCGCTCATGCAACTCATAAAACGCGCCATGGTTAGGCAACAAATAAGGCGTTCGCGCCGCAATGGCTTCCAGCACAAATAGTCCCTTCGGTTCCGCGTATTCAGTTGGCACGCAAAGCAGATCGATCGATCGCAAGAATGCGATTTTCGCATCTCGATCCACGCTGCCATGATACGTAAATCGATTCGCCAATCCAGCTTGTATCAACCGCTCTTGAAGCGTTTGCCAGTAGCCAATGTTTTGGGGGCCCAAGTAACCCGCAATATGCAAATGTAGGTCAAGAAATTCGGCTTGATTGGCTAGTAAAATAAATGCCTCGACCAGCCGATGAAGTCCTTTTTCAGGCGCAAGTCTGGCAAAATAACCGATACGAAATTCGTTGCTGTCGAGCGGTCGTTTTACGATTGATGAAGCGTTGTCGAGGGGCGATGTAGTACTGACGAATGCAGCGGTATCAATGCCGAGCGGTACGATATGCAGCTTCTCAGTGGGAATTCCAAGCCGTTCACCCATGCGATTTGCGTAGTCTTGTGAATGAACGATAAATCCGTCAATCAACGGTACGAGCCCACGCATTTTGTCCAATGACAATTGTTGATACGGTTCCGGCAGACTATCTAAAAAGATATCATCGCCCTGCAGTACAACCCAAAGGCTGCTCTTGATCCGACGCCTCAATTCGGGCACCATTCCTGCGATCATTAAATTGGTAAAGATTACGCAGTCGGGTTGAATATCTTTGACCAGCCAATCGCACAATCGGACGACTTCTTTCCGTTGATTTCCTTCGATTCCAGCTAACATCGAAACGGTTAGCTGGCCCAGCAATTTCGCGGAGGTCTTGCCCGTATTGGCCGTCAACCGTTTGACTAATGCTGAATTGTTTAAAGGTGAATCAAGCCATTTTGGTAACCACCGCAGCCAAGGCATTTTTTGCTGCAAGAAAACGTTGATGCCACCAAAAAAAACCTGATCTAAGCTAACATCCTCTTCGTCTGTTCGAATTGGCGTGTAAAGCGGCACTAGAATGCAATCGTGCCCAAGCCGAATCAACGCTTTAGCCAAAGCGTTGTCCAACATGCACGAGCCACAATACATGCCAGCCGCTCCGGCCGTCAGATATACAATCTTCATATTGCCCGCTCCGACAATATGCTCAATTCAACGCAACTCAACTTAAACCATACACAGCTTGACGGCTTCGGACAACGACGTAAATGGATCGCGAACAGGAATGAATTCATGAACGAAATAACCATCAAAGGGAATTTCCGAAACTGCTTTTGCAATCGGTGGATAGTACAACTCCTGAGTGTCATCCAGCTCATGACGGCCTGGATTGCCAGCAGTATGATAGTGACCAAAATACATATGGTTTTTCTGGATACTGCGAATAATATCGCCTTCCATAATTTGCATATGATAAATGTCGTACAACAATTTAAAGTTATCGCTGCCGACCCGCTTCACTAATTCGATACCCCAAGCGGTGTTGTCACACATGTAATCCGCATGATCGACTCGCGAATTTAGCAGTTCCATGTTTAAGATGACATTATTCTTTTCAGCAATTGGCGTGACCTTCTTCAATGCATCGACGCAGTTTTTCATGCCCGTTTCGCGATCGATGCCGCGAGCATTTCCCGAGAAGCAAATAACGTTTCGCCAGCCTTCTTTGGCGGTAATTTCAATCGCATTGTTGATCTTTTCCAACGCCATGTCGTGATATTTTGGATCACACAATCCGTCCGGTAGCGGATGTGAAGTAACCATTGTGCAAACCAAATTATGTTTTTTGAGCGTTTCAAAATCATCGCCACCTAGCAAATCGATGCCCGGCATTCCTAGCGTCGTTGCCCACCCGCAAACATCTTCCAATGAGTACTTGTTGAAGCACCAACGACAAAAGCCTTGGGAGAGTTTACCAGTGGAAGTAGTTTTCATCTCAGCAGTCTTTGGTTCAGAAGTGTTGTTCGTTTGAGCGGCTCTCGATTGCACGATACCTAATCCTGCCGCAGCAGCAGCGATCCCAATAGAGCCCGCTGCGAAATCCCGGCGATTCAGCGATCCACCGTTCGAATTCTCATTCATTAGCTAATCCTAGTTTGTCTTAGTTGGTTCAAACTTCGCACACTGCTTCGACTCGCCATCAAATTGATCCCGCTAGGATTCTTTTGAAGTCTTGCTAGTTCTCGTTTTCATTCTAACCAACAATCCGCAAAGCATGTAAACTGGCACGCAACCTGATCGAGTTAGCTGCCGAAAAAACGAAATCTGCCGTCATCTTTGATGGAAATCCCAAGCAAAATCAAGAATTCGCTCAAATGAGCCGCGGACCGATTGCCGCATTTGCAGAAAACTTTATGATTATCGTTAATCGCACCCGTGGCGCAATTGGATAGCGCATCGGTCTTCGGAACCGAGGGTTAGAGGTTCGAATCCTCTCGGGTGTACT
>JBGSKY010000038.1:0-17121 GCA_041740995.1 Pirellulaceae bacterium
ACCGCCAGAAGTGCGGTGGACCTTGGATATCACGTCACGTTGGTGACCGACGCAGTGGCGGCATTTTCTCCGAAGGAACATCACACGACGGTCACACAAACCTATCCGATGATCGCGCACCGCGTGCTGAACACCGAGCAAGTTGTTAACACTCTGAAAAACGAAGAGGCTGCCCATGCTGGCTGAAGCAATCAACGCCTACACCCGTTGGTGGCTGAACCGCCGGTTCCGCACTTACCGGACCTATCCGGCGGGCGCGACCGCGTTGCTAATGGTAGATGTTCAGAAAGGCCGTGTGCCCGATTCCAGCCGACTGCTTTCGTCGCTGTCGGAGCTCGTCGCGTTCGCTCGGCGATCTGGATACAAGGTCGTCTACAGCGGCTTCGATCCCTCGGCGGAGCACACGTTCGAGACACCCGCACACCGCTGGTTACTCAAAGCGTTGCGATCGGTCGATGACGGCGACGGAATCCCCGACAAACTGTCGCCAAATCGCGACGATTTAGTGCTCGCACCACGCGGTACGCTCAGCGCCTTCAATGGAACCGACCTGCATGAACAACTCCAAAAGCTTGGAATCGAACATCTGATCATTGCGGGTCCGTTGGCACGCATCACGGTCGACTCGAGTGTCAGGGATGGCGTTCAGCTGGGCTATCACGTAACGCTGATTCAAGAAGCGTTGAGTGAAGACATCAAAGCGGTTTCCAATTACCTGAAGGACACCTTGTCTCGCTATGCCCAATCCATTTTGACGTTTCAGCAATTTCAAGCGGTCGTGAAAAAGTCTCGTGGCTGAGCATTTGGTCTCTGAACATGGCTCGTAGTCTCGCGTTTTTCGGGATTGGTCAATAGTGGCCGAGTGGGTCGATCTCTGCCAGCACTGGAACGGCCGAGAGACGTTCATTTTTCGCCGACCGAGATGCCTTGCAAACTGCAAGCGGTTAAAGTACCTTGTTTTGTACAAGTTACAGGCTATGTGCAAAAAGAGAGCTGCCAGGTATGAAATTCACGGGAAAGAGAATCGTCATCACGGGAGGCAGTTCTGGAATCGGGCTACAGATGGCCCAGACGTTTGGTGAACTCGGAGCCGATGTGGTGATCACTGGACGGACTCAGGCGTCGCTTGATGAAGCGGCGTCAGGCCAGACTCACATCACGCCTTTTGTGTGCGACGTCACCAACGACGAACAAGTTGTCGCGCTCCGTGATTTCATGGACGAGCAAGGTGGCACGGACATTTTGATCAACAATGCCGGCGTGATGGAGTTCTTCGATGTCACGCAGGGTTTTCCATTGGAGAAACAACTCGCCGAGATCGCGATTGATGCGGCGGGTCCGGTGCGGCTGGTTCATCATTTCCTGCCTGGGATGCTGAAGCGACCTGCGGTGATCGTCAACGTCAGCTCAGGCTTGGCGTACGTACCCTTCGCGGCGGCACCTGTCTACTGCGGCAGCAAGGCATTTGTTCATTCATATACGCAGTGTTTGCGGACACAGCTTGCCGGAACTTCGGTGAGGGTGGTCGAGTTGCTGCCTCCCGTCGTCGACACGCCGCTGGCGGCTAGTCTCGATGCATCGTTCTCAAAAATGCCGCCCGATAAACTTGTGGCGGCTCTCATCAACGGCCTTGAGCGTGGGCATGACGAGATTGCGCCGGGGCAATCGGCGCAGCTTAAGTGGCTCAGTCGGCTCGCTCCGAAATTCATTTACGGTCAACTCAACAGGAACTTCAAGCGAGCGACAGCATGAGCAATACACTTATTCAAATCATACAAACGGTGATGGCGATCTCGGCATACGTGCTGCTGTTTCGCAACTACCTTCAGCCATGGTTCAAGACCAAAGAATTTGGTGAAGCCGTTCTGCCGCTGCTCATTCTCCACATCTTTCGCTACCTAGGTTTGTGCTTGCTAGTTCCAGGCCAAATCGACCTATCCGTTCCCCGTGGTGCCTTGCAACTAATGGCTTTCGGAGATTTAGCCGCCGGGGTTTGTGCGTTGTTGGCTGCGATCGCTGTTTCCGCCAAATCGAAGCTCGCAATTCCGCTGGTCGCTCTGTTTACTGTGGTTGGCATCGGTGACCTGATCATGATCGCCCCAACCGCCAAGAACGCTGGCGTCATTGATGCCGACATCGGCACGATGTGGTTTTTCCTCGTGATCTTCGCGCCGGCGCTGCTGCTAAGTCACATCTACATCGCTTACCGATTACTTCTCCAACGTGGGCATGTGCCCGTTTCAAATTCCAGCGTTGCCAGCCATTAGTGAAATTGCAAAACATGAACAATCTTATCATCCTTAACATTCAGGCATTCATGTGCTTGACTGCGATGCTCGTCATTTATTTTACCTATCTGCGGCCTTGGTTTGCCGCACAGCAGTTTGGCCCAGCGGTATTGCCGGGGCTGCTGATTCATTCGTTCAGGTTTGTTGGCCTGACGATGTTGGTGACTGGACAAGTCGATCCGAAACTTCCGCGGAGTGCGATTGAGCTGATGGCGTTCGGAGATCTGGCATCCGCCGTTACTGCATTGGTTGCGGCGATTGCGGTTGCTTTGAAGTCGAAATTGGCAACGCCGCTGGTCACACTATTTGTCATTGTCGGTGGAATCGACTTTGCGGTCGCCATTCCCGTTGGCCTCAACGCAGGCGTCTTCGAGTCATATATCGGCGGGATGTGGATCGTGATCGAGTTTTTCGTTCCGCTTGTACTGCTGACCCAGATCTACATCACCTATCGACTCATCAAACACTTTCGCGCCCAAAAAGTGGGATACGCTTCCCGCCTGTCTTTTCAAGAAATCTCCTTACAGCAACAAATGAGTAAGAATGTCCAAAGGCATTAAATGGTCGATCGCCGTCCTCATTTTTCTCACGATTTTCCGGGCACAAACAGTGTTGTTTCTTCCGAAGGTTGAAATGTTCAGCGGTCCGGCAGCTGATGCTTGGTTCGCTCCCTGGCTCAGTGATGCAATCTTCGGCTTTCTTGTTCCGGTGATGGTCTTTCTGTTTTTGAAACGACGCGGCACAAAGATTTGGGGAGCTCTCGTGGTTTATAACGCACTCGGTGCGTTTGACTACGCCAACGGTTTGACTGCCCAGTGGATTGCCCCGATGCCTGTCGAAATGGCATCAGCCACGACCGTTTACGTTGGCATTGGGCTTTTCATGCTGTTCCAACTTATCGCATTGGTATTGTTATTCCGCGACGAGGTCGTCGGACACTTCTGTGGGCACCTAAATGCGGGCGAATGAACGTGCCGTTGGGATCGAATTAGGATGCGCAAAATGATTGATTTGGATCGAAGGCCGGGTAAGCCAATGGTTTCACTTGTCGTCGCTCGTCTTGCGCAAACCGTTGACGATCAGGTCGATGTGAGCTTCGAGCCAGCGTTTTGTGTTTAACTTCTCGGCTTTCTCGAAACTCATCTTCCAAACCGCCGCGAACATCGCTGGCCCCATGATGACGGCTGGCTCGTACTTGATCGGCGAGTCTCGGAACTCACCTTTGTCGATACCTTTTTGAATGATCTGGCTGATCATCTTGCGTGCGCCGACAATGATTTCTTTGTGATAGAACTTGGCAAGTTCTTCAAATCGATCGCTCTCGGAAATCAATGTCTTGAGAATCATGCGCCGCTCGTCGTTCTCCACCATCTCGCTATAAAAGCGGGTGATGATCTTTTTAAGCAACGTCGCTTGCGAGCCGGGCCACAGTTTGACAATGCCCGCGATCAAATTGAACACCGGGCTGACTTTGGCGCGTACAATCGCTTCGAAAATTTCTTCTTTCGTGCTGTAGTAGATGTAAACGGTCCCCTTGGCGACGCCCGCGCGTGCTGCAATCGCTTCGATCTTTGCGCCCGCGAATCCGTTCTCTGAAAATTCCAGGAGCGCGGCCTGAAGAATCTCCGAGGGACGAGCCTCTTTGCGACGTTGCCGCGGTTTCTCGTTTGCCATTTGCCTGCTCAGAAAAAATGGAGTATGATTAAGTGACCGGCGGGTCACTAGCGAATTCTAGCTGCGTTTCGCTTCGAGTCAAAGCAGGGGGAAACCGTCATGAATCAAGCAACCAGCAACGAGCGACATGAATCAGATTTTCTCTCGAAAGAAGGCAATCTCGACAAATCCTACTCAACATCCAGTTTAACAGACAAAACGGAATCCTCCCAAACTACGGACGACTTGCCGCTAGAAGCTGTCGAGCGCGAAGTTCACAAAATCGCAGTTCGCAAACGACGGCGCTGGCCCTGGTGGGTCGTTTTGCTAGGTGGGGTTATCGCATTGACGTGGCTGCTCCGCGACAAATGGATTGACAAACTTCCCTTCGATTTACCGTTTGGAAAACCGACGCCCGGCGAAGTCGTCGTGCCCGCCAAGATTGAATCGGTCTTTGCACTGGGGCGATTGGAACCGGAGGGCCAAGTGATCTCAGTGGCTGGTCCGAGCGGCACGGGTGATGCTCGCATCGAGTCGCTGCTAGTGACAGTCGGCGACACGGTCCAGAAGGGTCAAGTGTTAGCGGTTTTAGACAGCCGCGATCGGCTCGCCTCCGCACTCAAAGTCGCGGAGGTTCAAGTGGAACTTGCCGAGCAAAAGTTGGCTCAAACTCGCCTGGTCGTGCGAACGACCCACGATCAACTTGCTGCAAATCTGAATTCCCAAAAGGCACAACTGAAAACATCGCAGTCCGATTTGAAGCGACAGCAACAATTGATTCGCTCCAACGCAACATCTCAACAGGAATTCGACAATGCGATGCTGATCGTTGAAACGGCACAAGCTGCGGTGGCCGAAGCCGAAGCACGTTTGGCACGCTATGCCGATGATGTCGACGAGTCGATCGACGTTGCGGTCGCGACGTCCGATGTGGCCATGGCGAAAGCTTCTCTCGACGAAACCAGGGTCATGTTGGACCAAGCTTCCATTCGCGCTCCGATTTCGGGAACGATTCTGCACCTCGACTTACGGACCGGTGAACGTGCTAGTCAATCCACATTGCTGCGCATGGGGCGCACCGATGCAATGATGGTTCGCGCCGAAGTCTATGAAAGCGACATTGCAAAGATTCATACGGGGCAATCGATAAACGTCCACGCCGCGGCATTCGATCGGCCCCTTTTGGGCACGGTGGAATCTGTCGCTACGTTTGTGCAACGCCAGTCGATCGTCGACGCCGATCCTGCAGCGAACACGGACGCCCGCGTCGTCGAAGTTTTGGTGCGGCTCGATAGCGAATCATCCGATCGAGCGGCTCGATTTGTGAGCATGCAGGTTCGCGTGGAGATCGCATTGTGATCAGGCTGTTGTCTTGGATTCTCGGTCGGTTGCCGATCGGCTGGATGCAATTGATGCACAACAAAACGCGTCTGCTGGCGGCCGTGGGTGGAGTCACGTTTGCCAATGTGCTGATCTTCATGCAGCTCGGCTTTTTAAACGCCTTATTTGAAACGAGTGTCTTTTCGCACCGTTCATTTGAAGCGGACATTGTATTGGTCAGTTCCGATTTTCGTTCATTGCGAGAAGCCAATCCGATGCCACGAGCGCGGATGTATCAAGCCTTAAGCGTTCCCGGCGTGCGAGATGCAACGCCCGTCTACCTCGGAACCAAAATGTGGACAGACCGGCTGACCGGCGACACGACCAACTTCCGCGTCATCGGCATTGATCCCGGCAAAACCGTGTTTGCCGACAAGACATTGAAAGCTCAATCCGCAATCTTGATCGAACCCGATTCGGCGCTGGTCGATCGGCGAACGCGCCAATTCAGCAAAGAGATCGAGACGACGATTGAATCGGGTGAGCGTTTTGAAATCGAAATGACGGGGCGTAAAATTTCGTTGGCCGGTTTGTACAGCCAAGGTGCGTCGTTCGATGTCGACGGATCTTTGATTGTCTCGGAACAAACATTCTTTCGGCTGTTTCCCAATCGCAGCGCGGGCACGCCGACGGTCGTGCTGATCACGTTGGATGATCCAGACGCGGTAAAACGAATTGTCGATCAGATCAATATGCGATTTCCCGAACACGACGCCAAAGCCCTGACCAAGGACGGCTTCATCGAAGCCGAACAAAACTACCAAGCGACGCAAACGCCAATCGGTTTCGTATTCGGCTTTGGTGTCGCGATCGGTTTGGTTGTTGGCTTGGTGATTGTCTATCAAGTCCTCGCGACGGACGTGCAGGATCACATGGCGGAGTACGCGACGTTCAAAGCGATTGGATACCCGCCGAAATTCTTTCTGGGTGTCATCTTCGAAGAGGCCATTTCACTCGCGGCACTCGGTTTCTTGCCTGGCCTGTGCATCTGTTTGGTGTTGTACCGACTCGCTGCTGCCAAGACGGGGCTGCCGATCACGATGCCGATCTCGCGACCTATTCTGGTGTTCGTAGCAACGACGGTGATGTGTACTTTGTCCGGAGCAATTGCCACGCGACGGCTTAACGCGGCTGATCCGGCGGAGCTGTTCTGATGAAGAACGAGTCGGCGATCACAACGAAAGACTTGTGTCATACGTTCGGCGAAGGGCCGCTGGCGGTGAAGGTGCTGCACAACGTGAACCTTGACATCAAGCGTGGCGAGCTGGTGATCTTGATGGGACCATCGGGCAGCGGCAAGACGACCGTGCTGACGTTAGTCGGTTGCCTTCGCAGCGTACAAAAAGGCTCTGTCAAACTTCTTGGCGAAGAACTACACGGAGCCGATGACGAAACATTGATGTTGATGCGTCGCCGCGTCGGGTTCATCTTTCAAGCTCACAATTTGCACGATAGTTTAACCGCCGTGCAAAACGTGCGGATGGGATTGCAGATTCATGGTGCGAAAGCCACTCGGAATTGGCGAGCAGTAAGCGAGCACGTCTTGGGGCTGGTCGGGTTGTCCGATCGAGTCGATTTCTTGCCTGAAAAGTTGTCCGGCGGACAGAAGCAACGTGTCGCGGTCGCTCGCGCACTGGTTGGAAATCCCGAAATCGTATTCGCCGACGAACCGACTGCGGCGCTCGACAAAGAAAGTGGTCTCAGTGTGGTGGGCATGTTGCGACGTCTCGCTGACGAACGACAAACAACCGTGTTCATGGTCACCCACGACCACCGCATCCTCGACTACGCCGACCGCATCATCAAGATGGAAGAAGGTCGGGTTATCGAATGAACCCGGTTCGAACCGTCGCCGAACGAAGCATCGAGAATCCAGAACTTGGATGGAAACAAAGAACTCGCGTCATGCCTTGGGCAAATTTGCGGCGCGACATTCCACGGCTTTGGCTGCGAGTTTCTTGATCACGCCGTCGCGATCATGCTTGATTGCCTTGGCAATTTTCCGGACGCCCTTGGCCGCCGTATGGTCGGTACCCCAGACGACCAAATCGACCAAGACCGGAATCAACTCAATTCCTCGCTGGGTTGGCAAGTAAATCCGCCTTCGCCCGTCGGTCGGATGAGCGTAGCACTCGATGATCGCGGCTTCGGTCAGACGTTCAAGCCGATCCATCAGGATATTGGTCGCAATGCCTTCCTGTGAGCCGATCTCCGAGAACGCAACTTTTTGTGCAAGCAGAAGATCTCTCAGAACAACAAGTGTCCAGCGATCACCGATCACATCCAGCGATGCGGCGATCGGACAATCGGAACGAAGATCATTATTCATGCGGATATGGGCAGACTATCTGGGGCCAATCACAGCCCACTTGCAATAAGCAACTAATTACATGCGTCGACGACGGAAATTTTATTTTGGCATGAAACGCAGTGAATTCCAATGGCTGGTGTCCACTGAATATCGTATCAGCTCTCAATTCCGAGACTCTTGATTCGGGAGGAAAGAGTCGTCGGCTTCATACCCAGCAACGCCGCGGCTCCATTTTCGCCATAGACCTTTCCGTCGCACGCATCAAGGGCGCGGCGGATGTTAGCAGCTTCGAATGATCGAACCTGAGATGCGGTCAAGATTTCAACACTGTCGTTTGATAAAGATATATTGGTTGCCGTCGGCGTGGAATCTGTTTGGCGGAGCTCCAAACGCAACTTACCTGTCGGCGACGTTATCAAGGCGCGTTCGAGCACGTGTTGCAACTCGCGGATGTTGCCGGGCCAATCGTATCGCCCGAGTTCAGCGACATTGGCTTGGGTTAATCGCGGCGTTTGCTTACCAAGTCTTCGCGAGAGAATTCCGAGCAGGTGATCGGCAAGAAGCACAATGTCTTCTTTGCGTTTTCGCAGCGGCGGCAATTCGATCGGAAAAACGCTCAGACGGTAATACAAATCGATACGGAATTTTCCGGCTTCTGCGTCGGCTTTCAGATCGCGATTGGTAGCGGCAATGATGCGAACATTGACCTTGCGAGTCCGTTCTTCGCCAACTCTTTCGAGTTCTCCTTCTTGCAAGACTCGCAAGAGTTTGCTTTGCAGATCGAGCGGGATCTCGCCGACCTCATCAAGAAACAATGTGCCGCCGTCGGCTAATTCGAAGCGACCGACCCGATCTCGCAGCGCACCAGTAAAGCTACCTTTGGTGTGACCGAAGAATTCGCTCTCGTAAAGTTCGCGCGGAATTGCCGCGCAGTTGACCTTGATCAACGGTCTCGCGTGTCGTGATGAGCGAGCATGAATCTCGCGGGCAACCAACTCCTTGCCCGTACCGCTTTCTCCGGTCACCAAGACAGTCGAATCAGTTGGGGCCACTAGACTGATTTGCTGCGCGACCATTTGCAGCGGCACACTCTGACCGATCATCTCGCCGAACGACTCACCACGCAACTCTTCTTGCAGATAATCGTTTTCAAGTTCCAGTCGCTTTCGCAGAGATTCAATTTCTTCCCAAGCTTCGGCATTGGCGATCGCGGACGCGACGTGGTCGGCGATCATTCGCAGCCAATCGAGGCAATGGTCGCCAATCGTGGTGCGGCTAAAGACACCGAGCACTCCGAGCACTTGGCCGCGATGAATGAGAGGTTGGCCACCGAAGCCACGGATGCCTTCCTCTTTTGCCCACTGGGGATTGGCCAACCAGTCTGGCTCTCCGTCGATGTTTTGAATCTCAAGCGGTTGGCCTGTCGAAGCAATCCTTCCGACTTTGCGAATACCCAGCGGGAAACGGCGAAACGATCCATCAATGCGGCTAAGAGCATTGCTCGGATCGACAATCGAAGTCCCAGCGCTGGCCACCAAATGAAGACAGTTCGTTTGGTCTGGGCACTGCGAAAGCATCGGGCATGTCTCGCAGCCAGCGCCTGGTCGGATTAGCCAGATGCGGGCCAGTGCGACCGCTTGCGAACTCGCCAACTCAGTCACGACGAGCTGCAAAACCTCATCCACGCTTCGCTGCTGGGCCATCGCCAACAGCAACGATTTCGGATCGGGAATCAGAGGTAAATGTTGCTCGAGCATGCGACTAAGAATACACGATATTTCGTGCGCACACAACGTAATTTCGTGTTTCCACGAAATATCGTTTCCCACACACGCGACCTAGTTAAGACTCAAACCATTGCGGCAAAGCAACTTAGGTAATTATCAGGAGTTTGGCACTGCGAATGCATTCAGAAGAAGCATGCTCAGCAGTTGTTGCTGACCAGTCAAGAGAATCTTTTAGAACCATCGGAGTCCAATCATGTCTCGAATCGAAACAATAAACCCAGCACAAGCAACGGGCAAAGCCAAAGAACTTCTGGACGGCGTGAAGTCCAAGCTTGGAATGACGCCCAACCTGATGCGCGTCATGGCCAATTCGCCCGCGGTGTTAGATGCATACCTGAAGTTCAGCGGCAGTCTGGGCAGCGGTGAATTGAACGCTAAGACTCGCGAGCAAATCGCGCTGGCGGTCGGGCAAGCCAATTCATGTGACTACTGCCTGAGTGCTCACTCGACGATTGGCAAAATGGTTGGACTCAGCGCGGATCAGATACTCGACAGCCGTCGCGGAACCTCGTCCGAACCAAACACAGACGCGGTACTAAGATTCGCGCGCCAACTGGTCGACAAACGTGGCTTGGTCAGCGACACCGACTTGGACGCCGTTCGAAGTGCAGGTTGGGATGACGGTGCGATCGCCGAGATCGTCGCCAATGTGGCGCTCAACCTATTCACCAACTACGTCAACCACGTCGCCGAGACCGAAATCGACTTTCCTCGCGCTGAGGCAATTGATGACGCGCACGAAACCCTGGCAAGCTCGCGAGTTTAGCAATCAACATTAACTCGATAGGGGAACCAATCATGACACTGCTAACTGATCTTCGACCACCTTTTACGCTCGAGACGGCGACCGAAAAAGTCCGCGCCGCCGAGAACGCCTGGAACTCACGCGATCCCAACCGTGTTTCGCTCTCTTACTCGGAGAACTCAGTGTGGCGAAACCGCAGCGTGTTTATTACCGGTCGTGACCAGATACGCGAGTTCTTGTCGGACAAATGGGACCGTGAGCTCGACTATCGCTTGGTGAAGTCGCTCTGGGCGTACACCGACACGCGAATCGCGGTTCGCTTTCAGTATGAATGGCATGACGCTGCGGGGAACTGGTTTCGTGCTTATGGCAACGAAAACTGGGAATTCGATGACAACGGATTGATGCGCCGCCGCGAAGCGAGCATCAACGATGTGGCGATCACGGAAAACGAACGCAAGTTCTTCTGGGATGCGCCAGGACCTCGCCCTTTGGATCACGTCGGAATCGTCGATGTCAATTAAACGAAAAACGCTCTACACATTTAAACGAAAAGAATACGATCATGAAAAACAACATTCGACTGAATCTCGTTGTCGTTGCCTTGGCAGCTATTTCCTTCACCATAGTCGCGAGTAGAACTGCGCTTGCGCGCAGACGTCTAGAATGCTGCACAGCATGCTTCGGCACCGACTGTAAGTTATAAGACGGTCGCCATTGATGGCCTAGAAATCTTCTATCGCGAAGCGGGCCCAAAAGACGCCCCGACACTTCTGTTGCTGCACGGCTTCCCGACGTCGTCGCACGTGTTTCGTAACCTGATCGCGGTCTTGGCGAACAAGTACCAAGTCGTTCTTTCCGACTATCCGGGGTTCAGATTTAGTTTGTATTGCTGGTTGGCTTTTGCCGGAGGAGTTTAACATTCTAACTGGTTCCATTTTTTCGCACTTTCGACAATTGGTATGACCGTGTCATCCGCAGTAACGAAGTTGCACTTGATCAACCAAAAGTTCTATAGATGTTTTAAAAACTTTTGGTATTTGGTGTGCTTCAATTTGTGGACGCTTGAGCGATAAGTGGCGGGTGAGTGAAAAAGGAACGGAGTTTGAATTGAAACGGACAAAGAATTGACTACGCATCGACCGATGCGGTTGCCTCGACTCGCTTGTTTTAAGAAGTTGAACATGAGAATTATGTTAAAAATAAGCTTTGGTCTTGTTTTCATTACTTTCGTTGTGCAATTGCCCTTGGTCCTGACCTACGCGAAAATCAAGCTGTGAAGGAACACCAGACCAATTGCAACAAGGCCAATGTCAGCCGAACGCATTGGTATCTCAAACGTAGAAGCTATTGCTGTGGCGGGATCATCCAGCATGAATCGTGTCGTTCCATGCCGATATGCGGATAATATGTAATAGCCGCTGGTGCGGAGAGCAGAATTAGGCGTGTGTCGAGACCAGCGGTTTCGTGCACGACGCTTATTAACCGGCGTCCAATTCCTTGGCGTTGCGATGTGACATCAACGGCGAGGTCTGATAGATACGTGCAGTACGCAAAATCGGTGATTGCACGGGCAACGCCAATTAGCTCGCCAGCCGCATTGCGCGCGGTGACGATCACATCGGCCTGAGCTAACATTTTCGCAATACGCTGTTGTTCGTCGATTGGACGCCGTTCGCCCAGCGTTGATCGTCGCAGGACGTCTATAAACTCTAAGGATGTTAGATTGGGTTCAATTGCGTAGAGCATCAAGCAGTTTCATCGTGAGGCGTTTCGATATCGACCAACATACCATTGTTAACGAACTCTCCCAGAAGATTGACAACCGAACAATTGATAAATTGTGTCTCGCCGCTCGTCACACTGCCGAAGTTTCGAATTCCTGCTTCATCATGCAAGTGCCCGAAAGCGTGAATGCGTGGCTTGATCCGTTGCTTGACATGTTTTGTCAACGACGCTGATCCGATGTGTATCGGCTCCTTGGTCCGCCAGTCTCTGGTGACATCAAGAATACCTTTCGGCGGACCATGCGTCACCAAGATGTCGGTCTGCTCAGGAATCGTGGCCCAAGTCCCATCAAGTTCGCAACGTAGCTTCATGTAGGCCCAGTTAAAGAATAGCGGAGTGTAAGGCGATCCGAAAATGTGCAAGCCCTCCACTTCCGTCGCTTCATGAACCAGAAACCGAATTGTGGGGTATTCTTCCGGTTTGATCAGCCCTTCAGCGAAAGCAGTCGAATGATTGCCCGGCACAAAAATTTTGGTCTTGATTTCCAATTCTTTGAACCAGTCAAAGAATGATACTGACTCAAATTTGTTCAGCCAGGGTTTGCGTACATTTGCTTCATCGCCACAATGGATTACCACGTCGGCTTGAGGCACGCTAAGGTTCGCGTGCCGAGTGTGCGTGTCAGAAATAAACCAGATTTTCATCTAAGGTAAGGTCACTTTTGCTTTTCCATGTCCTGCAAGTGCAGATCCAGAGCTACCGTCGAAAGCCGAATTTCCGTGATCGAAAACGCGAGCGAGCCGACCATCGCAAGTAGGCTCAGCCCAAATAGGATCTTACCGATTTGATACCAACCCAAGAACAACACGCCCATGCAAATCGTACAGATCAGCAAACTGAGTACGCCGAGCGTCTGCATGTCGCGGATCAGACGGATTCGATAACGCAAGCTTTCAATTTCTTCAACATACACTTCGTTTGGCGTTTGCGTATGATCGGCGTGAAGTTTGCGAATGATGTTCGCGAGACTGAGAAAGCGATTGGTGTAGGCCAAGAGAAGCAATGAGATTGTCGAAAAAAGGAGTGCTGGTGTCGTTAAATCAATATTCATCGGATACTTTATTGTAAGTGGCGTGCCGTGGCGAGCAAATCAACGATTGACGATTAATGGTTGGGCTAGTCGAATCGGTTTGTGTTGCGTTCGATCGTTTCTGTCTTGAGAAATGTGCTCATTTAATGAAATCTAGTTGGTCCAGCTGGTTCGGGAAAGTGCAACCACCAAACGAAGAACAATACGAAAAATCTATTGAGCAGATTCGCGACAAAGCACCGATCCCGACAATGTGGTTGTTTGGCAAGACTGGCAGCGGAAAAAGTTCAGTTATCCGCTACTTGACAGGCGCCGAGGCGGCTTCGATTGGTCAGGGATACCGGCCCGAAACGCGGACTTCGCGACGATTTGACTTCCCAAATTCTGTCGAGCCGTTGCTGAGCTTTCTCGACACGCGTGGCTTGGGCGAGGCGAGCTACAACCCTCAGGCTGACATTGATCGATTCAACGCCAACACTCAGCTCATGATTGTGACTGTTCGCGTAACCGACCATGCCCTGCAAGGCATCATCGAACCGCTTAGAAAGATTCGCGCGGCGACAGCGAATAGACCTGTCCTTTTGGTACTGACCTGTCTTCACGAAGCGCTCAACGGAACGGATGTTTCCACAACGGCTCCTGTCACAGTTGATGCGGCGCTTCAATCGCTGGTCGATAGAAAGGTGATGCAGTTTACGGGACTCTATGACCAACTCTTGACGGTCGATCTGACACAACCCGAAGACGATTTCCTCGACCCAAATTATGGCGGACCGGCGCTGCGTAAAGCGATCTTGGATTACTTGCCGCAAGCCTATCGGCAATCGCTGATTGCGTTAGCGCCGGAGATTCGTCCGTTTGATACGCAGCTTCAAAAGAAATCTTATTGGCAGATTCTCGCGTCAAGTTCGATGGCCGCGACAGCTGGTGCAGTACCGTTGCCGTGGGTCGATATCCCGGCGGTGTTAGCTATTCAAACGCATCTGGCTTATCGCATCGCCGATATTTATGACCAGCCGATAACGCCAGCCAATTGGGCGGTGCTAAGCAGCGTGGCTGGATCGCGGATCGCGGCACAGTTGGCCGTGCGAGAGCTTCTGAAATTCATTCCGTGGGTCGGCATGGCTGCGGGGGCAGCGGGCTCATTCGCTTTCACCTATGCCTTGGGAATGTCCTGGGATTGGTACTTCGCTGACTTGCGTCATGGCGGTGTGCCGAGCGCAGAGAAGCTCAAGGAAGTTTTTGCTGAACAACTAAAGCGTGGCCAGAAACTTTGGGGAACGGGCAGCGGATGAGAATTTTATCGCAGGGAAAATCGTTCGCTCAAGTCTTTGCACAGCCACGAACAATTGTGCTTGGGCTACTGTGGTCGCTCCCTATTTGGCTCTACATCGTCGTGGGTGTCTATGCGGTTTTTCGTATCGGTTGGTTTGCTTATATCGCGTTGCTGTTGCCAATCTTTTGGTCATTGGCATGGTTAGTGGCTAGATTTTGGAAGCCACCGACAATCGCCAATGCAGCGCGCTTGCAACCGATGCAGGCGCCGTCGTTCTGGTCGCCTCGGGATGTCGCGGCTGTTTCAATTATCGAAGATTTTCGATCGAAAGTCGCATCCATTGATCGCAACACAGTCGCTGACCCAATGCGATATCAAGCCGATGCACAGGAGATGGCTTTTCGACTGGCCAAGCACTACTATTCGGCTGAAAAAGACCGCGCGATGGAACCGCTGACCTTGGTCGAAATCTGTTCTGTTATCCATCTTGCGGTAGAAGATCTAGAGCAGTGGATACTAACCAACGTCCCTGGCGGCCATTTGGTCACGGTTGGATTGTTACAAGGCTCGCCAAAGATTGTTGAAGGGTGGGATTTGTTGCAAAAGATTTTCTTCGTCGCAACGACCGCAACCAATCCGGCCAAGCTGCTCTCATATCCGCTATGGCGTTTGTCAGGCGCAGCGACGGTCGAGATTCAAAACGAAGCGATACGCTTGATGTATCAACAGTATCTGCGGCTTGTCGGTTACTATCTGATCGAAATGTACAGCGGACGTTTGCGAGGTGGATCTAAACAGTATCGACAACAATTTGGGCACGTCATCACAGCCATTCAAAAGACCGGTGGCGACACGTCAATCTTTGAGCAGCTTCAAACCGTCGACGTGACAATCGCTGTGATGGGACAAGTCAACGCAGGAAAATCGAGCTTGATCAATCGATTGCTGCAAGACAAATCGGCTGCGACGAACCTATTGCCAGAAACCAAGTCAGTCGAGCGCTACGAATACTACTTGCCAAATTCAACCTCACGGCTTCGATTGCTCGACACTCCCGGTTATGGCGAGTCCAACGTCAATCCAAAACAGGTTCGTGAAATCCAAACTGCTTCGGAGTTGGCAGACGTTGTTTTGTTGGTTGTCGCCGCAAACAGCCCGGCGCGTCAAAGCGATTGCGATATGCTTAGCGAGCTGACCAAGCACTATCAAAAGAACACGCACCTCAAGCCGCCAATCTTGCTGGTCGTGCTTACGCATATTGATCTCCTGAAACCGCGTCAGGATTGGGCGCCACCTTACGATTGGCGACGTCCCACACAACCCAAAGAACACTCGATGGCAAACGCCGTCGCATATTGCCGAGAATTGTTCGGAGATTCGATCAGCGGTTATGCTTGCGTTTACACCGGTGATTTGCACATCAGCGACACCAGTGTGGCCGACGAGCTCGTTCCGCTGTTAGCAGACCATTTAGAAAGCGGTCAGTCCGCAGCGGTTTTGAAAGCTTTCTATCGCCAGCTTAGCCAACAACGTTACGAAAAAGCACTCGAGCAATTCAAGGGTCTGTTTTCTACGATCCGCCAAGCGATCAAAACCTAGCGTTTTGAAGAGCTTTCCGGCCTTGATAGAAAGCAAGCATAAGACAACGAGAAGAAGTGTATCGGAATCAAACCGAGCTTGCGTCAAAATAGGCAATTTGACAGGATAGCTGGCGGATCAAAAGGATTTCCTGGCGATTTCGAATGCCTTGAGCCGACTGAAACATGAGCGACTTCGCTTTATTCACCAGTTGGCTTACCTGCGGTCTCCGCAGTCGGATCAAATGTTTGCATGGAAGCAATCATGAAACGTAGAATATTTCTCGGTATCACTGGCTTAAGCGGCTTGGCCTTGGGCTGTCGTGGCTACCAATACGGGCATGTGCTGACGAAGAACGATCAAAACTTGGTTGGCAGCCACGAAGCGGGCGCGGAAGTATTTGACCCGTTAGTCAACGAAGCGGTCACCAAATTACTTGGCCGACAGCAGCAGTTTGATCCCAGTCAGGCAATCGGTCCTGACGGTATGCCAATTCGTAAGACCGTTTGTTTTGTTGGCATTGAAAATAAAAGTGCTGAACCTTTGGGCGACTTCAAAGACCAACTTTATCAGCAAATCGACACGCAAATTGTACAATCAAATTGCTTTGCGCCGCTCAGTCGCCGCGTTGTCGACTCAGCTTTGATCGAGACACGACTTCGCCCCGACTCGCTGCTGGTGCCAAGTAACATGCAGCTTTTTTCAGCGACCTTGGAACGGCAGGGAGCGCCTGTTGACTACTTGTTATTCGCGACACTGACCAGTGGCACAACCGAACGAAACAGCAGCACGCAGCGCGATTACTTGATGACATTGGAGCTGACCAATGTCCACACGGGCGGATACGACAAACAATCGGCTGAAGTCCGTAAGGGCTATCACAAGTCTGCTGCCGGGAAGCTTTGGAATTACAATCCGCTCAAGTCCTAGCCGATATGGTCGCTCGATTATGCTTGTTGCCTCGCAACAACGAACGATATCAGCGATAGTACTTTTTATCGTGTTGTTACACTTAGGTGTATCGACTGGTTGCGCGACCTACGCCAAACGTGTGCAAGCGCCGCGAACTGCATTTTTCGCAAACGATCTTGTCAATTGCCAGCAACAACTTGAGAAGCTTGCGAGCTCTCATCGCGGCGATCGCGACTGTTTCGAGCTCGACCTCTCAATCGTTGACTTGGCCGATGGAAACTCGAAATCGGCAGAAGAACGACTTCGGAAAGTCCAAAAACGATTCGATTTTCTCGAACAGGATTCGGTCACCGAAAAAGCGACTTCATATTTG
>JBGSKY010000039.1:0-4562 GCA_041740995.1 Pirellulaceae bacterium
CGATCAACGGATACCCCTTCGCGCATCGTGAGCGCTTCAATGCGAAAGTCCTTGTCGTTGGGATCGCCATTGATTTGCCAAGGGTCGTGTTTCGGTCCAAGAAAACCAGAGTGTTGACCAGGCCAAGTCAACGGACCTTCTATCAAATAGTTTGGCAGCGAAACGCCACAAGGTAGACCATCGTCGCGCGGACGAATGTAATCCAGCGCAGCAGCGTAGTTCGGAAAATCATTTCGAGTTTCCACGCGATCCAAATCCGATCCGCCGCGTGGCACCGGCGTTTCGCGGCCAGTCAGAGCAACGTGCGTCGCAAGCAGATGATTGTGTTCTCGGTGAGCAAGGGTTCGAACAATAGCCCAGCGGTCTGTTTGCTGGGCTAGCCTTGGCAAATGCTCACAGACCGCGACTCCTGGAATCGTAGTTGAGATCGACGAGAATTCGCCTCGCACTTCGGCTGGTGCATCAGGCTTTGGATCCAATGTATCAAGCTGGCTCGGTCCTCCGCTCAGTAGCACGACAAGGACCGACTTGGCCTTACCGAAACCGGATGGTCTCGCATTATCTAAATCACTTGCGACTAGCTTGCACTTCGGCAACGTAGCACCGATGACACCGGACGCTGCGATGCGTAGCAAACCACGACGATCCAATCCGTAGACAGGCTTCAGCATGAGGTTCACTCAGAATGGCGGGAGTATAGGCAGGGTTATTAGGCAGGAACTGTAGTCTACACGAAATTGCGTTTAGAATGGGGCTTCGATCACAAGAAACGAGGCGCAAAATTTTCGCTACATAATCTTGCAATTGAATTAAGGGTTATTTCCCTCCGCGGAAGAAATCTCGCCTGAATCTGCAGAAATCTGGATGCGGATTATTCTGAGAATTAAGCCGATTGCCGCGCAACATCGATTGAAGTCTAAAAAGTCGTTATCACCGTCGCGTCAGTCTCGGCAAATACTATGCTAAAGATCGATACCGCTCCACGTGATCGCCTACTAATTCAACGCACTCTAGCTTCAGTTACTCGATGTACTACTTCCCACCCAAGTATCCCATCCCATCAAACTACTGGGCCATCGAACAGCTCTTTCTCTCGATCAACTTACAACTTCACAACGCACCACTCAATGAACTCGACCGCCGCTACAACTGGTGCTGGTGCCACAAACGCTTTGATCAAGACATCGAGCGAGCCTTCATCATTCACTTTGCTGGAATGCATGATCGAATCGGATCGCTAGAAGAAGTTGCTATGCTGCGTGGAATTTGATTTTTTTGAGTACAACGATCTGAGTACATTGCTTTGCAAACATCAAACAAACAAAATCGTGTTTTCTGCGAACCAACGATTCGAGTTTGCGTCTATCTCAGTACGAACGCAAATGATGCGTGATTGAAAATTGATTTAAGGGTTTAAAAAAATGGTTTATCAACGTCCAAGTATCCAAAGAAGTGAGTGTAATGACAGCGGTATATCGCCCAATGGTGATAGTGCGCTGAATTTACATCAACGCTTTTCGTGACGCTTGGTAAGAACCATCAGCAATGTTGGCAAACCCGGTGTTACGGAAAGTAACACCGGGTTTTTTCGTGCCTTTTTCCAACGTTTTACATGCAGATGGACTGGTAGCTGAGATGGTATAGCGGCGGTCTGAAGAACCGCAGAGGAGGGTTCGAGCACCTCCCAGTCCACTGAATGCGTTGCTTGCAAAAACACTTTGAGAATAACTGCGCTAGAGGTGCGCACCTACATAACCAACAACGGCTCGTTCAACTTCTGGTGAGGTCACTGGTCTTTCAAGCCAGTCAGGTCGGGTTCGAATCCCACACGAGTTATTGACATACAAAACGGGCTTGCCGACGGGTCGGCGCTTTGACTTGCACTCAAGGCTATAGGGTTCAAATCCCTGCAGGTCCACTGACAAATGAAATTATCGGGCGTGAAGTGTAATGGCTGGCACAGGTCGTTTGGGACGATCGAGAGCGGTTCGATTCCGACACACCCGATTTGATGAAACGGTAGTCGAGGGCTGGAGCCCATATCCGTCTGATAAGCGGATCGCGCTGAGTTCAATTCTCAGGGCTACCACTGAACAATAAACCTCAAAGGAGAACACGATGCAATCACTTAGCCGCTTGAAACGCATAGCCATAACCGTAATTGAGGTTGTGGTGTAGCGGCAGCACAGCGGACTTTTAATCCGCAAAGCGTGGGTTCGAATCCCACCGGCTTCACTTGTTCGGCGTGCAGCTCTATGGTCCGAGCAGCGTCCTTATAAGACGAAGGTCGAAGGTTCGATTCCTTCCACGCCGACTTGGAAGACAAAACACAAATGGGATTGAGGCAGACAAGGTAATGCACCGGACTCTTAATTCGGTCGATGTGGGTTCGATACCCACCGATCCCACTTAAAAGCAGGTAACAGATTTCAGCAGTCAGGTTTCAGTAAATGCACTGAAGCCTGAAGTCTGATTCCTGAAGCCTGGTCCGATCTTTGACAATTTGGTTGAGCCAACAAAAGGCGTCCATGGTGTAGTGGTAACCCATCTCCTTGCCAAGGAGGAATTGCGAGTTCGATTCTCGCTGGACGCTTTGATAGTAAAAGGAGTGACGGCTATGGCCTATTATCAGCAAGAAAATCGACAAGCTCAGCTTCTAACTGCTCGCCGCTTTCAAATCCAATCACATAACGCACAACTTCACCGCGGTGATTGATCCAAAATGTTGTTGGATAAGCTGCTACATGATAGCTTGTCCTTGCCACATTATTGCCACCGACGACGATCTGGTGATTAAGCTTTTCGTCTGTGACGTAGGCAGAAACTTCTTCATCAGTTTCAGGATAGGCATTGATTCCGATGATAGCGATTTGATCGCCATACTTATCGTGCAATCGCGATAGATGAGGGGCTTCCAGACGGCATGGCCCACAAGCGACGCCCCAAAAGGTTATTAGGGCTGGTCTGCCGTTACGCCATTCCGCCCATTTGACCAGACTGCCATTCAAACTTTTCAACTCGAAATCAGGAGCCTGGTTATCCAGCAGCAACTCTGGTGCCCCTCCGTTGGACGAATGAGTATAGCCGATTTCCTGAAAACCTAGTTCTTGTGCAAGTTCAAGGGCTGGAGACTTCTTGAAGCTTTCACGTTCTTTCAATAGAAGTTCCTTTATCACTTGTGGTGCATCGTCGGGAATTGCTGGTGGTTGGCGATTTGAAAAAAGCTCATCAACGGATTCTGCACCGGCTTTGGTGCTACTAAGCTGGAAGTGGAGTTTGCTTCTTGAACTAAGTTCCATCGATTGCATGGCGTTCCGTATGGCATTTTCAGTTCGGTCGGACAAGTTTAGATTATGAGCATCAAACGGTCTTCTAAGTTTGATGCAGACATCTGCCATTCCCGCATGCAACTTAGATATACGTGTTTGTAACGGTACAGCAACCAATTCTTTGGTTATGACTAGATTCTCTTCTCCTGAATCGTCCATCAATCCTGTCCCCAAAGAACCAGCGCTTGACATCCAGTCACGGGAAGTCCATTCCTCCGAAACTTTCGGTTCGAGATAACCGCATTTGATACTAGAGGCAGTCACGACTGCTCCGCACTAATGGAAAGAGGGCTGAAAAAAAGTGCCGCAGCGTTTACACTTTCGTGAAAAAGCATTTTAAGAACAGCACAGCGATTTCAACATGAGTGACTACCCGTACAACTTCGATGCCAAGATCGTGAAATACGATTTCGGCAAGATGTATTATTCCGTAGTGTATGTCCCCAAGGGAATTTTGTCACAGTTGGACTTTGCAGATTCGAAGCGTTTGCGAATTGATGGCGAGATTGAAGGCATCCGCATCGAAGCGGCTTTGATGCCCACAAAGGGCAAGTGGTATCTGATGGTATCGAAAAAACTTCAAAAGCTGTGCGGGATGACGCTGGGCGATCGCGTGCGGGTATCGTTCGACATCGCTAATCAAGATGCGATCACTGTACCGCAGGAGTTGCAATTCGCGTTGGAAGCCAACGATGCGGCGAAGTGTGTGTGGGACAATTGGACAGCAGGGAAACGTCGAGGCTTCTGCCATCGTATCGCTTCGGCGAAAATGCTGGAAACACGACAGCGACGCGTCGAAGATACAATTGAAGTCTTGTTGGCTGAAAGGAAAAGCAAATGACCGATGCAGAGAAACAGAGCTTGATCGAATTGCTCGACACGCTCGTCATGGCAGCAGTGCCGAAATCAACTAAGGTTTCAAAGTACGGCGGGACGCTCTACACACTGAAGCCAAACGAGAAGGAAGGTCAGTTCTGCGGAGTGTTCCCGTACAAGGCTCACGTTCAGTTGTCGTTCGCTGAAGGCAACGAACTCGACGATCCTAACGGATTGCTCGAAGGAGGCGGCAAGTTCCGCCGGCACCTGACATTCAAGAGTTTCGATGACGTCGATGCAAAAGTCGTCAAGCAATTCACGAAGGCTGCATCAAAGCTTGGACCTGAATAGCCATGGCAAGTGAACGGAAGAAAATGCTGGCCGGCGAACTCTACGACCCGAATGATTTGGAGTTGG
>JBGSKY010000040.1:0-1862 GCA_041740995.1 Pirellulaceae bacterium
CCATAATAGACCATCGCACCGCCACCCTCATAACCACCTTCGGCTAAAATACGTCGTGACGGAATATAAGCCATCACGTCATTGCAGTAGGCTGCCACCCAGATAGACCGGGGATCGCGACTGTCGTGCTTGCCTGTCGACAGTTCCCCTTTCAATCTCAACGCGTAATCGACAACCACTTCCCCGCCGAGGAATACCCAGAGGATCTGGTCACCCAACTGCCAGGTGGCGATCGGATAAGCGTACGAGGGACTCAATGCTCCTTTGGCGTCGATTTTCTTCAGCAAAGCTTCCGCTCGACTGGCCGTATAAATATTCGTCGATTTAGTATCAGCAAGCAGCATTTCGCGAGTCGGTAAATCGGCAAATGGGATATCTTGCCACTGAAGTTGAACTTTCATTTCGCCAGTAATCTGTGCCATCGGCGATGCTAATACTTGATTGACCGAATAAGCCAAGTCGCTGCCATACTTTTTCGCTAATTCGAGTTCGCGGCGAGGCAGCGGATTTTGGTCCGCTCCACAGCCCGCCCAAAACATGGCGATGGTCCCCGGATGTTCGCTCTCTAATTGTTCTTGAGCATATCCGGCATAATCGCCAGACCACTGGAAATCCGATAGTGTTGTGCAATGACAGGCGTAACCAAACAATACGGCAGTCAATTTTCCCGATTGCCGAACGCTCAGCACCGGCACGTCATGGTCTACCGGACCTTGCAATTGGCCCGATGCACGCAATTGCGGAACTTGTTCGGCAGGATTATTGCGGCGATTGGTGGCGAATGAACAATAGCCACTTCCCCAGGCAATATCTGCAGGACTCTTGTTCTTCAATGCCATGTCGACGCTGGAGACAATTTGCTTGATTAAAAAGGTTGCATATTCATCAACCAGTAATTGCTCCTGTTGATTGAAAATCGCGTAATGCATGGGACGAAGATTGCCGGCCACAACGGGCCCGGAATGGGTATGAGATGTCGCCAGTACAATACCCTTCCGATCGATATTGTGCGTTGTCGAAATCGCTTGGCAAATCCGGTCCGAAAGCACTCGATCGATGCCAACCAAGTCCAGCGTGACCAGTAGAGCAACGTTAGTTTCCGAATCCTCCAGAATCAACGATTTCGCCCATAGTTCGGTTTGCTTTCCTTCGGCATGTTTCGCCCCTCGACTGGCGTACCCCGCCATTGGCATCGGACGCTCAGGTGTAATGTTCGCTCGCCCCGCACCAGCCGAAAAGTTGGTCGCAAACAGCTGGCTCCCCGACTGCAATGTCGCTAAAGCAAGCGTCACCGTTAATATCACAGTCGTCAGTCTGGAATATGTCATCATAGAGATTTCTCGCATGTATTTTTGACTCGTCTAGACCGGCTCACACTCTGCCCAGTTTTTCCCGGTTTTCACATCCACTTTCAGCGGCACTGCCAACTTCCAAACTTGGCTCATTTCATGACGAACCAAATCGACAAGCTGCTCGCGATCTTCGGCGTGAACTTCGAAAACCAATTCGTCATGAATTTGCAACAACATTTTCGCTCGCAGCGATCCGTTCTGCAAAATACGATAGATATTGATCATCGCCAGCTTGATCAAATCGGCAGCCGAACCTTGAATCACCGTATTGACCGCCATCCGCTCGGGTTCGATCAGATTCTTCTTTTTGTTGGCATCCAGATTCGCAAAATCGCGAACCCCTTTTATGACACGCCGCCGCCCTAATAAGGTGCTTACCATTTCGTCGCGGCGGCAGTTGATAATCGTTTCGGACATGAACTCTTGCACGCCCGGATATTTGGCAAAGTAGGCGTCGATAAATTTACCAGCTTCGTCCTTGCTGATTTGTAAGCTTTTTGCCAGCCCATA
>JBGSKY010000041.1:0-70468 GCA_041740995.1 Pirellulaceae bacterium
CGCGCGCTATCAGCGAAACCAATGCGTAATCGCGTTAGCGGGCGGGCTTGATATCGAGTTGCTTTTCCTGCCCGCATATTCACCTAATTTAAATTTGATCGAGCGGGTATGGAAATTTGTCAAAGCGGAGGCTCTGGCGGCTCGGGTGCTACCGGACTTCCATTCCTTTTGCACGTCTATAGAGACCACATTGACAAACTTAAGCACAACTCACAAAAGTAAGATGAAAAGCCTAATTACTCGCAATTTCCAAATGTTTGAAGACACTCAACTCCTAGCCTGACGCGGTATAGATTTGCCCTAGTCGTCAATTGGCAAGGTTCATAACACTGGCTTAAATTGCGGCAGGCAGTAAGTCCAGTTCACGGAGCAAGTGCGCGTTAGCTGGTTGAGTTTAGAAGATTATCCAAAACTTCCGATCGCAAAATGACGAATACGAACAAAGATCAGAAGAAACCAGACAATTAATAGGTTGATCACATATCGGATCACAAAGTCACTGATCTTTCAAAGTTTCAATTTATGTCCCATGTTTGCTTGAATATAATTTTGGAATAAAAACAAACATCGGAAAATATATTCGGTTTCGAAATCTGCTCAGAAATTATCCCTCTGCCAATTTGGCAGATCTGATGCAGTTTTAAATTGACTAGAACTAACAACCAGCAATCGGTATAGGCCATAATCCTGCAATGAAAATAGCACTTGTTCAAGATGGCCTAATGTGTCGAGCGGGAGGTGAGCAAGTTGCCCTGTGTTTCCATAAGGCTTTCCCGGATGCGCCAATATTTACGCAATGCTACGGTCCAGATCTAACCTTTCCTGAATTTCGTTCATGTGACATTAGAACCACGTGGCTTCAAAAATTCGCAAAAACAGATGATAGGATGAAAAGGCTCTTTTTCCCTTTGGGGATATGGGCGATGCAATCACATGACTTAAGAGAATTTGACGTAGTTTTAATGTCGGGAACTCACTGCGCGAAATACGTAAAATTACGGAGTGATTCCCTGGTCATTAGCTATAGTTTTACTCCTTTTCGTCTCGCATGGAATCCGTCTTCGTATTCGCAATATTCGAACGCAGGACCATTCAAACGAAAGCTCTTAGATATTGTCTTGCGGCGAATGCGAAAGATCGATTTCAAATTCAGCCAAAGACCAAATTTCTATATTGGCATGACCGAAGAAACAGCAGACCGCTTGCGAAGCAACTATCAAATTGCAAAGCATATTGAGATCATAAAACCGCCTGTAAACACGAAAAACTTTTTCATAAGTGACAAGAAGAAAGACAGCTTTCTGGTTGTATCTAGGCTTGAGTATTATAAAAAAGTAGATTTAGCAATCGAGGCCTTTAATAAATTGGGGTATCCGCTCGTCGTAGTCGGTAAAGGTTTTCAATCAGAAGAAATAAAGAAAATTGCAAAAGAAAATATTTCATTTCTCAGCGGACTATCCGCGGAAGAGCTTGCATTCCAGTACGCCAATTGCCGCGCACTGATCTTCCCCCAGCATGAAGATTATGGAATCACGCCGTTAGAGGCTAATGCAGCAGGACGCCCTGTCATCGCGTTTGGATCAGGTGGCGTATTGGCAACACAAGTTCCAACAGATGAAGCTATCACCGACAAATCAACCGCCGTCTTCTTTCCTGAGCAGTCCGTAAACAGCTTAATAGAAGCAGTAAAACGGTTTGAAAAAATCGAAACGCAATTTGACTCGCAATTCATCCGCGAGCATGCTGAAAAATTCGACGAAACGCTATTTATAAAAAATATAAAAGCGTTCGTTGAACAAAAAGTTCGGGAGCATCGTTCGGTGACTTGAGTTCGGTCTGGTTGCCCAATTGGTTTTTCTTCAGCTTCTGAATTAATTTAAGTTTGGAAGCTATTTAGTGACGCCAGCAATTCGCTGGGATGACATGATGCAATTGCAACTCGTCCGAGTGGCTTTGTCGACTCAAAAACCGGCTTCAAACTCATTTTAGAAGCGAAAATAAATCCGTCGCAGGAAGTCGATTCGACATCGAAGTCGCTCTCGATTTCGACTCGGTAGCCGACACTTTCAAGAAAGCCAATGCATTCTAGATGCAATTTATTGCTGTGGGTTGAAACAAAGACATAGTCGACCCTGTTCTCTCGCAAAGAGTTGGCTGCGTCTTCCAGCATCTGCAGTTCAAAACCTTGAATATCTGAGTGCAATATCGTCAAATTGTCGATCTTGTTTTCTGCGAGAAAACGATCAACGCCAAAGTGACCTTTGCCGACGAACGCATTGATGAACGTGCCTCTGCAATTGTTTGTTTTGAAATTGCTTTTTGCTACCTTAATATTCGACTTATCAGGCTCGACTAAAAATTGTATTGCCTTGGGTCTCACAGATTGACACCACATCGAGTAGTGCCCCCAGTACGCCCCAAGTTCAAGCATCGACGGAGATTCGGGCAACACATCCAAAAGTTGCTGGAATACATACTCTTCTAAGGGTTCATGGACGCCGCGGTTGATTACCAAGATATCACTAAATTCTTGATAATACGCGCCGCTTCCATATGCGGGAACCTTGATTCCATTATGCAGATAAACAAACCCATTTTCCAAGCAACCAGCCAAAGGATGTCGGCGTATAAGCAGGTTTAACGGGTCTGAAACGATCTCTCGAAATCTCCCAAGGAAATCCGAAAGTTCAGCTTTTTCTGGCGCACTAGCTTTAACCGTAACGCCTGGCTGAACTCCGGAGTAAAGTTGCTTGGAACGCATCAAATAATGTAGACGATTTTTGATTTTGCGGGTTATGCGAGAGATCATCTTTGTAAATTGAATGAGTATAAGATTTGCGAATTTTAATCGATTTTTTTGAATTTCACGCCGGCGACACATTCGAATGTTTCGACAACTTGATTCATAATTAAAATCGAACTGAGGAGCTATTTCGGCGTCGCGAGAATATCTCCAAAGCCGCGAGTTCCTGCAGGAATGTCGGGATTAAGTGGATCGATAACGTTGTAGTTAAGCGACTTAAAAAGTCCGATAACTTCCTTTGCCGATGATCCCTTCTGCTTAAGAAGAACGTCTGACAATTCGGCTAAAACTACGGGTCGATGATTGGCGAGAGTTTTTCTTGCTCCGTCGAAGACAAGAAATTCCGCGCCTTCCACATCGACCTTCATGAAGCATGGATCCAAGTCATGCTCCGCAACAAGCTCATCAATTGTCTTCGTTGGAACGCTGATCTCTTTCACCTCAGAGGTTTGACCTCTAGGGTGATCAATACCTCCAAGCGAAGAATATTCTTCTCGCCCTTCGATGAAAGATAAGACCATGGCGCCGTTTGAGTTGGATACAGCACCCTGGAAAACCGAGACATTCGAGAGCTTGTTTCGAATGAGATTGTTTCTGAGAAACTCCGATGCGTTGGGAGTGGGCTCACAACATAGCACTTTTCGACTACCTTTTGAAAGCAAGCAACCAAAGAAACCAACGTTCGCACCGACATCAATCGCGTCTCGATCGGTATGCAAGTTCTCTTTAGCAATTGCGGCCAAGTCGGGTTCATACTCGCCCGAAGCAATGAGACGCGAAAACAAATCAGATCGGACGTCTATCTGAAACGTGCCCCCAAACTCCGGTACCCGGACAACTGGCGGATCAACAATTAGAGATCGGAGATTCTTAAGCACCGCGTTATCCAACGGTTCATTTATTAAGCCGAGTTGTTTTCCTGATTGCGATACGAACTTCACTAGCGGTCTAACGAGTAACGATTTACGTATTGAATAGTAGATAATTTTTGCGGAATTACGGACCATGAGCAGAATCCTGTCTTATTAACGAGCACGAGAAATGCATCGTGACGAACGTTGTGTCAGTGTTTGAGTGCGATAATTTGACTAATAAAGATTTTCGTAGACGATAATTGCAGCAACTGAATGAGCTAACGACAAAGCGCCTAGTAAAGCGAAAGCCTTTGGGTTAATCACTGGAAACAGCAAAAGCACAACAAAATAATAATAACGTGCGTTTTGAAAAGCATGCGTAATCGATACAAAGAAAAAGAAAACCGTTGCTGCCGCTAGTATAATCCTCCATGCATCGGGGTTGAAATCTACGCTTGCCTTCCGCGGATAGAAAATAAAAGCAATGGTCAGAGCCATGACGGCAAAAGGAATGTGAAACCACCAGTCTTTAGGAGGATTTATTCCGAGATGCATAGAAGCCATGAAAACGGCGATTGATTCAAAGAAGGAATACTCGGGGTTGATGAATTCACGGGTCGCCCGAAAAACTCGCAGCGGCGGGACGTACTCTAAAACAAGTCCAAAATTGAGATCAGCAAAAATAGTTGCCGCGAATATTGCGGCTGTTGTTGCGATTACCCATTTTGGAGGGATCGAAATATAACAAAAAACGAGCCACCTAAAAAACAAGACAATCCAGCCGTTGTTCTCCGACATCAGCAAGGTCAACAGCGCAATCGGGATTGAAATTAATATTTCTTGTTTTAGACTTCCGCCCACTTTTATGAATGCTAGGGGAAACAAAATGAACTCTTGTTTGAGCTTCACCGCAAGAAATGCAGAGTACGGCCAGACCAAGAACAGTGACGCTCCTTGGTTTGTTGTCAGCCCAATTGCCCAACAAGTCCCAAGGATGGCCAATGTGGAAAGAACCTGAAAAATTCTGATATACAAAATCTCTCCCACATCAAGCTTCGTCCAGCCTTCAACTAGGATCAGCAACCTCCGGTATTGGTCCACCCCCATTAGCGAATCGTCATATCCTTGCCTTTCTTCATTGAAATAAATTCCAAACAAGAGGCAATTCGTCAAAAATATACAAAGTCCGATGGTAAGAACCAAAAGCTCATTTTTCGGTAAGCGCATTCAGTTTTTTCCCGATTTTAATAGCTGGCTTTTCAACCAAATAGAAAGTTGCGGTTGAGAGGCAAATTGTGACAACCAAGGTTATCAAAACGACGGCAGGCTGAGATGTGAAATACGATTGAGACCAGATCAAAATAGGCAGATGAAAGACATAGAATCCGTATGAAAGCTTTCCTAAAAAGTTCAATATAAAGACATCAAAAAGTGCTCCGCGGAAGACGACTGCAAGGAAGAAAGTCGTACCGATTAGATAGGCAACTATGTAGCGAGTGGCATTTTCGTCAAATCGAGTTTTGAATGAGTAGCCAAAATAACAACTGATCGTTACATAAGCGAAGAAATAGACGAGCAATTGTTTTAATAATTTGTAATTGCCCTCGCTCTGGCATTTGCGAATTATAGAACCTAAAGCCATAATCAGCAGTGCAAGACTAAGTGCAAGTGGCAATTTTGTGTGTGCGAGATAGCGGCAGATGCCTAATGTAATTGAAAAAATGCCCAGAATGTGAAACGAGCGAATGATATGTTCGTCTAAATATCTATGGTCAATTTTGCTGCAAACAATAATTGCAATATAGAAAATCAATTCGATAGTGAGCGTCCAATAGACGCTCTGCATATTGGGTATGCCAAGGAATTGCTGGAACATCGTAGAGTTTCCCGCTACTTGAAGCGAGGTGAAAGGTTCGTTCACTAATAAAAGTGTTAAAACAATTGAGATCCAATAGACCGGATAGAGCCTGAAAAATCTTGAGATGACGAACTTTTTTGTTTGGTAATGACTTGTAAAAGACGGCAATACTAGAAAACCAGATACAAAAAAGAATAGCACTACACCTGCCTTACCCAGATCGACGTACTCATTGAAAAAACTTCCAAGGGGAATGTGCAAATGTGAGAAGAAAACCATGAACGCAGCGATTCCTCGTGCGCCCTCAATATTGCCGAAGTAGTTCTTTTTCGAAATTGGTGGCGCAGGATTCTCCAGTAAATTTGGCGGACTGTTCAGTTCAGAAACTGTTAAACACTCGGTCGTCATTGAGAGGCGCTCCTAGTATGTCTTAATCTGAAGCTGTGGTCGTCAACTGAATGTGGGACGCGAGAGCTACTTACATGGCGTCTCCGTATCACCATCAGGAATGCTATTAGTCGTTTAATGGCGAGAGTCGAGGCAAACAACAACACAATTCCGCTGCCTCCATAAATTAAGCCGGCGACAGTAATTCCAATGACTGAAATTATGCCAGTGCATAGTGAGAGCCAAAGCAAATATGTCTGTTGCCCTACGACGCGAAGATATTCAATTGCTACCCCGCCGGGCAATGTTGCAAGATGTGTTGTCGCGAGCAAGGTAAGATAAGGCCAACCGGCCTTGAAGTCTGCTCCAAAGAAATTCATGATTGTTATTGGAAAACAGCAATACGCCACTGCGAAAGGAAAAAAGCAGAGCAAAGCGATTTTGGAAGCGTTAAGAAAGCTTTCGGCAAGCTTTTGTTCCTGTGAACTCTCATACAAATACGAAAAGACTTGAGTGAAGTGCGACATCAAGGCAATCAAGATTACACTTGCGATTCCCGCCAATCGCTGAGCCAAACCGAAGTACCCTGCCTGGGTATCATCAGCCATCCATGGCATTAATATCGCGGGTAGAGTCCATGCCATCGACTGAAAGACATTTTCGCTAAAGTTGGCAAATAAAATTGTCCAATCGCTGCTTTGTTGACCGAAATTCGTATCAACTGCTACGGGTTGAGTATCATCCGATGCTACTAAGCTCTCAAAATAGATTGTCCCAAAAACGAGAGCTATTACGCAAGATGCAATGGTAGCGACAATAACAAATTGACTAGTCTCGCTGTGCAAGAAATACACATCAAAAATGATTGCTGCCAGAAGGATAAGCGATGGAACTAGATACTCGATAATTAACGCTGTAATGACCTCGTTGAATCCCTTCAAAGATTCAGAGAGATTTCTCAATAGAGCTAGAAACGAACCAGCAGTAAGTCCGTAGGTAATCCACTGTGAACTTTCCGAACTCCAACCGGAGTTCGGAACGACACAGGAGAGTAAAACAACGACTCCGCCAATGGCGGCTATACAAAACTGGCTTCTCCGGAAATCCCGCTTTGTATTGATAACCGTTTTACGGACCCTTGCTCTCGCAAAGCGAATCAAATTTAATTGGGGGAAACCAACGGCGGCGATGATGGCAGACAGTTGCATGATCGCGTAAAAAAAGAAGTACTGGCCCGCGATTCCAGCTCCAAATCCCCTTGAAATTGCTAATCCAGTCAGGAATGACAAACCGGTTGCGGCCATTCGAATAGCCAAAGTGCTTTTAATTCCACTCGTACGATTCCGTCGCTTTTTTGGCGGGCCGTCGGACTTGTTTTCTGCTTTGTTAGTCTTACTGGGAAGCATGGACTATTGCTTCTTCCTGGATGGGACGAGTCTAAATGCTTTTATGGAGGTCCAATCCAATCCGAGTTTGGTGGTAATAGAATAGATTAGAATTCGCGATAAACGTAATCCATAAGATTTAAGCAGCGGAATTGGACCGCACTTGTGATTACGCGTAATTAAACAATTCTCTCTCTCTTTTTCGTAAATAGACGTGCTCGAAAGACCTACATTGTCATAAAGGGTGATAAATTCGCTAAAGGATTTGTAAGAGTGACCCGCCGAGTGCATACGCAGCATCGCATCGCGATCAGCTTTAATGCGATACTGCAGATTGAATGGAAATCGCTTGTGAACGTCGGTTCTTACAAGCAGGCCTTGATGATTTCCGATGTTTTCATAAGTCAACATTTTGATGTCGTGAAAGCGACCTGTGTTGCCGACAGTGCCTTTAACTTGGAACATCGCCATGTCAGGCATGTTTGAGTCAGCAATTAGAGTTAAAGCCTTCTCGATAGCACAAAAGTCGATCAACACGTCGCCTGCATTTAAGAACATCACATATTGGCCGGTTGCTAAAGCCATTGCTTTATTCATGCAGTCGTAAACGCCTTGATCAGGCTCTGACAGGATGCGGTCTATTGGGACTTGCGAAGTTCCAGCGGCCTCTAATGTATTATCGTTTGATGCTCCATCAAAGACGATGAACTCAATCTGCGAACGTGCTGTCTGGCATGAGACCGAATCAATCGTTTTCTTCAAACCGAAATAATCGTTGCGGACCGCTGTGATGATCGTTACCGCAGCGGGTGGCTTGGATGACGCCAGAGTATTTTGGTTTGGTGGTAACTTCATTTTTGCTCAACTCACTTGCGCGGTTCGTGCCAGGAACTGACGAAGTTTGTTCCGAAGTTTTCGTCAACGAACGCTGTACTTTCTAAGCAATGCCCTAAGATTTTTTCCGCAATTTCTGGTTCGACTTGAGATTTTTCTTCGTCTTTTATTTTCCGATACAGCAGTGACTGAATGGCCTGCGACGATTTAATTTTACCAACCAATGATGGGAAACCGAGTGATCTTGCTGTTTGTCCAGCAATCCATGAGAACCGTGCAATTGCCTTAACTCTAGGCAGCGCTGCAGGAAGGGTTGCACCGTGAAGTTTTGCTGGTATGGACAATGGTTCAACTGCTATGGTTGTAAAAAGCGATTTCGCAAAATCCGTGGGAGAACGTTGCAGTTGAGCAAAGTCGAAAATGGCGAACTGCTGTTTTTCAAATCGCGATAAATACATCTTCAGGTATTTACCGTAACAACTGCGGTCAATCGCTTCTGGGCAAAAGTCAACAAATTCCGCAAAGCTACCTCTGTACAGATCATGACGCTTCCAAAACAAGTATGCTGAATATGTTCTGGCGACTGGATCTCGTACGCAAACAATTAATTTCGCATCTGGAAGATCATTAGCAATGCGATCAACGCATTCCGACTCGTATAGATAATCATGGCATACTTCGCCAGATGTCGTCTGTTCTGGTTGCGTTGTAAAGTAGGATCGGTACCAATCCAAACCGCGATCGTAATTTTTATCAAAGAAGAAAAGTTCTTTTGCTTCGGGGACTTTGACTTGCGGATGCCACTGCAAAATAGACTGTATCCAAGACGAGCCGCATTTATCGCCGCCAATGTATAAAAATTTTGGAAGCATAAAAAGTTAACAAACCAAATACAACGAATTGAGTTTTTGAAAGTTGCTACTGCAATAAGAGAGTTCGTTGTAGCTACACCTTACTTGGCGTATTGTTTGCCGATCCCGAGTGACTCTGAGTGTAGTGCTGTAACACGTGGTTTCAACATTATTAGCGATTAAGTGGTGTAATTGGTCGTATAGTTGTTGCTGTAATTGGTATAAGTGTAACCGGAGTTTGTTCGACCAGCTCGGTTCACAATCAATCCGGCCAGTTTCGCGTTTACTGAACTTAGAATTCGGTTGCATTGCCGCGATTTGGTCAGGCTTTGCGAGTCAAGCGAAGTGACTAGGATGACTCTATCAACGAGAGGTGCAATGATTGCAGGGTCGGAGACTGCTAAAAGCGGCGGGCAGTCCACTATGACATATGCAAATTCCATGCGAGCAGCTTCCAACATTGTTTTGAATTCCTCGCTCGCAAGAAGTTCTGCAGGGTTATCGGGGATTTTTCCTGAAGTCAAAATCTTGAGGTTAGGAAGCGGGCCCTGCTGACACGCCTCGTCAATCGACAAGGTTCCGTTGACGACCTCTGCCAAACCCTTCTTGTTTTCCAAACCAAATATTGCGTGCACGTTAGGGCGACGCATATCGCTATCGATTAATAAAATTGGCTTGTTCATTTTGGCAAATGAAACCGCTAGATTTACTGTCGTTGTGGATTTTCCATCCCCTTGGCTTGGGCTTGTGATCGCAAAAATTTTATGCTCGCCGCCTAGTGTAAAAAGTACTTGCGTTCGGATATTGCGATATGCTTCGCTGATGGAAGATTTCGTGTCATGAAGCGTAAAGACAGCAGGAGAAACTTTGGGAGAACCATCAGCGATTTTCTTCATGATCGATTTCAGTTCAGGGTCTCGATCGAAGTCTGGAATATGGCTTATGACACCACTCTCATAAATTTGTTCTAAATCTTCAGCTGATCTGATTCGACGGTCGGAAAGCTCGAGCATCAGAACCGACATCACAGTCATTAGCATGGTTGAAAAGATAGTCAAAGCGGATGCAATTTGAATGTTAGGTGAAACTTTCTCGCCAATCTCCGGGTCTTCTATGACTTCCTGAATTAAAGCCGAAGAATCTTGCTGCATATTTATGTCGCGAAGTCTTTCTACGATAGAATTATACAGGTCAGATTGCCGCGTCATCTCGCGAATATATTCTTCATTCTGCAATTCGTAATCTACTAACTTTTTAGCCTCAATTTCGGCCATTGCCATTTGCTTTTTGAGGTCTTGTTGACGTTGCTCCAATCCCAATAAATCATTTTTTAGCAAGTTGATATATGCTTGCATCACATCGTCGGGCGTAAGTTGTTTTTGATTTGATGAGCCGCTTAAAATTTTCTGGCGTGAATTAAAAAAATCTTCCATTTCGCTAATTTGCGATGACAGAGTTTGGACTTCGGGATGGGATGCACCAAAATCCTGCCGAACTCGTCGAAGTTGCGTTCGCAATTCAAGCAGAGTGTTGTATTCAGCTTGTGCCCCCGCGATTCTTTCAGGCTGTTGAGATTGAAACGCAGCGGTTTGCGCTTCACCTCTCTCGACGGCGACAAGGATGCCAAGCCGCTCGGCATTTTTCTCGTCGATTAAGGCAAGCTTCTCTAGCTCTGGCCCGCTGCTGCCTTTCAGTCGCTCTAGTCCGCTTTGGACCAAATTGATTCGGCTCTGTGCTTCATCCATGCTGACGAGCAATTCGGAAACATCGGCTGCCAACTCTTCGTAACGAAGAGCATAAATGTTAGCGCCACCGGCTGTACTAGAGAGGATCGGCGAGCTACCACGAAATTCGCGATATTCGGTCGAAACGGCCTCGATGTCTGCTTCGATATCATGCCGAGCTTTGTTGATCAAATCAACAGCTTCTCGATTGACATCGCGAAATTTGGAAGCAACAAAACGCTTGTACTCCTCCAAAATCGCCGTTACGACTAACTGGCTAACTTCGGGGTCTTTATCGCGAAACGCCAATTGCAAAACACGTGCACCGCGTGAACTGCCAGTTCCGACGTGTGTTACGTAGAGGCTGCCGATGATGTGCTCCGCCAAAGTTTTATTGGTTGGGACACTTTGGACTAGCGGTTCAAGTTCTGCCAAGCCATCTGCATCGATCGCGTTGGTAACGATTCGCTTGCTCTGAAGCAAACTCATGTGGGTCGCCAGCAAATCTTCGGAAATAGAAGATTCTCCGCTTCTGATCTGCGACGCCATGCTAGCAGACTCATTTTGCATCAGCAGAATTTGGCAACGAGATTGATATGTTGGCGACAAAAAAAGTAGGTATCCGACGCCAAGCAGGATGCCTACCAACCCGCTCGTGATTATCGCAATTTTTCGTCGATTGATAATCGATAGCAAGTCGATGGAGAATATATCGTTCGCGTTTTGCTTTGCGGTTTCGACTTTGATACTTGCTGCCATTTGAATCAGTGTTCCGAAAAAAAGTTACCGACTCCAAATGTGGACGTTCGGCAAATCAGTTTGACAATGTCCAACGCTTGAATCCGCCTGGACAATATCTCTACATACCAAAATAGAGTAATTGATGATGACGACTGTAGCGAGAGATTTTCGTGACGACGACGCTGCTCGAAATGAAAAATCCGAGCTACTGCCGGGCTTCGAAGGAGAAAATCGCATAATCATGCTAAACGGTCGCTTACGCTAAAACTGTTATAAACGGAAATCGTTTTGTAAGCGGAGCGAATATAGGAAAACTTCCTGAATCTTCAGACACTTGCAAGCGATTGAAAGCTGGCAGCAATTGTCGCTGTTGGCTTAATGAAAAGTTTACTTGAGAATCGGTATCGGCCCCTCTGGCGAACCTATCAATGATGCAGGGCTGTCACTGATGCCGAAGACCACAGATTTTATTTCGAATTTGGCCGAGACTCAGAGGTCGCACAACAGGCGAAAATTGTGTTTTGAGCGGATGTCGTGACGTTCGTTGATATCCTTTTAGCGATACGATAGAGGCCGATGCTCAAAGATCAGATTGATTTGCTACCGAACAAAGTTGATGGCGTGGCAAAGCAGAGTAAGATGGAGGATGGGCCGCCGCCGAATTCTGCGAAAGCCAAGTGCTTTGTCAGCGAAAATAATCTACGCGATTCTAGATTTAAGAGTTGGACTGTTGGGTATCAAAGAGACACTTTTCTCGGATCAAGATTAACTGCATCGTGGCTTACGACCGTCGCTTCTAGCGATTTTTTCACAAGCTGCAATCTAACATCGCAAGCGGAGATCCGGTTTAGGATCAGAAAGCAGTAGCTTATGTATTGGTTGTTCCTAGTAGGATTGACGGCAGCTTTTGTTGCGATTTCGTATCGATTTAATCCCCGACTGGCAATCGGTGTCGTTATAGCAACTGCATTTCTGCTGCCCGTTTGGTGCCAATTTGACATGATTGGTGTTTCGAACGAATTGGAATTGGCACTTGGCCTGGATTTAAAGGTCAGTGTTGGAACGACCTGTCTGATTCTCTATTGTTTCATGCCCGGTCGAACTTTTCCGGTAACGTTGGTTCCATGTGATTTTGTAATGATTTTTCTCGTTACCACGCATGCGATGAGCGACTGCTTTAATGAGGGCTTTACTTGGATTTTGGTGCCAAGAATTTACGCCGAGTGGTACGTGCCATACATTACTGGAAGGCTAGTTATCCAGAAACAAGGTGACATAAGTAATTTTTGGAAAATTATGGCAGCCTTCGGCACAGTCGTTGGAATGCTTGCTGTTTTTGAAGCCTTCTCTTACGTAAACTTGTATGAATACATTTTTGGGCCTCGGCCTTTAAATGGAGTTCCAAGAGACGTCATACGATGGGGCATTAAGCGATCGTACGGCCATTCGATGCACCCGTTATACTTATCAGTTGTTCTGATAGGCTTACTTGGTTGGAGTTTCTTTGGTTCGCTCCAATCGGTGTATCGCCGCGCTAACAAGTTTTGGCTATTTGCACCGCTGTGGCCCATTCTGGGGATCGCTGTGACAGGTGCTCGCAGTTCTATTTTAGCAATTCCGATTATCGCGATCGCTACTTTGTTTTTCGGTTTTCGGAAGTTGCGTTGGTGGATAATCGGTACGACATTAATCGCAGGTGGATTCGTGATGATCAATCGCGAAGCAATTATCGTGAAGCTAGAACAATGGGGGGGCGAGAGACGCGGCTATGTCAAAAACCAGATTGTTGTTGATGGGGAAGTTCTCTCGCACTCTGGAACAAGAAATCGGTTGAACCTGTTAGCGGTCTATGATATCGCGTTACGTCGAAGCGGTTTACTCGGCTTTGGAACTGAAAATGTCGGTGATTTTCCACCGAATGTGCCTCTAGGTCCGCGTGAAGTAGCGACTTTGAAAAAAGTGAAATATATTGATAATCAATTCATTTTGATCACTTTGCGTTTCGGATATCTGGGATTGCTCTTTTTTGCCGGAGCGATCTTCGCGGCGATTATGCAGTTGTTTTATGTTGGCAACCAGTATCCTGGTCGATCCGTGCAGCGATTTTGCGCCTGTATTGCTGCAGGGTTAGTCGGAACCTCGATATGTCTGCTGACAGTCTGGATGCCACACGAAATTGGATTTCTTCTCTGCTGGACGCTTGGTCTGAGCAGCGCCGTAATGGTTGCCTATATAAGAGGCGAGCTTTCGTCAGATATTGCCGATTCAAACAGTAGAGCGGTAAGATTGTACTAAATTTAGCGACGACCAAAAGAATTCAGCTGACTGTGCTGCTAGAAATAACTTGTTGTTTAGTATGCCTTAAGTACGCTAAATCGTAGATTTGTATTGTTTATCATACGTTGACTCGCTCATTGAAAATCGAAGTTTTATGCTGCCTTACAAAGTAAAAACATTGCTCACAGATTTAGGATTAAGACGAGATGATAATGAACATCCGTTGCTCGACGATGTACAAGGAGTCGTACATGTTGGTGCGAACATTGGCCAAGAGCGAAAAACTTACGCTAGAAAAGGCCTGAATGTTTTATGGGTCGAGCCAATCCCAGAAGTCTTTGAAAAATTGAAGCACAACATTCGGGCTTTTCCTAATCAACAAGCAATTCATGCTTTAGTCACTGACGTTGACGGGGCGGAGTATGAATTCAATGTTTCGAACACTGGCGGCGTAGCTTCATCAATTCTAAAGCTTGGAGAGTGTCAAAAGTTATGGCCAAATGTGAAGTTTACAAGCGTCGCTAAATACAAAAGCTTGACCTTGCCAACGTTGATGCAGCAAGCACAAGCGGACGTTAATGACTATCAAGCATTGATGTTAGATACACAAGGAAGCGAGTTATTGATACTCCGAGGTGCGGTCCCAATTCTCTCATATTTCAAATACGTCAAGGTTGAAGTGCCTGATTTCCCATCCTATGAAGGATGTGTAGAAGTCAATGAGTTGGGCGATTTCATGACGGAAAACAACTTCGAAGAAATGTCGAGGGAATGTTTTAAATCCGATAGAAGCGTTGGCAACTACTACGATATCGTATATCGGTCTTGCACCAAAATTTAATCTCGGGCAAAGAACCCGACGAGTGCATCATGCGAAAACTCGCAATCGTTGGCTTGCATGGCAACTATCTAGAAATTATTGGCATCCGAAAGGCGATTGTCCGCGCGACAGTGTCTTCAGTCATGTTGCCTTTTGAATGCAGAATTACACCGCTTCAAAAAATTGGCACTCTGTTGATTCCCCTCTGGAAAATCTTTTCGCGTACGCTTGTCGCGAATTAGAGCGTGTAAATCTGGACGTCCAAATCGCGCGGCCAAGTAAAAACCAAGGCCAAATTGCGTTTAGGGACTCTAAAATTACTGAGTCTGAATTTAACGGCACCACACTCAAAAAAGTTTTTTGGAAAGCGAGATGGTGTTAGACTTTGCTCAACCCAAGACTACCATAGAAGCCAAGTTTGATGCCTATTTTTGCTTGGAAATTTGATTGTGTCGCAGATTTCAGTCTCCGATTTGGACTGGAATCCAGTCGGCATAGCGATACGATGACCAAGCAACTTCGAGAGTAACCGCTTTGACTCATTGTGATATCCTACAAAGTATGCCTGAACTGATTGAGACGGACCGAGATTTGGAATTGCTTGCGGAAAGTCCGTTAGTGCGACCAAAGCCAGAAATGGCGACCGGTTCAAAAAATTTAGACCGTAACCCTAGCTTTGGTTACTCGTTTCAGCTTTTCCAAGTCGGTTTTCTGCTTTGGTTAGCCGATGTTTTTGCTGCTGCCGCGACGATAAGCTTTGGCTTTCTTGTGACGGTTTCGTTGGGCAGAACAGTCAACCATTTCCTTCCTTTTCTAGGTTGTGTGCTGAGCGCTTACACAATTTGCATTTGGTCATCAGGGCTTTATCCGGGAATCGGTTGGCATCCAGCGAAGGAAATTAAGCAACTATTTCGCGCGAGCTTGGCCGCGTCGCTAGGCATGACGGTGGCCTTGCTGATGGGATCTAGCTGGGCATCGCCCTATATTTGGATGCTCGGTTTTGGCTTTCCGCTACAGCTTTTTTTGCTGCCACTTTTTCGCAGCACCATGAAGTCATTTATGCGATGGCAGCACTGGGGCGTTCCGTTTTATTTTCTTGGTGAACGTCAAGCAGTGATGCGTGTTTACCGAGATATGAATCGATTTGGTTGGACAATGTTGAGGCCACTGGGTCGATTCGCGGCGGCAGACGTCTCAAATGAATTTCGTGAGACCTCTGATGAAATTATCGATGCTCTTGAATGGCGATTTGAGCAACAGGTAACGTATCTGGGAACGCCTGACCTGCTTTCTAGTATGGCAAAGAAGAGCGGCGTTTTTTGGTTGTTCGTAGTTGCCGAGAATCCGACCGCTGAATTGCGCGCTTCAGACCCAAATATATCTCAGACATTTCCGGGCGTAATTTGTATAGACGACTCGCGTTCCCAAGGTTACTCCGGTAGTGCAACGGTAAGTTGTGGGCTAACGAGCGGAATTCGGTTCGAGGAATCGTTACTGCTGCCCTGGCCAAAATTTTTGAAGAGATCGCTTGACGTGATTGTTGCATCGTCGGCAATTTTTCTGCTAAGCCCATTGCTGATTTTCATTGCTTTGATGACCAAGTTTACAAGCCCTGGACCGATCTTCTACAGCCACGGGCGTATCGGTCGCGGTGGACGCGCATTTAAAGCGTGGAAATTTCGATCGATGCGAGTTGATGCTGATCGAGCGTTGGAAACCTACCTCGAGCAACATCCCGAGTTGCGGGAAGAGTGGGAACGCGATCACAAACTGCGAGAAGATCCAAGAATTACCCGGCTTGGCCGCGTGCTTCGAAAATTAAGCCTGGATGAGTTGCCACAGCTCTGGAACGTCTTGACAGGCGATATGAGTTTGGTCGGCCCGCGACCTATTGTTCACGCTGAGATTATTAAATACGGCGACACTTTTCGCTACTACCTTCGAGTCACGCCTGGAATAACGGGTCTCTGGCAAATCTCCGGTCGAAATAATACGACTTATCAAGAGCGATTGGCTTACGACGAAGCTTATGTCCGCAATTGGTCGCCTTGGCTCGATTTGTACATCTTATTGCGTACCATAAGAACCGTGTTGCTTTGCGAAGGTGCTTATTGAGCTGATTCGTTTGCCTGTTTTAAGTTAGGCCGTCCTGCTCTATCGAAGTGAGCGGTCTGATCCGCTGCAGGCAAAATATGTGAATCGTGATTCGTTCTATTCAGAACACTTCGAGCGACTCGGAACTTGCAAAAATTGCGGATAATTTTTGGAAGAAGTTTTTAGCGTTCAATTTGGGCTCTTTGGCGGCTGTCGCTACGTAAAAAGGCTTCTGCTAGCCGTCCAATTCCGATATCACGAAGTCCTTCGTATCAGAATTTAGTCCACCGACTTCTTGCAAGGCCACTTCTTGTTGAGCTCGTTCGAGCTGGGCGGTGGAAATAAATTTTGCAACGATAGTAGTTGTATTATCAGTGCCACCTGCCTCATTCGCCGCTCCAATCAATTCTTCGGAGATGCGCGTCGCGGTGATCTTCTTGCTGAGCATCGAACCGATTTCTTTGTCGCTCACGTGTCGATTCAATCCATCGGTGCAGAGCAAAACAGTGTCACCAACTTTAAGTTCGAATTGATGAAAATCAGCTAACACTTCCTCGGCGTTTGTGGCAAGTACGTTCCAGAGTGCACGTTCGCTCTTTATCGATTGCCAATTCACTCCATCGAAACGCTGCTTCTGCTCAGTGGTCGCTTTTCCACTTTCCAAATCGAGCTTTAATTGTTCGACAGTATGATCAGTTGTGACTTGTTTGAGCTCGCCTTCCCTCATCAGATAGCAACGCGAATCGCCGACATGTAGCAAATATGCAATTGGCCAAGTCACTAGCAGCAAAGTTAGGGTTGTCCCCATCCCTTCGCGTTGCGGCACTTCGCGTGCGTCGCTGGTCAGCGCTTGCCGAGCCATTTCAACCCCACGAAGCAACGAAGCTTGAATAAGGTTTTCAGGACTGTAAGTCAATTCTGGCCATAGCAAATCATTCAATACATAATCGATCAAACTGTCGACAACGATCTGGCTAGCTCTTTCGCCGGCTTCGTGACCACCCATTCCATCTGCAACCATGAGCAGTACACCTTTGGCTTCTCCGAAAAGACGCGTTTGGTGATCTAGACCTAAGCTAGTGCTGATCACTCGTGTCGATTTGCACATTTCGGCAATTAGAAAGTGGTCTTCGTTAGTCGAACGTGCTCTGCCAACATCCGTCCTTCCACTGCAGTCCATTTTTCCGAGCATAAGCAATCGACTTTAAAGTTTGTCCCTACCCGGTCAAGCAAGCTATTCGCGGTGCAAATCCGAGATATCTTTTGGGAAATGTTTAGAATTCAAAGAAGGTCCGGGGTTTTTCCGCTCTTTTTGACCACCAGTAACTGGTCGATTAGCTCGTCTATTTCAACGCGATCAATTTGCATTTGAACTGCCGCGCTTGCAAACAAGCGTTTTTCCATCTCGTTAAGTTTGCCATCAGCGGCCATCATCCGAAGCATGTCGCGCATCAATTTCATTTTTTCAGAATGGTCGGTCGGGATGACCAATTTTGCATCAGCCTTTGTCGCTTCTTTGAAAGCCGACTGGAACTGATCGTCCGTCAGTCCGTAATGATGGCAACGGTCAGCAAGGAAAGAGAGTTCTTGTTCAGCGAATTGACCGTCGGCGGCAGCCATCATTATCAAGTTTTTGAGCTGCTCGATCAGTTCCATTGTTTCCCCGTTTAGCCGTTAGTAAAAACGTCTTAACACCGCGAAAAAATATCTTTTCGTCGGCTCAATTAAAGTAGGGGTGTAGGGACTCGAACCCCAACTAACAGAGTCAGAATCTGTCGTGCTACCGATTACACCACACCCCTATGATTGTTCTGAAGGCACTGTCCGAAAATCGGCGCTACCTCACTTCGTTTTTTATGGTTCAGATGGATGCCTCGCGTAGATTCTAATTAACGCTTGAACCATCGACAATCGTTATGAAGCTAGCGATTGACAAGTGCTGCGTCAAGCGATCGGACATTTTGGATCTTGAAAGCTATCCAATTTAAAGGTCGGCCAGTCTGTTATGCCCTATGAAGATCTGCAAAGGCACGCAGCGAGTAATCGATACCGACGTAATCCAATACGTTACAGAACCCTCGCAATGCAATTCCAAAACCGTCTGGTCCGCTGAAGCCACCGAACTGCCCACCGCCTTTGACATGCGGTTCCAAATCGGCAAAAACCCCAACAACGCCTCGTTTTTCCATCCGCTGTTCAATGCTTGGCAAAGCGATTGCCAAATCTCGCAAGATCGCTTCGTGGCCGCTGTCACCCATATGCGAAGGGACGAAATTCTTTAACGATTCCTCGTCAACGTGCGATGTTTTTCCCTGTGGCGTTCGATAGTCCTTGATATGAATCCAACCCAATCCATTTTTCATCGCTAAGTATTCTTCGAAAACTTCTTTGGCTCCCATACCTTGACAGACCAAATTCGCACCATCAAAAATCAGCACAACGGCCGGATGATCAACGGCGTCATAAATTTGTGCCAGCAGCCGACCGGTCTGACCGACGAGATTCGCTTCGACCTCTAGGCCATAGGTCAGTCCAAACGAATCAACGACAGTTGCAATCTCACCAAGCTGGTCAGCGACTTTAGAAATGTGGTTTGTTGGCGAATCGTCCTTTGGATGATAAAAGGAGAACCCACGCAGCAGTTTCGTCCCAAACTCGCAGGCCAATTCGCAAGCTCGATGTACATCGTTTTGCAAATAATCTTTGAAGGGTACAAAACGATTATTCGTTCCGTCATCAATGTCCAGCAATTTCACTTTGCCGATCGGACTACCAATCGAGGAAACTGACAGACCGTACTCGCTCAATAGCTTTTTGGTTGTAGAAACTTCGTCAGGCGTCAACTGCATGACATTCTTTATGCCATGCCCAACATCGATGAAACGGAGAGTCGCGTATTTTAGGCCTAACGCGGCGAACGCACAAAATTGTTGCTCGGCGCGCTTCAAGTGATCGGTTTCGTCGCAGAATCCGCTGAGAATTAGGCGAGGCTTTGTGTCGTTCATTTTTTCGCTTGGTAATCGACCGTAATGGTGGAAGTGATACCGCCGCGTGGACCCCAAACGCTCTTTAATCGAAGCCGTTTCGGTTTGATCATTGCAACGAAATCATCCGCGATACAATTCGTGACATTCTCGTAGAAGATTCCCTCGGTCCGGAATTTTTGAAGATAAAGCTTCAAGCTCTTCAATTCGACGCACAACTTGTCTGCGACATATTCAAAGATCATTGTGCCAAAATCGGGTTGACCAGTTTTGGGACACATCGATGTAAATTCCGGACAAGTTATCTCGATCAAATACTCGCGCTCCGGAAACGAATTCTCGAAGCACTCAAGTTCAGTCTGAAATGGAGTACCGGCCACGATGAAATTGGACCCTTTAAAAAGAAATAGCGAGTCACGGTGATGACTCGCATGAAAGTTGGACTAAAAAGCTGACTTAACGCTGTTGTTATAGCATTTTGGCGAGCAACGCACACAAGTCAGCGGTTCGGCAACTGTAGCCCCACTCATTATCGTACCACGAGACAACCTTCGCAAATTTGCCTTTGTCGCCAAGGACTTGAGTGAAGTCGGCTGCGAAGATGCTGCTGTGCGGGTCGTCGATAATATCGCTGCTAACGATTGGATCTTCGGTGTAACAGAGAATTCCCTTGAGCGGGCCTTCTGCTGCAGCCTTCATTGCTGCGTTGATTTCAGCGACGGTGACTTCTTTTCCAAGGTTGACTGTCAAGTCTACTACGCTGCCAGTCGCTACTGGAACTCGCATGGCAATGCCGGTGAGCTTGCCCTTCAAGGCTGGAATCGCCAAGCTAACAGCGGATGCGGCACCCGTTGATGTCGGGATAATGTTGACTGCTGCGGCACGTGCTCGGTACGGATCAGCGTGCGGTAAATCCTGTACGTTTTGATCGTTTGTGTAAGCGTGGACAGTGGTCATAAGACCGCTTTCGATTCCAAAGGACTCGTGCAAGACTTTTGCAATCGGTGCGAGGCAATTGGTGGTGCACGAAGCGTTCGAAACGCAATTCATTTCCTTGGTCAGCTTGTCATCATTGACACCGATGACGCAGGTAAGATCGGCACCATCTTTTGCCGGTGCGCTCAACACAACTTTCTTACATCCCGCTTGGATGTGAGTGTCGTATCCCGCCTTGCCATCCTTGCTGCGGTTAGTGAAAAATCCGGTGCTTTCGATAACGATGTCGACGCCTAGCTCCTTCCACGGAAGCTTCGCAGGATCGCGTTCGGATAGGGCGGCGATTTTCTTGCCGTTAACGATTAGACTCTCGCTGTCAGAGGAAACCGTGCCATCGTAGCGACCATGGATGCTGTCGTACTTCAGTAGGGTTGCAAGCATTTTGTTGTCGGTCAAATCGTTGACAGCGACCACTTCAAACTCACTCGATCGAGCCATCAGATTACGAAAAGTAAGACGACCGATACGACCAAAGCCATTAATTGCGATTCGTGTAGCCACGTTGCTATAAACTCCTAAAAATTTACGATCAGAAGGTGCGCTGTCCGCTGGGGAGTATACTTTCGGCAACTCACTCTCACAACGCCCGGATGTTGGTAACGTTTACGCGAATCGCTTACTATCGTGCTTGCTATTCGTTCGTGCTCTGTTCAAAGGCGTTTTGAGCGGCTTTACGGCGTTTTATCGCAAGCGAGCTGTTCATTGAATGCTCGTAAGTGATTTTGAAAACCGCTTGATACAATCGCAGAAAATTACGCCAATGAAGATTCGGATCGGTTCCCGGAAAAGCGATTTAGCCCGTTGGCAAGCAGAATTCGTTTCGCGCGAGCTTGTTCGTCTGGGGCATGAAACCGAATTCGTGTGGCTCGTTACTTCTGGCGACGTGTCGACGACGCCGCTGTCGCAGGCGGCAGGCGTTGGAGTCTTTACGAAGGAAATCCAGCGAGCGGTGCTGGACAATCGATGCGATATCGCTGTGCATTCATTAAAAGATTTGCCTACCGTGCCAGTCCCAGGGCTATCGATCGCAGCGGTGCCGGCGCGAGCAGATGTGCGAGATTGTTTTCTGTCGGTCAATCACAAACGCTTAGCTGACTTACCTAAGTCAGCCACTATCGGAACTGGTTCGCCACGGCGGATAGCACAATTGCTACGGATTAGGCCAGACGTCCGACCGATGGCGATTCGAGGTAATTTGGATACCCGAATTCGCCAGCTCGATGAAGGACGTTTCGATGCGATCATACTGGCCGCAGCAGGCTTGCAACGTTTGAATCTTACCGACCGTATCAACGAATTCCTTTCTATCAATGACTTTCTTCCAGCGGTCGGACAAGGGGCGCTCGGAATTGAGTGCCGAAGCGGTGACGAGGAACTGCAAGCGGCGTTGCTGTCGATCAACGATTGGGCCACCCGGGTTTCGGTCGAGGCCGAGCGAACTGTGCTGCGAACAATGGAAGCGGGTTGTTTGACGCCGATGGCCGCTCACGCGTCTCTTGTCGATCGCCAGCTGATTCTCTCCACGAAGATCTTTGCTGGCGACGGACAACGCTGTGTTAGCGCTCAAGTAGCAATCGCAATCGAAGAATCGATCGACCCGCCAGCCGAGATCGGCCGGCGTTTAGGGACGATTGCCGCAAAACAACTCCATCTCGGCGGCGCCAGTCGGTTGCTTCGCATGACAATTAATTGAATTGATGCGATCGGTGCTAGCGGGCGTCCAACAACGCGACCGGGTGGCTGTGCGGTTGCTCCGGTCCGTGGGCAGACCATTTCGCAAAAAGAATGTACGCACTAGCCAAATCGATTGTCAGGTCGTCGCGACCAATCCATCCAGACGGCAAGTGCATCGAGACCACTGCCGCCTGAATCGATATAGACTGCAATGGGTCGAGATACTGAGGATACTTTGTGATAATCGCGCCAATCAAAATTGGCGAGATCACATTTTGATCTAACGTTACATAGCCGCGCGGTCCATCTGTTGAAGTCACGCCCCAGTAACCATACGTCTTGATTTGGTGTTCGATTGCTTCCTTTAAAAGCTGGTCATAGGCTGCATCGTCATAAAAACATAAAGGATAAGCGTATACAAATAACGGATAGTCGACGCGGCGAATCTGCATCGGAAACGGCAAATCAAAGAGTCGATAAAGAATCATGCCTTCCGACGAGTCATTCCAGCGATGTGGGATGAAAACCGGTGTTTCAGATTCCGCCGATGATTCGTTAACCATTGGAGGGCTGTCTGAAATCGACGAATGGGCTGTGTTCCAGTAAAACCCATGTAAGAAAACGCCGTCCCGTATTAGGAACTTGGTATCGATCCGCGCGAGCGATTCCCGGACATCTTTTTCAAGCTCTTCATCACCAAGAATCTGAGCGGCCCGCAGCATGCCCGAATAGAAAATCGCGGTATCGATCGTGGAGACTTCTGAATACGATTTTGGCACGCCAGCAGTATCGGTAAAGTGGCTCAACCAGCCTCGGTTCTTCGATGGATTGCCCGCTAACGTTCGATCGAAGGCCACTCGCGCGATCTTCGCAATTTCGTCGCCTTCCCGCTGTCCACGTGTCGAGCCTTCGGCCAACGCTAGCACTCCAAAGCCGGTTGCAGCAGCACTCACGGTTGTTGGGTCGGAGAGCCGGTCGAGAAACAACCCTTGCGGATCACGCAACGCTTCGACGCGATTTAGAAACGCGGATTCGTCGGGCGCGAATAAAAATGATACTGCAAGAAACATTGTTCCGAACATCTTGTCTTCTCCAATCTCGCTTCGAAGGACACCGTGCGTTGCGAATGAATCCCGGCTTAATATCGAAATTATCGCTATCCGACCAATACCTTAATTTGCCTGCAATGGAATTATAGTACCCTTTAAAGATATTTTTGCGAAAAACAACGCTCCTTTACGGTCTTTTTTGTCAGATGTGCTAATGTTGTGCCGGTCGATTCGGCTTTTCGGTGCTGCCCAACGCAAAACAACGTGATTCTCAACTCTCGCCTGCGTCTTGGTTTAGGGCCAACCCGAGCGGAACTGCCGTTTCGGCAGACCTGCGCGTGATCGCTCAAATTGCGACACTTTTGTTGTCGTAACTTTTCCTTGGACATGCCCGATTTTCGAGAAATTTTGTAAGGAATCGCGCGTTTTCGAGACTTGCTTATCCTGCGGAGAAGGTCGAACTTCTGCAGGGGGCTGCCGCTTTTAGCGATTCTCAGGCACGCGTTTGGATCCGCATAACAAATTGCTAGCAATTATCAAAGGTGAACGGAAGTCCCCGTCGATAGCTAGCTCTGCGGTGGAGTAGTCGAGTTTGTGAACCGAGCAAGAACAACGAACTATTCCAATTGGACGCATGGGGCACGGACGCATTTTCGCACCCAGACCAGGCTACTTCACGAGGCGGAAATTCGTGGCGTCGCCTCGTAACTTTGGAGTCCGATCCGATGGTCAAGTACACTCGCATTGATGCCGCCGACGACCTACCGTTGACCTTTCGAGTCAACGATGCCCTTCGCGCCAGTCCATATCTGAGCGGTTCTAACATCCGCTTTGTCGCCAACAACGGGATCGTCAAGCTGCGCGGGACCACGCGAACTTGCTTTCAAAAACAGATGGCCCAAGAGATCCTAATCGGCATGAATGGCATCAACACAATCGAGAATGAGATCCAAGTTCCAAGTCTTTCGAAGACGCTTTAACAGAGCACCATCAACGCGTCACATTGCCGCGAACATGCGTGTAGTAGCGACCGGCTTCGCAGTGGACTGTAATTGGAACTTGATAGACCGCTGAGAGCGTTTTTTCGCACAAGACATCACTCATAGAACCACTTGCGGCTACACGTCCGCCGTCTAGCAACAAGACTTGCCGCGTGTTGGCGAATAGCTCTTCGGTGTGATGCGTGATGGTCACAATCGTCAAGTCAGGTGCGTTTGTCTGCTCCCGCAACGAGCTGGTCAAGTCCAGCAAGCTTTCTCGACCAAGGATATCGAGTCCAGCGGTTGGTTCGTCAAGCAGCAAGATCTTCGGCGTCGTCACCAATGCTCTGGCAATCTGAGCTCGAACGCGTTCGCCGCTGCTCGCTTGACCATAGCGACGCTCTGCCAATCGCTCCAAGCCGACAATTCGGAGCATCGCTCGAGCTTGTTCGATTTCGTCAGCTTTTGGATCAAAACGCAGCACCATCGTAGATTTCCAGCCCGTCAGCGCAATGTCTAACAAGCTTAGTTGTGGATCAAGTTCGAAGCTGCCGCCAGCCTGCACGAACTTGATTTGCGTTCGAAGCCACGACAGATCGACTTCGCCGTATTTGTTTCCAAGCACTCGGACTTGACCGCTGGTCGGCCAAAGGTAGCCCAATATAACGCGGGCCAATGTGCTTTTACCGCTGCCGTTGGGACCGAGAATTGCCGCGTCGCAACCCGATGGGAGACTCCAACTGACATCCTGCAGTAAATGAGTCGTCTGTCGGCGAACATTAATGTTTGACAGCTCGATTGCCAACTCGGACATCTAATCCGCGACTCCATCACTATCCAATTGCAGGCGAACCTTGGTCACACGATCATCGGCGACCGAAAGAACTTTAGCTGCAACGCCTTCCAATTTGATCACATCTCCAGCGGCAAGTAATCGCTGAGCCTTGTGCATTAGCAAGCCGCCGATTGTGTCGACATCGACATCTTCAAAAATGATCCCCAAGCGCGACTGGACGTCTTCAACCGCGGTGGTTCCTTCGATGATAAATGCTCCCTCGCCATCGGGAACAATTTCAGGATCTTCGGAATCGAATTCATCCGAGACATTACCGACAATTTCTTCGACTACATTCTCAAGCGTCACCATGCCAATGATCGTGCCGTATTCGTCAACAACAAAAGCCATGTGCTGGTGGGTCGCTTGGAAATGACCGAGCAGCTTGTTGATTGGCATGTTTTCCGGAACTTTTTTCGGCGGTCGCATAACCGTCTTCCAATCGAATCCGGCTTCGAGCTTTCGACCGACCAGGTCCTTGATGTGCAGCACTCCCACCAGGTCGTCCAGAGTCCCATCGCAGACAGGATACCTTGAATGTTTGGTCCGACGAATGGTGGCCAAGGTTTCGCCGACCTCGTCATTGATATCGACGACTTCGATATCGTTTCGCGGCACCATGATTCGACGACAAACTATATGATCGAAATCGAAGACAGCATCGATCAACTCGCGCTCGCTGCGGGTTACATGACCATGAACTTGAGCTTCGTGCAGCAACGCTCGAATCTCTGGTTCGGTAAACGGCGTGCTGTGCCCATCGGCGTCTTTCATTCCAAGCAATCGAAGCACCAGGGCCGTCGAGAAATTGAGCGAGATCATCAAGGGGTAGCTGACGATATAAAAAATCTTTAACAACGGCGCGCATCCTAAGAACATCGCTTCCGGTTTTCGAATAGCCAGAATCTTCGGCGCTTGTTCGCCAACAATTAGATGCAGTGCTGTGATCAATCCGAACGCAATCACAAAGCCTACCGTTCGCACGACCATCTCTGATTGAACGCCAACCATGTGCAGCAGCGGTTCAATCAAACGCGAAAAAGCCGGCTCGCCGACCCACCCAAGCGCCAGCGAGGCCATCGTAATTCCCAACTGGCAAGCCGATAACGATTGCTCCAACCGCACTGCCAGCCAGCGAGCGGTCTTGGCGAAGAGTCGCCGCTCGTCAATCAATTGCTCAATCCGGCTGAGTCGCAATTTGACCAGCGCGAATTCGGCTGCGACGAAAAAGCCGTTTATTGCAACCATGCCTAAAGCAATCAGCAAGGCAATTATAATATTAGAGTCCACTATGCAGGACGATTGAAATTTCAGAGCTAAAATGGAAGTAGAGCCGTTGGCTTGCAAATCAATCGCCTACGATGATTACAAGTTTGGCCCTGGACAATAGGAAAGATCATAGTAACGTCTTTCGCGACGGCGTGCGACCGAACTACGGTGAACTTGTCAATATTTACTAACTGATAATCGACTTGCCGCACAACTCTTTCAATCTTTTTGACGCTGGGCAGTAAAGATGCTTGATAAGCTTCGAAGTTTATTCCAACGAAAAACCTCTGTCGATGTCGAGGCGCGTTTCGAGCGTTTGCGTTCGGCTGTCTCGGGAACGATGAGTAACTTTTTTGTGGCCAAAGACCGTGATCGCAACAACGAGATCGTTGGGGTAAAACTTTGTGACGCTGAAAAAGTCGCCTTCTTTGAAAGTCGTTTTAAGGGTTTGAAAAAACCGAGCGAGGGTGAAATTGCGACTGCCATGGTCCATCCACTGATCGCAAAGACCTTTGAATACGGAACAACCAACAAAAAGCTACCGTATCTGGTAATGGAATTCATTGACGGACCGGGCTTGCAATTTGTGATTTCGGAAAACGACACGCGAATTCGTGGCAGAGAGCTTCCGTTGATCCGGCAGATGGCCGAAGCGCTGCAGTACGTTCATGACAGCGGCTATATTCACCGCGACATCTGCCCAAGAAACTACATTCTTCGCAAGGATTTGAACACCATCAAGCTGATTGACTTCGGTCTGACGGTTCCTGCCAAACCGGAATTTATGCAGCCCGGCAATCGAACTGGAACGCCACTTTACATGGCGCCGGAAATTGTGCGTCGCAAGTCAACAGACCAACGCGTGGATATCTTCTCATTCGCGGTGACTTGTTACCACATGTTGACCTTCGAATTACCGTGGCCTTACACCGAGACGACGGGAAAGGCTGCTTTGCATCACGATACGGCGCCAAAGTTGATATTCGAACATCGCCCGAAGCTAGACAAATACGTCGGTCGCGCGATCATGGAAGCAATGCACCCCAACGCCTCATCGCGAACCTCTAGCATGAAGAATTTTTTGCAGCAAATTGCCAATGTCGAAACGATCGATACGCAAGAGTGAGGTTGCTGTGGAATCCTATGTATGGCTTGGCAGATCGCTTGGCTTCAAGCTGTCGCTATCCCCGTTGTCGCACCGTGGCGTCGGCACGAATCTTCACTAGGTTTCAAGAACGCGGCATATTAACGAGCATTGAATCCTAAAGGAACAGGATATTGATTTTAGAAAGGTGATATCAAGGTCGTTCCCACTGGACCAATTGGGAACAATTCGCCAAGAATTTGCTTGCTGGTCGTAACTGTGTTGGAACACCATTCGTATCCAGCAGCCAACGGATTTAAAATCTTGGTGACAGATTTTCCATTTTCGTTAATTGAAATATCTACCGGTCGAAAAGCTGCCGGTTCGGTGATGCCATATTTGATCCGCAGCAACTGTCCAGATTGTGCGCCGCGGTAGCCCCACTGTTCAATGACCTCGCTATATGGAACAGTTGGTTTGTCGGAGTGTTCCATCTTCTTACCCATGCCGAGATGCTTCATTGTCTCATACCCTTTGATCATCGCGCACACTTGGGCATTTGAATATTTGCCTGTCGCGACGTAATATTGCGCGAGAGCAAAATGCTCGGCCGCTGCATATTCCAAGCTGGCTGCATTTTCGGCATTCTCATTGCGAAACTCATATAGAACTCGCCATCGAGCGTAAGCTCTGGCCGGTTCATGATTAATATTGTTCGCACTGCTCCAGATCGTTTCAAGGATGAGTTGGACTTCTTCTTCGTTAATGGTGGCCATGTTTCACTTTAACCAAAGGTGCTAGGTCAGGAACTACGAGACCGCAATTATCTGGATGATAATCGCCAAAGCCAGTAAGCCGTCGCCGCTGATTGTACGCACTTTAGCCACGCCAAACCACCATCGGGACTTGACTTTTCAGCCTGAATTTGCAATTTGAAAACGACGCGAATAGCCCTCATCGATCTGATTACGTTGACTGCATGCAAGCACGAGAGCGTTGTAGATAGACGAACCACAGAATCTCTGCGATGCTAGCAGGCCATGTGCGGCAAACTTCGAATTTTACTGACCAGTATCGGCTCGCTGGGTGACTTGCATCCTATACTCACGCTTGCCCTTGGTTTGAAGCAACGGGGCCATGAAGTCACGATCGCAACCATCGAATTCTATCGCGAGAAGGTTATCAAGCTCGGTTTGTCGTTTCATGCAATTCGACCCGATATGCAACCGCACGACCCGTCGCTAATTCGTCGTTTGCTCGATCTTCGCAATGGTCCATCGTACTTAATTCGCGAGCTGTTGTTGCCAAGCATATCGGAGACCTATGACGACTTGCTGGTCGCCGGTCGCCAGCATGATCTCTTGGTCGGAGGAGAGATTGTTTTTGCTTTGCCGTTGGTTGCCGAAACGCTAAACAAACCTTGGGTGTCGGTTCTCCTTTCGCCGGCTTCGTTTTTTTCATCGCGTGACCCGTCCGTTATCGCACCGCTGCCGATGACGAAACACCTCGTCCGCGGTCCAAATTTTTTTTATCGGCTGATCTTGAAACTCGGCAATCGGATAGCTCGACAATGGAGCGAACCAATCAAGGAGCTTCGTGACTCGATTAGTCTGCCATACGTTGACAATCCTTTGATGAGCAGCAAATATTCCAGCGATTTAAATTTAGCCCTCTTCTCAAGCGCCTTTGCCGAACCGCAAATCGATTGGGCCGCAAAAACTTTCCAGCCAGGATTCGTTTTCTTCGACCAAGTAAATCAATCACCACTCGAACCAGAGTTGGCAGATTTTTTGAAACACCCGCAACGGCCAATTGTTTTCACGCTCGGCTCGGCTGCGGTCTATGATGCAGGAAGTTTTTACACGCAAAGCGCGATAGCTGCGTCTCGTTTGAATCATCGAGCACTGCTGCTGGTCGGTGACAATGAGCCACCTAAGAATCTGCCAGCGACGATTGCAGTGGCCAAGTATGCGGACTACTCACAAGTTTTTCCGTCAGCGGCTTGTGTCGTCCATCAAGGTGGCATAGGCACGACCGCTCAATGCCTTAGGGCGGGCGTCCGACAAGTGGTCGTGCCGTTTGCTTTCGATCAGCCTGACAATGCAGCCCGCGTTTGTCGATTGAAGCTCGGTCGTACTATTGCGAGAAGAAGATATTCGGCCAAGTCCGCTGCTCTCGCGATCAACGATTTGCTAAACGACCAACATGCCGAAAAAAATGCGATCGCAATCGCAACGTTGATCCAATCCGAAGATGGCTTGGCGGCCGCTTGCACGGCGATCGAGGCTCTAGGGCAAACGAACCGAAGCAATCGTTAGCGGGATGGCCTTCTGTTCCAAACGATAAAATTCTCGCAACACGTCGACATCGAGCTCACAACGGGCTCGCGCTTCCTTGAGCGGCTGATGAATCAGATCATGGATCGGTTTTTTGTAGAGGTTCTTACTGCCAGTTCGCAACCCACATTGCACACCAAGATCAAAAGCCGGCAAGAGAAACTTTGGAATTCGGTAAGGTTCTGGATACAGATGGCTGACGACCCATCGCAATACACGACTTTGAAGCCAGTTGACTTTTTTTGCCGTTCCCATTGCAAACCCAATCACAAACGCTTCATCTTGGTCCTGAAGTCCTCGCCCGAGCAAGACGTGCATCACGTCGTGATCTTCCAGGGCGACAGCACCGCGAAACCGCAGCCAGCTTTCGGGATTTTCGAGCATCCGAACGATCCACGGAATCTCGCTCGCCGTTGCCGCTGGCATGGTCTTCATTACCGCATCGACGGTTTGGTCTCCGTTTTCTAGTCCAGGATACCAAGCTAGCCAATGGTCAGTTTCAGTGAAGCTATCTCGTAGCAAACCATTGGCGTCATACATCCAAGCACTAGTATCAAACAAGTTCAGTACTGCATCGGAATTGGTCGCGTTGGTCGCTGTTAAAACTGCGGCTGAAGCGATTCGATTCAAATGTTCCATCAGCACGCCTTCGGCTTCGCATCGCCGTCTCGATGTCAGGCGTCCAAGTTCCAATGTGTGAACCAGTTCTTGCAACGCTTGCCCAGCGACCTGTCGCAACTGCTTTTGATTATTGGCTCGAAAATTTGGACGTAACAGTCCGCAATTATTCAATGCTCGGAAGGTGGCCATCGTATTGCCAAGCAGCTCACTATCGCTGACAAATTTACCGACGCCAGTTCTTTCGTGTTTGCCAGCTTGGCTGTTCACAATCGCAATGTACTGCATTTCAGTATCGCTTAATCGCCGTTGCTCAAGCTCCAAATCGAAGTCATACGAGCTGCAATTCCGAATCGCGATCATCATCGCCGCTGTTTTATTTCCGCCCGTTCCGGAGAACCAGTGTGAATTTCCGCGACAGTCTTGCAGCTCGATATTGACGGTCCAGCGGTCCGGTGTTGGCTGGCTTTCAGACGGCGTTTCAACTGATGTGATCGGTGGTTTCGCATTGATGCTCAATACATGCATGCCACCGACGAACAACCGATCTCCGGCGATGGTTTGATCGGATGTTGATTGGTTTCGTGTCAAGCCAGATGTTCCACCTTTCAGCGCAAGTCAGAAATCAAATCTGTATACTTTAGCCAACGTCTATTATGCCCGATTATGTTGTCGAAGCTGAACTAATGCTCAACTGCAAATTCAGAATCTTTATAAAAATCCGTCAACCGACGCATCGCTGGGCATTCGCCAATCACCGCGAGGCGACAGCGAAACTGAGCCGACTTTTGGACCGTCTGGAACACAGCTTCGTTTAAATTGATTGGTGAAGAATCGACGCATAAAAGTCGCAAGAGTCTGATCAATGATCGCTTGGCTGTAGTCACGTGAAAAATCGGCATGCGCGGCAAGAAATCGTAGTCTTTCTACAGACGCACCGGTACGCACCAAATGATACAAGAAAAAATCGTGCAGTTCATATGGCCCGATCGTTTCCTCCGTCGCTTGATGGACATGGCCTTCGGCAGTTAACGGAAGCAGCTCAGGAGAAATCGGAGCCTTTGCAATGTCCATCAAGATTTCACGGATTGGAGCATCAAAATCGTGTTGTGCCAAATGTTCGATCAGGAACTTGACCAGCGTCTTGGGGACCCCACAATTCACGTTGTACATCGACATGTGATCGCCGTTGTAAGTCGACCAACCTAGCGCCGATTCACTCATGTCGCCTGTGCCAAGCACAAATCCATGACTCATCAATAGCAGAGTTCGCGTACGAGCTTGGACGTTTTCGAAAGTCAAGTCAGACCGATTGCCCACGTCCAACGCTTCCAGTTGTTTTTGAAATTCGTTTACGTCAAGCTTGGAAACATCGATTCCAAAGGGGCTGTAGTTCATTGATCGGAAGACTTGTAAGCATGTTTCGCGAATATCGATTGTGATCGACGTTACGCCAAGCTGTTCCATCAATGACAGGGCATTGCTGCGACTTTGCTTGCCCGTTCCAAAGCCTGGCATGGTCAGTCCGAGAATACGTTTGCGTTCCATCTCGCAATCGTCGCACGTTTCAACGGCGACCAGCAAGGCCAAAGTCGAATCCAAACCACCACTCACACCGATGGCAAGAGGGAGTTGGCTTGGCAGTTGGCCCAGTCGCTTGGCCAATGCGGCTCGTTGAATCTGTGAGACCTCGCGACAACGATTCGACAATTCAATCTCAACTTGCGGAACAAACGGTTGCCCCGAATACTTTCGCAGCAGCGGACGAGTCGTCATCGACAGCCAGCATTCAATCTGGCGATAGGGTACCGGCACATGAGTGTTTGTACCCTGTAACGCAGTTTGCATGACTTGTCGATCGTGCATGATGCGATGCAGATCGATGTCAGCGGTTGTTACCGTGCCCGCTTTAGTCGCTGCCCAATCGGTGCCCACGCGAGGCGATTGAGCCAAGATTGTCCCAAGCTCGGCGATCATACAGTGTCCGCCAAAAACTAAGTCGGTCGTTGATTCACTTGGCCCAGCACTCGCATATGCGTAAGCCGTAACCGTGCGTCCGGCTTGGCTGCTCACCAACTGCATCCGCCAATCGGCCTTGCCAATCGTCTCGTTGCTGGCCGATAGATTCAAGATAACATTCGCCCCAGCCAGCGAATGAAGACTGCTTGGTGGAATTGGCATCCACAAGTCTTCGCATATTTCGATGCCAATGATTGCATCGTTGATTTTGAACAGCAAATCAGTCCCAAGCGGCACATCGTATCCGTCGAAACGATACGACCTTTGATGCAAAGAGGTTGATGACTGAAACCAACGAGCTTCGTAAAATTCCTGATAAGTCGGTAGGAATGTTTTGGGAACAATTCCAATAACTTGGCCATTAAAAATTGCGGCTGCACAATTAAAGAGTTGGTTTTCGATCAGCAGCGGAAGGCCGATAACCCACAGTTGATGCCTGTCGCGGTTAGCATTTGCGATGATCGGCAACTGTTCGAGGCAGCGATCCAGCAACTGCTCTTGAGCGAATAAATCACCGCACGTGTAACCGGTCAGGCAGAGCTCAGGAAAAAGCACGACGTCGCTGGATTCACACTGGCTCGCAAATCGAACGATCGCTTCAGAATTTCGAATTGGATCAGCAACGCTCACTGGCGGCGATACGACTGAAACTCGCAAGAAATCCCACGCATCCATAATCAAAACAATCCTGGCAGTACCTTAAACCGCGTTTCAGTCCGACATTCGAGCCGCAACGCGTCAGACTCCAGGATAATCAAATTTTGGCGTGCTTGGGAATAACACCGCGAGGGTTGTCAGTCTCCGAAGAGACTAACTTAATGGCAAACTGCTTTAAATCACTTCAATAAGCACGAAGTGAATTACAGCCCAGCTTTTTTGGCGAGTTCTTTCGCAGGTTTTGTGCATTCCCAAGTGAATTCTTCTTCCGATCGACCGAAGTGTCCGCCAGAGGTTGTTTTGGCGTAAATCGGACGACGAAGGTTGAGATATTCGATGATTCCACGTGGAGTCAGCTTGAAGAAATTCTTGACGACTTCACAAATCTTGCCGTCATCGATTTTGCCTGAGCCTTGCGTATCGATGTGTACGCTGATCGGTTCGCTGACGCCGATAGCGTACGCCAATTGAACTTCGCAACGATCTGCAAGACCAGCCGCGACGATATTTTTGGCAACGTGCCGAGCCATGTAAGCGGCGCTTCGATCGACCTTTGTAGGATCCTTGCCGCTGAAGGCACCACCACCATGGCGACCCCATCCACCGTACGTATCGACGATGATTTTTCGACCAGTCAGACCGCAATCGCCGTGTGGACCGCCAACGACGAAGTTGCCGGTCGGGTTGATGTGGTACTTGATTTCTCGCTTGATCATCTCAGGCGGCAGGCAAGGAATGATTACCTTGTTGATGACAAAGTCGCGAATTTCAGCTTGTTTGACATGTGGTGCATGTTGCGTTGAAACGACTACGGTGTCGATCGCGATGGGCGTAAAGCCTTCGTATTCGATCGTCACTTGGCTCTTGCTGTCCGGACGCAGCCAATCGACTTCTTTGTTGAAGCGGGCCTCGGTCAGGCGATTTGTGATCCGATGCGATAGAGCGATCGGCAGGGGCATTAGTTCAGGCGTGTCGTTGCACGCGAAACCGAACATCAAGCCTTGATCGCCGGCTCCGATATCTTTGCCCGAGCCCGAATCATCGTTGACGCCCATGGCGATATCCGGACTTTGCCGATCCAATGCAACCATCACTGAGCAGGTCTTGCCGTTAATACCAGCTTCGTCATCGTCATAGCCGACCGCCAAAATCGCCTCGCGGACGATATCGATATAATTGACGTGAGCCTTGGTAGTGATTTCGCCGGCGATAATCGCCACGCCGGTGGTGACCATGGTCTCGCAAGCCACTCGGCTGGACGGGTCGTCGGTCAGCAAGGCATCCAAAATACTGTCGCTGATTCGGTCAGCCAACTTATCTGGATGGCCCATCGAAACGCTCTCACTGGTGAACAAATATTTGCCGGCAGCCACAACAATTCTCTCCGTGTCAAAAATAAAAGGTAAGCACGATTAGGATGCGGCTGCGGACGAGGAAATACCTTTCTGCAAACTCCGAATCTTTAAAACCGTAACGCGAGTTTCATAGTTTAACTGCCAACGGTCACACATTAAAGCCGTATCCAGCAATGTATTATCGATTTATCAAACGCACGAAAAATTCGACTTTGCTTTTGATTTGTTGACTGATCACGACGGCTCCAAGCTTAGCGAAACGGCAAAATAGACTCGGTTTCATCAAGTTTTGTCAGTCAGAAATGTCTAGGCTAGCCGGACGACTTCACCGAAGCTGACTAAACCCAAGCTAGAGGGATGACGTAACGTCCAAGCTTGGAATATCATACGCCCGTACTGCCTCATTTCCGCTTGTCACAAGAGTTCTCATGAGTACCAACGATTTTCAGGGGATGTCGGTTGATGTCGAAGGAGTTTCCGATTCAGCACCTTTTTCGAAGCTCGCGATCGCCGCACTGATCTTGTTCCTGGTCGGAGCGTTGGCGCCAATCGAGCCGGCACTGACTGTCGTATCGGGTGCTGCAGCGATTCTTGCTCTATCATCGCTGTTAGTCGCTAATCGCAGTAATTTTTCGTCGATTTCACGGGTTTTAGCCGCCGTTGTGCTATTCCTAGCGTCGCTGGTCACGGTTTGGTCAGTCGTCGTCTACAAAGTTCAGCACGCTCGCCAGGAAGCTCGCGCGACGGAGGTTGCGTTAGAGTACTTGCAAGCTCTTGGCGACGGGCAAATGCTCACTGCAATTAAAATGGTTGGTCTGGACCCAGTGGTTCGTGACCAGGACGAAACGGAGCTTTCGCCGGCTCAAAAGGCAGTTCGCGTTTACTTGGACGATTATGCAATCAACCAAGTCATCAAGCGCGGCAAAGATCAGAAGTGGAAGGTTGAAGGGGTAATCGAGAGCCAGACTGAAAGAGATCCCAGCGGAGCTATACTAGAAATCTATAGAGTTCGATTTTACGATGCTCAGCAAGTCAACAGCCGACCGTTTGATGTCCTGGTAAACTTCGTTCCACCGCCTCGGGGAGCCGCTAACAAGACACATCGATGGATGATTGACCAATTGGAAATCCCTTCGAAGTAAGCACGCCCAATGTCAGACGTATTGATCAGCCTGGGTGCCAATCTGGGGAACACTCGGTTGTCGATCAATACCGCAGCCTCGATGTTGAGAGAACGATTCGGCCAGAGCAAAATTCGTCTTTCGTCGCTGCTTAAGACCCCACCAATCGGCGGACCTGATGGGCAGTCTGAATTTTTGAACGCGGTGGCTTGCATCCAGACAGAGAAGACTGTTTTTCAAGTCTGGCATGAATTGCGGCAGATCGAAGCTGCGCTTGGACGCCAGCGACGCCAACGCTGGGAGGCTCGTCGAATCGATCTGGATATTCTGATGCAAGACAGCCTGCGGATCTGGACACCGCATCTTAAGGTGCCGCATCCAAGAATGGTCACGCGAAGCTTTGCGACCTTGCCGGCCGCGGAACTTCTTCCCGAAACAATTGAGCCGGTGTCGGGGTTGGCCTTGCAAACACTCGCCGCCCGAATGCCTTATCAATACGACGCGTCGATAGGAAAGCTTGAGTTCGACGGGGCGTTGCTCGCTGGATTGCCTAGCGACATTGTTGTCCTTTGCGTTTCGAAAGATTTGGCCAGCCAAATGCAGTCGGTCTTTGAGCGGTCTAACCAAATATCAGACGATCCAACGAAGAGGATCGAAAAGGAAAGCGTTGAAACTAGCCTACGCGGCTTTCAGACTCATTTTACGTCGCTAGATTATGATGCGAAACAAGCGACGGATTTTAAACGAGTAAGTTGTCATCTCGAAGATTTTAATGTAGCTCTGCTTGTCGTGGCGATCGTTTGTCCTGACCCGACCGTCGTCGCCTGGGAGGATTTTGCTCGACCTTGGGCAAACCTTTTAGGCATGAATACACCGTCGGAATCGAATCGTTATTCAAACAATGAGGTTTTACCTCGTTTGATCACTGATTGGCAATTTCCAAAATATCTGATCAACGCGTACGACCTTGATTGGGCAGTTCATGAGCTCAATGCTGCGATCGTGTCGATGAGATGCGAGATGTCGTTTGCCCAACCGGGCTTTGATTCGTTTATTGATCAATAATGCTGGTCTCTCAATGACAGCGTACTGGTTTTCCCAATCTCCTTAAAAACCGCGGTGTGTTGTAAGAAAGTTTTCGCTATGACTGACGAGACGACCTTTCGACTGGACCATTATCTCAAAGCAATCGGTGTCGCAGCGACCGGTGGCCAGGCGAAAATCCTGATACAAAGTGGCCAAGTAGCGGTCAATGGACAGATTGAAACGCGCCGTCGCAAACAATTGCGGGTCGGCGACACCGTTGACGCCCTTGGCGAACGATTTATTGCGGCCACGATCGAATCGACGATCGACGGTTATGCTGAAGAAGAAATCGATGGCGAGTCGTGAACTTGTTATTCAAATGATTCAGCATCGCTGGGAAATTTTCCACTGACTACATCACTGCAGTAACTCTTGATCGCATCATTTGCTATCGAGTACATATTTGCATAACCGCGAACAAATTTGCCGATGCTTTTCTCCCCGAATCCGAGCATGTCTTGGGTCACTAAAACCTGCCCGTCGCATCCCTTTCCAGCTCCGATGCCGATCGTTGGGACGCGTAAGTCACGGGTAATACTGCTGGCAAGTTTCGCGGGAACACATTCAATCAAAACGGCAAAAGCGCCAGCTTCTTGCGCAGCGATCGCGTCTTGTAAAAGTTGCTCTCGATCTCGCTGAACGCGAAAACCACCCATTGCATGAACACTTTGCGGCCGCAATCCAATGTGTGCCATTGTCGGTATGCCCGCATCGACTAGCGCGGCAATCGAATCCGCTTGAGCGGCCCCGCCTTCCATCTTGACCGCCGAACAACCTGTCCGTTTTAAGATTTTTGCTGCAACGCGAACGGTGTTGCGAATTCCGAGCTGGCCGATCGGAAACGGCAAATCGACAATGACCATCGAATGCTGAACGGCAGATGCAACAATTCGACCGTGATAGATCATTTGGTTGACCGTGACGCTGACCGTCGTCGGTTTGCCCTGGAAAACCATTCCGAGCGAGTCACCAACTAAAATACAGTCGACGCCTGCCCGATCGAGCCAAATAGCGGTCATGCAATCGTATGCGGTCAGCATCGAGATTTTTTCTTTGGCGTCTTTGCGTTGTTGCAAAGTTCGGACAGTAACCCGGCGTTGGCTGGCGGTCTCTTGTTTGACGACTTGTTGCGGGTCGGCCTGATCCTTGCTTGCCATATTTATTCCTTAAAGCTACGTTGATCTGAAGTGGGCAGATGATTTAAAGTCTACTTGAAAAGGGGTTTGTCCCTTTTGGAGGACCGGCGAGGGTGAGACCCTTTTCCGGACAGGCTCGTGGTGTGACAGGTTCGGTGCGTTCCCAATGATAGCCTGGAATCGCAATTTTGAGCAGCGACCAGTCTGCTGACAATCCGTTAATCGACCACTCCAATGCAAAACCAAAATACGCTCGAAAAGCCAATCGTCGACGCTCCCGTTCTGGCAACGGTTCCGATGTCACCGTTTCGGCCACCTTGGTATCTCCGTAACGGTCATCTGCAAACGATCATGACCGCAGCGTTTCGTCCCAAGCCGCCTTTGCCAGCCCCGCAAGTTGCGCTAGTCGATCTTGGCCCACGCGGCGCAACGCATGTTTATCGCAACGAGCCTTTCGAAGTAAATTCATCGGTTTGCGATGACCAGTCGGCAATCATCATGTTGCATGGACTGGGAGCTTGTCACAGCGGTTCGTACATGACTGGCGTTTGTGAAGCGTTGCTACAAAGAGGCTTTCGAACCATAAGGCTGGACATGCCCGGTGCCGGTCCCTCGTCGGCAACCACGGACCTTCCCCCGCATGCTGGCAGCAGTGTTCACGTCCTAAAGATGCTCGATTGGATCAGCGAGAATTGGGGGATCAATAAATTCAAGCTCGTCGGATTCTCTTTGGGTGGGAACATCTCGCTGCATTTGGCCGCTGCGTTCGCCAGTCAGCTTGAGAAGCGAAGCAAGGATGGCAAGTTTTCGATCGAGTCGATCTACGCAATGGCTCCGCCGATCGATCTGGACTACTGTTGCCGGTCGATGGAGCGGGGGCTCAATCGCATTTATGCCAAATACTTTCTCCGCAATCTCTCTCGCTCGGCAAAGGCGAGGGCCGAGCGATGGCCGAGATGGAAAGACGTCAGCTCGGGTTTTACTGCCAAAACGATCCGCAGCTTTGATGATGCCGTGACCGCACCGCTGTCTGGATTTGCGGATGCGAGTGAGTATTACGCCTTCTCAAGCGTTCATCAGCGGCTGGACGAAATTAAGATTCCTACCACAATTGTCGCCGATCGAGATGACCCAATTGTTCCGATGCAGATCTTTGAGCGTGCCAAGTTGGGTGCGATCCGCATGATAACGACGGAGTTCGGAGGCCATTTGGGCTATTACACTCATCGTTTCGGAAAAGGTGTTCAGCGATGGGCCAACGACGCATTTGCTGACCTAGTCCTCGAAGGCGTCTGACTCCGCCAATCCGAGAACGTCTGTCGAAATTTTTCGCAAACCCCGCGGCGAGGCTTATGCCAAGCCGTTTTGAGGAGCCTCACTGTTCCCGTGAAACTAGACTACAGATAGTATGGCAACGCAACTCTAAAGCGATCGATTGCCCTTTGGGCGGCAACCGATTCGAAACGAAACCGTTGGGTGAGCACCTATTTCAGCTCAGCTCAATTGATTCAATCGTAATTGCTTCCAAAGGGACATCGGAATGCCCAGCTTTGTTGCCGGTCTCGACTGTCGCAATTTTATCCACGACATCCTGTCCCGCGATTACTTTGCCAAAAACCGCATAACCAACTCCATCGCGCGATTGGTCTTTGTCCAAGAAGTGATTATCGCTGATGTTGATGAAGAACTGACTTGTTGCACTATCGGCGATCGCGGTCCGGGCCATAGCCAAGGAGTACTTTTCGTTTTTGAGCCCATTCCCTGACTCGTTTTTTATCGACGGTCTCGTCTTCTTCTGCTTCATATCAGCGGTCATACCACCACACTGAATCATGAAGCCATCAATTACACGATGAAAGATCGTTCCGTCGTAATGGCCATCCCGCGCGTATTGTTCAAAATTTTCAACCGACAAGGGAGCAAGTTCACGAAACAATTCAACTTGAATATCACCCAAAGACGTTTTGATTACCGCCATGTTTTCCTATTTTCTATGTTCTTTACATACCATCTGATGGGAACTCCGGGACAAATTAATCGCCGCAAAACCAACACCCACCAACTCAATTATCGCTATAGACAACACGTTGCCCACGCTGTCAATGACGTTGCGTCGAAGCAAATGAGCTTCTGCGGGAACCCGAGAATTTCTAAAGCCCACTCACATTTCGTCAAGCTATTCAGATATACACCAGAATGGCCGTTGGACATTATTTGCTAAAAAAACGTCGATTCTTGAAGTTATCTCGATGGCTTTTCAATCACCTTTGCACCGGTAATGACAACCGGCTTGACTGGCGACGCTTTTTCGCCGCCTTTGAAGACGACTTGCACGCCCGCGATCGCGTCGACGATTTCTTTGCCTTCGACGACTTTGCCAAAGACAGTGTAGCCAAAGCCGTCACTGGACTCCGGACGATTCAGAAAACTGTTATTTTTGGTGTTGATGAAAAACTGCGAAGTCGCCGAATCGGGATCGCCAGTTCGAGCCATTGCGATGGTGTATTTTTCGTTTTTCAATCCATTGCCACCTTCGTTGCGAATCGGCTTGCGAGTACCTTTTTCGGCTCGCGCGTTATCTTTATCAAAGCCACCACCTTGAATCATGAAATCTTTGATGATTCGATGAAAGACTGTGTTGGTATAAAATTCGTCGTTGACGTACTTCACAAAATTTTCAACCGTTTGCGGCGCACGCTCTGGGTCGAGTTCGATCGTGAAGTCGCCAAGCGTCGTCTGCATCCGAACATAAACTTTCTCAACGGCTGGCTCTTGGGCGCATGACGTTTTGGCCGATAAAAAGAGGGTACTTATCGTCAGTGCAAACAAGCTAAACGCGAATGTGTAAGTTTTCATATACTTTAAAATCAACCTTTGGAAACGATGGACTAGCCGGCAATAACTAACGATTGCTTGGGCAATAAAATTGCTGAAAAATAAGTCGCTTCATATGGAGTCGAAAGATTCAGCGACCTGTCCGTAAGATGCTGCTATCAACCGACTACTGTTCGACAGCCACATTTTAATGGTTCATCCAGGCCAGCAATAGACGTTTTCAGTTAGTGGTTTAGCTGCTATTTGAACTGAGAAACTGCTTGTCACGCAATCGACTTTTTTCAACAAATCGATCTCTGGAACTCGAAAGCCCCGAGATGAATTCAACCAAGTTAAATTATCCATCATTTGAATTTCTATCCGCCGAGTATTTGCGTCGGGTTATTCATTCCAAGCAAGCGTAACGGCCTTTGGCTAATGTATGCAACTCGGAAGACCGACTCGACTTGGAATGTAGGACCAAGACGCCCAAGCATCTAGACCTCAAGCAACTAAACTAAGTCGTCGTGTTTGACTTTTCCGATTTTATGGTCGGTCAAACGCTCTTTATGCTTCCGGACTTGCTGTTCAACTTTGTGGATTGATGAATCTAGGGCAGAAAGTACGGTGTTCGATTCGCAGGTCGCGACAAAGTCCGTTGCCCCTTCAGCGGATACATTAATTTCAACCGTCGGCTTGTCACGATGCTCCAGGTCAACAGTGACTTCGATCGCGTTAATCCGGTCGAAGAGACGTCGGATTTTTTCCACTTTCTCGGTAATCAACTGCTGGTCTTCACTCTTGAGGTGTCCGTGCCGCGCTGAAATGTTGATTTGCACAGGTAAGCTCCCATCTGCGTTTGACTTGATACCGTACGAGCGAACTTGCCGTACGAGATGTCTTCATTACTTCTTCATTATAGCCTATGAACCCAGACATGTTACGAAGGCAATTCGATGAATGATCAAACCATAATCAGTCCTAGACATAAAAAGTGGTCATGGTTTCCGGTCGGGCAGGCCGCGGCAATCGCAATCGTGACAGGACAGGTCGTGGCCTAGGATGGGCAAATTTCAACGAAACCGAACCGTCGCCCGCATTAGATCCTTGGACAAAGGATCGTCAAATAATACTGGTGTATTACGTCGCGCCTGGGGCAGGAGTTTCAATCCGTTCAGCCATTTTTTGAATCAAACTGGTTGGCATTTCCAGTTTTTGCCGAGATAAAACTACGACCTTTTGTCCACTGCGAAAGGTGACCTTTGTATCGGAGCTGCAAACGATCAAACGCTTCGCATCGACGATGAACAGCGGCCACCATTTTTCGCTTTCTTTGATCGTCGCAGGTTTATCAGTTGTCGCTGCTGCCGGAGCGACAAGCTTTGCAACAGGCGTCACTGCGGCCGCGATCATATCGCTCGAAGGACTTACGTCTGGCGTTTTACTTGAAATTTTCTCAGTTGTCTTCTCGAGAAAATACTCGCTCGGCAAGACCTGCAACTTCACCCCTTGCTCAATCATCATGTTGAGTTTTTCATGAGTTAGATCATCTGAAAAAAGAGTCCGCCCGGCCATGTGGTTTTGCCAACGAGTTTCTAGGTAACTTGGACGAACCTCATTGGACTTCAACTGATAGACATTTGATCGTCCGAAGAGTTCTCGGAAGCGGACTGTGGCCAATGTGTTTACCTGATCGTTAGCGGTCATGGCGATGAATTTGCCGATCCCACCAAAGTCGACCAGGTCCAAAACTTCCTCGGAGAGTACGTTGGCGAAACATCCGTTCAAACCTGCTTGAGTGGCGCGGCGAATCCGCGGAAACTGCGTGTCGACCATGGTGACATGAAAACCCAGTGGACCGAGCGTCGATGCAATTTCTCGAACCGTTTTATTCGCTCCAGCAATCAAAATTCCCTGAGCGTCGGCGACTGCAAGACCAAAGCGTCGCGCGACGAACGGAGCGGTCAAACCATAGACAGCAACGGTAAGAAAAATTACCCAAAACGTCGCCGGTACCATCGGCGCACCGGCCTCTTCCATACGAATCGCAAACACCGACGCGACGGCGGCGGCTACAATGCCCCGCGGCGCAAACCATGCGAGAAAACCTCGCTCGGCTAGACTCAGCCCGCTGCCGATGGTTGAGAGCCAAACCGATGCTGGGCGAACGACAAGGATCAAAACGGCGGCAAACGCTGGTCCACGCCAACCAATTTCGACTAGCGATTGAAAAGGCACGCGAGCGGACAAAATAATGAACAGCGTCGAAATCAAAAGCGTGGCAATACTCTCTTTAAATTCAATAATTTTGCTCACATCGATCCGCTTGGAATTGGCTAGCGTGATTCCCATGACAGTCACTGCCAAGAGCCCAGCTTCAGACTGCAGATGGTTGGCGGTGGCAAAACTAGTCAGCACCAAAGTTAGCGTCACTGGATTTTGCAAATAGTCTGGTAGCAGAAAACGACGCATCAATAACGCCAATACCACAGCGGGGACAACGCCGCATGTCGTACCAACAATCAGCGTCATCACTAGATCGTAAATCGAACGCCAAAGCACGCTGTCCAACTCGCCATTCGTAAACGGCACGATTGCATTAAAGACCAACACGGCCAGCACCGCTCCTAACGGATCGATGACGATGCCTTCCCATTTCGCGATGACGCCAACGCGACCGGAGGGGCGAATGTCACGCAGCAAAGGACCAATTACCGTTGGACCGGTCACTACCAAGACCGAACCAAGCAGCGTTGCGACGGGCAGTTCAAGTCGCAAAATGTAGACACCAAAGAGCGTTGCCAATGACCACGTCACTAAAACGCCAATCGTCAGCAAGCCAGTCAACGACCGCCACGTCTGACGCAGTTCATCGAACCTAAGATTCAATCCGCCTTCGAACAGAATCAAGCCGACCGATAACGACACAATTGGCAAGAGCAAGTCGTGGAAGACTTCTTCCGGACGGACGAATTCCAAAAAAGAGCCCGCGATTGTCCCGACAGCCAATAACAGCAGAATCGCAGGGATTCGAATTAGCCAAGCTATCCATTGGGTCGTAACGCCGAGAACAAAAAGCACGACAAGACTCGGCAGTAGATCGCCAGCTTCTTCCATAGGGTCCTTAGAATTGTGTAAATTGAACGTTAGGAAGTGGAAACTGTGGCTGCGAACGACTATATTTCTTCAGGATCGAGTTTCACGATTGGGCGGCACATCTCGCTGCGGCCATTATTCGAGGCCAACGCCATACTTACAAGGGCTTCCGGTTAGAAGAGTGATTTAAAGAATCCAAACTCACGCCGAGTGTAGCGGAACACTCGCTGGATCAAACGTATGGAACACAGATGAACACCCTGGACGCCGCGACGCTCGCCGTTATCGGAATCGTCGCCGCAATCATTGGCTCTTTTGGTACGCACCTTCTGACGAGCTTTAATGGAAGATCGCTTGAAAGCTACTGCCGTCTGCGTCGCCGCCGCGAACGTTTTGGTCAGATTCTGGACTTGCAAGAATCGGGTACGACGGCCTGCACCTATCTGTTTCTAGTCGGGGTAACGTTCGCGTTAGTATTCGGGACAGTTTTTGTGGTTTCGCATTTGCCGACCGCCGAGCTGCAAAAACGGCTCAGCGATCGACCGATGGTCGCAACCATGCCTCGGTTCCAAGCAGCGGTGTTTTTGATAACGACCTGCTTAGCGCTGATGTCGATCCGAATTTGGTTGCCACAATTGGTCGTGCAAGACCGCGCGTCGAAGGTTCTGTACCACACTTGGGCACTTTGGCGATTTCTGACGTTCATCTCGTTGCCTTTGCAAACTCTTGAAGCTTTCTTTGAGTGGCTGGGCCATCGGCTGGGTGACGAAATTCAAGACATAGGATTCGAAGAAGAATCGCTAGAAGACGAAATACGAACCATGGTGACCGTCGGCGAACGCGAAGGTCTGATGCGAAAAGGCATGCGCGACATGATCCAAGGGGTAATGAATTTAGACGAGAATCCCGTTCAAAATATTATGACCCATCGCAGCGAAATTGACGCAATTGACATCCAGATGCCTTGGCCAGAAATGATTGCGGCGGTCAACGAATCGGGCCGGACCCGTTTGCCAGTCTACGACGGCACAGTCGATCATGTCGTCGGCATCTTGTTTGTGAAGGACTTGCTGACCTTTCTCAATACCGATGAAAACTCTGATTTGGTCGACATTCGGCCCTTGCTCAGAGATGCATGGCAAGTTCCTGGAAGTCGGCCAGTTTACGAGCTGTTACGAGACTTTCTTCACCGTCGATCGCACATGGCGATAGTTGTCGATGATTTTTCAGAGACCATCGGGGTGGTGACTATTGAGGACGTATTGGAGGAAATCGTTGGCGAAATTGCCGACGAATTGGACGAGGATGAAGGCGCTGAAATTACGCAGCATGAAAACGGCGCAATCGTCGAAGCTCAGGGGCGTGTCTCAGTTGAAAAATTTAATCAAGTCATCGGTTGGGATCTGCCAATTTCGGACGATTATGAAACGCTGGCTGGGTTAGTCATTACGCGGATCGGCTCGATCCCACGCGAGGGAACGGTGTTGTCGGTCGGTCCGGTCGAGATCACTGTTCGAAACGCGTCCGATCGCCAACTCAAGGTGTTGAGGCTGCGACATAACGAGGCAGAAATTCATGATCAAGAACAATACATGCCTGTTCGATCGATTGCCCAAGTGTGAGCCAATCGCTACACTGCTAGCACAGATCATCAGGTTGAACAATCGATAGAAATAGTTGAATCAAAACCTAACTTACGACTTCAAAGGGAGCTACTGCATGCCAGATACGATCGGCGAACAACAGGTGAACAAAGCGGTGGCGAAACTGACTTTGGACGACAAGACGCACGAGTTCCCTGTTATCGTGGGCACCGAGAACGAGCATGGTTTTGACATTTCCAACCTGCTTAAAGACACCGGCTATATCACGCTCGACGAAGGTTTCGCAAATACAGGTTCCACTAAGAGCAAGATTACTTATCTGGACGGCGATAAAGGGATCCTGCGATATCGCGGTTACCCAATTGAACAGATTGCTGAGAATTGTGACTTTATTGAAACGTCTTACCTTTTGATTTACGGTGAGTTGCCGACCGAAGAGCAGATCTCAAAATTCCGCTCGTCGATTCGCAAGCACACAATGCTGCACGAAGACATGCGGTCTTTCTATAATGGGTTCCCTCGCGATGCTCATCCGATGGCGATCCTTTCATCTGTAGTTGGTGCTCTGTCAACTTTTTATCAAGACGCACTAGACCCCCACGATCCGGCTGAAGTTGAAGTGTCGATTCATCGCTTGTTGGCGAAACTACCGACCATCGCCGCGTATGCCTACAAGAAAGCTTTCGGGCAGCCGTTCATCTACCCAGATAACACGCTGAGCTACTGTGAGAACTTTTTGAATATGATGTTCTCGGTTCCGAGCGAGGAATACAAGACGGACCCAGATTTTGTCAAAGCACTCAACTTGTTGTTGATCGTTCACGCCGACCACGAACAAAATTGCAGCACATCGACTGTTCGATTAGTGGGCTCGTCGAATGCAAACTTGTTCGCGTCGATTTCGGCTGGGATTTGCGCCCTCTGGGGCCCGCGACACGGTGGTGCAAACGAAGCTTGTGTTAACATGCTGCAGCAAATCGCTGACGATGGCGGCAATGTTAAGAAATATGTCGAACTGGCAAAAGACAAGTCGAGCAATTTCCGATTGATGGGCTTTGGGCACCGCGTTTATAAGAACTACGACCCACGTGCCAAGATTATCAAAGCAGCTTGCGATACGTTGCTGTCGAAGTTGAATCTCAATGATCCGCTGTTCGAAGTTGCTCAAGAGCTAGAACAAGTTGCCCTCAAAGACAGCTACTTCGTCGACCGCAAATTGTACGCGAACGTTGACTTTTATTCCGGAGTTATCTATCGCGCCATGGGTATTCCGGTTCAGATGTTTACGGCGCTCTTTGCCATCGGTCGCTTGCCTGGTTGGATTGCCCACTGGGTAGAAATGCATGAAAACGGATCACGCATTGGACGGCCACGACAAATCTACACCGGCGAACCAATTCGCAACTGGATTCCAATTGAGCAGCGAAAGAGCGACTAGCGGCGAGAACGCAACCGTCACGGATGCCTGGATCAACGACCGAGCGATCCCAAACGATATCTCGGTGGCCATGAGTCGACCGATTGCTGAGCTGCATTGGCTTGAGCAATCTCTGCTAATGGCCCAGCTATCACGGCTTGCTTATTTTTCGCCACAACGGATTGAGAGTATCGCTAATAGCGCAGGCATCGACGTATGCGATTTCGTAGATCGCGAGGGTGCTCAAGCGTACCTGTTCAGCAATGCGAACGATCTTGTCGTTGTCGCACGAGGCACCGAACCAAATCAGTGGGATGATCTGCGGGCAGATGCCAATGCTTGGACAGTTTTGGTCGATGTCGGCCGCGTTCACGCCGGCTTCAATGGTGAAGTCAATCATCTTTGGCCACTCATTGAAGAGCGGATCATCAATAACCATCGCACAGCCTACTTTGCCGGCCATTCGTTGGGCGCCGCCATCGCGATGGTTTGCGCTGGCCGCTGCAAAGGTTCGGAGATCTATACCAACCCGAAATGCCTCTTCACTTTCGGATCGCCACGAGTCGGCAATCAACGATATATTCACGCGACGAATATTCCGCACTATCGGTGGGTTAATAACAATGACATTGTCACGAGAGTTCCACCTCGATGGCTAGGATATCGGCACAGTGGATCAGAGCTTTATATCGATCACCGAGGTAACTTGAGAAAAGTTTATGCTTGGTCAAGAAGTCGTGATCGTTTCAAAGGATTGCTTCAAAGTCTATGGCGGGGCAAGGTTGATTATCTGTCCGACCATTCGATGGTTGACTATATCTTGAACATTCGGCGGTTAGTCGACCAGTTCCACGGCGGGCAACCATTTCCAAATCCCGTCAAACAGCTTTCGATTGCGGCACCCGCATGAAAATCAGCAGCGGTATGACCAGAATCGAGACCGCACACATCGACCAGATGCCGACTGCGTAACCACGTTCAGCGATCACGATCCCGATCGCGATGCTCGACCACGATTCACAGCCGTTAGTCGCCCCCATATATCCGCTGAATTGAGTTGCAGCAGTTGGTGGCCATGTCAAATCCATAAACAACGCATACGATGAAGCGGTCAGCAAGCCTATTGAAAATGCAATGGCGCCTAAGGTGAACCACCACGCGGCGGTGGGATGGGTTGGGTTCAAGTGAACCAAATATCCCATCCATGCGATGCTCGCGACGGTCGTCGCCGCGAAGCCGCCAACGACCGCCGGCCGATGATAGCGGTCTGATGCGTAACCGCCGATCAGCGAACCAACCACCATACTGACGATCCATGGCAACGACGCGAACCAACCAATATTTGCTTGTTGCACGCCCGCATCGATCAACATCGGTCCCCAAATAATCTCGAACGATTTGAAAGCCGCACCGCCTAGCAAGGCAAACGCTACGGCCAGCCACGTGTTGCGAAATCTTAAAGCAGAAGTCAGCCGCGAAGCAATTTCTAGCATGGCCGACGATTTACTAGCTTGCCGCACCGGTTGCCTTGGCAGTTCATTTCGCGTACCAAAATGCAGCAAGAACATTGGAATGATCGCGCAGGCGAACAACAAATAGATCACATTTCCAAAGCCAATCCAATCAAAGAGAATCAGCGCTCCGCCGCCCATCGCCGCTTTGCCTAGCGACATTCCGACTTGCATCCAACCGTTCAACTGTCCACGTTCGGATGGCTGAACGACGGAGATGCAAAACGCGTCGATTGACACATCCTGGGTTGCTGCAGCGAAGGCGTGACATAGCAGACACGCGGTTAAAAGACCAAAGGTTTCGGCTGGATTCTTGTCAACAAGCGGAATCAAGCTGGCGATCATCATCAATTGCGCTGCCGTGATCCAATGCTTGAATGACCAGCGATCGTTGCGGGCAAAATCGACCAGCGGTGCCCAGAGGAATTTGAATGCCCACGGCAGCACCAGGATTCCGGTTAGCCATGTAATTTTTTCCAAATCGACCGCATCCGCTTTTAGCTTCGTCGGTAACGCGAGCCACAGAAAACCGATTGGCGCTCCTTCGCTAAAGTACAGCGCCGCAAAGAGAATCTTGCGACCGGTTGGTGAGGCCAAAAGGTTCACAGTCGCAAAGTCGATTCAAGATGAAAAAAAAGTCTCACTTTCGCAACGCCGAACGCTGGGCGAAGCTAAGCTTTCCACCACGGACCCGCATTGTTTGGATTAACAAGCTCGACATTTTTAGTTTGGCTTCGTTGGTCTAGGTTTTCACGTGCTGGCGAGGACTGAATTGCCATTGTGTCCCATTCCCATGCGATGCCAGGAACGTTTTCTGATGAAAGCCAATTGGCATTAATTTCATCAAGCAACGCTATTTCATCGGTGGCCGTTTCCTCAATGTCCGTTTCGTACCAAAAATGCCCAACTGGTTCGGCAATTAATTCTGGGAGCGGTTGGATTGCTTCCACGACGGTCTCTTGGTACGGCTTGGGTTGTGAACGAACACGGCGTTTTGGCTTTGCCGGCTCAATCCATTCTTCAGTGACGACTTCTTCGAGTACCGGCGATTCAACGATTTCTTCAATCAAAATCGCCGGTTCAGCTTGTTCTTCAACTACTTCTGGTTCAGCCACGGCGACATATTCAATTTCTTCGATCTCGGGCTCGGGCTCGGCGGTAGCTTCAACTTCCTCGTATTCGAAGTGAGTGTCTTCGACAGGTTGGGCAAAAGTTGCATTGATCGGTGGTGCATAGATTTTAGCCTCGCCGCTCTGCCCTTGCGCAGGCAAGACGCGGACTTGGACGTCGATCTCGTGGAACATTCGCATGATATGTTCATGACAAGTAAAGAAGACCGTTTGATGACCAAGCTGCGAAAAGTCTCGAAGCACTTTCGCGGCATGATACGCTCGTTCAGCGTCAAAGTTGACCAGTACATCGTCGAGCACCAGTGGCAACATGACTCCGCGACGTGAGTACGCAGCGGCCAATGATAATCGGAGCGCGATGAAAACTGCTTCTCGCGTACCACGGCTGAGCACTTCAAGCGGCAAGTCTTGTCCATTTTCGTTTTCGACGCGTAAAGCATTTTTGCCCAGCGGCGTCCAAACGCGAATGTATTTGCCATCGGTCAACTGCTTTAAGAACGACGAAGCCTCACGCAGCGTTTCGGGTTGACGTTCGGTCTCATAAACTTCGCAAACACGTTGCAGCATCGTGCTTGTGGTGGCCAACGTTCGCCAATGTTCGGCCGTCAATTCGACTTGCCGATCAAGCACCGATAGTTCAGTCTTAATTTCGAGCAGCCGACGATCACCGGCAATGGTCTTCATTTCTTGTTGCGTTTCGCCTTGGCGTTCGAGCAACTGAGAAACGCGTTGTTCGGACTGCGCGATATTTTGAAGAATGCTTTCCCAACGCTTTTCAAGCTCGCCAGACGATTGAGCGTTATCCAATAAACGAGCTACCGTTTCGTAAGGGACCGCGCCGCCAAGGATCGCTTGAATCCGTGAGTCGCGTTCGACAATGTCGCGGTTCAGTTTTTCGTGTTCTTTTTTCTTTGCAAGGAGCTGTGTTAACTGATCTGAATTTTCGACGGCCAACTCGGCCAAAAGGGCGTCACGAGTTCTTGACAGGCGGTCCATCGCTTTGCGACACGCTTTGTGCTTGCGGATCAGTTCATCATATTCGCCGCGAAGCTCACGTTTGCGAGCGATAAACTGCTGCTGACTTGCAACGATTGTTTGCAACTGTGACAATTTTTCCATTGGACCGTCGGTCGTGTCGTATCCGTTATCTTCCTGGCTGGCAGAGATAACTGGTGCCGGACGGTTCTTTATTTCCGAGCGGTTCCCGTTACCTGTCTGCTGGGCACGAAGCGATTCGCGTGATTGGACGCTTTGTAAATCTGCTTGCAATGATGAAGCAGGCTTTACGCTACGCAATTTGTCGACGCTGGCTTTGCTGCCGTTCATGGCTAGGATCTGACGCAGCAACGAATCAACCTTTGCATCAATCGATGACAATTCCAGTTTGCGTTGTTCGAGTTCGTCTTCATGCGTTTTCAGTCGACGGCGGCTTTGCACCAACGACTCGTAACCTTCAGCCATCATCCGAATGCTCTTAGGAGAGAGCGATTCAGCGAGTCCGAGATTCTGCAAGGTTCGCTTCCATTGTGCTCGCGCGGATTTCAGTGACGTATTGGAATGGTTCGCTTCGCGGGTGGCTGATTGAAGCCGCTGTTGTGCGGCCTGCAAGTTGTGGCTGATTGGCAGCAGCGTTTCCAGGGTTGCCAATTCATTTTCCGCGTCTCGCATTCGTTGCTCAACAGAACCGCCTGTTTCAGGCAGCAACTTCATCATCTCGGTTCGTTCTTGTTGCGTCTTGCGAATTTGCGAGAGCAGTCCATCAAGCTGGCCTTCGCAATCGGTTAGATCGCTGTTCGTTGTTCGTTGATCAACCTGCAAATACATGTACCAGCCCATCAGCAACATCATGCCAAAGACGCACATGAAGAGCGCGACCGACTGGCTGAGATTGGTGAACGCAAGATCCATCATGCAGCCGAGGCCGGCGAGAAACAGCGAGCCACCCAAGACAAATGGAATTGCCAGCACGCCAATTCGATCCATTGGCAGCGCTTCATTGCTGGCTAGATTGACCGCTTCGCCTTCGAGTTCCTTGCGATGCTTGACCAGTTTGTCATGGCGTTCTTCGATCTGATGAAGCTTGCGCAGATTGGCGATCATCGATTGCTGACCAGACAATGCAGCTTGCAAGTCGGTCTGTTTACGCAGCTCCAACGTGCCTTTTACTTTTTCCGAAAGTCGATCGCATTCCTTTTTTGCATGTTCGATTTGAACCTTGGATTGTTTCAGTGTGATGCTGTGCGTTCGAACGTCCTTCGCTGGCCCGCTGAGCTGCGAGATCGCTTGCGGGGTAAGATCGGGCAAATTCGCAAGGCGTTTATCATTGAGCAACGCGATTTGATCTTCATCGTCTAGCCCAAGTCGCTTGGCGTCGATAATGAGCTGCTCACGCGACTTTTCGACTTGATTATTCAGTTGAAGAATTTGTTTTTGCAGCGCCGCAATCCAAGGCCCTTGCTCATTGGCCACATCGATCCGAGTCGCCAGCGCCATCACGCCTTTGTTCAGTGGGAGCGCGGTTGCAGCGTCTCGAACCTCTCGTCGTTTGATTCGTAAGTCGTCGAGAATGGCTTTCTTCTCGTCGATTTCTTGATGCAATTGTTGCAATCGCGACGCGGCGTCGTCAGGTAAATCGAGCCGAGCGTTCAACAGCTTGGTCGATTCTCGCAATGCAAATCGTTGCTTCCAAGGATCGCGAACTTGTAGCGACAACTCGATCGTTTTCGCTTCCAACGTTAGCGTCTCGACACGCGTGCGCAGTTCTTGAATTTCTTTTTGTTGCGACTTGCGAACCGATGCCAGCTCGCCCCAGCGTCGCGTTCGGTTGTTGAGTTGCTCGAGTTCTTCTCGCAGCTTGTCTCGCCGCAACATGATCGCTTGCATCTGACCCGCCTCGCTGGAAGCTCCAACGACTTGCGATCTCGCGTTCTTCAGTTTGCGAATTACGTCAACCAGAGAAACGCGATCCATGCCACTGGACAGCTTGTACAATTCGTCAGCAGCGGCGGTATCGTTGAGCGTGCTCAGCTCTTGCAATTCACGCAGCCCAATCGCGAATACATTCGAAAAAATTCGCTCATCAATATTTCCAAGCAAGCTCGACAATCGATGTTGGCCTTGCGAGACGCCATCGCTGCTGGTCACCGTCAACTGGCCAGTTGTTGTTTCAGCATCCAGTTGCGACCGACGTGCAATTTCGTATCCGCCACCGGGCCCACTGACGCGAATCACGCCACCTGGCTTGCCGCCATAAACGGGTGGCAAGTAGCGTGATCGGCGGTCGGGTGTGAAGCCGTAGAACATCGCCCGCAGGAACTGCATCAAGGTCGTTTTGCCCGCTTCGTTGGGTCCGTAAAAAACGACCATCGACGGCGGCAGCGAATCGACGCTCAAGCCACTCCAGACTCCAAAGCCATCGATTTGAATATCGCGAATCTTCATGATTATTTGTTCCTAAGAACTGTTCTACAACTATCTAAATTTCAATTCGTTGGTCCAGCGACACCCGTCTCTAATCTTCAGCTCTAACAGCCAAGTGCCCGAAACGTCGCGTACAGGAAAGGAGATCAATCTGGTGTCCACGCAACATGTCGACGCCCAATAGTGTCGCCAAGTCCATCTCTGTATTTCTGCTGCTGGTCGAAGCTTCCTTCGTGAGTGCTGCTTGCCAGTAAAGTCCGCTCGGTGTTTCGCTTTCGATCAACGGCGCCAGAGCTACCGACTCGCGATTGTTTTTACGCAGATCGATGGCCGTTCGGAGGAAGTCGCCGAGGATAGTGTCCTCTTCGAGCCATTTGGTTGGGAAGGACTTCGGCGGAAGAACTTCGATATCGGTTGACCAAGTGCAAGGCGAACCATGACCGTATTCGCGGCGCAACCAGACGAGCAATTCTTCCAGCGCGGCGGGTCCGACAACAGACGCGTTTTCCAGATCCATCTGCACTTTCCATTGGACCAACGTGTGGCGTCCACCCGCTTCGCTTTGCAGTTTTTGCACGCGCTTGGACATTAACGCACGGATGTCGCCGCTGATGGCCATATCGTCCGCATCGATCACCTGTTCGCTGTAACGCAGCACATCGCAATCGATTGGATGAACGCGAACTGCACCGGAAGAATCGACTTCGATCGCATTGAATCCGTGGCTGCCCGACTCCGACATCGAACGTCCTTGGGGCGAACCGCAATAATGAATTTGACGATTCTCCCCGCCGATGCTCTTGCGTTGGTGCTTGCCGCCCAAGGCCCAATAATCGATTCGCTCACCAGCCAGGGAATCGCCGTCAGCGTCGCCGTATGCGAGGGCAATGCGATAGTATTCGTCGTCATCGAAGTGATATTCCGCCGCGCTGATGCTTTGTCGGCCATCGTTAGAACGTCCAATAATGCTGGCCAGCGGCACGCCGGCACGTCGGAAGATAACTTGTTCGGTTTTGCGATCAGAAAAGCGATGTACGTTTGGCGGCAACGCAACTGCTTCGGGCCATCGATCTGCTGCGTCGACTGATCCGCCGATCCAATAAATTGGGATTTTTCGTTCGTTCAGCGATTCGAACTGCTCGAGAATGAAGGCTGGTCCACATGCGCCGGACGAAGCGGGCTGGAGCAGATCGCCGCACAAGACCACAAAATCGGCGTTGTCGAGCAGTGCATTTTCGAAGATCGCTTCGGCGGCATTCCACGGCGCGTCGACGATTGCTTTGCGGAGATGTTCCGGCAAATCAGGCAAATCGCCGAGCGGTCGTTCCAAATGGAAATCGCTGGCATGTATAAATCGAAAGGATTCCTTCCCCATTTTTCCGCTCCCTGGCCGTGAACTGTCGAAAGCCAGGCAAACCGCCTACCTTCGCAAAGACCGGCAGTCTAGTTTAAATGGCGACTCTATGCCAACATCGGTTTTTTGGGCAAAATAGGCTGGTCAGGTGGGAGGAGGTTTGGATTTATTGGTCTCCCCTCCTCACTTCTCCCACTACTGTTCTTAATCGTAATCTAAATCTCAAGTCTCGGCGTTTGCGGCGACTCCTGCCATCAAAGAGTTGGCGGTAAGAGAAAGGTTAGGATTACGATTGAGCAGCAGCAAGTAAATCGGGCCGAAGGTCAAACACTCTAAAACGGAATTTGTAGAAACGAATAGGAAATATGGCTTATTGCTTGGTTACCGGTGGAGCCGGTTTTATTGGATCGCACATCGTTCAAGGCTTGCTCAATGACGGACATCGCGTTCGAGTGCTGGACGATTTTTGTACTGGTTATCGAACTAATCTGGAACCGTTCGTCGACGATATCGAGCTGATCGAAGGCGATATTTGCGACGAAAATTTAGCGGCGAAAGCAGTCAGCGGGATTGATTGGGTGTTCCATCAAGCCGCATTGGCTTCAGTCCCATTGTCGATCGAACAACCGCTTCGCAGCCATCACGCCTGCGCAACCGGGACGCTGACGATGTTGCACCAGTCAGCCAAAGCCGGTGTGCAGCGTTTCTTGTACGCCGCCAGCAGCAGTGCTTACGGTGACCAGCCAACCAGCTCAAAACGCGAAACCGATTTACCGATGACGCTTTCACCGTATGCTGCCGCGAAACTGGTGGGCGAGTATTATTGCCAAGCATTTTTTCACAGCTTTGGTCTGGAAACCACGGGCATCCGATATTTCAACGTGTTCGGCCCGCGGCAAGATCCCGCCAGTCCCTATTCCGCTGTGATCCCAATTTTTGTTTCACGGATTGTCCAGAACCAGTCGCCGATCATTTATGGTGATGGGAAGCAGACACGCGATTTTTGCTATGTGAAAAACGTTGTCCACGCAAATTTATTGGCCGCTAAAACTTCGGGCCTGGGTGGTCAAGTCTTTAACGTGGCCGATGGTCGCCAAACGACGCTGTTGGGTTTGCTGGAGATGTTAGCGAAATTCTTCGGCTCGAAGATTCAAGCCACATTCGCACCGGCTCGAGTCGGCGACGTCCGTGAATCGCTGGCTGACATCTCGCTGGCTCGACGCATCTTTGGATATGAACCGCAATTTACGCTCGAAGAAGGCTTGGCGGCGACCGTCGAATATTACAAGACATGGAAATAGTGCGGCGACCAACTCGATTCAACCGAAACGCGATGACGCTAATTGAGCTGTTGGTCGTGATCGCCATCATTGGAACGCTTGCAGCAGTGTTGCTGCCAGTCGTCCAACGTGCTCGCGAGTCCGCGCGGCAAACGGCCTGTATCAGCAATCAACGACAGATTGGCGTGGCCATCGCCAGCTACAATACAACTTATCGACGACTGCCGTATGGTTGCCTCGAATGGCGACCAAATTCACGCTCCAAAAATCGGCAGCTCGCTTGGTCAGCCACGATTGTTCCGTTCATGGACGGCGGCAGCGCGATGGCGATCGACTTCACCAAAGCTTACGATCATGCTGACAACGCCAAGGCAGCGGAAACCAAATTGCCAGTCTATCTTTGCCCGTCGGTTACGCGCGTGCCGCAGCAACGCGGACCAACGGACTATGGTGGACTTTTTGGTCAGCGTTTGACGACCAAAACCAACACCGACAACGGTGTCTTTATCTACAACAAGTCGTTTCGCGTTGCTGATATTATTGACGGGGTTTCAACGACCATTGCCGTTTCGGAAGATTCTGCTGGTCCGGATTCAGAATGGATCAACGGCCGTAATGTGTTCGAGCAGTCCGGCGGGATTAACGATCCGAAGTCGTGGATCGGCGACAATGAAATCCGATCATTGCACACCGGCGGGGCGGCCGCGTTGTTCTGCGATTCGTCGGTACATTTTTTGTCTGAGTCGATGGATTTAGAAGCGTTGGCGGCTTTAATCAGCCGCAACATGCGCGACCGCGCGCCGGCGATTCCTTAGATTTCCTTCGTCTAAATTCGCACTCTCGATAGATTTGCGCGTGAAATCTAGTCTGGGCTCGATGCGATCATTGAGTTACCAGAAGTTGATTGCCGCTTGCCACTAAATGAAGTCTTTGAGGGCAGTCATTTTGTTTGTCTTGCTAACGTCAAACAGTAGCGGTAGGACGCGAGCCCTCCGGTTCTTTTGAGGACGCGCAAGTTCGCGTGCCGAAGAATCGGACCGCTTGCGCCGTTCCGCTATAACGATGCGATCGCGTTTTGCATCGCAGCGAAGCTACGTGATAGGATCGATTCGTAGCCCAATGCAAAGTCGAAAACTTCGACTGAAACCCAGCCGTTGTAATCGATCTGCTTCAACGCATCAAAGACCGGACGTTGATCAAAATCGCCCATCCCGGGCCCCAATCGATTGGGGTCATTGGCATGAAAATGAGCCAGATAGTCGCGTTGCTGCAAGATGATTTGATCGACCGGTGTCGGCTCACTGCTCATCGCTTTGACGTCCAAATGCAAACGGACGTTAGGATGGCCGATCATCTTTATAAGTTCTACACCGTCGGACGCTCGATTGAGAAAATTTCCTTCCGACGGTCCCAAGGGCTCAATTGCCAGAATCACATCGTGCGCGGTAAGCGAGTCAGTCCATTGAGCGATCAATGTCGCCGCGTTGTGCATCGCTTCCTCGTTGGTCATCGGCGGGACAAAATTGCGTTGCAGCGGGCTGCCCAGGACCATGACCTTGCCGCTCAAGTCTGCACATAGTTCGATGAGACGGCGAAAATACTCGACGGTTCGCTGCTGAACGCTTTTGTTGTTGGTCGTCAAATGATAGCCGTCAGTCTTCGCCAACAACCAATGCAGACCGACGATTTCTAGGCCATGGTCGTTCGCGGACTTTGCAAATTCGCGACGCTGTCGTTTTGAAAGTTCGACCGGTTTTTCGCCAAGCGTAAAGGGGGCGACTTCAAGACCATCAAAGCCAAGTTGCTTGGCAAATTGATACGCTGGTTCGACCGGATTGGATTCAAAGATCTCGTTACATACAGCAAATTTCATGGATTAGATTTCAGTCTTCAAGCCGCCGCTGAGATTCGAATTAAGCGGGTTTGGTGACTTTGAATAGATAGGCAGGATTATCCGTTTCGAAACGCAGCGTGTCCAATTGCGAGTTGGCTCGGGAGATTTGCACCATCCAAATCTCCGGTTCAACTTTGTGTTCTTGTTGAAACAATTCATGCAGCGTTGTGACGTTATTCAAACTGCTGACGTTGGCAACGAGTCGGCCACCTGGTTGCAGTGCGGCCCAAACCGATTGGCAGATCGTTGCCACCGAACGACCGGTGCCGCCGACGAAAACCGCTTGAGGAGCCGGCGCGTTCGCAAATGCCGCAGGAGCTTCGCCCATCAACGCAGTCAAATTACCGACGCCAAAACGCGAGGCATTTTCTTCCAGCAGACTGAACTCCTCGGCGTCCATCTCGATCGCATAGACGTGGCCATCACGGGCAAGTTGAGCCGCTTCGATCGCAACGGAGCCACTGCCGGCACCGATGTCCCACACGATTGAGTCGAGTTGGATTTCTAATTCAGAGAGAGCTAGCGAGCGAATTTCGCTGCCGGTAAGTAGCCCACGTTTCGGTTTGCTTTGCAGGAATAAATCGTCTTTGTTTCCGAACTGCCGTACATTGGCCAGTGCTCTAGGCCGATCGGGAACGCCGGGCTTTCGAATCAAGACCATGACGTTGAGCGGGCCGAATTTTTGCTGAGCAATTTCAGCCGCCGTACCGCGTGTGACGCGTTCATCGGGCGAGCCGAGGTTTTCGCAAACATAAATCGTAAAGTAGTCGATCCTCAGAGCGAGCATCTTTTGTGCGATGACTTGCGGGGTCGCTTCGTCGCTGGTGAAAATGCCAACTTTGGTCGAGATTCGAATTCGATCGAGAACTTTTTCAAGCGGCTGAGTTGCAAGATTCGTCAGGAACGCTTCCTCCCAGCTTTCTTTGACGCGAGCAAAAGCCAACTGCATGCTGCTGACGTGCGGAATGACTTCGAATCTTTCTTTGCCTAGTCGCTCGCAGAGAAATCTGGCGGTACCGTAAAACAATGGATCGCCATTAGCCAACAGGACTGCTGGGCCACCTGTATAGCGGTCAACGAAAACGGCGAGTTTTTCAAGGTCCGCCGATACGGTTTCTTGCTGAGCCGGAAGATGCGCAACCTTTCGCAGCAATGAAGGGCTGCCAATGATCAGCGAGGCTTTTTCCAGCTGTGTCAACGCTGATCTTGTCAGACCATCGAGCCCGTCATCGCCGACACCGATAATAAAAATTTTGTCTTGTTCGCTCATCCCCAGATTCTACTCAATTGGCTGGCAAGTCGTAGCCCTCATGGAGAGCTACGATATGATAAGCCGCATCGTTTTTGTAATTTAGCCGCCCGGAAAATTATCGACAGTGATGTGTAACTCGACCGCGACGATTGGAAGCCGCAGATGGACGTAACCAAAAAGATGACAGCGCAATGGAGCAAGGTCGGAATTCTGGGCGTCGGCCTGCTGGGCGGATCAGTTGCAAAAGCTGTGCGATCGATCTTTCCCGAGGTTCAAATTTGCGGCTGGGGCCGCTCTCAAGACAATTTGGAGCGGGCCATTGAGCTAAATATTATCGACGAAGGTTCGCTTGAGCTTCAGGATGCGGTTGAGCGGGCTGATTTATTGGTGGTCGCCACTCCGGTTCAGAAAATCGTTGAAACGTTGAATTTGGCTGCACCGCTGTTGGATCCAGGCTGTTTAATCGTCGATGTCGGCAGTACAAAAGCAACGATTGTTGCACAAGCGTCAGGATTGCCGTGGTCGCATCAGTTTTGTCCATGCCACCCGATCGCCGGTAGCGAAAAAAGTGGTGCTCAGCATGCGTCGAGCGATTTGTTTCGAGGCAAAACGGTTGTTCTGACACCGATGGACTCGACCAGTCCAAAAACGGTGGCCGGAGCGGATTTGCTATGGCGGCTAATGGGCGCTTCGACAGTTTACATGACCCCTGATGCACATGACGCGGCGTTGGCGACGACCAGCCATTTGCCGCACATGATCGCAGCGGCATTGGCCTTGGGAACATCGTCAGATTTATTGCCTTTGGTTGGATCGGGATGGTCCGATACAACCCGCGTGGCGGCTGGTGATCCGGCCCTGTGGCGTCAGATCATTCAGGAAAACCAGACCGATGCCCTACACACGATGCGGAGATTTGCCACAATCTGGGCCAACATGATCGATGCAGTCCAGCGCGAGGACTTTGATGCGATCGAGAAAATGCTTGAAGAAGGAAAACAAATCCGTGACGCTGTGGGAAATCGACATACATCCGGCAAGTGACCAGATCGACCGGTTGGGCATTGACGCAGCCAGCAGCGTTTCAGCGTTGGGGCTGGGCGACCACATCAAAATCCTCGCCGCGCGAGGCTTCTTGTTGCAGGGCGATTTTGACCAAGAAAGCGACCGATCGAAAGTCTTGGGAGTGCTGGCCGATGCAATAACGGAGTGTGCGGTTTGTTCGAAAGCAGGTGCCGATGAGCTTCAAAAGTTTCCGACACACTCGGCGCATCACGATTCCATCCAAGCGGTACTCAGTCACGACATTTTGTTGCACGTTTTGCCTAAGCCTGGAGTGACCGATCCAGTGGCCCAGAGCACGTTGCGACTACTTAAACAGCTTGGTTGCGAAGTAGAAGCTGTTCGGACCTTCCGCAAGTATTGGATTTATAATGCGACCTCGGCTCAGATCGAGCAGCTATCTAAACGCGTTTTGGCCAACGATTCGATCGAGCAAGTCGTTGTCGGTCCGCTGGCGATGACGAGCTTGAATTTTTCAGGATATTACAATCTGAAAATCTCGCGGATTCCGATCTCAACTCTAGACGATGAGCAATTGCTGAGCCTATCGAAAACCGGCCAGCTTTATCTTTCGTTAACCGAAATGAAAACAATCCAGACCTATTACCAAGGGCTGGGACGGGAGCCAACCGACATCGAGCTTGAAACTGTCGCTCAAACTTGGTCAGAACATTGCAGCCATAAGACGCTCGCTGGTCGAATCGCTTACCAAGATGAAAATGGTTCGCGGCAGTTCGACAACATGCTCAAGGAGACGATCTTCGCCGCCACCAATTCAATTCGCAAGACGATGGGAGCCGATGATTGGTGCGTGAGTGTATTTAAAGACAATGCGGGAGTTGTCAAATTTGATGACGAAGATCATGTGGTCTTCAAGGTCGAAACTCACAATCACCCATCGGCGATTGAACCTTACGGCGGCGCGAACACTGGCTTGGGCGGGGTCATTCGTGATCCACTTGGCACCGGCTTGGGCGCAAAACCGGTTTGCAGTACCGATGTATTTTGTTTCGCTCCGCCAGATACAAAAATAGAGGACCTGCCGCCGGGCGTCTTGCACCCTCGACGTGTGATGCAGGGCGTTGTAGCTGGCGTTCGTGACTACGGCAATCGCATGGGAATACCGACCGTCAACGGCGCGGTTTATTTCGACCGTCGTTATCTTGGCAACCCGCTGGTTTACTGTGGCAATGTCGGGATGCTGCCAGTCAATAAGGTCGAGAAACAACCGTTGGTAGGCGATTTAATTGTCGCAATCGGTGGGCGTACAGGACGCGATGGAATTCACGGTGCAACCTTTAGCAGCGTTGAACTGACCGAAGAGAGCGAAGACATCAGCGGCGGTGCGGTGCAAATCGGCAACGCGGTAACTGAAAAGATGGTCCTCGATGTTTTGATGCAGGCTCGTGACCAAGGCCTTTACACCGCTGTCACCGATTGCGGAGCTGGCGGCTTTAGCAGTGCGATCGGCGAGATGGGCGAAACGCTTGGGGCCGACGTACATCTTGATCGCGCGCCGCTCAAATATGAGGGACTAACCTACACTGAAATTTGGATCAGCGAAGCGCAGGAACGGATGGTATTGTCCGTTCCGCCAGAGTGCTGGGAGCAATTGGAGAAGCTCTGCGCCAGCGAAGGCGTTGAAGCGGCTTGCTTGGGTACATTCACCGGCAGCGGCAACTTACGGCTGATCTTTCGCGACATCGAAGTCGGATCGATTTCGGTGCGGTTTTTGCACGATGGTCGCCCACCAATCGTGCGGCAAGCGATTTATCAGCCCAAACCTAAAACGGATTTAAATTGGCCAGACACTTCGCGGTCGCAGTGTGAGTCGATGCTCTCTCGAATTTTGGCCGATCCCAATGTGGCCAGCAAACACTGGATCATTCGACAGTACGATCATGAAGTTCAAGCTGGCAGCGTCATCAAACCATTGGTCGGCCCTAAATGCGACGCGCCGAGTGATGCCGCTGTTATCCAACCGAAGCTCACTAGTCGTCGAGGTTTGGTAATCGCTTGTGGAATGAATCCAAATTACGGCGACTACGATCCATACGATATGGCCTGCTCTGCGATCGACGAAGCGGTTCGCAATTGCGTAGCAGTTGGTGCTGACCCATCGCGGATAGCGATTCTGGATAATTTTTGCTGGGGTAACACCGATCGCCCCGAGACACTTGGCGAATTAGTTAGATCGGCGCTCGGTTGCCACGACCTTTCCGTACATTGGCAAACACCTTTTATTAGCGGTAAGGATTCCTTGAACAATGAATTCTCATATCAAGAGTCTCAAGGACAACGAAAGACGATCGCGATTCCAAGTTCGCTGCTAATCAGTGCCATGGGCCAAATCGGCGATGTGCGAAAGTCGATTAGCATGGATCTCAAATCATCCGGCAATCGACTCTTTCTGGTCGGCGTAACCAAAGAGGAATTCGGTGGATCGATGGCCAGCAAGCTGAGCGGCCAATGTGGTGGGCAAGTGCCGCAGGTTGACGCGTCGCTAGCGATGCGATGCTTTCGAGCGATACATCAAGCGATCTCCAATGGGTTGGTTCGTTCGTGCCATGATTGCAGCGAAGGCGGCGTGGCAGTAGCTTTAGCGGAAATGGCTTTTGGTGGCGGCATCGGCATTGAAATCGATTTAGTGTCAATGCAGCAACAGAACTTTATCGATGCTTGGACCGCTTTGTTTGCTGAATCTAATTCACGTTTAATTTGTGAGGTGACGCCAGCGAATCTTGCCGGTTTTCAAATGCTGTTGGGCGACTTGCCATGCTATGAAATTGGTGAGACAACCGATACAGCGCTTATGACGGTGCGAAGTGGAGCGACGATTCTGATAGAATGCCCGCTTGAACAACTGAAGGCAACTTGGCTGGCACCGCTTGATTGGGCATAGAATGATTCACATCGCATTGCAATTTTTGGCCGCGTTGTCGATGTGGTGTGCCTTCAAGCCGCTTGGTCTTTGGCAAATGGTCTTTGTTGCAGCGTTGTGCTGGCTGCCTGCGATTGCGACAGAGCGTCGTTTGCCCAAGCATTCCTACAAGTTAATTTATTTGGCCTCGGCATTGGCCTGGCTGGCGCTGTTGCAAGGCATCCGCTTGGCATACTGGCCGTTGTACGCCGGTTGGATAGCTCTGTCGCTTTACGTTGCGGTCTACATCCCGATTTTCATATTGGTCAGTCGGCTTCTCGTGCACCGTTGGAAGCTACCTTTGTTGGTTGCCGCCCCGACGGTCTGGATCGGCTGCGAATTAATTCGATGTTACTTTTTGACGGGCTTTGGAGCTTGTCTGCTTTCTCATACGCTGGCAGAACGTCCGGCATTGATTCAGTTAGCGGCACACATCGGTCCACAAGGTTTGAGCGGCCTAATTATTTTGACTGGCGCAGCACTTTTTCACGGGCTGATGGTGTTGCCGGAAGTGCAAAGAACGATGAAGCAATCGGTCGAAACTGAGAACGCATTCGGCCAAGATTCTACGGGAACGCTGACGATCGAAGCAGCCGCAGATACTGACGAGGACGTCGATATCGACTCGAAACGGGAGCCAGAAGCTTCGCAATTCGTCTTGGATGAAAGAGCGATAAAGAAAAATTGGATAGCCTTCGCTGGGTCGCTTGTCGCCGTGATCATTCTATTTGGATACAGCACCTGGATCTACTTCGATGGACAGCGATTAGAAGATGGAAAACAGCCGTTGTTCAAAGCTGCCTTGATCCAGGAAGTAGCTGAGACAAGGTTTGAATACGACCCAGATCGAGCGTACAAATCTTGGGAGAGGTACGCCTTGTTGACTTCTCAGACAGGCAAGGCGCATCCCGACCTTGATTTAGTTGTCTGGCCTGAATCGGTTTTTACGTCCGATATACCATACGTCGATTGGGACAAAACAAAACTGCCGCAGCAATATCTAAATGCATTGGCAGATCCGCAAGGTGCCTACGCGAATCTAGAGTTCGCTATCGGTGTTCAGGCACGTTCAATTGAAAATATACAACGCCTTGCGGCTGGCGAATCGCGTGAGTTGTACATTATTGGAAATCGGAAAACGCCGGAAGAGTCGTCGCTTAAAGCCCCTGCAATGTTGCTGGGGATCAATCTTTGGAGAATTCGTCCGACAGGTTTTGAACGATTTAATGCGGTGGTTCTTCAACCACAGGACGGCAAGGGCGCGCCTCAATTCTATTCCAAGCAAAAGTTGGTAATGTTCGGCGAATATATTCCGTTCGCAGCAAAATATCCAGACTTTTACGAGTCGTTGGGCATGGCTATTTTGAACTTCGGTGATCGATGGGAAAGTTTTGAAATCAAAGATGCGCGGATTGGGTCGAGCATATGCTTCGAAGATGTGTTACCGCAGGTGATGCAGGATCAAGTTGCCTCGTTAGTTTCGCGAAACGAGTCTCCCGACGTGCTGATCAATGTGACCAATGATGGCTGGTTCCGCGGTTCATCAATGCTCGATCATCATTTTGCCTGTGCCGTGTTTGCTGCGGTGGAAAATCGACGTCCAATGCTCGTCGCCGCCAACACCGGCATCTCGACCTGGGTAAGTGGCAACGGTGTGGTTAAGGTCAAATCGCCAAAGATGAAGCCGGATGCGGTCATCGCCAAACCGATTGCCGACGCCCGTTGGGGGCTGTGGCAACAGATTGGCGATTGGCCCGAGCGATTGTGCGGTTTACTCGTTGTTCTTGCGTTGATTGATTGCGCCGCTTATAAGCTGCGTACCAAATTTCAACGAAATTCCAATGTCAATCCAGCCGATTAATAATAAGCCGAAGCCTGTGCCCGCGTGGTACGACCGCGAGTCGTTATTGTTGGCATCTTTCGCGACGCACAGCCGCGATAGTGCTGGTCGTCGGTTTGAGGAAGCTGATCACGCCTATCGAGGTCCTTATCAACGAGATCGCGATCGGATTTTGCACAGCGCCGCATTTCGCCGCTTGAGCGGCAAGATGCAGGTTTTCACCGGAGACATGGGAGATTATCACCGAACAAGGCTCACTCACACTCAAGAAGTCGCATCGATTGCGCGGACCATCGGTCGGCACCTACGCTTAAATGAAGACTTGATTGAAGCGTTGGCCTTACTGCACGACGTTGGTCATCCGCCCTACGGACATTGCGGCGAAGATGCTTTAAATCGTTGCATGGAAAACCACGGCGGCTTTTCTCACAACCGTTTCGCTTTGCAGCTTATCGAACAGATTGAAACTCGCTACACACAAACGCCCGGTTTGAATCTCACCTACGAAGTTCTCGCCGGCCAGCAACATCGGACAGACAAAGGTCCTTATGGCCCCGTACCTTCATTGGAAGTACAGATTGTTGACGCCGCTGATAGTATTGCTTACGACGCGCACGATGTTGATGATGCATTAAAGCTAGGATTGCTCCAATTGGACCAGCTACTTTCAATTGCATTCATTCAACGTGCAGTGGCCGAGCAAGACAAGCGACGAGAGCAAACTGTTCCGACGCGGCAGTTTCTCGTCCACGCAATGATCGAAACGCAAGTCGACTATTTTTTGCGCACAGCACAACCACTTCTGGAAAGCTGCAATGGACAAACCGCTGATCGGCTAAAGTCCGACGGTATTCGTTTGATGATGCCAACGCATATCGAGCAAGAACGCGGTGAACTGGAAGCTTTTCTTTTTGCCAACGTCTACCGTCATCCACGATTGGTCATTGTGAGAGAGCAAGCCGCGATGCGATTGCAGCAACTATTTCGGCTCTTGGTCGCCTATCCGGAACGGCTGCCTGACCGTTTTTTGGAACTGTCGCAGCGATTAGGGGTTGAGCAATCGGTCGCGGTTTATCTGGGCGGAATGACCGATCGATTTTGCGATGAAACGTATTTGCAGTTGGTGGAAATGGGCAGAAACAAAGGGGAAACTTGGTGAAATTCCAGCGAATCGAAGGTTGGCCGAAACTGTTGTTTTATACGCAAATGAAAGTTCGAAACCGTCGTTCGCTTGCCAACCTCGTATGATTTAACGGGTCCTGCTAAATTGGTGGGAAGTTTTGTTGTCGGTCGTTCCGAGCATTACCAGTTGAACGCTGAACGCTTGTGAGAAGTAGCATTGTAGCTCTCTGAGGTGGTCGTGTTGATTTGAATCAGACTGTATATGATTTTGGATCAGCTCTTTTCCGTAAACGTGATCTTTGGGTGTTTTTAGTGTCTGATTCGGTTCAAGAAATACGATTACCTGACGATTTCGATGGACGAGTGCGATTGTTCCCGCTTCCACGTTTGGTAATGTTTCCAAATGTCGTGCAACCGTTGCATATTTTCGAACCGCGTTATTGCGACCTTTTGCATGATGCGATGCTCGATGACGGCTTAATTACATTGGCTACCTTGCGAGAAGGTTGGGAGCCAAAGCTGTCGGCGCAGCCATCTATTGCTCCAGTCGTATGCATCGGTAAAGTCTTCAGCCACATGCCGACAGAAGATAACCGCCACAACATTTTGCTGATCGGCGTTCAACGGGCTCGGATAATCGAAGAGCTGCAAGTTTTGACACCGTATCGACAGGCTGTGGTTGAGCCGATTTTTGATATTTACGATCCTAGTCGTGACGATGATCGCGATGATCGACAAGCGAACTTGGTCGCGGCTTACAAGCAGGCATTTCCAGCCGTCGGTGCCGCCGGGAGTGGTTTGACGAAGATTTTAAGAAGCGGAATTCCACTTGGGCCATTAACCGATATCATCACCTACAGCGTTGAATTCCCTTCGGCGATGAAGGAAATGTTGCTTGAAAAAGGCGACGTCGATGCTCGAAGCGATTTGCTGTTAAAGATGCTAGAAAATTGGGACTCTAAAACAGGAAGTATCCCCACTCAGGATTCGGAAAACTTTTCCCGCCGAGCCGATTCCGACGACGATTTTGCGCCGCCATTTTCTGCCAATTGAGCTCAATCATGCGAATTTTTTGTTTTGCCTCAATCTCAAATTGACGCTAGTTCCAAACAAAAAGCTTAGCAGCTTAAACAAAGTCTTGAACTCGCCGTATTCATGTTAAGATGATGTCGGAGCAACCCAGCGAACTCTATTAGCTTGAGATTCAATTTGACAGCTGGACCGGCAGCCAGGCGTTTTCGATTCCAAATTTTTGAAGTCTCGACGCAGAATTTTCGACGACAGACATTTTTCAATTAGATTGCTAATTATGGGCATCCACGACCGGCCCTATTATCGCGACGATCCAGCTTCAGGCCCAAATTGGGACAGTCGATCGCCAATATCGATCATCATTATGATCTGCGTTGGCGTATTTCTAGTAAACCTGGTCTTCGGTACCCGAGAAGGGCGGATCGGCGATTTTGTGTCTCTGCATGCATCCGATTTGTTGCGACCATGGATGTGGTGGCGGATGCTGACGTATGGATTTGTGCATGATCACTTGTCGATCGGCCACATCTTTTGGAACATGATTGGGCTTTGGTGCCTTGGTCGCGCAGTTCAGGAACGCTATGGCGTAGCGGAGTTTTGGCGAATCTATTTATCAGCAATTGTCGTTTGTGGCTTTGCTTGGCTTGTTTTACAGCGCCTTGGGGGCAGCGACGGCATCTTACTGGGCGCTTCCGGAGCGGTGGTCTGTATCGAAATGCTTTTCGTTCTGAACTATCCAAAAGTCACATTGAACTTGCTGGGCGTGTTGCCGATTCCAGCATGGATTGTTGGCATAGTTTTGATCGTCTCCAATGTTTTTGCATCGGCGCCCAGCGATGGCGGTCCCAACATCGCCTATGACGTACATTTGGCTGGTATCGTGTATGCGTTTGCCTATTTTTACGGGAATTGGAATTTCGGTTTCGTCGACAATTTCGCTGGCTCTTGGCAACTGACCAAACGAAAAATGTTTGGTCCAAGATTGAAGGCATATAAACCTGACGCCACTGTCGCAGATGCCGCCGAAGCCGATCGGCTGCTAGAGAAGATTCATAAGTCTGGACAAGACTCACTGAACAAACGAGAACGCAAATTTTTAGAGACCTACTCCAAACGCGTTCGTGACAGACAACGAAATTCATCGATCTAACTCTTCGTCACGAGTAGGCCAGGACCAGTCCCTATCTCCGTTTGTCAGCGTTTGGTAATTTCTGATAATCGTCAATGTTGGCAAAAGATTTGCTACTTAGTCCTCTGTACGTTTTGAAAGCAGCTCTCAGATAACTTCTAGTGCTGTCAAATTGATCAAAATCAGGAGAACTAAAATGAGCGAATCGACGACCACCGAGCAGATTAAAAATTCGGTCAATGGCCAGGATACCCCGATGGAAAAGAAAACGCCTGAAGCATCAATGGCTCTTGTGTTTTTGACCTATCCATTAGTCTTGGTCATCGCCTTGATTGCGCTGGTTGTTGGTATCGTTGCTTTTAATTAAAGCTGACATTTGCCGAATAGCTTTGCAACCGCTCTATTGAGAGATCCTGTGGCACAGTTGACTCGACGTTATTTGCAAAGTCTTAACTTGGCCGTCTCTCGTAAGTCTTGCTCAGCTTTACGCATTGAAATCTTCCTACCCAAAATAATTTTAGCTTCCTCGTGGCTTGGGTCGTTTTATTCTGACGTTTCACACGAAGCGAAATTTGGGGTAGGAAAATCGAGCTTAGACGGATGTGCCTTTCCGACTTCGGCATGGTGTAAACCGAAAAACCGTTAGCACCGGAACTGCAAATACAATTCTCAATTATCTACTGCATCTCTTTGCACAATACCGCAAGCTTTCTCGGCCCGGTTTATAAGCGAACAATCGAGGTTGAATTGTTCAATAGTAAGCAATTGAGTGAAGCTTTAGATTGAAAAACCTAAAAAATTTTTAGCCACCAGCCGGAAACAAAGCTAGGTTTTCAATAACGGACGCTGTAGCCAAATTGCAAGGAGGTACTTTCCAGGCTCTAAGTATTCGAAAAGCATATCAAAAGAGGTTCCCAACATGAGTCTAGCAAAAGTGTCCCGAAAGAGTTTGCCCGGATTATTGGCCATCGCCAGCTTGTTTGGCTTCGGTTCAACATCAATCCACGCCGGAACGCCAGCAAGCCCTACGTCGCCAGCGCGGCCCTTCAACTTGCCGATCATTTCGCACGTTCAAGCATTAAAAACTGATGCTAAATCGACTGCGTTTTACAATAACAATTTGCCGCAATTGCTGCAGATCATTAACTCAAACTTGTCTGAAAGTGTCCCGCTGTCGAACGTCAGTGCGCTGAAACTTGATGCCAACAAACTCTTCCTACGAACCGAAGCTGTCGAAACGATTCGGATATATTTCTTGGGTGAAGGTGCTGGTTACCACAACTCGCTCGGCTTCGCTTTTACTCCTGCGGGGTCGTCGACGCCAGGCACTCCTTACTTGATTTTCCCGGATGCTTCCGAAGGCAGCAAGCGAACCAAGACGGAGCCACTCAAAAAAGGTGACTTCGTAGAAATTGGTCGTGGCGGCAACGGATTCCAGCTGGACTTTTTCCTGATCTCCGACGGGGTCAATGGAGGCAAGACTTGGCTTTGGAATGATGTTGCAAAGAACTCAGATGGATTGCAACACTTGGTCGCTTACCATGTTCCCGATACGTCAATGATCCTGATCGGTTTTGAAGATATCATCGGCGGTGGTGACTTGGACTACAACGATTGTTTGTTCGTGGTTGATATCGGTTTTGAAAACATCAATGCCGAATATCCAAACTAAAGCGTTCGATTAACGACCTCTAGTGCGAACAGCATTGCCACTCGCGTTAGATGTCTGAAACCAGCCTTTTTCATAAACCATTTAACCAGGAATCATACAACGCAGCTTGAACATTCGGCTCGTAACTCATTATGAACGTTGCTTCTCCAATTCGAACCAAGCATTGCCGAAAAGGCTTTGTCGACAAACGAGTTTTGTCGCGCAAAGGCAATCGGTCACTGGTTCGCAGTGGTGTCGCAGCGGTCGAGCTAGCGATCGTTCTGCCGCTGCTATTGACCTTAGTCTTAGGTTCGATGGAAGTCTGCCAACGGTTGTTCCTACGACAATCGGCAGTTCTCTCAGCCTATGAGGGCGGTCGATTGGCAGCCAGGAAATCGTCGAGTGCCTTGCAAGTGGCTCAACGTTGCGAACAAATTCTTGAGGAACGATCAGTAGTTGGAGCACAGGTGATTGTGACGCCGACCACATTTGCAGAGATATCTGTTGGAGACGAAGTAAGTGTGGAAATTCGGATTCCGTGGGCTGCCAATTCAGCGACTAGATTGGTCCTCAAAGACCAAGGTGTCATTGTCGTTCGATCGACGATGCTGCGTGAATAATTTAGGTGAGAGCTTAATCGAAAAGCGGTTTAACCATCCAAAAAGACCAAACCGCTTTTCGGTTCGGCTCTAAGAAAATTGAAACACATTCTGACGAACAACTTGACCGATAGCCACCGAGTGATGGGTGCCAATATGAAATGCCGATTGAATACAAAACGTTTACATCTGCAAAGACATCAAAGTCGTCGCGGATCGATTTTGGTGCTTGCTGTCGCTGCCTTCGCCGCAGTGGCTTTTGTCGGCGGACTTTCGATCAATTTGGCCTATATGGAAATGGTCGGAACAGAACAACGCATGGCGACTGATGCCGCGACCAAGGCCGCTTCGGTAACGCTGGGTCGAACTCAATCGGCTAGTGCGGCGCGGATTCGCGCCAAGCAAATTGCGGCCACCTACAACGTTGCAGGTCAGCCATTCCAACTATCCGATGCATCAATAATTTTTGGTCGTTCGATGCGGGGCGCCAACGGCCGATTTGAATTTACTCCTG